>NZ_CP042220.2:2400000-3039051 GCF_007858975.2 Dickeya poaceiphila
TGCGTCAACAGCAAATATTTCAGTTCCCCCCGGCGTCGGGCAACGTTATAGGGCGTCAGCCCGGCGTGGGCAATGAACGTTTTCAATACGCTAAACACTGGCACAAAACTGTCGGGATACAGCGGACAATCACAAAGATCCACCGCCGCACCATCACGATGCAGCATCCCCAGCAGCGGGCGTTCGACACTACCACTAACGACCATCTTAGCTTTATTGCGAAAGGCGATTTCCGCCGAGGTTACTGGCATCAGCCAGCGCTGAACAGGAAGCGCGGC
This sequence comes from Dickeya poaceiphila, assembly GCF_007858975.2. Classification (GTDB taxonomy): domain Bacteria; phylum Pseudomonadota; class Gammaproteobacteria; order Enterobacterales; family Enterobacteriaceae; genus Dickeya; species Dickeya poaceiphila. Next base: position 2,400,279 of record NZ_CP042220.2, read on the forward strand.
CAGCAAGCCAAGCAGATGCTGCTGCTTATCGGTTACCTGCTGCGAATAGGCGGTTTCCAGCCATTGACAGGAACGGCACAAGCCGTCGTTATAGCGGGCACATTGCATGGAGAGTCTGGAATCTGTCGTCAACATCAAGGAGGCTGATTGTATCACCCCCGTGCGAGAAAGTTAGGGATGGCGTGTAAAAAAACGCTGGCTGCGCCGGGGCAGAAACAACAGCAAAATCAGCAGAAAATCCGGCAACCGCTGCATCAGCAAATGGTGCAAAATCTCACCGATACCGTCGCCGCTGACATGAAAAATCGGTGGCAAAAACTCCATCAGCGACGCCGTCAGCATGTAGAGCGTCACCAGGAACTGGGTTAGCAGGAAGCACCAGCGCCCCCAATTCAACCCACTGAGTACCGCAAATCCGCAGCGAACTTCGAGACACACCACCAACAACGCAGCCAGTAGTACCAACGTACTGTCCCACTGTTTGGCGCTACTGCTAAGCCAACCACCAAAACCATTCAGCCCCAGTTCACTGATAGTCAGGACGATCCCCATACACCGGGTAGCGATAATCGCTGAACCTGCCACCATGATAGCGACGGGGGCAAACATGCCACGTCGCGGCAGTTCCCGTTTACCGTACAGTATGATTGCGTTCCCCCTGAAATCGCCACGCCACCAGAAAGTATGGCGACGTGGCGAAAATTGGCAAGTTCAGGGCGAAACCGAAACGCTATCAGCCACGCCTTGCTTTTTGCAAATCACGCTGACGTTGCTTTTCCGCCCTGGCCATAAACCACCAGACAATCAAACCGATAATGCCTACTACCAACAATATCAGAGACGCCAGCGCGTTAATTTGCGGGTTAACACCCATTCTTACGCTGGAAAAAACCAGCATCGGCAACGTAGTGGCACCAGGACCGGAGACAAAGCTGGCAATCACCAGATCATCCAGCGACAGGGTAAAGGCCAGCAGCCAGCCGGACACCAGCGCTGGTGCTATCATCGGCACAGTGATGATAAAAAACACCTTCAGCGGCGTCGCCCCCAGATCCATCGCCGCTTCTTCAATCGAATGATCCAACTCGCGCAGGCGGGCACTGATAACCACGGTGACATATGCCGAACAGAATGTGACGTGCGCCAGCCAGATGGTCAACATACCGCGTTCTGCCGGCCAGCCGATAGCCTGCGCCAACGCCACAAACAGCAGCAACAGCGACAACCCGGTGATCACATCCGGCATGACCAGCGGCGCGGTCAGCATAAAAGCAAACCCGTTAGAACCACGGAAATTGCCGAAGCGCACCATCACTACCGCCGCCAGCGTCCCCAATACCACCGCCATGGTGGCCGACGCCGCCGCTATAGTCAGGCTAAGTAATACCGCGCTGATCATCGCAGAATCTTCAAACAACGCGCCGTACCACTGGGTGGACCAACCCGCCCACACCGTCACCAGACGGGAACTATTGAAGGAATAGACAACCAGCATCAACATCGGTGCATACAGAAAGCTGTATCCCAGCACCAGAATCAGTGTTCGCCACGGCGAACGCACGACCGGTAAATTGTTCATGCCTGATCCTCCGCAACTTTATTCTGATGTTTATGGAACCAGATGATCGGTACGATTAGCAGGAATAGCATCACCATCGCCACCGCCGATGCCACCGGCCAGTCACGGTTATTGAAGAACTCCTGCCACAGAATGCGACCAATCATAATGCTGTCCGGTCCACCCAACAGTTCAGGAATCACGTACTCACCCACGGTGGGAATGAATACCAGCATCGACCCGGCGATAATGCCGCCTTTGGTCAGCGGCACAATCACGCTAAAGAAGGTTTTTACCGGCCTGGCGCCCAAATCCAGCGAAGCTTCAACCAGCGAGTAATCAAGGCGGGTCAGCGCGGTGTAAATCGGCAACACCATAAATGGCAGATAGGAATAGACCACACCGATATACACCGCCAGATTGGTATGCAAAATCACCAGTGGCTGATCGATAACCCCAAGCCAGATCAGGAAATTATTCAGAATGCCGTTGTCTTTAAGAATTCCCATCCAGGCATATACACGGATCAGGAACGAGGTCCATGACGGCAGAATCACCAGCAGCAACAAGATGTTGCGAGTGGACGGCTTGCTGTGCGCTACTGCCCACGCCATTGGGTACCCCACGGCCAGACAGCACAAGGTAGAAATCGCCGCCACTTTCAGCGACTGCAGATAAGCGTCGATGTACAGCGGGTCGGACAGCAGTTGCAGGTAATTACCGATATTCAGGCTGATTTGCAGCCGATCCTCCGCCCATTCAATCAAATCGGTGTAAGGCGGCACAGTACGCGCCATCTCCGCAAAACTGATCTTGAAGACGATCAGAAACGGCAGCATAAACAGGCATAGCAGCCACAGATAGGGCAGCGCGATAACCAGCTTGCGGCCATGCGCCAGACGTAGCCTAGCCAACGTGGCGCGCAGTGGACTCATTGACTGGCCAGGTGGTTCATGTTGTTCAGATAACATCGCCATAGCGTCTTCTCCCGTTACACCGTCAGCACCACACAGCTGTCCGCATCCCAGCACAAGCGGACTTCATCCCCCCAGGTGGGCGAGCCTTTACGGAATCGGTCGGCGTTTTGCAACTGGGCGCTGATAGTCTGCCCGCTGTTCAACCGAACATGGTAGATAGAGAGATCGCCCAGATAAGCGATGTGTACCACTTCACCCACAGCAAAGTTACAGCCGTCTGCCGGCACGTCTTCGCACAGCATGATTTTTTCCGGACGCAGCGCGATATATACCGGCACGCCGTCCACCACCGACACATCCGAATTGACCTTCAGCGGATGCACCAGCCCCGGACTCTGCACGATAAGCGCATCATCCTGGCGTTCTTTCAGCAACCCTTCGAACATGTTGACCGAACCAATAAACTCGGCGCTGAAGCGGCTGTTCGGGTTTTCGTATATCTCTTCCGGCTCGCCAATCTGCACGAACTTGCCGCGATTCATAATGGCGATACGGCCTGCCATGGTCATGGCTTCTTCCTGATCGTGCGTGACCATCACGCAAGTCACCCCCACTCTCTCCAGGATATCGACCACTTCCAATTGCATACGGTCACGCAATTTTTTATCCAGCGCGCCCATCGGCTCATCCAGCAACAACAGTTTGGGACGTTTAGCCAGGCTACGCGCCAGTGCCACGCGCTGACGCTGACCGCCGGAAAGCTGATGCGGTTTACGTCCGGCGAATTCCTGCATATGCACCAGCGTCAGCATCTCTTCCACGCGATCATTGATTTCGCCGCGTGACAGCTTGTCCTGTTTCAGGCCAAAAGCGATATTCTTCTCCACCGTCATATGCGGGAACAACGCGTAAGACTGAAACATCATATTGATCGGACGTTGGTAAGGCGGCACCAGAGACAGGTCCTGCCCGTCCAGCACAATTTGCCCTTGGGTAGGCTGTTCAAAGCCAGCCAACATGCGAAGCAGCGTGGATTTGCCACATCCTGAGGCGCCCAACAGGGCGAAAATCTCACCTTTGTAGATGGTCAGACTGACGTCATCAACCGCAAACTGACCATCATAGGATTTGGTCAGGTTGCGCACTTCCAGCAACGGCGTGGCTGCCTTCTGGGGCTTGGGGCGGGGAATCGCTTCGTTCACTTAATATTGCTCTCCGGCAGAAGCAGAACAAAATCGCAGTCACATGACTGCGACACAAATAACACAAACAGGCGGGGTTGAGCCGCCTGTTGCATGAAAGTGGAATCAAGGCCGGCGATTATTTACCGCTTTTTACCTTGGTCCACGAGCGCGTAATCACGCGGTCGATTTTGGGAGATTGCACTTTGAGAGTGTACAATTTGGCCCGAATATCCGCAGGCGGATAAATATTCGGATTGTTGCGCACTTCATCTTTCACCAGTGCTGTCGCCTCTTTATTGGGGTTGGCGTAATACACATGGTTACTGATGTTGGCAATCACTTCCGGTCTCAGCAAATAGTTAAGGAACTGATAGGCTGAATCCAGATTCTTGGCATCTTTTGGAATCGCAAATACGTCAAAAAACGCCAGCGCGCCTTCCTTCGGAATGCTGTAGCTAATGTTCACGCCGTTTTTCGCTTCTTTCGCCCGGTTCGCCGCTTGCAGGACATCGCCAGCCCAACCGATTGCCACACAAATATCGCCGTTGGCCAGATCGTTGATGTACTGAGACGAGTGGAAGTAGCGGATGTTCGGACGCAATTTCAGCAGCAGATCGGTCGCATCTTTGGTGTAATCCGCCTCGTTGGTGCTGTTCGGGTTTTTGCCCTGATAGTTAAGCACCGTGGCATAAATTTCAGCCGGTGCGTCAAGGAAGGAGACACCGCAGCTCTTGAGTTTTTCCAGATTTTCCGGTTTCAGCACCAGATCCCAACTGTTAACCGGCGCATCTTTGCCCAACACGGCTTTCACTTTATCCACGTTGTAGCCAATACCGGTGGTCGCCCACAGATACGGCACGGCATATTTATGGCCTGGATCGTGTTCCTCGATAAGTTTCATCAACTCAGGATCAAGGTTTTTGTAGTTTGGCAGTTTGCTTTTATCCAGCGGCTGAAAGACACCGGCACTGATCTGACGCCCCAGGAAACTGGCGGAAGGCACCACCAGGTCAAACCCTGTACTGCCGGCCATCAGTTTGCCTTCCAACACCTCGTTGGAGTCAAACACGTCATACACGACTTTAATGCCGCTTTCTTTCTGGAAGTTCTCCAGTGTGTCCGGCGCGATGTAATCAGACCAGTTATAAATATGCAGCGTTTTCTCTTCCGCAGATGCGGTGACGGACGCGGCTACCATTAAGCCGGCTAAAACACCCGAAAGCCATTTTTTACGTTGGGTGAACATCCGTTCCTTCCTCCATACCAGGGGTAAATACAGGGGGGTGAATGCACGGTGCCCGCAAGCAACACCGCTCTTTGTTTCGCTGGAATCAGCATGACAACATAATGAATGGCTATGCACGCGCTTTTTTCATCGTTAACGCACCGCCCGCCACAACGTTATTATCTGAACCATACAGAAATAAAGCATAACCGCACTGTTACGCCCGTACCAGACCGGAACACAAAAAACGGGTTTTATCGATTATTTATTCACAATTTATCTATGTGCTGCGTTATCAGACGACAAACTCAGAAAAACATTTGGTTTAACCAATAAAAAACCGCATTAAATGCGGTTTTAAAAAATAAGAAAAGCTGATGGTCGGTTATTGATCCATAACGCAATCAGTGCAGGCTTGAGGTATTAAAACGCTCAGCAGGGCTATCTTCTTCGTCCCCCAAAAACAGCAGATTGTTGGCGCTGGCTTCCAGAATCACCATAGAAAGCTGCTGCTCAGCCTGTTGCATGAAATGGCGGAACTGCTCCAGCGTCATACCGGCACCAGCGCTGAATGTCTGGCACACGATCAATTTAGGCAGGTTGTCGTCCTGAATATCAAGAAACGCCTTGGCCGTCAGCGAACTGGCGTTGATCTGGCTCAGGTTGCCCACCAGCGGAATCAACGCGGTCGGTTTTACTTCAGCCAGTGCAGAAAACAAGATGACGCTGTCGGCCATGTCAATCTTGGCGTCGAATACGCCGTCAAAATTCTGCATATGCGGCAAATGTAATGCCTGACAGGAATCACATTCGAAATAAATAATGCCCAGTTGATCCAGCCACCGCCGAAGCAAATTCAAATCAGGGACGATGATTGAATCCATATTGATCGCCTCATATTCATGGAAATAAAAAAACCTGACCTACGCAATGCCAACCAGAGGTAAACACTGACTGACCACGACAGCGCGTTTACACGCCGGATTATAAGCTCACGCTTGCGTCTGGACATTCACCCTGATCAGGCCGAACGGGATACGGTGCGATGATATTGTTCAATGTACTCGATCATCATCCCTGCAATATCCAACCCGGTTGCGGTTTCGATACCCTCCAACCCAGGTGACGCGTTGACTTCCATAACCAAGGGTCCTCGCGCCGAACGCAGTATATCAACACCCGCTACATTCAGTCCCAATGTTTTTACGGCCTTGACCGCAATTGCACGCTCCTGCGACGTGATGTTCACCCTGCTGACTGACCCGCCCTGATGAAGGTTGGAGCGAAAATCGCCACCTCGCATAACCGCGTGCAGGAATAGAGAGAGCCGTCCTGTGACAGAATGGCGATTTTCATAGCGCTCAGGTACTATCGGGTGGCCCAGCCCTGCTGCCGCAGGTAGTCCAGCATGAACGGACGGCGCTCCTTACTCAGCGTACGCCGGATTTGATCGCTCCAGCTATCCATGCGCTGATTGCTATCACGATGGCGATAGTATTCAACGATATGCTGGTCATATTCCGCCAGCACGGCGCTATCCAGCGGCTGATAACGGTTCTCGTGCACCACCAACGCCGCTGGCAAACGCGGCTTAAGGTCCGGTTGCGTTGCCGCATACCCAATACATAATCCAAATAGCGGTAAAACGTGCTGTGGTAACGCCAGCACGCGAGTGACTTCGGCTATTTGATTACGTACTCCGCCGATGAAGACACCCCCCAGCCCCAGAGATTCGGCTGCCACCAGCGCATTCTGCCCCATCAGTGCCGTATCAACGCAACCGAGCAGTAACTGTTCCGCTAACCCCAGTTCAGCCTGTGGGAAGATTTGCTGATGACGATTAAAATCGGCACAGAAAACCCAAAATTCCGCCGCCTGCCCAACCCAGGGTTGTTCACCCGTCAAATGCACCAGTTGCGACCGTAACGCCCGATCAGTAATACGGATAATCGAGCTGCATTGCAGAAAACTGGAAGTTGAAGCACTTTGCGCCGCGGCAATAATGGCATTGCGCTGCTCATCATTAAGCGATTGTTCGGTAAATGATCGGATGGATCGATGCTGGCGTAACAACGAGATGGTTGGCGTCACGTTAAATATTCCTGATGCACAATGTTGAAATAACACATACCCCGATACAAAATTTCATTTCCGTCGAGGCATATAAGTCGATAACCGTACTGTCGCCCGGTCATTATTCTGTTGATAAAACGACCATTAAGGTTATGCCCCTTGCCTATATCGTGCGATTTGCCCCACACGTCAGGACGCTTAAAACGCTATCACCGCACGCCATTAAAGAGACAACGCTAGTATAGGTCAGACCAGAAAGCAGACCAATGCCATTAGCGATTTTAAGCAAGGTACACGGTGAGTATGGCGGTATTCGGCCAATAGATGGCGCTGATTGGTGCAACAGGCAATGACGACTTTAGATAACCCCAGATTACAGGCATAGTAATGCAGTTGGCTAAGAACCGTTTACAATAGGAGTATCGCTGATTACAGCGATACCCAGACAAAATGAGTAGTTTAAGGAGTTCACATGTACGCAGTTATTTTTGGTCGTCCTGGTTGCCCTTATTGTGTCCGTGCCAAAGAATTGGCTGAGAAGCTGACCGAAGAGCGTGACGATTTTAATTACCGTTATGTTGATATTCACGCCGAAGGCATCAGCAAAGACGATTTGTCCAAAACGGTGGGAAAACCGGTAGAAACCGTACCCCAGATTTTCCTGGATGAAAAACACATTGGCGGCTGCACTGATTTCGAAGCCTACGCCAGAGAACATCTGTTCCAGTAATCCCGTTTTTACGGCAACAAGGCTGCTGCGAAAAACACAAAGGCGCTAACTGCGCCTTTGTGTTTTTCTGCCAGTCATCGCTCGCCCCTAAATACCAGCGTTACCGTGTCATCAGTTACCGGTATCCATCGTATCCGCCGAAAATATAGTTTCTGGTAAAAATAAAATGTTTAGCAAAAATAATGCAGGCCGACCGCACGCAAAAACAGGAAAGCCAATGCCCCCATCAAGCACCAAAACGCCGCTCCGCTGACATAAGCCAGCTCCTGCCAGAACGACAGGCTGGAAAAATGCCACACCTGCAGCACCAGCAGGCAAAGAGGCATGGCCAGCAATGCGCCTGCTAAGGGATAACGCAAGCGCCGATTACGCGACAGGTAGCTCGATACCATCCCTGGAAGTAAAAACAACAACATACCGGGGTCCCCATGAAAACCATCTTCCAACGACGTACCCACAATACGCATCTTTTGACTGAGAAATACCAGCGTAAACAAGACAAAACAGCTGACTACGCCCAACCACCCTCTGTTACCTGTCATGCGAACCTCCCCGAAATAGAGTAACGCCACGCATGACGAGCAACGATCATCACTCACCTCAATCATGTCGCGGTAAACAGCCCTGATGGGACAAAACGCCAACGATGCGCTGATTTATCAGCCTCATCGGCTGTTTGTCCGTCGGAGAAATCACTAAAATGGCGCAACCATATCGGACGGTATTCCCCGTCTTTTGAGGCATTGCCGGATAATGAATAACGGGGTTCACGCTTTTCTTAAATCGCCATATTGTCATTCAGACATGGCCGGAACCTCTTTAATGAGGTAAATTTAGTTCAAATTACTTTTTATATCAATAAGTTAACGGTAAACAACAAGTTACATTCCATGAATATAAACGTCGCTGATTTGTTAAACGGGAATTACATTCTGCTGTTGTTTGTAGTTCTCTGTTTAGGTCTTTGTCTGGGAAAATTGCGGCTTGGTTCGGTGCAACTCGGCAATTCCATTGGCGTTCTGGTAGTGTCGTTGCTGTTAGGACAACAGCATTTCGCTATCAACACCGATGCGCTCAATCTCGGTTTTATGCTGTTTATCTTTTGTGTTGGCGTGGAAGCCGGACCTAACTTTTTTTCGATTTTTTTCCGCGACGGCAAAAATTATCTGATGCTGGCATTGGTGATGGTCAGCAGCGCATTATTGATCGCCCTGATGCTGGGTAAGGTATTCGGTTGGGGCATCGGCCTGACCGCTGGTATGCTGGCAGGTGCCATGACGTCAACGCCAGTGCTGGTAGGTGCAGGAGATACGTTGCGCAACACCATTAACCTCGGCCCGCAATTGTCGATGGCGCAGGAGCAACTGAGCCTCGGCTATGCGCTGACCTATCTTATCGGTCTGGTGAGCCTGATTTTCGGTGCCCGATATCTGCCGAAACTGCAGCATCAGGATCTGCCGACCAGTGCACAACAGATAGCCCGCGAACGTGGTTTGGATGCCGACAGCCAGCGCAAAATTTACCTGCCGATCATTCGCGCTTATCGGGTCGGGCCGGAGCTGGTAGCCTGGGCCGGTGGTAAAAACCTGCGTGAGCTGGGCATTTACCGTCAGACGGGTTGTTACATTGAACGTATCCGCCGTAATGGCATTCTGGCGACACCGGATGGCGACGCCGTGCTGCAATTAGGGGATGAGATAGCGCTGGTGGGATATCCGGATGCCCATGCTCGCCTCAACCCCAATTTCCGCGACGGCAAGGAAGTATTTGAGCGCGAGCTGCTGGATATGCGGATCGTGACAGAAGAAATTGTAGTAAAAAACCATAATGCCGTGGGTAAACGCCTGAGCCAGTTGAAACTGACCGATCATGGCTGCTTCCTCAACCGCATCGTTCGTAGCCAGATCGAAATGCCGATCGATGACGGCGTAGTCCTAAACAAAGGGGATGTGCTGCAGGTCAGCGGCGATGCCCGCCGGGTGAAAAGCATTGCTGACCGCATCGGTTTTATCTCCATCCATAGCCAGGTCACCGACCTGCTGGCGTTTTGTGCCTTTTTCATCATCGGTATCATGGTCGGGTTGATCACCTTCCAGTTCCGCAATTTTTCCTTCGGCATCGGTAACGCGGCAGGTTTGCTGTTTTCCGGCATCATGCTCGGTTTTTTACGCGCCAACCACCCAACCTTCGGTTACATCCCGCAGGGCGCACTGAATATGGTGAAAGAGTTTGGATTGATGGTGTTCATGGCAGGAGTCGGGCTAAGCGCAGGTAGTACTATTAACCACAGCTTTGGCGATATCGGCATCCAGATGGTGTTTTCCGGGCTGATTGTCAGCCTGTTGCCGGTTGTTGTCTGCTTCTTGTTTGGTGCTTATGTGCTGCGCATGAATCGGGCGTTGCTGTTTGGCGCCATCATGGGGGCGCGTACCTGCGCACCGGCGATGGAGATTATCAGCGACGCCTCCCGCAGCAATATTCCAGCACTGGGGTACGCAGGAACCTATGCGATCGCCAACGTGTTGCTGACACTGGCCGGTTCGTTGATTGTGATTATCTGGCCACAACTGCCCGGTTGACGTCATTTTGTAAATCAACGTCAGTTTTTTTTTGAATCACACAGAACTTTTTTCCAAAGGTAAAGTCTGAATTAGTGCCACTGCTTTTCTTTGATATCCCTGAATTGAGGAGCCCGTCGTTCACGCCGGTTAGGTTCAAGAACGACGGGCATTTTCTTTTATACCCGTCAAACGTCAAATTGCAGGTGCGTTGGCTTTATTACTCGGTCTAATAAGGTCTGGCACGTTATAACATTTGCACGATAGATTTGCGCCCTACATTCCATGAGGTTATATTTCTACCCCATCTCTGAGAATAATCAGCACATATTGTCTGCGGTTAATCATCCCAGTGCTTTTCTTTTCACCCTATCATCTATCCTGATTCAGTCATTACCATGACGGATGACGTAGTGCGTGGTGGATATTCTGCATCGGGCACGTCTGACAGGCATTATTGAGGAAAACATGGAAACGCGTCGCGCAGCAAGACTCAACAAACTGGCTCAGACCTTAAAAAAAACCGACAAATTACATCTGAAGGATGCAGCGCAACTGCTTGGCGTCTCTGAGATGACAGTCCGACGCGACCTGAGCGCCCGGCCAGATGCATCGGTGGTACTGCTGGGCGGCTACATAGTCTGTGATCCAAAAGCTAACAGCGCCAATAATTATGTCGTTTCTGATCAACAGGCCAAACATGTTGTAGAAAAGAGCATCGCAGGTGAACTGGCTGCCGCCTGTATCGAACCAAACGATACACTGTTCTTCGACTGCGGTACTACCATACCTTTCATTATCGCCGCTATTCCAGACGACTTGCCGTTTACCGGTATTTGTTATTCGCTCAATACCTTTCTGGCGTTGCAGGGCAAACCGAATGGGCGGATTATTCTGTGCGGCGGGGAATTTCATCCTGACAATGCCATTTTTACTCCGCTAGGACACCAGCACGAACTGGACCAGATCTGTCCGACCAAAGCTTTTATTTCAGCAGGGGGAATTGACACGGAGGCTGGCGCAACTTGTTTTAATTTCGCCGAACTGGCAATGAAACACCGCGCCATGGCGTTATCTCAACAGGTGATTTTAATCGCAGACAGTAGCAAATTCAGCAAACGCAAACCCGCGCGCATCGGTGCACTGACTTTATTTGATATGCTGATTACCAACCGTACGCCGGACACTGACATCGTGCACTATCTCAAAGCCAACAACATTCAGTTGATCGCGCCTTGACCCATCGCCGCAGTTGCCCCTGCGGCTCAGCCAGAAGACTTGCAATCTCCAGTCGGTCAACCGAATAGACCGCCAAACCAACCGGATAAGGTCATCAATATCCTATCCCACAAGCGACCAAAGAACCCCGCCTCCGGTATGTCGTCCATCACCACCAGTGGCCGTTGGCCGATACTGTTGCCATCCAGTTGGAAATCAATGGTCCCGACGACCTGCCCTTTCTTCAGCGGTGCTTTGAGCTGCGGTTGCGTCAGCGTGAAGCTGGCCTTCAGGTTTTTCATCTGCCCTTTCGAAACGGTTAGCGCTGCATCCTGTGCAACACCCAATCGGGCCTGGTTTGCTGTACCCAACCACACTCGCCGGATGGTAAAGGGCTCATCACTGCGTACTGGTATTACTGTTTCAAAAAAGCGAAATCCCCAGGCTAACAACTTTTCACTTTCCCGAAAGCGTACTGCATCAGAGGACGTGCCCAGTACAACCGAAATCAAGCGCATATCGCCATCAACAGCAGAAGCCACCAGACTGTACCCTGCGCCACTGGTATAACCGGTTTTCACGCCATCCACATGCAAATTGCTGCTCCACAGCAAGCGGTTTCGGTTTGGCTGGCGAATATTATTGAACGTAAATTCTTTTTCACTGTGCAACGCGTATTCGACCGGTACATTGCGGATCAACGCCTGAGTCAGGTGTGCCATATCGCGGGCCGTGCTGTACTGCCCCGGCGTATCCAAACCATGCACAGTGAGAAAATGGGTGTTCGTCAACCCAAGGGAGGCCGCATACTGGTTCATCAAACTGACGAACGCATCCTGACTACCTGCAACATAATCCGCCAGAGCGATGCTGGCATCATTGCCAGACTGGATCACCATCCCTTTATTGAGATCGGACACCGGAATCTGGTCACCCGGTTTAAGAAACATCAGCGATGATCCGCGTAGCGCTGGGTTACCATTAGCCCAGGCGTCTTTTCCAACGGTCACGCTATCTTCTGGCTTAATCTTACCGACTTTGATCGCCTGACCAATCACATAGCTGGACATAATTTTAGTCAAGCTGGCGGGATCCAGTCGGGCATCAGCATTCGACTCCGCCAGCACTCGCCCACTGGCATAATCAATCAGGATAAAAGCTTGAGCGTCAATTTGCGGCGGCGGCATCTGCTCCGCCCGAAGCACCGGAGAAACCGTCATCAGCACCGTGGCAGCCACAACGACGACGCGTCCCCAGGAAATGCGAGGTGTCATTCTCTTCATGCGCGTGGTCCATAACGTGTTAAAAGTGAGGATCTTCAATCAGTTTACTCACTCCAGATGGTACAAGGTAGCCGGTCATACCTGAGAATAGAATCGTTAATTCTGTAAAGTTCGTCAAAAAAGACAAAAAAACCAGCAAAACCTGTATGAGCGCACAGTCAGACTCACTACTACCAGATGATAATGTCAGCGTTTACACCACTACAGCGCCATCGCTCCTACATTCCTGTCGAACTAATGAAAATTACTGACGAAATAGTCTTGGCATAGCACTTAGTTCAGCATTTTCAATCTGCTATTTCTTTTTAGAAAGCTTAATAGTGCAAATAAATTAGATGCCATTTATCTCATCCCAAATAATGTGATAAATTAATCGTGTCAATATATTAACAAAAAGCATAATTCCTTTATTCCTTAAGCTTTTTAAGAGGAAGGATTATTAATCCGGTTAAATCTCAATACTAAAAATGGTCTAACGATAGCGCCATGCCCCTGGCCGGGCAAACAAAAGGGACTTTATCATGTCAATAGAAAAATGCATTGTCACATATGACTCATGGAAAATATATGTTGAAAGGCATATTTCCGATCCTGCACATGAAACCATTATTATGGTTAACGGAGCACTATCGACAACGGCGGCATTCAAAAACACCGTAAAAAACCTCTCCAGCAGATATAATATAATTCTTTTTGATTTACCGTTTATTGGTGAATCGTTGCCTTACAACACGCTGGATAGAGTCATAACTAAAAACGATGAAGTCAATATTCTGCTTCATCTCATCGATACATTTGAACCGGACCACCTCCTGTCGATCTCGTGGGGCGGACTGTCTTCAATGCTTGCCTTGTCGCATAAGCCTAAACAGATCAAGAAAGCCGTAATCGCGTCGTTTTCAGCACATCTTAACGACAAAATGCGCGATTATATTCAACGAGCCAAGTATTACATCCATTCGAAGGAATTTGAAAAAGCAGCAGAGTTGCTCAATAATGAAGTAGGTAAATTTTTACCACCTTTATTAAAGCATATTAATCTAAAGCATATATCCTCCATGAGCGAGTTCGCATTTCAGCAGGTTAACTTCCATATAGACCAGGTACTCACGCTTAAGGAAGATAACTATATTGAAATATTTAAAGACATTAATGCTGAAGTGCTTTTCCTGAATGGTGAAGATGACGAATACACTACCGCTGACGATATCAAAAAAATGGAAAAGTATATCAACTCTTGTGAATTTACTACGATTCCTGAAGCCGGTCACTTTCTCGATCTTGAAAACAGGAAAGCAGCAAAGCAAGTAGCAGAAAGAATAATATCATTTTTCGCATAACGAAAAACATACTGCCAGGTCCCTGAATAATTTCAGGGTCTTGGGTATGACATAAATTATCAAATAATATTAATTTATCGGCGACATTCGAGATTATCAGCACGGTTTTTCAATCAGTTCGCCGATGAACGGAACCGTCAACAAAATACCTTACCATTCATCTTTGAGCCACCAGACCGAGCCAGATTCAAAAGAAGACCGTTCATCCCATAGTCTCATCCGCCTGAACCGACACATCTCCCACTGTTGTTGTCCCCCTGTCCTGTTCCCACCAATTTTTTATCATTGTTATCTATCCGGTATTGGCAGTTGCGTTTTTATCCAGCGCTGCTGGTTTATCACCTTGTCATAATCAGTGACATCACACCGTTGCGATGGATATAGTGACAACGAGCTAATACTGCCCGAACAGCGTGATACCCCGCTGACTTTTAAGCACCAAAGCAACACAAAGGAGAGTAATGCGATGTTGATAATCTGGGGTCGTGAAAATTCGACCAATGTGAAGAAAGCGCGCTGGTGCGCAGCAGAACTCGGACTGGCGTATCAGCTGGTGCCGGCAGGAGGACACTTCGGACGCAACCACGACCCTGATTATCTGTCCATGAATCCCAACGGGTTAGTCCCCTGCTTACAGGACGACGAGCTGGTGCTGTGGGAATCACACGCCATCGTGCGCTATCTGGCTGCACAATATGGCCAGGGGCGTTTCTACCACGCTAACCCGAAAATCCAGGCCAGCATCGACAAATGGCTGGACTGGGCAACGAGTTTCACTGATCCATACAAGAAGGTATTCATCAATCTGGTACGCACCGCCCCGGAAAAACGCAACATGCAGGATGTCGATGCCGGGATTGCCGATTGCGAAAAATTATTCAGTATTGCTGACACCATACTGGCAAAGCAGCGCTGGTTGTCCGGCGACGAATTCGGTATTGGCGACATCCCGATAGGATGCATCGCTTATAGTTGGTTCAACCTGCCGATTAACCGCCAGCCTCGCCCACATCTGGAACGCTGGTATCAGCAATTGACCGAACGGGACGCATTCCGCCAGACCGTGATGCTACCACTAACCTGATATCACCGCGTGCGCCCACTTTCGGGCGCACCTGCACAACAAGGTACATCAGCAGCAAAGCGTTTCATCACTCAGCCAGCCCAATCTTCAGCAATTTACCGTCATCCTGGTCAGTCAATACATAGAGATAGCCATCAGGCCCGACTCGCACGTCTCGAATACGCTCGTTCCGCTCTGTCAGCATACGCTCTTCGGAAATGACACGATCCCCCTCCAGCGATAACCGAATCAGGCTGGTGCCAGACAGTGCACCGATAAATAACGAATGCCGCCAGGTTGGGAAACGACCACTGTTATAGAATGTCATGCCGCTGATGGCTGGTGAGACTTTCCAGTAATAAATCGGATTGGCGGCATCATCTACCTCCATTCCCTGAGACTCCGGAATTTTCTGCCTTGAGTAATCGATGCCATAAGTCGCCAGCGGCCAACCGTAATTTTCTCCCGGTCGGGGAATATTCACCTCATCACCGCCTCGTGGGCCGTGCTCACTTTCCCACACATCACCAGACCACGGATTAAGCGCCAGTCCCTGTGGATTGCGTAATCCGTAGGCCCAAATCTCCGGTCTGGCCCCGGTATGATTCACAAAGGGATTATCAGCCGGAACTTGTCCATCGGGCGTGAGGCGTACCAGCTTCCCCTGCAAGCTACCCAGATCCTGGGCCAGCATACGTTGCTGATTTTCACCCAATGCAATAAACAGATAGCCTTGCTTATCAAACACCATTCGACCGCCAAAGTGCGCACCGGTCGAACGTTTCGGCAATTGCCTGAAAATCACAGTGAAGTGGTTAAGCCGCTGCATATCATCCGACAGCACGCCATATCCGACTGTCGTTCCCGCCAGTCCTGCTGGCCCTGACTCAGCATAACTCAGGTATACGCGACGATTCTGGCGAAAGTTTGGTGACAACACCACATCCAGCAAACCGCCCTGCGAATAGGCAAACACCGCCGGGACGCCGTCAATCGGCGCTGATACCCCCTTCCCGGTCTGCCAGTACCGCAACTGACCTGAACGCTCAGTCAGCAACAATCCCTGATCGTCTGGCAGAAACGCCATCGACCAGGGGTGATCAAGATTATCCTGCAACACGGTTACTGTCGGCGCAGCAAACAGCCTCACAGAAAACAACCCCCCCGCCGCCAACACCAGCAAGGTAAAACAACGAAAGCGGGACAAAAGCATGTCAATTCTCCCTGTTATTGGTGATGATAATCAGAGCACCGCATACCAAACGACACAGAATGCAAAACAACTCGTAAAACCAGGCTACCCGTAAAACCAAACTACTCGCATGTTGAACCCGACCACCAGGTAAAGTTTACTCAAATTTGCATCTTTTTGATGTCATCAACGACAGTCACGGCTACACCACGCTTGCTGGTTGTTTTTTCATCGCACAGGACTGTTTCCTGACGATGATTCAGGTATAATCCGCCGCATTTTTCCGCCCCAACCCGATGTTATGAGACGCTATGACTGTTAACACCTTCGATCCATCACAGACCACCACACTGTCGGCACCGCAAAAAGCGCTGAGCGATCAATCCGCGGGTACCAGCCAGGATCAGTCCCGCAAGATTGGCTTTGTCAGTCTCGGTTGTCCGAAAAACCTGGTGGACTCGGAGCGCATCCTGACTGAACTGCGTACCGAAGGGTATGAGGTTGTACCAAGCTACAATGACGCCGATCTGGTGATCGTCAATACTTGTGGCTTCATCGATAGCGCAGTACAGGAGTCACTGGAAGCTATTGGCGAAGCGCTCAACGAAAACGGTAAAGTCATTGTGACCGGTTGCCTGGGTGCAAAAGAGAATCACATCCGCGAAGTGCATCCAAAAGTGCTGGAAATCACTGGTCCGCACAGCTATGAGCAGGTTCTTAACCACGTGCATCATTATGTCCCGAAGCCGGAACATAATCCGTTTACCAGCTTAATCCCGGCGCAAGGCGTAAAGCTGACGCCACGTCACTACGCCTACCTGAAAATTTCTGAAGGCTGCGATCACCGCTGTACTTTCTGTATCATTCCATCGATGCGCGGCGATTTAGACAGCCGTCCCATCGGCTCTGTACTGGATGAAGCCAAACGACTGGCAGAAGCGGGAGTGAAGGAGCTGCTGGTCATTTCTCAGGATACCTCTGCCTACGGCGCCGATGTCAAACACCGCACCGGGTTCTGGAACGGTCAGCCGGTGAAAACCAGTATGGTCAGCCTGTGCGAACAATTGTCAACGCTGGGGTTGTGGGTGCGCCTGCACTATGTTTACCCCTATCCGCATGTGGATGACATTATCCCGCTGATGGCGGCTGGCAAGGTGCTACCGTATCTGGATATTCCGTTGCAACACGCCAGCCCGAAAATCCTCAAGCTAATGAAACGCCCCGGCGCGGTGGAACGTACTCTGGAGCGCATTAAGCGCTGGCGCGAGATATGTCCTGACCTCACCCTACGTTCAACGTTTATTGTCGGCTTCCCCGGCGAAACCGAAGACGATTTCCAGATGCTGTTGGATTTCCTGCAAGAAGCGCAGTTGGATCGCGTAGGTTGTTTCCGTTACAGCCCGGTTGAGGGCGCTGCGGCAAACGAACTACCGGATCAGGTGCCGGAAGACGTGAAAGAAGCACGTTACCATCGTTTCATGCAGGTACAACAACAGATTTCCAGTCAGCGTCTGCAGGCTAAAATCGGGCGAGAACTGAACGTGCTGATCGATGAAGTGGATGAAGAAGGAGCCATCGGTCGCAGCATGGCGGATGCACCGGAGATCGATGGCGCGGTCTATCTGAACGGTGAAAAACGGGTCAAGGTTGGCGATCTGGTTACCGTGAAGATTGAACACGCCGATGAATACGACTTATGGGGCAGCCTGGTCTGATCCCCTGCTAACCGGCTGGATTACCCCCTGGCCGGTTCTTCCACCCACCCACGATTATGCCCAAAAAATCAGCAATGTTTGCCACTTCCAGACAGTTCGCCTTGCGTCACTCAGGCACCTCAAGTAGCCTTGCCTCATGACTATCTACGCCATGATGACTTTCTACTCCATGCGGATGAAGGCAGCAGCATGTGGAAACGACTGATATTTGGCCTTTTTGCCACAGTTCTGGTGATGGCCTGCAGCGCATTTCTGCTTGACCGCTGTATTAGTTGGCGAACCGCGCCTTATATCTACGAGGATGTGCAAGACTTGCCGCCGCGTCAGGTCGGGGTGGTGCTGGGTACAGCCAAGTATTACCGTACTGGTGTTATCAACCAGTATTACCTGTTCCGTATTCAGGGTGCGATCAATGCTTATAACAGCGGAAAAATCAGTTATTTGCTGCTAAGCGGCGACAATGCGCAGCAGAGCTATAACGAGCCGATGACCATGCGGCGCGACCTGATCGCTGCCGGAGTTCCTCCCACCAGTATCGTGCTGGATTACGCCGGCTTTCGTACTCTGGACTCCATCGTGCGAACCCGCAGGGTATTCGATACCAACGATTTCACTATTATTACCCAGCGGTTTCATTGCGAACGCGCGTTGTTTATCGCCCTGCACAAGGGCATTCAGGCGCAGTGTTTCGCAGTGCCTTCACCCAAGGATATCTGGCAGGTACGGTTGCGGGAATTTGGCGCCCGGCTGGGCACCCTGTTCGATCTTTATATCCTCAAGCGTGAGCCTCGTTTCCTGGGACCACAGGTACCCATTCCATCTGAATATAAAATTTCGGATGATGAACCTAGCTATCCAGCGGTACCGCCAGAATTCATGAACGAGCAGGATTCACGCGTAGAGCCGCCGTTACGGCAGAAATCATCCACGTCGTCTTCCCGTTAATCACGGCTCATTTGCGGACTGCGCTGAAACCGGCCCCGCTACCTGTGCCGTCAGCCAACGCCATAACCACTCTACTGGCCCTTGTCGGAAAATACCCAGCCAGATACGCGCTGCCAGCAAATTGCACAGCCACACCGGTGGCACCACCAGCAATAGCTGCCAGCGTTCCAACTGCATGAACCAGCCAAAACGATTAAACAGCGTAGTGCAAATCAGGGTTTGTAGCAGATAGCTGCTTAACGCCATACGCCCGACATTCACTATCCAGCGGGTCAGCCGCCAGTTCGCCAGTACCGGCCAGAATCCATAACACAACGCCAGATACGCAATCGCCTGCAGCGGTGCCCCCACTTCTCGCGGAATTTGCAGCAATAAACCGCACCAACGATAGTCCCACTGCAGTTGCCACTGAGCCATGATACCCAACCCGTTAATCAGCAACGCCAGCGGCAACAACCACAGTGCAACACGGCGGTAATGGCGCTGACTAAACTGCCCCTTCAACCAACCACTGCGCATCAGTGCTGCACCCAACAGCATCGACCCGGCCAGCAGCCAGCCATACTGAATGCCTAATGACAGCAGACTTTCATTCAGTAGTGACAGGCGGTTACGCCAGGCTTCAGCCCCCCCCTGAGTCAGCCACCAGGCTTCATAGGTCACCTCGGCTGGTCCCGGTTGCCAGAAATTCCCGCCGTCCTGGCTCAACACCTGACTCAACACCACCAGCATCGCCAGACCCATCAGGTACAACACGACGCCGGTACGCAGCAACATGCGAGTGCTGTCGGCATGACGCAACATGCCATAACACACCAGCCCTATCAGTCCATAGTCCAGCAGAATGTCGCCGTCCCACAGAAAGAGACTGTGCAGCAGGCCACATATCATCAACCAGAATAACCGGGCATGAATCCAGCGCTTGCCGCGTTTTAGCAGCAGTTGCAGTCCGGCGCCAAACAGCAGTGCAAACAACGTAAGAAATTTCCCCTGCGCCACCATATCCATCAGCGCCCATGTCCAGGCATTAGCGGTAGATGGCGGCCCTTGCCACGCCGGGTTGAGGTACGCAGCATGTGGCAAGCCGAACGAAACAATGTTCATCAACAGGATGCCAAGCATCGCCAACCCACGAGCGAAGTCCAGCATAGGGATACGAGATGAAGAATGAGGTGGTGGTGGCATGGTTTTTAGCAAATACAGGGACGTATTCGCGAATTGTAGTGACTGATACGGCAAATGCCCATGATTTTCTGGCGGTTGCGGTTAACCGCCAGAAAACGAGCAACAATCATACTCAGTTGTGGTGATGACGCACCGCGCGCAGAAATTCCTGACGGGTATTCTGGCTGGATTTGAACAAACCGCCCAGCGAGGTGGTGGTAGTAGCACTGGTGGCATCACGAATACCGCGTGCCTTAACACAATAGTGCACCGCGTCAATCGATACTGCCACGTTGTTGGTGCCAAGCAACGTCTGCAATGCAACCAGAATTTGCTGAGTCAGCCGCTCCTGCACCTGTGGGCGCTGAGAGAAAAATTGCACGATGCGGTTGATTTTAGATAACCCAATCACGCCATCTTTCGGGATGTAGGCCACCGTCGCCTTACCATCGATAGTCACAAAATGGTGTTCGCAGGTGCTGGTCAGCGTAATGTCGCGCACCGTCACCATTTCGTCTACTTTCATCTTATTTTCGATGATAGTGATCTTCGGGAAGTTGGCGTAATCCAGACCGGAAAAAATCTCTTCCACATACATTTTAGCAATGCGGTGAGGCGTTTCTGCCAGACTATCGTCTTCCAGATCGAGGTTCAGCAGGTTCATGATTTCCGTCATGTGCTCAGCGATGAGGCGCTTACGGGTTTCACTCTCCAGCATTTTGCCGCGCAGTGGGGTTTCCAGGCCACGCGCCAACAATGCTTCGTGAACCAGAGCTGCTTCTTTTGTTAATACAGCCGACATTTTTTTCTCCAGCAGGTGTCTTTCTGTCTGACGTTGCCCGGAGCCAACGTAGCCCACAACTCTAATGGAGAGCCTGACGATTATCCAGCGATTGTGATAGCTGGAGAGAAAAAATGAAAGCAAGATGATATGGGTGTCTTGCACTAATTTTTCGATCCACTACCACATCCATCCCGCTCACGTCGCTCCTTTACGCTGCAATACGGCACAGCTCGTCACATTACAGCGCGGTTGTGTCACGCAATATTAGCTATATAAACACGTATTGCGGTAGCAGCGCATCTATTTCGCCTCTCGTAAAATCAGTTGCCGCTCTACACAATCCCGTGTCGCCTCTATTTAGCCTGTATGCGCAGACATAAACATCTACTGTAGATGATGCATCTATGCGCAATTCAACTGAAAGCACGGCATCGTCATTATCTGTGCGAGACGCGTAGAATGGAATTGTGAATTCTTGAAAATCCCCTCCATTAATTGTTTCTGCTGACGCCGCTAACGTAATTACTCCTCCCTGATACTTACATTTTACCAAGACGATCACAGAAACCGTGGTACTAGATTTAGCTAAGAATTGTACGGTTGCTGTTCTGCCAGAGATATCTGTATAACGCGGGTTTTGCCACTCAAATCCGCATGATGTGCCTGCGGTTACTGTCATTGCAGCATAGTTTTTAGACTCTCTATTTTTTTGATACTGATCGCCCGATGCATATCTTGATACGCTAAACGTTCCATTTGAATTAATGAAATAGTTGCCAAATACATTCATCCTTCCGTTTTTAACAGTAAATGAATCAGGCCCTCCAGATGCTAGATTTCCGTTCAGCGATTTTATGAAATTCCCATTAACATCAATTACCTTAACAGCATTATTGGTTTTGTTTATTAACGGCATTCCGCCTGACGATATATTACCGACATAAATTGACTGACCAGGAACATCGTTAACTTCAATAACTGGCGCATTGACATTAGGGTTTGTAATGGTAACGTCGTCAATTACGAGATCAATAATCGCTACCGTGTTATTTCCGGCAGCGATCAGCCGATTCGACTGTTGTGAATGATTATTGAAATAGATATTTTTTATTTTTATGCCATACATTGGCATTGTTGACATAGGTGGCTCTGCATCTTTATCTCCGATAAGTATTTGCTTTCCACCTCCAAAAAAACACTCAGCATATAGGCCGTCTATACAGCTAAATGCGGACGGATATTGTAAAACAACAGCGTTTTCAGCATGTTCACAAGCGTTATCTCTGATAATATTGAATACAGCGCTTGCGGTTAACATACTTCCACCAAGCTCTGATCCACCAAACCAAACCTTATTTCCAGTAAAAAGCAACCTGCTATTTCCACTGCGTCGTATTGATGATTCCCCACCGTCATCTATCGCTTTACAGAAATTTCCTTTTTTATCTGTGTAGTCTTTAAATATGCTGTTCGATACGGTGGGCCACCAATTTTGCCCTTTGAAATTAATTGCATATTTTGATGGCTCTCCATTATTTATGATGCGCACATTTTCTATCACGGCGGTTAATCCAGTGAATGGCTCAAATGTTGCAATTTCCGGAGTTCCGCCAATCGCTGTGAAGTTTTTTAACCGATAGTTGTCCTGTGAAAAATTAGCAATTTGTGTAAGTCCATTTACACCGAGTTTAAATATCACTCCTGATGAAGGGACAACATAATCAGATGTTGATGAAAAATCTATAATAACCGGAGATTCAAACGTATAGTTGCCAATGGTTTTCCCATCATCACTAACCGGATTATAATGAACTTCCCCAGAATATGTGCCTTCTTTTTGCATAGTTGTTATGTGACCTACATAACGTCTCCATGAGTTATCGAACTCGCGTTTATTAAATTCTAGATATTCATCTAATGTCTGATCACCCTTTCCTATAAGGTAGGTCCCAGCGCTGGAAGACAGGTCGATTCTTAATTGATCCGGTTCATACTTCAGAACGTTAGGGAAATAAAATTGCTGCTCATTGTAGGCATCGTAAATCGCCATCGAATGACCTTGAACGGTAACGAACTTGGCAATTTGCTCGTTGTATACCGGATAGCCGCCAGCATTAATAACGATTGGCTGTGCTACTGGTACGTGGCTGCCATCCTCGTTTTCGACATAGACCTGAATCTGATTGGCTGGGATGGTTGGATCGGTATCAATGGCTCCAATGTAAATCTTACCGTTGGCATTAGCCTTGAACGAATGGGCAAGAGAGAAATATTGAGAAGGCATTGATACAACGATATTAGGGATAAGTGAATCCGCCATTATTTATTTTCTCCGGGCGTTAGTAGTCACCGAGGACATTACTAACATCGCGGTTTGTTAATCAATGAGGGGCAGGTCAATAGCTGCGTACACAACAAACACAATTTATAACCCATGGTCATTTGTCGAATGTGACTTCACGCACTGGTCGAGGCGACGACCAGTATTCACCTGAATCTATCGGCGGAACATGGGGCAATATTTTACGGCGTGCCGCTATGCAACACAGACGGGCATACGAGACAAAAAACACATACGCATGTTGGGAGCTTCGACTGGCGTCAATCCGAGCTTCATTGCCTCGTAGCAAGAGCCACATCAGCACAGGTGGTAGACTCACGTTGTCACAACGACACGCCCTGCCGCATTCATGACACACGAATACGGCGGGCGGCAATGCAACAGGATCAGAATTGCTCCCAGTTACCTTGTCCACTGGTTTTATTTGCTGGTGGTAAGGCAGGCGTTGTTCCCTTGGACGATGAGCGCTTTAGTGCCATGCTCATGTTTCCCGTCGCAGAGTGGTGCTCATTGCCAAGATGGAACACTTCCACTGCTTGCGTCAGTTGTCGCGCCTGCTCTTCCAGCGAGGCAATCGCCGCCATCGCCTGTTGCACTAATGTCGCATTCTGCTGGGTCACACCGTCCATTTCATTAACGGCCTGACCGATTTGCGAAATCCCTCTGCTCTGTTCATCCGATGCCGAAGCAATCTCACCGATCAAATTACTGACGTGCGATACTGCATTGATAATCGTCTGCATCGCTTCCCCAGCCTGCTTGACCTGCGATGACCCCATATCCACCCTTGATACCGATTCGGCAATCAACCCCTCGATCTCTTTCGCCGCCTGTGCGCTACGCTGTGCCAGACTACGCACTTCCCCTGCCACCACCGCGAATCCACGGCCTTGCTCACCAGCGCGGGCGGCTTCCACGGCGGCGTTCAATGCCAGAATATTGGTCTGAAAGGCAATACCGTTAATTACCGATGTAATATCGGCAATCTTATTGGAACTGGCGGTAATGCTGTCCATGGTCTCCACCACATTATTGGTGATTTTCCCGCCTTGTATGGCTGCGTCAGATGCCTCCTGTGCCAGTTTGGTTGCCTGATGCACGTTTTCCGCATTGTGCTGCACAGTAGAACTGAGTTGTTCCATGCTGGCAGCGGTTTCCTGCAACGCAGACGCTTGCTGCTCGGTACGACCTGACAGATCGTTATTACCTTGCCGGATTTCGGTCGCCCCCTGATAAATCGCCTCAGCGGTATCCCGAATCAGCGAGACGGTATCTTTCAGGCTAAACTGCAACTGTTTGATATCAGGAATAATACGTCCAGCACAGTTGCGACCGAACTCATCCAGATGCTGATCCAAACGACCGGCGATCAGTTTTCCAAGATGCCCCTGGATCGCTGTGATAGGATTCACCAGGTACGTAGTCAGGTAGCGTTCGCTAATAAGGAAAATAAACACACTGATAATCAATGCCAGAATTAAGACATTTCGGGTCCAATTGTTGTATGTATTAACCGTTCCCAGAAAATCAGAATTCGTGACTGCTGCCGTATATTTTTGGGCAACATCACCAAATGCCCAACTGGCTGGCGGATAGACTTTACGAAACACGCTGCGAAAAGCCTCCAGATCATTTTTCTGTAGCGCTGCATACATGGGGTCAATCGCAGTCGAAAGCAGTGTTGACCAGCTTGCCACCATCTCGTCGGTGAGTTTTCGATCAATACCTATCTGTGGCGCCGCTTTAAATTTATCCAATGCACCCTTGCTATTATTTATGGCCGTCAGCGCCATATCCAGTGTCTTTTTGGCATTCTCAGTATCGTTAAACTGCAAATAATCCATCACCCGCGCCATTCGGGTGACAGAGCGAAAATATTGGTCATTACCATAGGTGAGATAACTGTAGGTTTTACCTTGAACCGAGTTATCGCTTAGCAGCAGAGTAACTTGTTTTAATGACAATAAGCTGTATCCAGACGCTCCTCCCCATAGCACCACGAAAAAACCCATAATAAATAACATCATCATTCTTATACTGATATTTCTTAAAAAAGACATGGTTTACTCCCGAATGTTATTTGACGTTTTTCCAGGATTCGCTAGGTAGCAGAGTATGCGTCACCCCCCTAATATGGCAGTCTCCCTATATCAGAACATGCGTATCGTGCAGCACCATCGACGGGATATGTCACCCAGAGAATTAATACCTTAATGTTTTTATAAGCATGGTAATTAAATCTGAACCGGTGCGTTCTGATTATCAGCAAGTATAGGCAGCGATAGAAAAAATGAGATGACGCAACCGTTTATTCGGATAAAAATTGCATCGAATAAAGCACTAATACCACTCAAAACGTTCGGACTACCCCCCCCCTTTCCCAAGGAGATGGTTTAGGGCTGACAATAAAAAATGCACCGGCTAACCGGTGCATTCCACAGTAGAATCAGAGTTGTACTACACGTTAAAAGGTTTCCCAGTCACCATTCGATGAGCGGTCCGGCAGAGCAGCCGCTTTCAGTACCGGACGTTTTAACGCCGGAGCCGCAGTACGCGGTGCGTGTAACGCCGCCGACGTTGTTCCCAGATCGAACGCCGCCACCGCCGCCGCCAGGCTCTGTGCCTGTTCATCCAGCGTTGCTGCCGCCAATGCGGCTTCCTGCACCAGCGTCGCGTTCTGCTGCGTCACGCCGTCCATTTCCGTCACCGCCTGGCCGATTTGGTCAATCCCCCGGCTTTGCTCGTCAGAGGCCGCCGAAATTTCCCCCATCAAATCATGCACCCGCGATACTGAGGAGATGATCACTTCCATGGCGCTGCCCGCTTCACGTACCAGTGCAGAACCGGTATCTACCCGGTTGACCGATTCGCCGATCAGCGTCTCAATCTCTTTCGCCGCCTGCGCGCTGCGTTGTGCCAGGCTTCTCACTTCTCCGGCAACCACCGCAAAACCACGTCCCTGCTCGCCGGCCCGCGCCGCTTCCACCGCCGCATTCAGCGCCAGAATATTGGTCTGAAAGGCAATGCCGTTAATCACGCTGGTGATGTCCGCAATCTTGCGTGAGCTGTCGGAAATACTCTGCATGGTGGTCACCACGCTGTCGGTGATGTCGCCCCCCTGCCGGGCCATCTTCTGCGCTTCTTCCGAAATCTGCCGCGCCTGACGCACGTTGTCCGCATTGTTTTTTACCGTCGAGGTCAGCTCTTCCATACTGGCGGCGGTTTCCTGCAATGCAGCCGCCTGCTGGTCGGTACGGCGCGACAGTTCGTCATTACCCTGCCGGATTTCGCTACTGCCGCTGTAAATGACTGACGAACTGTCATGGATAGTCTGTACGGTATTACGCAGGTTACTCTGCATCGCACGGATATAAGGGATCAACTGACCGGCGCAGTTACGACCAAACTCATCCAGTTCGACACCTAACTTACCGCTGGTCAGCAATTCAAGGTGACGTTTAATCTGACCAAGCGGTTTCACCAGATAATTCACCAGATAACGATCACTGAGGAACAGTACGATGATGCCCAGAATCAACGCAGCCAGCAGCAGTTCCTTGTTGAGGGAGAGGTGTTTTGAGGCCGAAATGATGGCATCGTCAGATTGAATCGCCGTGGCATATTTATCCGCGATACCACCGAAATCTACGCTCAACGGCGGATATTGTTTGCGAAACAGTTGACGGAAATCATCCATCTGACCGTTCTTAAGCGCTGTCAGCATGGGTTCCACGCCGCTTTGCAGCAACCGCCCCCAAGCCTCGCCCATCTGCTGAACGATCTCTTTATCTACCCCGATGTGCTCACTGCGTTTAAACTGCTCCAGCGCCTCTTTGCTATTCTTCAAGGCACTGTCGGCTGCACTCAGTGTTTTCTGTGCATTCTCGGTATCGCCAATCTGCAAGTAATCTACCACTCGCAACATCCGGGTCACTGACCGAAAATACTGATCATTGCCTTTGACCAGCGTAGAGTAACTTTTCTTTTGTGCCATATTGTCATTCAGCAAATTAATCATGCTGCTGAATGAACCCAGCGTGAAGATGGATGCCATTCCCCAAATAACGGTAAACAATGTCAGAATAATTAACAGCATTCGTCTGACGGTAATGTGTCTTAAAATATTCATAACAGGCTCCTGATAATGAGTCGCGCCTTCAACGCTTCCTTAGTTATAGCCACCTGCGTTTGGTGAGTTACCAGTGTAAATAATGAACATTTTTAACAACTGTTCACCTGACGCGTATTGTGACAAGCCAAACCCTGGCTAAACCAAATTATTTCCAATAGAAAGCACTTGACTTTGATATATATTACGGTTCAATAAAACCGCACTGATTTTTATCGAACTATTTTCAGTCTACCATACCCGGCAATGCCTTCATCGTATTTTCACTTCTAAATCTATAGAGTGAAAATTAAGCAAGCCTTAAATGAGAAAAATAAAAATGACCAGGATCGGGCTATCTCATTTCAAGGATTTTATTTCTTTATTACCTCTATTTTTCTGCTTCGAACCAACTACCTCGTCGGCATTCAGCCGAATGCACCGGCAAGTCGGTGCATTCCAGAGGAAAAAATTGAGATACGATGAGGTTAGCGCGTTTCCCAGTCAACGTGAAATGAATGGTCCACTGAGCCGATTAATCCTAGGGGTGTAACGCCAAAGTAACCGTACGTGGCGTGTACAACGCTGCCGATGCAGTTACCAGATCGAACGCCGTTACTGCCGCCGCCAGACTCTGCGCCTGTTCATCCAGCGTTGCTGCCGCCAATGCGGCTTCCTGCACCAGCGTCGCGTTCTGCTGCGTCACGCCGTCCATTTCCGTCACCGCCTGGCCGATTTGGTCAATACCCCGGCTTTGCTCGTCAGAGGCCGCCGAAATTTCCCCCATCAGGTCATACACCCGCGATACCGAGGAGATGATCACTTCCATGGCGCTGCCCGCTTCACGTACCAGTGCAGAACCGGTATCTACCCGGTTGACCGACTCACCGATCAGCGTCTCAATCTCTTTCGCCGCCTGCGCGCTGCGTTGTGCCAGGCTTCTCACTTCTCCGGCAACCACCGCAAAACCACGTCCCTGCTCGCCGGCCCGCGCCGCTTCCACCGCCGCATTCAGCGCCAGAATATTGGTCTGAAAGGCAATGCCGTTAATCACGCTGGTGATGTCCGCAATCTTGCGTGAGCTGTCGGAAATACTCTGCATGGTGGTCACCACGCTGTCGGTGATGTCGCCCCCCTGCCGGGCCATCTTCTGCGCTTCTTCCGAAATCTGCCGCGCCTGACGCACGTTGTCCGCATTGTTTTTTACCGTCGAGGTCAGCTCTTCCATACTGGCGGCGGTTTCCTGCAATGCAGCCGCCTGCTGGTCGGTACGGCGCGACAGTTCGTCATTACCCTGCCGGATTTCGCTGCTGCCGCTGTAAATGACTGACGAACTGTCATGGATAGTCTGTACGGTATTACGCAGGTTACTCTGCATCGCACGGATATAAGGGATCAACTGACCGGCGCAGTTACGACCAAACTCATCCAGTTCGACACCTAACTTACCGCTGGTCAGCAATTCAAGGTGACGTTTAATCTGACCAATCGGCGTCACCAGATAAGCGACCATATAGCGATCACTCAAGAACAGTATGGCAATCCCAGTCAACAATGCAGCCAGCAAGATATTTCTACTCAAGGTGATGTAATATTCTACATTCACAATGGTATTGTCGGACTGGATAGCCGCGGCATATTTTTCCGTCAATTCGCCGAACTCCACACTCATCGACGGATATTGTTTCAGGAAAAGTTGCTTAAACGCATCCATTCTCCCTTCTTTTAGCGCTGCCATCATCGGTTCTACCGCATTACCGAGAATCTGTTCCCATGATGAAATCAGTTGCCGAATCAGCTCATCGTTGACACCGACCTGGCGGCTCTGACTGAATTGTGCCAATGCTTCTTTGGCATTTTTAAGCGCTTCTGCCGCAGAGCCGAGCGTTTTTTGCGCATTGTCCATGTCACCCTGCTGTATAAATTCAGGTATACGCGACATGCGTGTTACTGCACGGGAATATTGATCATTACCACGGACCAGAATGGAATAACTTTTTTTCTGAACCTGATTATCACCTAATAAGCCACTGACATTACCCAGCGAATACAAAGTAAACGAGGAAGCAATACCCCATACCATGGTAAATAGCGCAAGGATAATTAACATCATTCTTCTGACAGTAATATTTCTCAAGAAGGTCACAGCAGGCTCCGAATTATTTTTGCGTGATGAGCACGTATGGGGTTATGGTCACCTGCGTTAGCGATTACCGAATGCAATTAAAAGTATTCTTCAGCACTGCTTATTTATATTAGCATCGTGACAAAATAATCCCTGGTCAAACCGGTAAAGACGGCGTTGAAATTAGCAACCTCATCTATCTTTTTGGTATAAAATATGTCCAATTAAGCAAGTAAAAACCCAGTGCAATTTGTCTATTTTATTGTTCGAAAAAATTCGAACTCCTGACAATTTTCAATTTAAAGATTACATTGCAAAAATTAAGCGAGCCTTAATTTTATTAATTACCAGCATTGAGAATCACTATCTTCAACAGAACGTTGTGCTTTCTCCTTCATATCATTGGTAATTTTTATTTCATAGACCATGCTGATTGTTGCTATTGGTATTTCCGTTCAATTGCAGGTTAAGAACCTCTCACAATAGACGTAATTGGTACAACACGTTTTGACACAAGCAACATGTAAACACCACAGAAATAATAAATAACAAAAATAGTGAGTTAGCCAGTACCAGCCAGAAAAAACCACCTGCATAAAATACAGGTGGTGGGTATTACGATGATGTGGTCAGAGAAACAGCCATCGTGTTCACGATAAACCTCTGACCATGAGTAAGAAGCCGCTCAGCGCAATGACGGCGAAACTAATGCCAATCGTGACACAGGCGGTATACCGCTGGTGGAATAGTAGCGGTTCTCATCTTCCGACAGATTGAATACGGTGACAGCATCCGCCAACTGCTGAGCCTGGAGCTCCAACGATGCCGCCGCCGATGCCGCTTCCTCTACCAGTGATGCATTCTGCTGTGTCACGCTGTCCATTTCCGTTACTGCCTGCCCTACCTGCATAATGCCGCGCTTTTGTTCTTCCGATGCCGAAGCAATATCACGGAGCAACTCATCCACTCCCATGATGCCATTAATGATGTCGCCCATTGCCGCACCGGCTTGCGTCAATTGTACAGAGCCTGCTGCCACGCGCTGAACAGAATCACTGATCAACGCGCTGATATCTTTGGCGGCCTGAGCACTGCGTTGAGCCAGATTACGGACTTCGCCTGCTACGACGGCAAAACCGCGACCGGCTTCACCCGCTCGCGCCGCCTCCACCGCCGCATTCAACGCCAGGATATTGGTCTGGAACGCAATACCATTAATCAAAGTAATAATGTCGTTGATCTGGCGAGAGCTGTTGGAAATTCCAGCCATCATCTCTTCCAGTGCCTTCCCGACTTCACCACCGACAACAGCCCGCTTGGTAGCATCCTGCGCCAACTGGCTGGCTTGTTTCAGGTTATCCGCATTATGGATAACGGTAGCACTCAGTTGCTCCATACTGGCAGCCGTCTGTTGTAGCGCCGCGGCCTGCTCCTCAGTGCGGCTGGCCAGATCATCATTGCCGCTTTTAATCTCGCTGGCACCAACATGCAACGCCGCCGAGTTATCACGAATAACACTCACGGTATCGCGCAAATTGCTTTGCATTTGGCGAATGTAAGGAATCAGTTGCCCGACACAGTTACGGCCAAACTCCTGCAAATTCACACCAAGGCGCCCTTCCGTTAAGGCGCTCAGATGACGTTTGATATCCCCTACCGGTTTAACCAGATAGTTGACCAGATAACGATCACACAGCAATAACATCACTATCCCCAAAATCAACGCAGCACTCAGCACATCTCGGCTGATCGAGGCCAGATGGTTGGCTTTCGTTAATGAGTCATCAATCTGTATCGTCTCACCATACTGGGCCACATTGTTGCCAAACGCCTGCGCCAATGCGGGATAAACATCCAGATAATAATGCTGGTATTCGTCAAAACGACCAGCGCGGCTGGCATTCAACATTGGAACTAATGCCTGG
The DNA here is from genome assembly GCF_007858975.2 of Dickeya poaceiphila. Classification (GTDB taxonomy): domain Bacteria; phylum Pseudomonadota; class Gammaproteobacteria; order Enterobacterales; family Enterobacteriaceae; genus Dickeya; species Dickeya poaceiphila. The sequence continues at coordinate 2,431,727 of NZ_CP042220.2, forward strand.
GAAATGGCTTTATCCCAGGAGTCAGCAATTTGCCCTGCCTGCGTAGCGTTAATACCTTCATGACTGGAGGCACGGAAGGTTGCCAACAATGCACGGGTTATATCGAGATTGTTCTGCACTTTTTGCAGCAGTACCTGAACCTGATCGGTATCTCCCCGTTGTCTAAATAGCGTGCTGCGATTAATCAGCGCAATTGACTGGGTAAAAGCTTCACGGCCATTGGCTAAAATAGTGTAATTTTTTTTCTCAATTTGATTGGTATTCAATAATGACTCCACCTTATTTAAAGACACTATGGTGGTAGTCGCACTACCTCCCCAGATTAAGGTAAATCCGGTGAGTATGATTAAAAGCATGGCTCTGATGGTGATATTCTTTAAAATTCGCATCATGATATCCAGATAATCTATTTTTGATTGGAATAATGGCTCATCCACAGCGCGAAAAACGCGATGGCGCCGGAGTGGATAAGGTGTTGCCCCTAAATAATTCGTACACAGGTAAATTGCGACAGAGAGGAACTCCAGGCACTTATAACAGGTAAGTGACCGGGCCGGGTATTACGGGTAAATGATCAGTCAGTTATGACTGTCAATGTCATCCATACATATGTCATACAAAAAGAGTATAGGCTCCATGCCAAAACCCGAATCCCGACTTTATCGCTACTCAGCAATAAAAAAAAGCCATACTATTAAAATGTAGCTAATTAAAATGTCACAAAAAATAAAAAAACGGCGATACACACTCAGCGTTGATACCCCAAACCCGTTGAGTGACATAAATATGACAATCAATTACGTTATTGAAAATAAATAAATCTCTGAGAATTTATTCAGGTTAAGTGGGCTGGAGTTGCCGGACACCAACGAACTGACAAACAACCCGATTGCCAGTGTCAGACACAACCGTTACACTCAATATAAATAAACAAATTAAGTAAAGTTATTCACAAAAAGAGAATACATGGATCTGACCCAACTGCGTATGTTCTGTCTTGTGGCGGAAACCGGCTCACTGGTACGCGCCGCCGCCCAGCTTGGCCATGTCCCCTCCAACCTGACTACCCGGTTACGCCAGTTGGAGCAGGAACTAGGCACCGATCTATTTATCCGTGAGCGCCAACGGGTTCGCCTTTCACCGGCAGGCCATAATTTTTTGTGTTATGCCCAACGGATTCTGGCGTTGAGCGATGAAGCGCTGGCAATGGCGCAGACCAGTGAACCTGCCGGTCTGTTCGCGCTAGGTGCGGTAGAAAGCCTGCTGATCACCGAATTGCCTGAACTGCTGGCCCTATACCACCGCCGCTATCCGAAGGTTCAATTATCACTGCGCAGCGACACCTGCGGCGCGCTGCTGGACGCGGTTAACGCCGGCGAACTGGCAACGGCGCTGGTTACCGGCCCGGTGGCGCATGACGCCATCAATAGCTGTCAGGTTTTTTCACAACAGTTGGCGCTAATTACCGCGGCAGGCCTGCCACCGGTTTCCCAGGCGGCACAGGTGCGACATCTGCCGCTGCTGACTTTTGCCGCCGGCTGCGGCTACCGTCAGCGACTGGAGAGCTGGTTTCGCGGGCAAGGCATCACACCTGTCGCTATAGTCGACATGCCATCATATAGCGCTCTGCTGGCAGGCGTGGCAGGCGGCAACGGCGTGGCAATGGTCCCGAACAGCGTACTGAAGACGTTGCCAGCCGCACAGCAGGTCCAGCCCCACCAACTCTCAACTGATATTGCATCGGTGACGACCTGGCTTATCTGGCGGCGGGACGCGTTTGGCCCAAACGTCGAGGCGCTGAAGAAACTGATGATTGAACTCGGCACCTGATTGCATGTTCTGCCGGCATTCAACGTCAATGCCGCATTCTCGCTGGCTGCCTCTGGGTTATTCCCGCGGTTGCACTCATCTGAACTAGCACTACTCTAAATAAGGAGTTTCACCATGCAAATGATCAAAACCCGTGCCGCTGTCGCCTGGGGTCCCAATCAACCGTTATCGATTGAAGAAGTAGACCTGATGCCGCCGCAAAAAGGCGAAGTTCTGGTGCGCATCCTCGCCAGTGGTGTCTGCCATACCGATGCCTACACCTTATCCGGTAAAGATCCGGAAGGCGTTTTCCCGGTAATCCTCGGCCATGAAGGCGCCGGCATCGTAGAAGCCGTGGGAGAAGGCGTAACCAGCGTTGCTGTCGGCGATCACGTCATTCCGCTGTATACCCCGGAGTGCGGAGAGTGCAAATTCTGCCGTTCGGGTAAAACCAACCTGTGTCAGGCTATCCGCGCTACCCAGGGCAAGGGTCTGATGCCGGATGGTACCCATCGCTTCTTTAAAGACGGTAAACCAATTTTCCACTATATGGGTACGTCTACGTTTGCAGAGCGCACTGTTGTGGCGGAAATCTCTCTGGCGAAAATCAGCAAAGATGCCCCGCTGGAAGAAGTGTGTCTGCTGGGTTGCGGCGTCACCACCGGTATGGGGGCAGTGACCAATACCGCCAAGGTGAAAGCAGGCGACACTGTAGCGGTGTTTGGTCTGGGCGGTATTGGCCTGTCCGCGATTATCGGCGCGAAAATGGCTGGCGCAGGTCGCATCATCGGCATCGATATCAATACCAGCAAGTTTGAGCTGGCCCGGAAATTTGGCGCTACCGATCTCATTAATCCGAAAGATTATGCTAAGCCGATTCAGGAAGTGATCGTTGACATGACCGATGGCGGCGTGGATTTCTCTTTTGAATGTATCGGTAATGTCAACGTGATGCGTTCCGCGCTGGAGTGTTGTCACAAAGGCTGGGGCGAGTCGGTCATTATCGGCGTGGCAGGCGCAGGCGAAGAGATCGCCACCCGTCCGTTCCAACTGGTAACAGGGCGCGTATGGCGTGGTTCCGCCTTTGGCGGCGTTAAAGGCCGCAGCCAACTGCCAGGGATCGTGCAGCGTTATCTGGACGGTGAATTCCAGCTCAGCGACTTCATCACTCACACCATGCCGCTTGAGCAGATCAATCAGGCATTTGATCTGATGCACGAAGGCAAATCAATTCGTTCCGTGGTTCATTTCAATTGATGACAGGAATCTGCACACCATGACGACGTCATTGGAATTACTGGAAGAACACAGATTGTTCGGCGGCTGGCAACGACGCTATCGCCATGCCTCCACCGCACTGAATTGCGACATGACGTTCAGCGTGTTTTATCCTCCCCTCAACGGGGAGGAGCCTGCGCCGGTGTTGTACTGGTTGTCGGGCCTGACCTGCAATGATGAGAACTTTACCCTTAAATCCGGCGCGCAGCGGGTAGCGGCGGAACTGGGGCTGGCACTGGTGATGCCGGATACCAGTCCGCGCGGCGATGAAATTCCGGATGATGCGCAGTACGATCTGGGCAAAGGCGCAAGCTTTTATGTCAACGCTACCCAATCGCCCTGGGACCGTCACTTTCGCATGTTCGACTATATCAGCGACGAATTGCCCGCACTGGTGCGCCAACACATCAGCGCCAGTGATCGCCTTTGCATCAGTGGGCATTCAATGGGCGGACACGGCGCGCTGATGCTGGCACTACGCCACCCAGGCCGGTTTCGCTCGGTGTCTGCCTTCGCGCCTATCGTCAACCCGACGCAGGTGCCCTGGGGGCAGAAGGCGTTCAGTGCCTATCTGGGAGATGACCAACAACAATGGTTGCAGTATGACAGTTGCCACCTGCTCGCTCACAGTAACGCACCGCTGCCGACACTGATTGATCAGGGCGACGGCGACAACTTTCTGCATATCCAGCTTCAGCCAGACCAGCTAAAAACTGCCGCACGTGTCCGGGAATGGCCACTGACGCTACGTATTCAGCCGGGATACGACCACAGCTATTACTTCATCGCCAGTTTTATTGAAGATCATCTGCGTTTTCATTCAAAGCACTTGCATGAAAACTAAGCGAAGTTGTTTAATAATGTGATAAAACTGCACGACGGGATGGTTCAAAACGAGCTATCCCGAATTGTGGCGTGAGATGTTAACAGTGAAATCATCACCAAAATGGGAATCTCTCCTGCTGGACCACGACTAGCCGAAAGATAGATTTCTGTAACCGTAATATCATCTGCCGATGTGCAGGTTAGACAGAAAAATGGTGAGGTTTTTTTCGTTTTTTCGTTGTTTTACTAACGATTTTTTCGACCTTTGGGATCGATATTGACCAAAAAACACCCGGCGCGTAACATAATCGTTACATAGCCACTATGAACAGGGAGCAATTTGTTTTGCAACGCAAACGTGTATCTTCCACTGAGCTGTTTTCTGTCGGTTATGATTCGGAAAACAGCATACTAGAAATAGAATTACTGAACGGCAGCCTGTATCAGTACAAAAACGTGGCGCGGATGATTTATGAAGAGCTGATGGAGTCCAACGCCAAGGCGCGTTATTACGCACGTTACATCAGGAATTCCTTTCCCTACGACAAGTTGCAGTAACACCGCCCTACGCAGTCACACTACCCAACGTAGAAATAACGGGGCGGTTTAACAACGCCCCATTATTTTCTTACTCGCTCGCCAACTCTACTAACCGAAACGCCGCCAGCAGCGATTCTTCGTCCAATGTACCGGGTAAATAATGGATAGATTCCCCCGGCTGCAAGGTACGAGCGATTACCGCCTGCAATGCGGCTTCATCGGCAATATTCACATCCAGTTCCGCCAGCGACACCGGCAACCCGAACACCCGAAACGCCGCTTTCAACTGACTCAGCATCTCGGTTTGCCCCAACAGCGCACATTGCACCAGAATGCCGTATGCCACTTTGGTACCATGTAGAAAATGTGCTGTTTGTGGCAACACCGTCAAACCGTTGTGTACCGCATGTGCCGCAGCAACACGGGTATAGCGCTCGCCCAACCCACCCACCATGCCGCCGCCGGCAATAATCGCGTCGACGACATCCAGAAAATCCTGATTCAGCGTGCCGGTGTGCGCCGCCTTCAGTGCAGATTCACTTTGACGCAATAGCACGTCACGACTATCCTGCGCCGTTTGCAAACCCAGCCGCACGGTCAGTGGCAATCTCTCCGGCTGCGGGCTTAACACCATGGCTTCGTACCATTTTGCCAGCGTATCGCCAATGCCCGCCAACAGGTACTCTACCGGGGCAGCCAGCAGAATGCGCGGCTCCACCAACACCAGATGGTTCGCGTCATGGAAAATCTCGAACCGCAACGCCTGCCCGGCATCGTTGTACCAGACAGAAAGCGGCGTCCAGGCAGCACAGGTCGCAGCAATGGTCGGTATCGCCACCAGTGGCAGACCAAGACGACGTGCCACCACTTTCGCGGTATCCAATACCGCCCCCCCACCCACGCCAATCACCACGGTACGATCATCTCCGGCCACTGCCGCCAGTCGTGCAATTTCAGTTTCACTACAGTGGGCAGAAAAGCTGGCCGACCGGGCCGTCGGTGCGGCAAAGGCATCTGGCAAATAAGGGCGCGCCGCCGTCAGAGCACGTTCACCATGAATCCAGAACGCACGCGTCAGCACCTCGTCTGGATAAAACTCGCTCAGTTTTTCAATTGCCCCGGTGAAAGAAAAATAATTGGCCGGTCCCACCTGGACCCGGATATCAGTTGAACTCATTACGGATACATTCCTGTCTGAAGGATAATGATTGGTTTAGAACCCGGTATGGAAAAATCATATTAAAAAACATAGTTAGCGATAACTGACTCCAGTCTTAATAACGTTTTTGCTTAAGTTATGCTTTTTCATTTCGTTTCCAGTGCATTCGGAAACCCGTTCAGGCATTCCATTCTGTGATTAATATGCTATTTTTCAACATCGACTTCTTGTCATTGTCGCTGTTAAGAACACATTGTCGTCAATTATGTCCATAAACCTGCGTTCGCGTCTGGAAATGCGCTACATTTCCATCTCTTTTGCCGGCTTCCCGGCCCTCAGGCAGGTGAATTTCACGCTGGAAGGCGGTTCCATCCATGCATTGACCGGAGCCAACGGTGCGGGAAAATCCACACTGATGGCAATTCTTTCTGGTTCTTATGATCATTACAGTGGATATATCCTGCTCGATGGTGAAAAAGTCGCAATTCATTCGCCCCGCGATGCCAAACGCCATGGTATTCACCTGGTGCAGCAAGAAGTGGATGCTGCGCTGGTGCCTACGCTGTCGGTCGCGGAAAACATCATGCTGGATCAGTTAGCGGAAAGCGGCCATATCCTCAACTGGCCTGCGCTCTATCAACAGGCCCAGGCGCTGCTGGCACAGTTGGGCGTCAGCATCAATGTTCGCCAACGGCTGGCGCAGTGCACGCTAGCGGAAAAACAGCAAATCCTGCTGGCGCGTGCGCTTTCTCACCGCTGTCGATTCCTGATTCTTGACGAACCCACCGCCCCGCTTGACCAGGAGGAAAGTGCCCGGTTATTTGCGGTGGTTCGTCGCCTGCAACAGGACGGTATCGGCATCGTCTTCATTTCGCACCGCATCCACGAACTGAAAGCCATCTGCGATACGCTGACCGTACTGCGCGATGGCCAATTCGTCAGCAGCGGCCCCATGCAAGGACTCAGCGGCGGAGAAATTGTTGAGCGGATGCTGGGTCACCGGCTGGATGATATTTTTCCGCCGCGTCGCCCCCAACACGATGACAATATGCTGTTGCAGGTAGAAGGCCTGCACGACGATACGTTGCTGCACAATATTTCGCTGCGGCTACATAAAGGCGAAATTCTTGGCATCGCCGGTCTTGCCGGCGCGGGCAAGACCGAGCTGTGCAAAGCGCTATTTGGCGCTACCCGCAGCCGGGTTGATTCCGGGCGCTATCAGGGGCGGCCATGGCGACCGACTTCGCCAGCCGACGCGGTACAACAGGGCATCGCGCTAGTACCGGAAGAACGGCGTAAAGAAGGCATTTTTATTGACGAATCCGTCACCATGAATCTCAGCATCAGCGATAGCGACAGCTTTTCTCGTTACGGCGTTTTCGGGCATGGTCAAGCGCTGGCCTGGGCGCACTCCCTGATACGGCGCCTGACTATCCGCACGAGTGGGCCGCAGCAGCAGCTACGGCGACTGTCTGGCGGCAATCAGCAAAAAGTGGCAATCGGCAAATGGCTGCGTAGCGACACGCAAGTATTGATTTTGGATGAACCCACCAAAGGTGTGGACATTAAAGCCAGACAAGATCTATTCGCCTTGATTGATTCACTGGCGCGTCAGGGTAAAGGCGTGATTTACGCCTCCGGCGAGTTCTCCGAACTAGTGGGACTGTGCGACCGCATCTGCGTACTGTGGGACGGACGCATCGTCGCCGAGCTGAATGGTGCCGATGCCGACGAAGAGACGTTGTTACTTTATTCAACCGGAGGAACTCCCGCGTGAGTCAGCCAATTGCATCCAACAGCGCCCCCCATGGGGCGATCCCCTTTCATCATCGCCTGTTTGACCTGTTTTATAAGTGGGGAATGCTGATTACCGTCGTCGCGCTCATCGCCTTGTTCGGTATAGCGTCGGACAACTTTCTGGAACCGAACAACATCATCAACATTCTGCGTTCCATCGCCATCGTCACGGTGATCGCCATAGCGGTTTCCATCTCGCTGTCGGTAGGCGGGTTCGACCTGTCGGTAGGCTCAACCGCCTCGCTGGCTAACGCACTGGTGATTTCACTGTTCGTCTGGCACGGCCTAGGCACCACCAGCGCTATTGTTGTGACGCTGGCGCTGTGCCTGCTGGTCGGGCTATTTAACGCCTTTCTGATCGTGGTACTGCGTATTCCTGACATGCTGGCAACACTGGCCAGCCTGTTTGTGATTCAGGGCGTCGCCATGACTTACAGCTACGGCGGCTCCATCACCCAGAACATGTTGCTGCCGAACGGCGACATAGCGGAAGGCGTGATTCCCGATGTGTTCGCCTCGCTGGGACAGGTGCCGGTGATTGTGGTGATCATGCTGGTGGTCACGGTACTGGTGCAGCTTTATATGTCACTCACCAAGCACGGTCGGCGCATGTACGCGATTGGCGGCAATCAGGAAGCGGCAAGACTGGCCGGTATCCGTACCGCACGTTACCGCGTGCTGGCCTATTTGCTTTCGGCGCTGCTGGCGGCGCTGGGCGGCATCCTGCTGGCATCCCGCATCGGCTCTTCGCAGGTCAATGCCGGCAGTGGATACCTGATGGACGCGGTGGCTGCCGCCTATATTGGCTTTTCACTGGCTGGTTCAGGCAAGCCCAATGCGCTGGGAACATTGGTCGGCGCGGTCATTCTCGGCGTGCTGCAAAACGGGTTGGTGATGCTGTCCGTGCCTTACTACGCCATGGATATCATCAAAGGCTCGGTGCTGGCGCTGGCGCTGGCTATGACTTACTTCCAGAAACGCTAACCGTCCTAACCCGTCGGTATCTACCGGCGGGTGCTTCCATCGGCTTCCTGTCCACTACGACATGAAAGCATCGACGATAAAAACTTCGGACATAAAAAAACCTCGCTCACAAGTGTGATCTACATCGCATTGTCATTATCTATTGACTACAATAAGTTGTTCAAAATTTGTTATACCCGACTGGAATCTGATCATGAAATCCGCTTCCCCCTCACGTTCCACCGCCTGGTTACGCGTAGTTACGCTGGCTGTAGCCGCGTTTATTTTCAATACCACGGAGTTTATTCCGGTAGGACTGCTGAGCGACATTGCCAACAGCTTTGCGATGAAAACCGAAGATGTTGGCCTGATGATTACGATTTATGCCTGGATAGTAGCAGTGGCTTCGCTTATCTGCATGTTGCTGACCAATGGGATTGAGCGCCGAAAGTTGCTGATTGGGTTGTTCAGCCTGTTTGTCATCAGCCATATACTCTCTGCCGCCGCCTGGAACTTTACCGTACTGGTCATTTCCCGTGCCGGAGTAGCACTGGCACACTCGGTATTCTGGTCGATTACCGCCTCGCTGGCGATTCGTATGGCACCGCCCGGCAAACGTGCGCAGGCACTGGGATTAATCGCCACCGGATCATCACTGGCGATGGTGCTGGGGTTGCCGCTGGGGCGGATCATTGGTCAGTACCTTGGCTGGCGCGTGACCTTCATGACCATCGCTGCCGGCGCCACACTGGCCATGATCCTGCTGGCGCGCCTGTTGCCCTTGTTGCCAAGCGAACACGCTGGGTCACTGTCCAGCGTGCCGAAATTGTTCCGTCGTCCGGCGTTGGTCGGCATCTACCTGCTGACCGTGGTAGTGGTGACAGCGCATTTCACCGCCTACAGCTATATTGAACCCTTTATCCAGACGGTGGCCAGACTGCCAGAAAATTTCACTACCCTGATTCTGCTGTTGTTCGGTTGTGCCGGTATTGTGGGCAGCATGGTTTACAGCCGCTACAGCGAGCGCTTCCCCCTCGCGTTTCTGGTCACCGCCATGTTGCTGTTGCTGAGCTGTCTGATACTGTTGATGCCGCTGTCCAGCTATCCGTTCGGCCTGACACTGCTGTGTCTGGTGTGGGGGCTGGCGATGATGGCGATTGGGCTGGCGATGCAGGCCAAAGTGTTGTCGCTGGCGCCCGATGCCAGCGATGTCGCGATGTCGATTTTCTCCGGATTGTTCAATCTCGGCATCGGCGGCGGCGCACTACTGGGCAATCAGGTTAGCTTGCATTTAGGGATGGATAAAATCGGTTATGTCGGCGCACCGCTGGTACTGGCAGCGCTGCTCACCATGCTGCTCACCATCTACCGCAACGTACGACTGGTGCACTCACGTATTTGAATTGCCTCTCTTTGGCTTAATACGCGCTGATAAAAACACCCCATAAAAAAAGCCAGCCGGTAACCCGACTGGCTTTTTTGTTTACGAAACGGTTACTGGTGATGTTCCGGGAAAGTCATCTCGCTGTATTTTACCATGCGCGAGCCTTTCACCAGCCGGTAGCCCAGCCAGATAGCCAGAAACAGCGGAATGCCAACGTAAGTTGCCGTCACCGCATACCAGTCAATTTTATCCGCCAAAAACGCCTGATAGTTCTGACCCAGCGTAATAATCAGACACAGCACAAAAGCAAAGATCGGTCCCAGCGGGAAGAAACCGGAACGGTACGGCAAGGCGTTCAGGTCATGCCCCTGTATGACGTAACCACGGCGGAAACGGTAGTGGCTGATAGCGATCCCCAACCAGGCGATAAACCCGGTCATTCCGGAAGTATTCAGCAGCCACATATACACCGTCTGGTTGCCGAACATTGATGACAGAAAGCACAGACCCGCTACTACCGTGGTGGCATACAACGCGTTACGCGGCACCCCACCTTTAGACAAGGTGCCAAAACAGGCTGGTGCCTTGCCTTCCTGCGCCAGCGTAAACAACATACGGGTAGACGCGTACATACCGGAATTGCCCGCTGACAGCACAGCAGTCAGGATGACCGCATTCATCACCGCTGCCGCCGACAACAAACCGGCGTTTTCGAACACCAGCGTAAACGGACTAACGCTGATGTCTTTCACATCATTACGCAGCAGATTCGGGTCGGTATAAGGGACTAACAGACTGATGATAAGAATGGCAAAGATATAAAACAGCAAAATACGCCAAAATACCTGACGCACCGCACGTGGAATGTTGGTCTGCGGGTCTTTTGATTCCCCTGCCGCCACACCAATCAGTTCGGTGCCCTGAAACGAGAAGCCGACAATCATCGCCACACCGATCATAGCGGAGAAACCACCAGCGAACGGGGCATCGCCAATCTGCCAGTTATGCCAGCCCGCATGTTCGCCGCCGCGCAGAATACCGATAATCATCAGCACCCCAACGGCAATAAACAGAATTACGGTGGTCACCTTAATCAACGAAAACCAGTACTCCGCTTCGCCAAACCCTTTAACCGAAATGTAGTTCAGCAAAAACATCAGCGACAGAAACAGCGCACTCCATACCCAGCCGGGTACGGATGGGAACCAGTATCCCATTACCAGTTGCGCCGCCACCAGATCAACCGCAATAGTCACCGCCCAGTTGTACCAGTAGTTCCAGCCCAACGCGAAGCCAAACCCTTCTTCCACATAGCGCGCACCATAAGTGGAAAACGAGCCGGATACCGGCATGAATGCCGCCAGCTCACCAAGGCTGGTCATCAGAAAATAGACCATCAGGCCAATCAGCGCATACGACAGCAGTGCGCCGCCTGGCCCTGCCTGCGACACCGTCGCGCCAGAGGCGACAAACAACCCGGTGCCGATCGAACCGCCAATGGCGATCATCGTCAAATGCCGCGCTTTCAACTCACGGCGCAGTGTGGTTCCCCGCTGTTCGGCGAGGTCAGTGTTGTGTTGAACCATTACAATCCATGCCCTTGAAAATTTGAGGGCGGATTGTAGGCAATCCGCTACCTGCTGAATAGCGTACAGCGCGGATTATAAGAGACCTTCATAACTCACACTGAATCATAAGAAATTCCTCTGAGAGGAGACCACGCGCGTTGCACTGATGTTGCCGGCTTGTTTAGATGAGTCCATCACTCTGGCAATACCCCAGAAAACATTGCAGTACGCCGGATAAATGTTTCTGACGATGATGTACCAGATACAGCGTACGGCTCAGTTGCGGCAAAGGAACCGGCAACTCCACCAATACGCCGGTGGCGAGCTGTTCGGCAATGACGTGCCGTGACAGACAACTGATACCGATGCCATGCCGCACCGCGTGCTTAATCGCCTCCGAGTTGCCCAGTTCCATCACCAGCCGGAAATGCGGTAAACGAGCCAGCAACAGATGATCCAATACTTCACGCGTACCGGAGCCATGTTCACGCAAAATCCAGGGCGCATCCGCCAGCATTGGCAACGTAAAATCATGGTCAATCAGCGGATTACCCGGCGCGCAAAACACCACCAGTTCATCTTCCCGCCACGGCTGAGTAATCAGATCGGGATGGTGGCACGGGCCTTCAATCAGCCCCAAATCAACCCGAAATTCGGAAACGGCATTCACCACATCCTGCGTATTGCCCACATACAGTTCCAGTGGAATAGACGGGAAATCCTGACGGTAGCGGGCAATCATCTCTGGCATCAGGTAATTACCAATAGTGCTGCTGGCATAAATACGCAGCGCACCGTTATCACGCCGGAATAACTGCTCGATTTCTACCGATTGCTCCAGCAAGGCCAGCGCCTTGGGATACAACAGACGTCCATGTTCATTGACCACCAGTCGTTTACCGACGCGGTCAAACAGCTGTACCCCTAATTGGCTTTCAAGATCGGCCAATGCGGCGCTGACGGCCGATTGTGACAACGACAGCACCACCGATGCCTGAGTCGTTGAACCGCTTTTCAGCACTTCGGTAAACACTTCCAGTTGACGTAACGTAATATGCATAGGGGCTCTTATCGTAAATATCTATAGGTTATAAATATATAATCAATTTCTATTTTAAGCGTACTGATCATAGGCTGTGCCCTCAACCTCACGATTCAAATCAGGTCTGGCTATGTTTTTATTTTTTCCCAGGGTGCAACGGCTTTTCTCTTTATCCGGCTTATTCAACGCAGGCTACCTGCTGACCGGCATTATCCTGACCGGCCTGCTGACTCAGGGCGCGTTACGGCTATCCGCTATGCCAATGATCGCAGGATTGGGGCTAGGCTCCCTGACGCTGGCGATACTGGTGGGCATGGTGCTGGGTAATACCGTTTATTCACACCTGCAACCCTGGTGTGATGCCGGTGTTCAATGGTCCCGGCATTACCTGCTGCGCGGGGGCATTATCCTGTACGGCTTCAAACTTAGCTTTCAGCAACTCACCGCCGTCGGGGCTGCCGGTCTGGTGATAGACCTGCTGACACTCACCTCCACCCTGCTGCTCGCCTATTGGCTGGGACGGCGCTGGTTCCAACTGGACGGACATACCGCTTTGCTGATTGGCGCAGGCAGCAGTATTTGCGGCGCGGCAGCAGTACTGGCCACCGCCCCGGTACTGAAAAGTACCGCCGATAACGTCGCGGTCGCGGTATCCACCGTCGTCCTGTTTGGTACCACCGCCATGTTTCTTTACCCATGGATGTACCAACATTTTATCCAGTATAGCGGCTGGTTATTTACCCCGCAGACTTTCGGCGTCTATCTTGGATCAACCGTGCATGAAGTAGCGCAGGTAGTCGCCGCTGGTCATGCCATCAGCCCGGTCGCCGAAAATACTGCGGTCATCGGTAAGATGCTGCGAGTCATGATGCTGGCACCGTTCTTATTCCTGCTCGGCCTGTGGCTGAAGCAGCGTCAGCCGGCGCATCAGTCCGTCACTTCTGCCAGCGCGGGTTACCCGTGGTTTGCGCTGGGCTTTGTCATGGTGTGTGGGATCAACTCGCTGGACTGGTTACCGGCAGGTTGGGGCGCCATGCTGACACAACTCGACAACGTGCTGTTGACCATGGCGATGGTAGCACTGGGGCTGGCGACACGGCTGAACACGCTACGACAGGCAGGAATCAAGCCATTGCTGCTGGCGGCGATGCTGTTTATCTGGCTGGTAGCAGGCGGCGCGGCGATTAATCTGGGAGTACAGCATCTTTTCGCCTGATTTTCGCCTGAAAGAAACAAGGCTACAGTTGGCTATGCGGTAATGTCATAATGCGCAGGCATGAAAAAGGAGAAAAGCATGAAGTATGTCGGAGCCCACGTCAGTGCCTCAGGCGGCGTGGATCAGGCGGCAGCCCGCGCCCATGATATTGGCGCCACGGCATTTGCGTTGTTTACCAAAAATCAGCGTCAGTGGCAGGCCCCGCCGTTAGCGGCGGATATCATTGATCGTTTTCAGGCCGCCTGTGCGCAATATCAATTCACACCGGCGCAGATACTGCCGCACGATAGTTACCTGATCAATCTGGGGCATCCGGACGATGATGCCTTACAAAAATCCCAGACGGCATTTATCGATGAGATGTCGCGTTGCCAGCAACTGGGGCTGACGTTGCTGAATTTCCACCCCGGCAGTCATTTGCGCCAGATAGACGAAAGCACCTGCCTGAGCCGCATCGCCCAGTCTATCAATCTGGCGCTGGATGCAACCAGCGGCGTGACCGCGGTGATCGAAAATACAGCTGGTCAGGGCAGCAATCTGGGGTTTCGCTTTGAACATCTGGCGGAAATCATCAGTCAGGTAGAAGACAAAAGCCGGGTCGGCGTCTGCATCGATACCTGCCATGCATTCGCCGGCGGCTATGATCTACGCACTGACGCCGACTGCGAACACACCTTTGCTGAACTGGAACGCATCGTCGGTTTTCGCTATTTGCGCGGTATGCACCTGAATGACGCTAAAAGCGAGTTCAACAGTCGGGTAGACCGTCATCACAGTTTGGGCGAGGGTAACATCGGCAAAACCGTGTTCAGCTATATCATGCGCGACCCACGCTTTGACGGCATTCCGCTGATTCTGGAAACCATCAACCCGGATATCTGGGCGCAGGAAATCGCCTGGCTGAAGTCACAGCAGCCGTTGCCTGCCAGCGGTGCCTGAATCCACGTTGCGGTCAGCGTCTGGCCGCCTATTCATCCACAACGACCTATTCACCTCATCCGCAACTACGCAACCTCTTCGCGTCGTAATTGCGCCGCCCGCTGAAATATCTTGTCTGATACCGTGCGTGGCTTGTGGCCTTGTCCGCTGGGCTGAACCACACACTGAAAGGCATCGCGCAGTGGCATCGGCTTGCCATGCGTATCGCGCCCAATCGCGTATTTATCGTGGAAGGGAGAAATCGCCAGCGCCAGATTCTCAACGATAGTCTCTCTCTCTGCGAAGGCGCTCTTTTTTAGCGACAGCATCTGATTGATGATCGCGCAGTCGAGCAAGGTCCCCGTCAGCCATTCGGTTTCTGAGGCATATCCGGCACACCACCGCAAGTGATTACCGCTGGTGAAGGTTTCCATTAGATCAGTATGGGCACCCACAAAACAGGCGCCAAGTAGCAGACCGGTAATATTGAAATGATGGGATAATTCCCCTACCGGCAACAGCACATCACGAATATGCGTTCCGCCTAGTTTTTTCCCCTGACCGTGCGCAGCGACATAAATAATGATGTTTTTGAACGGGATTTTGCACAAACAATGTAATGCGGTGCGAAAACTCTTCTTATCGTAGAAATTCGCGTAATACACCTCGGTATCACCGGCAGCTTTGGCAATGCCTTCCATGAACGGCACCACGGATGAACGATTGGCATCGTGCTCGTCCAGCTCCCAGGGTGACTCCAGCACCAAAATTCCACGACTGGCATTATGACGCGGCATAAGGTTCTCCTTCTGTTCCCCTATAGCAATGCAAAATCATACCGCGATTAGCCGGTGCAGCGGAAAAAACGTAAAAAAAAGCCGGTCACAGGACCGGCGTTTCAGACTGCTGACAGCCCTATCAGGCTTTAACCAGCTGCTCTTCCGGACGCTTCAGCACAGCGTACAGCACACCAGCCACTACCGTACCCGCCACGATGGAGAGCAGGTAACCCAACACCGGCGTAATCGCACCCGGAATCAGCAGCACGAACAGGCCGCCGTGCGGCGCCATCAGCTTCGCGCCAATCGCCATGGAGATTGCACCGGTCAGCGCGCCCCCCAGGATACAGCACGGCAGCACACGCATCGGGTCACGGGCAGCGTAAGGAATGGCCCCTTCGGAGATGAAGCACAGCCCCAGCACTACCGCAGCCTTGCCGCCTTCGCGCTCGCTGGCAGTGAATTTCTTAGCGGCAATAAAGGTCGCCAGACCCATCGCCAGCGGCGGCACCATACCGGAAGCCATTACGGCGGCCATTGGCGCATACACCTGGCTACTCAGCAGCGTGGTACCGAACACATAGGCCACTTTGTTTACCGGCCCCCCCATATCGGTACACATCATGCCGCCCAGAATAGCGCCCAAAATGACCGCATTAGCCGTACCCATGGACTGCAACCAGCCCGTCAGACCAGTCAGAATTTTCGCAACCGGCGTACCGACGACATAAATCATGATGAGACCGGTAATCAGCGTAGCGAATAGCGGGATAATCAAGATCGGTTTTAACGCCGACATGCTCTGCGGTAATGTCACGTGGTTGCTGATAGCGCGTGCCAGATACCCTGCCAGGAACCCGGCGATGATACCGCCAAGGAAACCCGCACCGGTGCTGACAGCCAGCATCCCACCGACTAAGCCCGGCGTCAGGCCCGGACGGTCAGCAATCGAGAATGCGATATAACCGGCCAGTACCGGCACCATCAGGGCAAACGCCGAACCGCCGCCGATCTTCATCAGCGCCGCCGCCAGCGTTCCTTCTTCCTTGAACGCGGTAATCCCGAACACGAAGGACAGGGCAATACACAAACCACCCGCCACCACCATCGGTAGCATATACGACACACCAGTCAGCAGGTGACGATACGGACCTGCGCCGCCTTTTTTGGCGGACTCGCCGCCAGCCGACGCACCGCTCTGAGCGGATGGCTGGAACACCACCGCTTCAGACAACGCTTTATCAAACTCTTGCGCCGTCTTCTTCAGTGCCAGACCGGTAGACGTACGATACATTTTTTTACCAGCGAACTTGCTAAGGTCAACTTCGATATCCGCCGCCACGATCACCAGATCCGCCTGCTCAACTTCTTCCGGGCTTATCGGGTTTCCAGCACCTACGGAACCGCGGGTTTCCACTTTCACCCACCAGCCACGTTTTTTCGCTTCACTTTCAATTGCTTCAGCCGCCATAAAGGTGTGAGCCACCCCGGTTGGACAGGCCGTCACCGCCACAATGCGTTTGGCAGCAGTCGGAGCCGCTGCGCTTGCAGTTGCGGTAGCAGCAGGCGCCTGATACGGCTGCGCTTGCGCCTTCGCTTGTTCCAGGAACTGAGCGGGCTGACTCAATGCCAGCTCCACATCTCCGGCAAACACTTTCTTGCCATTCAGACCGCTGTCTGCCTGTACGGGAGAGCCCAGCACAATGGCCAGTTCCGCATCGGCAAGTTGCTCGGTGAGGGTAAGCCCTGCGTTAGCGGCGGCCGCACCGAGCAAATTTTTCACCAGACGGCTTTTCGCCAGTCCCAGTGATTTATCAAGTATCAGCAGCGTTTTCATTGTTTATCTCCTGCTGTCAGTTAAAGGGTTGTAGATCAACACGCGCCATCATCGCAGCCAGCTGCGGACGATCACTAATGCCTACGTTACTCTGGCTAACGGCCAGCGCTGCCACCGCAGTGGCCAGACGTAACGTATGTTCACTGGACTCACGCATCAATAAGCCATAAATCAATCCCCCCACCATGGAGTCACCCGCACCTACCGTACTGATCACTTCACAGGCCGGCGGCATCGCCCGCCAGGCACCGGACGCATTGACCCATAGCGCACCTTCCGCTCCCAGCGAAATCACGACATGAGCAATACCCTGTTCGCGCAGCGCATGGGCTGCATCAACAACATCCGCCAACGTGGGCAATTTGCGTCCGGCCCAAATTTCCAGCTCGCGGCGGTTCGGTTTCACCAGCCACGGAGAGGCTTTCAGACCAGCGACCAGCGCTTCACGGCTGCTATCGAAAATAATGCACGGGCACTGGCTACGCAGACGCGACATCCAGTCGGTAAACGCATCCGGGTCAACACCGCTCGGCAGGCTGCCGCTGACGGCGACCATGTCAAACTGCCCCAGCCAGCTCAGCGAATCGTTGACGAAACGCTGCCAGTCCTGCTGCGTTACTTCAAAACCGGAGAAATTCAGGTCGGTTACATCGCCATTCTGCTCAGTGAGTTTGACGTTAATGCGTGTACGTCCCGACACCACCTGGAAACGGTTAGCGATGCCCAATTCGCTGAATAACTGTTGAAAGCCATCCTGATTATCTTTCCCCAGAAAACCGCCCACGGTGACATCAATACCGAGATCTTTAAGCACCTTGGCAACATTGATGCCTTTGCCCGCCGCATGAAGTCCAGTCGTCTGAACCAGATTGACTTCGCCGCGCTCAATTTCCGGGCAGTACCCTACTAAATCATAGGCGGGATTTAGGGTAATGGTGGCAACGCGCCTGCTCATGCTGCACCCTCCCCAAGACCAGACTGAATAGCTTCACCAATGGCGTCCAACGCGGCTTGCGCATCGCTGCCGCGAGCGGTAAAGCGCAGACGATGGCCACTCTTGACACCCAACGCCACCACTTTCATCAGGCTGCGTCCGTTGGCCGGTTTGCCGCTGCCATCAAGATTCGTCACCGTTATTTCGCTGGAGAACTGTTTGATAACATTGACCAACATCGCACCAGGGCGAGCATGAAGACCGTGCTCATTACGGATGGTAAATTCCGCCACCAGCGCGTCACTCTCTTCTTCCCCTTCCACGTCCTCTTCGCTGGTCAGCAGCGCCAGCAGTGTGGCTTCGTCAGCAGACAACAGACGGTCAGCCTTGCCGGCGATCAACAACTTACTGAGATAATCCAGCGATGCGAATACTTGTTCATCTGCGGCTGAAACCGTCAGCAACAACGCCACGTTCTCACCATCTACCGCGAAAGGTTCTGCCGGGCGGCTCACCGCCAGGGCACTTACCAGATTGCCGTTCAGGCTGTCGCTCAGCCAGATGCCCTGCCCCAGATGGGTCGGTGTAGTGGCTACCACATGGCTGACAAAGCTGGCATCGACTGCGCCAATCTGTTGCAAACGACCGGCATTCAGCGCCTGCAACGTCATCAGGTTGTCAGTTGCCACATTCAGGCTAATTAGCGAGGTGTCAAAGCGGAATGTCCCTGCCAGTTGTTCACCCATCAATAATCCGCGCAGTTCATCTGCAGACGTGGTCGTAGCCAGTCGAGCCGCGACGCGGTCATCGCTCAGGACATGAGTCAGTTGACGCAACAGCGCCAGATGCTCGTCAGAGCGGGCTGCGATGCCCAGCACGACATATGCTGTCTGGTCTTCACCCCACGCGATCCCCTGCGGGAACTGGAACACCTGAACACCGGTTTTCTGGACCAGATCACGAGTATCGGTAGTGCCATGTGGAATGGCAATACCACTGCCAAGATAAGTCGAGGTCTGCTGTTCGCGCTGAAGCATTCCCTCAACATATCCCTCGCTTACGCAACCCGCTTCGGTCAGTGCGGCAGCCACCTGGCGGATGGCTTCGTCTTTATTACCGGCGCAAGCACCTAAATGAATATCGTGCTGTGACAACTGAAACATAATGATCCTCTCTCGCTGAACTTGAATCGTTTCAGCTTTTATGAGAAATAATTTGCTGATTTTTTTCAAACCATTTCAGCAAAACGCCGCTGAAACGTTTCAAAAATTCTGCGTTTTTCGGTATGTCTATGCAAGCATTCTGCATGGATGAAATGACAGATCTTAGAGGTCACGCACACTTTCGCGCTAAAATCCCACAATCGTTAACGCGTTGTCACACTGCTGCTGAATAGGTGCTGAAGAAAAAAATGGAAACTGGCTTTCGTTTCTACCTCATTGGCGTGACATAATGTGTTGTGTTTTCTTTCCGTTCTTTTTTTAACCTGAATACCGTATGCCTCTTTATTCTGTTCGCTCGGCCAGACGCCTGCCAGACCTGACATCGTCGGCGTTTCTGGTGATTGCTTTTCTGACCGGAATCGCCGGCGCGTTGCAGCTCCCCACGCTCAGCCTGTTTTTATCAAACGAAGTACAGGTCCGCCCATTCATGGTTGGGTTGTTTTATACCGGCAGCGCGGTGATTGGTATCGTTGTCAGCCAAGTTCTGGCCTCTTACTCTGATCGTCGTGGTGATCGCAAGATTCTGATACTGCAATGCTGCCTGCTGGGTGCCTTGTCCTGCCTGCTATACGCATGGAATCGCAACTACTTTGTTCTGCTGTTCGTCGGCGTACTGCTGTCGAGTTTCGGCTCCACCGCCAACCCACAGTTGTTCGCGCTGGCACGGGAACACACTGACCGGGCAGGTCGCGGCGCAGCCATGTTCAGTTCGGTGATGCGAGCACAGATTTCACTGTCCTGGGTGATTGGACCGCCGGTCTCCTTCGCGCTGGCGCTGGGTTTCGGTTTCCCGGCAATGTACCTGACTGCAGCCGCGGTGTTTGTCGTATGCGGACTGTTGGTGTGGCTGTTGCTGCCGTCAATGCCTAAACTCCGGGTCAAATCTGCTGCCACACTGGAATCGCCCCGGCAAAACCGGCGCGATACGCTATTGTTATTTAGTGCCTGTACCCTAATGTGGACCTGTAACGGTATTTATCTCATCAATATGCCGTTATATCTGGTCAATGAGCTGCGGTTACCGGAAAAACTGGCCGGAGTCATGATGGGCACCGCAGCCGGACTGGAAATTCCGGTGATGTTGCTGGCAGGCTATCTGGCCAGCCGGTTAGGCAAGCGCCTGCTGATGCGTCTGGCCGTGATCGCCGGGCTAATCTTCTATGCCGGGCTGACATTGCTGAACGCGTCCTGGGCGTTGCTGGCACTGCAACTGCTGAACGCGGTTTTCATCGGTATTCTGGCCGGAATGGGAATGCTGTATTTTCAGGATCTGATGCCGGGTCAGGCGGGGGCCGCCACCACACTGTTCACCAATACCACCAGAGTCGGCTGGATTATTTCCGGTTCCCTGGCAGGCATGGTGGCTGAACTCTGGAGTTATCATGCCGGTTTTGTTATTGCCATCGCCATGCTGGCCGGCGCGGCTGCCTGCATGTGGCGCATCCGCGATGTTTGACTGTTGTCAGGGTGCGGTGGTGTCCTCCAACCGGATAAGATACAACATCGCCTCATCACGGTGATTCCGGCACATATCGCGGCTTGGTTGCAGTCCGCGACACACCGCCGGGCGCAATGGCGAAAAGAACAGCCCACAGCGCATTCGCTCGTCCAGATGGATACAGGGTGTATTGGCTGGTTTTCCCTTCGGCATACCGGGAATCGGGCTGGAGATCGACGGCGCGATACAGCAGGCACCGCAATCAGGACGACATTCCATCATTGACCTCCGGGCATTCCCGTTGCTATTTCAGGCCGCAGAGCCTAACAGGCTGCTGGCCGCAAGGCTACTACATTACATCGTTACTAACGTCGTTTTGATTAACATCGTTCTCACTGCCTTATTGGCAGTTTGTTTCGCCACTGGCAGCCACAAATCCCACTTGCCTGAATCCATCCTGACGAGTAACGTGTCGCCACAAAAATTTCTCTTCTTTTATTTAAGGTATGTTTCATGGCAAGAGCAAATGAGATCAAACGCGGCATGGCCGTTAACTACAACGGTAAATTGCTGCTGGTAAAAGATATCGATATTCAAAGTCCCAGTGCTCGCGGCGCCAGTACGCTATACAAAATGCGTTTTTCCGATGTTCGTACCGGCCTGAAAGTAGAAGAACGTTTCAAGGGTGATGACATTCTGGACACCATCACCCTAACCCGCCGTTCCGTTACTTTCTCCTATATTGATGGCGACGAGTACATCTTTATGGACGAGGAAGACTACACCCCGTATACCTTCAAGAAAGATCAGATCGAAGACGAACTACTGTTCCTTCCCGAAGGCGGTATGCCGGGTATTCAGGTATTAACCATGGACGGGCAGTTGCTGGCCCTGGAACTGCCGCAGACGGTTGATCTGGAAATCGTGGAAACCGCGCCGGGCATCAAAGGGGCATCCGCCAGCGCCCGCAACAAACCCGCTACACTGACTACCGGCCTGATCATTCATGTTCCGGAATACCTGAGCGCCGGTGAAAAAATTCGTATTCATATTCCTGAGCGCCGCTATATGGGTCGTGCGGACTGATTATCACCGCGGATACTACCTGCGTCTGGCACCACGCCAGACGCATTTCTGCTGACGTAAGGAGGTTCCTGTGCTGACGAAAGTAAACCTGATCACCGGCTTTCTCGGTAGCGGCAAAACCACCACCATCAGGCACCTGCTCGCGGGTAAGCCCGAAGAAGAAACCTGGGCGGTACTGGTCAATGAGTTCGGTGAAATCGGCATCGACGGCGCATTGTTGAGCGACACGGGCGCACTGCTCAAAGAAATTCCCGGCGGCTGTATGTGCTGTGTCAACGGTCTGCCGATGCAGGTGGGACTCAACATGCTGTTGCAGAAAAAACCCCACCGGTTACTGATTGAACCCACCGGGTTGGGGCATCCAAAGCAGATTCTTACGTTACTGACCTCGCAAGCCTATCAACCGTGGCTTCAGTTGCAGGCTACGCTGTGTTTGCTGGATGCGCGTCAGCTTAGCGACAGCCGCTACACCGACAATGAAAACTTCCGTGATCAGCTCGCCGCTGCTGACATCATCATCGCCAATAAGGAAGATACCTGGCAGGCAAGTGACCGCGACGCGCTGCAACACTGGTATCAACAGCAGGGTCAGGCTCGCCGCCTGATCACGGTGTCTCAGGGGCAGTTGGATACGGCTGTGCTGGAGTTGCCGCGAGAAAATCACGCCGTTCTGCCGGATGCCCGTCATCATCATCACGACACGCCAGCCAAAACCGGCCTGGCCGCACTAAAACTAACCGGTCGGGAAAGCTGGCGTCGGGCATTGAATCAAGGCCAGGGCTATTACGCCTGCGGCTGGATTTTCGATAGCGAGACGCAATTCAACACCACCAGTCTGCTTGACTGGGTGCGTCTGGCACCGGTAAGCCGTGTTAAGGGCGTGATGCGTATCCCGGAAGGCACGCTGGTAGTCAACCGTCAGGGGTTCGACCTGCGCATTGAAACGCAACCCGCTTCACCGCCGGACAGCCGTATAGAAATCATTAATGAGTCTGAAGCGGAATGGAACACACTGCAAAAGCAGTTGCTAAATGCCCGTTTAATGTAAGTAGCATAAGTAGTTATACGCCGCTGACGCAGGAGATAACCAGTCAGAATGTCTGACAACGCGCCATAGTCTCGGTTATGTCTCGTCCTGCTCGCTTGCTGCAGATTTTTATAGGGTTGATGTGAGAGATTTCATCACGAAATCATATCAACAAAAAAGACAAAAAAACTCGCAATCTGTTTTTCGTTAAGGTATGGTCGTCGAGGTCCATAATTTATGGGTAGACATCCGGCCAGTCAAATAACCGTTGCCACACCAGTAATAATGTGCGGTGTTGCACAAATCGGCTGATGAATAATTGTCCCATTAAAAGTAGTGTTTTAGTCTGACACACGTTTTGTTTGCCGTAGATACAGCGTTCATAAACACAGCGATAACGATTGAATCGTTAAGGACATCAAGGGAACATAACAACAATGGTCAAATCTCAACCGACTCTGAGATATATCTGGCGGGCTTTGCCTGCTATGGCAGTAGCGATAGCGCTTTCTGCCTGTACCAACAATACTGCAAATCTTAATAATCAAACTGATAGGCATGTGGTTAACGGTGGTGACCCTTCACTACAAGCCTCTCAGGATGAATTCGAAGCGATGGTTCGCAACGTGGAAGTTAAATCCAGGTTGCTTGAGCAATATGCTAGCTGGAAAGGCGTACGCTATCGTCTCGGCGGCGACAGCCGCAAAGGTATTGATTGCTCTGGTTTCGTTCAGCGCACCTTCCGTGAACAATTCGGTATGGATTTACCGCGTTCCAGCTACGAACAGAAAGATATCGGCGTTCAAATCCAGCGCAATAGCTTACGCCCAGGCGACCTTGTTGTATTCCATGCCGGTTCTACTGGCCGTCACATGGGAATTTACCTCGGTAACCAGCAGTTCGTTCATGCTTCCACCAGCATCGGTGTGACGATTTCCAGCATGGATGACAGCTACTGGAAATCACGTTACCGTGAAGCGCGCCGCGTGCTGAAACAAGGTCCGCACAGCTGATTTTATTTTTCCTTGATGTTATCTAAAGAAATTCGAAACGCCGCTCGTCAGACAGCGGCGTTTTTTTATTGCTTATTTATGCCAATAACCATCTGGGCCGATTAACAGTAGGTTTGAGGTCTTATTCATGGTAAAACAGAGCGCCATATCGTCCGGCATCACGATTATCAGGAATTTCAGGCACTTTCTCCGGTAACCTGCTGTTCACACGGAGAAACAGAGATTATCAGGAGGCTGTCATCTCGATGTTTACTCGTGCAATTATCGCCATCTTGCTGTCTGCCTGCACCTGGCTCGCCCATGCCGAGCCGACCATATTACAGACTTATGCGTTTGCCACTCTCGGCGAACCGAAATATCAGCAGAATTTCACCCATTACGACTACACCAATCCATCAGCCCCCAAAGGCGGTAAAGTTACCTTTAGCGCGCTGGGTACCTTCGATAATTTTAACCGTTTTGCGTTGCGTGGCCTGGCTGCCGCTCGCACTGAAAGCCTCTACGATTCGTTATATGTCAGCTCGGAAGACGAACCGGGCAGTTACTACCCACTGATTGCGCTTGCCGCACGCTATGCCAGTGATTACAGCTGGATAGAAGTGGACATGAATCCTGCTGCGCATTTCCATGATGGCACGCCGGTTACCGCCGATGACGTCGCGTTCACGTTTACTATGTTTATGACACAGGGTGTGCCACAGTTCCGCCTGTACTACAAAGGCACCGAAGCCAGCGTGATTAACCCACACCGGGTACGCTTTACCTTCCCTGCCCCAGACAAAGAAAAAATGCTGGGGATGTTAACGCTGCCGGTCATGCCGGAGAAATTCTGGCGTGACCACAAACTCAGCGACCCGCTAAGCACGCCTCCGCTGGCCAGCGGTCCCTATCGCATCACCGATTACCGTATGGGCCAGTACGTGATTTATTCCCGCGTAACCGACTACTGGGCGGCCAATCTGCCGGTCAACCGCGGTCGCTACAACTTTGACCAGTTACGTTACGACTATTATCTGGACGACAGTGTCGCGCTGGAAGCCTTCAAAGCCGGGGCATTCGATTTGCGTATTGAGGGTTCACCTAAAAACTGGGCAACCCAGTACGAAGGCGGCAATTTTGCACGTGGTTACATTCTGAAGAAAGATGAGACCAACCAGGCAGCGCAAGATACCCGCTGGCTGGTATTTAACATTCAACGACCACAGTTTAGTGATCGCCGGGTGCGTCAGGCACTGGCTATCGCCTTTGACTTCAACTGGATGAACAAGGCACTGTTTTTTAGCAGCTATCAGCGCCCCTACAGCTTTTTCCAGAACACCGAGTACGCCGCACAGGGGATGCCATCAGCAGCAGAACTGGCCTGGTTGACGCCGCTGAAAGATAACCTTCCTGCGGAGGTCTTTGGTCCGGCATACCGCCCGGAGGAGTCCGATGGCAGCGGTTATGACCGCGCTGGTCTGCTTAACGCGCTGCAACTGCTGCAACAGGCAGGTTGGGAATTGAAAAATCAGGTGCTGGTGAATAAAAAAACCGGTCAGCCGTTCCGCTTCGAACTGTTGCTGCCAAGCGCCGCTAACTCTATCTACGTATTACCGTTCCAGCATAGTCTGGCACGGCTCGGCATCCACATGGAGGTACGTAGCGTTGACAGTCCGCAATTCAATAACCGGTTTCGCAAGCGCGATTTCGATATGATCCCGAAGCTATACCCGGCGATGCCTTACCCCAGTTCAGATCTGGCCATCAGTTGGAGTTCCGGATATATCAACTCCTCCTATAACTCGCCGGGGGTGCAGGATGCCGCTATCGATCAGTTGATTGACAACATCATTCGCCATCAGGGCGACAAAACAGCGCTATTGTCGCTGGGTTCGGCGTTAGACCGGGTTCTGACCTGGAACCAGTTCGCCATACCGATGTGGTATTCCAATCACGATCGTTTCGCCTACTGGAACAAATTCGCCATGCCGGCAACCCGCCCGGCCTATACGCTGGGCATCGACAGTTGGTGGTATGACGCAGCTAAAGCAGCCACCCTGCCGGCAGCGCGTCAATAAGGAGCCGATGTGGGAACTTACCTATTACGTCGATTATTACTGGTGATCCCCACGCTATGGGCCATCATCACCATCAACTTTTTTATTGTGCAAATCGCACCGGGCGGCCCGGTCGATCAAGCCATTGCGTCGATTGAAATGGGCAAAAGTAGCGGCTTCGGTGCTGGCGGAAACGACGGCGGTGGGCTGGCGCGTGGACCGGGCGGCGGTAAACCATCGGTGGAAAACACCTATCGCGGCGCCCGTGGGCTGGACCCGGAAGTGATCGAGGAAATCACCAAACGCTACGGGTTTGATAAACCGCTGCACGAGCGCTACTTCAAACTGCTTTGGGATTATGTTCGGTTTGACTTCGGCAACAGCCTGTTTCGCGGTTCATCAGTCATTGCATTGATTAAAGCGAGTATGCCGGTTTCGATATCACTGGGGTTGTGGAGCACGCTGATTATCTATCTGGTGTCGATCCCGCTCGGCATTAAGAAGGCGGTGCGTACCGGCTCGGCTTTTGATGTTTGGAGCAGTACACTGATTATTGTCGGTTATGCCATTCCCGCATTCCTGTTCGCTATTTTGCTGATCGTACTGTTCGCTGGCGGCAGCTACCTCGACTGGTTCCCGCTGCGTGGGCTGATATCGCCGAATTTCGACAGCCTGTCCTGGTTTGACAAAATTACCGATTATCTGTGGCACATCGCGTTGCCGGTGCTGGCGACGGTCATTGGCGGTTTCGCCACCTTGACCATGTTAACCAAGAATTCGTTTCTGGATGAAATCAGCAAACAATACGTGATCACCGCCCGCGCCAAAGGACTGGATGAGAAACGGATTCTCTACCGCCACGTGTTTCGCAACGCCATGTTATTAGTAATAGCCGGTTTCCCCGCCACCTTCATCAGCATGTTCTTTACCGGCTCGCTGCTGATTGAGGTCATGTTCTCCCTCAATGGCCTTGGCCTGCTGGGATACGACGCCACCTTACAACGCGATTACCCGGTGATGTTCGGTACGCTGTACATTTTTACCCTCATCGGCCTGCTGCTGAATATTCTCAGCGACATGACCTATACGTTGGTTGACCCACGTATCGACTTCGAGGAGCGCCAATGAGCCGTCTAAGCCCGATTAATCAGGTGCGCTGGGCGCGCTTTCGCGCTAATCGTCGCGGCTACTGGGCGCTATGGGTTTTTCTGGCGCTGTTTGTCGTTACGCTGTGTTCCGAGTTGATCGCCAACGATAAGCCGCTGCTGGTACGTTACAATGGACAGTGGTACGCACCGTTCATGGTGGATTACAGCGAAACCACTTTCGGTGGTCAGTTGGCGACACCGGCTGATTACCGCGACCCCTGGCTGGCGCAGCGTCTGGAACAAGGCGGCTGGGCACTGTGGCCGCTGATTCACTACCGCTACGACACCATCAATTACGCCACTCAGAGTGCGTTTCCGTCGCCGCCGTCTCACCAGAACCTGCTCGGTACTGACAGCCAGGGGCGTGACGTGCTGGCGCAAGTGCTTTATGGCTTTCGTATTTCCATTCTGTTCGGACTGGCGTTAACGCTGCTGTCAAGCCTGATTGGTATCGTGGTAGGTGCTTCTCAGGGGTATTACGGCGGACGTGTCGATCTGTGGGGACAACGCGTTATCGAAGTCTGGTCCGGAATGCCGACGCTATTCCTGATTATCCTGCTCTCCAGTGTGATTCAGCCAAATTTCTGGTGGCTGTTAGGCATTACAGTGCTGTTTGGTTGGATGGCGCTGGTCGGTGTGGTGCGGGCGGAGTTTCTGCGTACCCGCAATTTCGACTATATCCGTGCCGCACAGGCGATGGGCGTGAGTGATCGGTCAATCATGTTTCGTTGCATGTTACCCAACGCGATGGTCGCCACCCTCACCTACCTGCCGTTTATTTTGTGTGGTTCCATCACTACCCTGACCTCGCTCGATTTTCTGGGCTTTGGTCTGCCGATGGGTTCTGCTTCGCTCGGTGGACTGTTGCTGGAAGGGAAAAACAACCTGCAGGCGCCGTGGCTTGGCATCACGGTCTTTATGGTGCTGGCGGTAGTGTTATCACTGCTTATTTTTATTGGCGAAGCGGTCCGCGACGCCTTTGACCCAGGCAAGGCGCATTGATATGTCGGCACAACCTTTACTTGAAATCCAGAACCTGAGTATTGCGTTTCACAGCGGTGACCAGCAGCGACAAGTAGTTGATGGCGTCTCGCTCAGTATTGCTGCAGGCGAAACACTGGCGCTGGTTGGCGAATCCGGCTCTGGCAAAAGCGTCACCGCGCTGTCGATACTGCGTCTGCTGCCCTCGCCTGCGGTGGTCTATCCGCAAGGTGATATTCTGTTTGCCGGTGAGTCACTGCTAAACGCCAGTGAGCAACGGTTGCGCCAGATACGCGGCAACCGGATTGCGATGATCTTTCAGGAGCCGATGGTGTCGCTCAATCCGCTGCATACCATTGAAAAGCAGTTGGCGGAAGTGCTCTCGCTGCACCGGAACCTGCGCCATGAAGCGGCCCGCGGCGAAATCGTCGGTTGTCTTGAGCGCGTAGGTATTCGCCAGGCGGCGCGGCGATTGTCGGACTTTCCCCACCAGCTTTCCGGCGGTGAACGTCAGCGGGTAATGATCGCCATGGCACTACTGACGCAACCCGATCTGTTGATTGCTGATGAGCCAACTACCGCGCTGGACGTCACTGTACAAGCGCAAATTCTGGACCTGCTCAACGAACTGAAGCAGGAACTGAACATGAGCCTGCTGTTTATCACCCACAACCTGAATATTGTGCGTCGGCTGGCAGACCGGGTAGCCGTGATGCAGGCCGGACGTTGTGTTGAACAGAACCGCACCCGCGAGTTATTTAGCACGCCGCAACATCCCTATACCCAACAATTGCTGGATGCCGAACCAACCGGCGAAGCATTGCCGCTCCTCCCGGATGCCTCCACGCTGCTGGATGTCAGAGAACTGGGCGTCAGCTTCGCCATCAAACGTGGCCTGTTGCGTCGCACGGTAGGAGAAAAATCCGTGTTGCGGGCGCTCAGTTTCAGCCTGCGCCGCGGCGAAAGTATCGGGCTGGTCGGCGAGTCCGGTTCCGGCAAAAGCACCGCCGGGCTGGCGCTACTGCGATTATTACGCAGTCAGGGCGAGATCTGGTTTGATGGCCAACCGCTGCACCGTTTTAACCGCAAGCAAATGTTGCCGTTTCGTCACCGTATTCAGGTAGTGTTTCAGGACCCAAACGGTTCGCTGAACCCTCGCCTGAACGTGGAACAGATTATTGCTGAAGGGCTACGGGTACATCACCGCTTAAGTGCGGCAGAGCAAACACAACGAGTTATCCAGACCATGCAGGAAGTCGGGCTGGACCCGGAGAGCCGTCATCGCTATCCATCAGAGTTTTCTGGCGGCCAACGCCAGCGTATTGCTATCGCCCGTGCACTGATCCTGCAACCGGAACTACTGATTCTCGATGAACCGACTTCATCGCTTGACCGCACGGTGCAGGCACAGATTCTGGCGCTGCTGAAAGCCTTGCAACAGACCCATCTACTGGCTTACCTGTTCATCAGTCACGATCTGCACGTGGTACGCTCACTGTGCCATCAGGTGATTGTGCTGCGGCACGGCGAAGTGGTGGAGCAAGGCGGCTGTCGGCAGATCTTTGAACATCCACAGCAGGATTACACCCGACAGTTACTTCAACTATCAGTCTGATTTATCACGGCATGGCGGGAATCGATGTGATACAGCAGCATCGTAACCGATGCTGCCGATTCAGAAAGGGTATTGGGCGCACACAGATTCGGCTATCGCCACACCGACGTTTTTCAGGCGACACATCGCGGCACTTTCGTCCTGACGATACAAAAACAGGCAGGGTTCACCTTCCCACTCCACCACTGCGCATTGTAGTTGTATCTCATCCAGCGACTGGTTGAGATGGCGCATGATCTGGCGAGCCTCATCGCCGTCATGACTGAGCAGTTTAAAACCAATCAGATAACTGTCGTCATCGGTGCTGCAAAGCGGAATCGGTTCAACTTTGATGCCAGTAAAACCCGATAACCAGCGGTAACTTTGCGGCAAGCGATGAACTACCGAAAGTTGGAGAGTATTCACAGCGGTCTTCCTCAGCTAAGCTGCCATAAATTCACAAAATTATAACATAAAGCGATAAGTTTTTTTGCTCTACCCCCTATTTTTATCACCACAAGAATACAAAAAAGCAACATATTTTCGTGATGAGTCCATCTCATCAGTATGACGCTCAGATTAGTCACCGTTCAAAACGTTAACAAGATCACGATTCTGATCGATTTCGCGCTATATGTAACCTTTTATTCCCAGCACCTCAACCCATTTCTTCGAATTATTCACTTTTGGTTCAAGATTTTTACATTTAAAGAACAACAAACGAACACTGCCAGCAATACGCTGGCAGCCCAATCAGAAAAGAGCGTTGTGAAACGAATCTTAACGCCGACTGGCGTAGAGGAATAAACCGAGTGCCCCTGTCGAGCAGAACGCCATAGCGCTTACCATCGGCCAGGCACTATGGAAGGTCGCCTGTGATAACAATGTGCCCACCAGCGATCCCAATCCGAAACGCATGGTACCGGCCAGCGACGACGCCGTTCCGGCCATATGGGGAAAGTCATCCAAAATCACCGCCATTGCATTGGACGCCACCGTAGCGACACACCCTACGAATAACGCCACGCCAATCACCAGTGGAATAAATCCAAGATGGAAACCGCAGACTACAATCAGCCATATTCCCATCGCAAACTGGATAATCAGCCCCAGCCGGAACATGAACATCGCCCCCATGCGCGCCACAATGCGGCTATTGAGCAACGTCATCAGAAACAGAAACACGATATTCAGTGCAAAGTAATACCCAAAGTGCTGGGGAGACACGCCATTCAGATCGATATATACAAACGGCCCGGCGCTCAAAAAGGCAAACATGCCGGAGAACGACAACCCGCTGGCAAACATGTAATTGAAAACACGACGATGGCGGACCAACAGGAAAAAGTTCCCCACGGTGGTACGTAAATGGAAGTGCTGCCGCCGCTCCACCGGCAAGGTTTCTTGAATGAACAACCACACCAGAATTGTCGCCACCAGCGACGCGGCAGCAATAGTCCAGAAGATAGCGTGCCAGCTAAGCCAGAACAGTAACGCACCGCCAATAATCGGTGCCAGCAGCGGCGCTACAGTCATCACCAGAATGACAAACGACATCATGCGTGAGAATTCATCCTTCGAGAACCTATCCCGCATCAACGCATTGATGACTACACTGGCCGACGCAGCCGACAAACCATGCAGAAAGCGCATATGAATCAGTTGCTCAACCGTTTGCGACAACGCACAGGCGGCCGCTGCCAGCGTAAAAATCAGCACCCCACCCAGAATAACCGGCTTACGGCCAATACTGTCTGACATTGGGCCGTAAAAAACCTGCCCAATAGCGAAACCGAGCACATACGAACTCAGGGTCATCTGTACCCGGCCTGGATCGACCGAAAACTCTTTTGCGATCACCGGTAATGCAGGTAAATACATATCGATGGCGATGGGCATCAACATCGATATCAACCCCAGAATAAAAATTAGACCAACGCGCGAAGATAAGAATGGTTGCACGAAAGCGACTCTCCAGATAAGCAATAATTTCCCGCCACGATAGCGGCGGGCGGCAGGATGTTATCGATAGATACGGTGAAACAGAGATACGGCGAAACAACGGAGGGACAGACTAGTGCCCGATACTGGCAACCTCTTGCGGCGTCAGTGGTCGATACTCGCCAGGCTCCAGCGAACCATCCAGTGTAATAGCGCCAATGCGTTCACGATGCAGCGCCACCACATGGTTACCCACCGCAGCAAACATGCGTTTTACCTGATGATAACGGCCTTCGCTGATAGTCAGCCGTACCTGATGCTCAGAAACTGGCGCAAGCGTTGCCGGGCGAGTCAGATCCTTCTCGCCGTGCAATTGCACGCCAGCCTGAAATTTCTCTGCCGTGTCCGGTGCCAGCGGCTGTTCCAGTGTCACCAGATAAGTTTTTTCGCAGTGGTGTTTCGGAGAGGTAATACGATGTGACCACTGACCGTCGTCGGTCAGCAGTACCAGACCGCTGGTATCGATGTCCAACCGTCCGGCGGCGTGCAGTTTGTGTGCCACCGGTTCATCGATAAAATACAAAATCGTCGGGTGATCAGGGTCGTCGGTTGAGCACACATACCCTTGCGGCTTATTGAGCATGAAATAACGCGGCCCGTTCTGCTGTTCGAGCACATTATCGTCAAACGCCACTTCATGTTCCGGCAGCAGTTTGAATGCCCCATTTTTTATCACTTCACCGTTTACCGTCACACGCTGTGCACGCAGCTCGCGCGCTACCAGCGAACGGCTGATCCCCAACTGCTGGGAAAGAAATTTATCCAATCGCATTAATGAATTGCTGCCTATGGTCGTCACACATTACCGATCAGGCGCAACGCCGAGCATCGCCTGATAGGAAAAGGTATCGGCTTTCATATCAGATCTTTCACATCAGATATTGATATAAACCGCCTGTTGATACTGTTTAAAAGAGCATAATAAAAGCAACTTTACTCTTTTTCCGTCCTGACGGTTATCAGTCAGAAAATGAAATAAAGAGTACATACCCGTCATCTCGCCACATCGGCGATGATTCATCACCCGATAATTATCAGGAGACCTATTATGTCATCGATTCACGGTCATGAAGTATTACATATGATGATGGCTGCCGACAGATCCTTTACCACCGATGAACTGATTGCCGCCATTGAAGCGCATTTTGGCTGCAATGCCCGCTTTCATACCTGTTCCGCCACCGATATGACCGCTGCCGGGCTGGTGCAATTTCTGGCTGACAAAGGCAAATTCATTGCGCAAGATAACGGCTTTACCACCCACGAAAGCAAAATCTGCCGCCACTAATGTCATTTACACTGCGCCCGTACCAACAAGAAGCGGTTGACGCCACCCTTACCTACTTTCGCCAGCATACTGCTCCGGCGGTAATCGTTTTGCCTACCGGTGCCGGCAAAAGCCTGGTGATTGCCGAGCTGGCACGGTTGGCGCGTGGACGGGTATTGGTACTGGCGCATGTCAAGGAACTGGTAGAGCAGAATCACGCTAAATATTGCGCACTGGGCTTGCAGGCGGATATTTTCGCCGCCGGGCTTAATCAGCACGACAGCGAAGGCAAAGTGGTGTTTGGCAGTGTGCAGTCTGTGGCGCGGCATTCCGACAAATTTGATGCCGCCTTCTCGTTGTTGATCGTCGATGAATGCCACCGCATTAGTGACGATGAAAACAGCCAATACCAACAAATCATCCAGCAGTTGCAACAGGCCAATCCCCAGTTGCGGCTACTGGGATTGACCGCTACCCCTTATCGTATGGGTCAGGGCTGGATCTATCAGTACCATTATCACGGCATGATCCGCGGCGACGATAGCTGCCTGTTCCGCGACTGCATCTACGAATTACCGTTGCGCTACATGATCCGACACGGTTTTCTGGTGCCGCCGCAGCGATTGGATATGCCGGTGGTGCAGTATGACTTCAGCCAACTGGCGGCGCGCAGCAACGGATTGTTCGGCAATGGATCGTTCAGCGATGCGGAGCTGAACCGGGAGCTAACGCGTCAGCAGCGAGTCACGCCGCATATCGTCCGTCAAATTACGCAGTACGCCGCTAACCGGCGAGGCGTGATGATTTTCGCCGCCACGGTTGAACACGCACGGGAAATTGAAGGGTTATTGCCAGTTGGCGAGGCCGCGCTTATCAGCGGTGAAACACCCACACCACAGCGGGATGCGCTGATCGTCGCCTTCAAACAGCAACAGTTGCGCTATCTGGTTAACGTCTCGGTGCTGACGACGGGCTTTGATGCACCGCACGTCGATGTGATCGCTATTTTGCGCCCGACCGAATCCGTCAGCCTTTATCAGCAAATTATTGGTCGTGGCTTGCGTCTGTTCCCCGGTAAAACCGACTGTCTGATACTGGATTACGCCGGCAATCCGTTTGATCTCTACACCCCTGAAGTCGGCCACAGCAAACCGCACAGCGATAGCCAGCCGGTGCAGGTATTCTGTCCACAATGTGGTTTCGCCAACCTGTTCTGGGGAAAATGTACCGCCGATGGCAGTGTGATCGAGCATTATGGCCGCCGCTGCCAGGGATGGCAGGCGGACGAACAAGAGCGGAGGCAACAATGCGATTACCGCTTTCGTTTCAAAAGCTGCCCACACTGTGGCGCGGAAAACGATATCGCCGCGCGACGCTGCCAGACCTGCGATGAAGTACTGGTAGACCCAGACGACATGCTGAAAGCGGCGCTGAAACTGAAAGACGCGCTGGTACTGCGCTGCAGCGGCATGAACCTGCAATACGGTATCGATGCCAAAGGTGAATGGTTGCGCGTCACTTACTACGATGAAGACGGCGCGGATGTCAGCGAACGTTTCCGGCTGCACACTCCCGCTCAGCGCAATGCGTTTAACCATGTTTTTCTGCGGGTGCATCAACGTGCGCCCGGCGTCCCGTTCCATTGGCAACGCGCCGACGACGTGGTGGCCCAGCAGGCATTGCTGCGTGCACCGGACTTCGTGGTGGCACGCCTGCAGGGCAAATTTTGGCAGGTGCGGGAAAAACTGTTCGATTATCAGGGCCGCTATCGCCGCGCCCATGAACTGCGCGGCTAATTCCGCTATGGTTTTATTTGCCCGCGCCACCATATTCCGCTAGAATCTCGCCCGCTTTTATTTCGAATAACCGTATCCGTTATTTAAACCAAAAGCAGGGTTATCCTGCCTGTTGCTGGGTCGCCTGTAACAGGGTCATTTTATTAAGTAGAGAAAGCAATGATTACTATCAACGCAGAAGTACGTAAAGAGCAGGGTAAGGGTGCGAGCCGCCGCCTGCGCACTACCGGTAAATTCCCCGCTATCGTTTACGGTGGCAGCGAAGCACCGGTTTCCATCGAACTGGACCACGATATCGTTAAAAACCTGGAAGATCGTAACAGCGAAGCGCTGTACGGTGAAATCGCTCTGGTTATCGATGGCAAAGAAACTAAAGTAAAAATCCAGGCTGTTCAGCGTCATCCGTTCAAGCCGAAACTGACTCACATCGACTTCGTTCGCGTGTAATTACACAAACAACGTTTCGACGAGCCAGCAAAAACGCCGCACACCCTGTGCGGCGTTTTTGTTTTCTCCCATCGACAGATTCCTGCTATCTTGCCAGAACGCCACCCTACTTATCGTGTTCCACTCCAAAAAAAACGCCACCGCCATCAATATAATGGCGGTAGCGTGACTATACGCATTCAGGTGAACTTATCAGGCGTGACTACCCTGTGGAAGTAATGGCGTATCCTGCTCGTGCGGCGCTTTCGGCGGCTGGATGCACAGGGTTATTACCAACGAGACTACCGACAGCAGCGCAATAGCGATAAAGGTACTGTGGAATCCACCCAACGCGGCGGCGATAAAGGAACCGGCCAATGGGCCTAAACCAAATCCCTGATAAATCAGCCCGTAGTTTTTACTGTGATGTTTCAGGCCAAAGAAATCAGCCACAATTGCCGGATAGACGGTAATATTCCCGCCAAAACAGAAAGCTACTGCCCCTGTGCACAGGAAGAACGTCATGGCATTCAACGGCAGGAAGGCCATTACCGTCACCGCCAATGCCGTCACCAGCAGCGTAAAGTTCAACACCCGCAAACGTCCCACGTTGTCAGACAAATAACCCAGAATCAGCCGACCCGCGGTATTGCAAATCGCAATCGCCGATACCGCGCTGGCAGCCGTCACTGCATCCAGCCCCGCCATTTTCACGCCAATATCCTTCACAATGCCGATCAGATACAGCCCACTCATGCAGGAGGTAAAGAACACCACAAACAGCAGCCAGGCTTCTTTACGACGCAACATCTCACTGACAGTAAAGTTGACGTTACCGCCCTGAGCCGTTGCCTGAGCGGGTTGTACCGGAGCATCGTTCAACAGCATGGCACCGCCGGTAATCATCAGCAAAGCCATTATCCCCCACCAGAAGAAAGTCTGGGACACACCGACCTGTGCCAGCAACGCGCTGTTGATGTACTTGAACACCAGACTGCCGGTCCCGTACGCACCGACCGAAATCCCGGCAATCACGCCTTTACGATTCGGGAACCATTTAATCAAATTAGATAACGTAGTGATGTAAGCGCTGCCGTCGGCAAAACCCACCACCACCCCT
This sequence comes from Dickeya poaceiphila, assembly GCF_007858975.2. Lineage (GTDB taxonomy): Bacteria > Pseudomonadota > Gammaproteobacteria > Enterobacterales > Enterobacteriaceae > Dickeya > Dickeya poaceiphila. The sequence continues at coordinate 2,467,932 of NZ_CP042220.2, forward strand.
ATCAACAACCATAACATCGGCAACGACGACACCCTGGACGTCGCCATCAGTGCGGCACCCAGCACCAGACCGGCGATAAGCGTCAGCTTGCGGATACCGATGCGTTCCTGGATACGCCCGGCAAACAGTGTGGCAAACGCCAGAAAAAAGCTGGTGAGGGAAAAGGTCGTCGCTACGGAACTGAGCGGCCAGTTGAATTTGTCAACCAGCGGCTGATTGTAAAGACTCCAGGTGTATATGGTCCCCAACCCCATTTGGGCCAGGATGGTCCCGGCAACAATAATGCCGCGATTGACTGGTTTTCCGTTCATAACGGTAGCCTCGATTTTTCTGGTGTGAACACAAAGCTGGCAAAGTGGCCAGCGAATGGCACCAGTATAAATAGGGGCGATAACCACAGATTTACTAACGGCATGAACGGCATGAATCAGGGAATGAAATGCACCCAGAACGGTATGGATGCACGTTTTAATGTCCGACGTCTGACCTCTTACCGCTACAATCGCATCAGTTGGCGAAATTCGCGCACTTTACTGCGACTGACCGGCACCTGAAAATCCAGATCGCTCAGTTTGAGGATATAGGTGTTGTTGAACCAGGGTTCGATCTCGCGGATCTTGCTCAAATTAACGCAGTATGACCGGTGGCATCGGAAGAAATACGCTTCCGGCAACCGGCTACAGAACTCGCTTATGTTCATCGACATCACGAATTCATCACGCCGGGTATAGACAAAGGTCAGTTTTTCATGGGATTCGGCGTAATAAATATCATGAATGTTGGTGACGATAATCCGCTTATCCTTCACCAGATTGATGGTCATTGGCGCCGGACGGTTACTGTCACTGCCGGTATGAGCAGGTGATTGCTGTTGCTGCCACGCCGCTTCAAGCTTCTGCAACATGCCGATAATCCGGGTTTCATGATAAGGCTTGAGGATATAGTCGAACGCCTCCAGCTCAAATGCCTCAACCGCATGATTTTTATACGCAGTAATGAAAACAATCAACGGCTTATGGGCAAACTGGCTGATGTTTTTCGCCAGCATGACCCCATCCAGCGAGGGAATATTGATATCAAGGAAGATCGCATCGACCCGGTTATCTTGCAGATATTTCAATACGTCGAGGCCATCATCAAATACAGCATCTATCTCTATCTGACTGTGTTGTTTGATAAGCCAGCTCAATTCCTGCTGCGCCAGAAATTCATCTTCAACAATGATCGCTTTCATGCTTTTCTCCTGCCGCAGCCTGTTCACGAGGGAAACGCCACCGTGCTGTCTGCACGATTAACGTTGTCACGGGTAATAAAAAATTCGATTTCCGTGCCGGGGTTAAGTCGGTGAATCCGCAGCCCTTCGCCATACAGCAGTTTGATCCGGTGATGGACATTGAGCAGACCAATCTTGTTGCCCGGCAGTTCATTACGCTCAACGCGAGCTATCACCTCGTCACTGATGCCGCTGCCGGTATCCCGCACCGCGATCCGAATGCGTTCCCCCTGCTCCTGAATGCTCAGCGTCACCACGCCTTTACCTTTACAAGGGCGGATGCCGTGTATAATCGCGTTTTCAATCAGCGGCTGAATCAGCAGGCTGGGAATATGACAACTCACCTCTTCATCAATGGCGTAAATCACTGTCAGTTTGTCGCCAAAACGGGCCTGCTCAATGGCGATATAATCCTTGACCTGATAGAGTTCGCTTTTAATATCAATCAGTTCTTCGTCATTGCGCTCCAGATTGTAACGCAGGTAGCGCGACAGGTTGATAATCAGCTGACGCGCCGTATCCGGGTTCAGCCGAATGGAAGTAGAGATAGCGTTAAGCGCATTGAACAGAAAATGCGGATTGATTTTGCTTTGCAGCGCCCGTAACTCAGCGCGGTTCGCCATGTCACGCAACTGCTCAGCCCGTGAGACTTCGAGCTGGGTGGAAATAATCTGCGACAACCCAATCGCCATCTCTTTCAGCGACCAGGTAATGCGGTGTGCCCGTTGGTAATAGATTTTTAGCGTACCGGTCACTTCACCTTTTTCCCGCAACGGAATCACAATCATCGAATGAATTTCCGGGGTGCGGTACGCTTCATCATTATTTTTGATGATGATTTTTCCACTCTTTAGCGCCAGTTGCGTTGTCGGGCTGAGGTCGCGATCACCACTGTGATAATTCTCTTCCCCTACCCCAACGTAGGCCAGCACCTGCGTGGTATTGGTGATCGCCACCGCATCGGCATGGATGTCGCGGCAGATAATATCGCATACCGCACTCAGCGACTGACTATTGATGTGGCGGAACAGCGGCAATGTCTTGTTGGCGATATCCAGCGCCAGCTTGGCTTGCCGGGCGGCAATCGCCTCCTTTTCCCCTTCCACGCTACGCACCAGCAATACAATCAATCCAATACTGACCGCCCCCAGAATCATCGGAATCGCAATATGAGCGACAATATCCAGCCCCAGAGAAAATGGCCGCGCCCACAGCACCACCAGCAACATAGTCAGCGACTCGCACAACATACCGCCAGCAATACCCACGCTCCAGTGACGATCACGCGGGATGCGGCGGTGAATCCAGGCAGAGATAAACCCGGCCACCATACTGGTGATCAGGCAAGGCACCGACGTAATACCATGAATATCGATAAGATAACGGTGAACACCGGCGATCACGCCGGTGGTGATGCCGACCCATGGCCCGAACAGGATACCGCCGGATATCACCGCTACCACGCGCACATTCACCAATGACCCTTCCACATTGATGCCGGACCAGGTGCTAAACAGCGCGAACAGCGAAAAGATGGCGGTGACTACCGCCAGGTCAAAGCGGGAATGCTCATCCTGCTGAAGCAACTGACGAAAATGTCGCGTCCGCGTCAGGAAAAACAGGCAAATAAGCATCAGCGCCGCACGGTCATACACCGCCAGCAGCATGTCAAAAGTCGAACGCACGGGAATCTCACAACACAAGCAGCCGAGTACCCATCATAAAACAGTGGGCAAGTGTGGCCAAACCAGTTTACAGGCAGGAATCACCCTGCCTGTACGCGCCGTCACCAGAAAAAGGTAAGCTGGGAAGGAAAAATCAGCGATCGCCGCCGCCGAACCGACGCTGCAACTGGTCGCGCAGATTAGGTGGCGTACCTTTGATGGTCAACGTATCCGTAGCCGGATCCCAGAAAATACGTTCGCCTAACAGCAGCGCATCGAAATTAATGCTAAGCCCGCCGCCGCTGCCGGCAAATTTGGTCAACTGCCGCAGCGTACTGCGATCTGCGGGAAAACTCTCTTCCAGTTCATAACCCTGCTCAGCAGTAAACGCCTGAAAGGTTTTGTCGCCCAGCGGCGGCAACTCTTTCGACAGCGCTTCCAGCTCAATTTCTTCACCCGCCTGCAACTGCTCGTTACAGTAGCTGTATACCTGCTGCCGATATTGCTGACGTTCGTTCTTATCCAGCTCCGCATCGGCGCAGTAATCATCCAGCGCTTTCAACAGCCCTTTGTTCTGCGCCTTGGTATCCAGCCCTTCCGCCGCTGCCAGAAAATCCATAAAAAAATCAGATACCTTACGGCCAACACGACCTTTCAGGAAAGTCAGATAGCGGGTAGATGTCGGGCTGGTTTCCCATTCGGTCAGATCGATACGCGCCACAATATCCGCATGATGAATGTCCAGATAATGGGTGCTGCTGATATCCAGCTGTTCGTTGACCCGCAGGCTATTGCAGCTGTTCAGCACCGCAATCAGCAAATACTCCACCGCCAGATACCGGTACTGACAAAACAGCACCACGCCCCCCTCAGCAAACGGATATTTTGCCAGTTCATCACGTAACCGACCGGTAGCCGCGCGGGAAAATGCCAGAAAATCATCATCACCTTTGCGGCAGGAACGTAATGCCGTCGCCAGTTCGCTCTCTTCATTAAACAGACCGTACGCCTTGCTTTTCGCGCTGTAAACGCGGTGCAGCTCCGCCATCATATCGCTGACCGCGCCGTTCACGGTCAGCAACGAATCGCGCAGCACCATTTCCAGCGACTGCTCGTCACGCTTGATTAGCTGGTGCAGGGCAATCTGGTCGATATCCAGACTCATGGTAAACTCTCCTTCTGATAAGGAGCGTATTCAAGCACCAGCGGTTCCGCCATGCAACTCAAAGCATCCCGATTCTGAAACGCGGTGTTGATAAAAGTGCGGAAAACCACGTCTCTATACGGTAATATATTTGCCTTTCATCACCTGAGATACACGATTTTATGCCACAATCATCCCGTTATAGTGACGAACAAATCGAACAGTTGCTGTCTGATCTGGCCAATGTGCTGGAGAAGCGCCACACCCCGACCGACCTCGCACTGATGGTGCTGGGTAACATGGTCACCAATCTGCTCAATACCAGCATCGCTAATCCGAAACAACGCGAAGCGCTGGCGGGTTCGTTTGCCAGCGCGTTGCAGGCGTCCATAAAAACCAACGACATCCACTGATGCTGGCCCGTTTATGGTAACCAACCGCCCGTGCTACCGAGAAAAAGTCTCCCAGATGATAAGCTGGGGGCACTGGTTTGCCCTGTTCAACATTCTGCTCGCACTGGGGCTGGGTAGCCGTTATCTGTTTGTTACCGACTGGCCATCATCGCTGCCAGGCCAGCTGTATTCATTGGTAAGCTGGCTGGGGCATTTCAGCTTTATTGGTTTTTCCGCTTACCTGCTGATCATTTTTCCGCTGACATTTATTGTGATGTCGCAGCGGTTGCTGCGCTTCCTGTCTGCGGCACTTGCCACCGCTGGCCAGACGTTGCTGATTGTTGATGCCTCCGTATTCAGCCGGTTCCATCTCCACCTGAACATGACCGTTTGGGATCTGGTCACCAACCCGGACCAGAGCGAAATGGTGCGTGACTGGCAGTTACTGTTCATCGGCGTGCCAATGCTCTTCATGATGGAGATGTTGTTTGGCACCTGGTGCTGGCAAAAGCTACGCAGCCTGAACCGTCGCCATTTCGCCAAACCCATGGCAACAGTATTCATCGTGGCGTTTTGCTTATCGCATCTGATGTACATTTGGGCTGACGCCAACTTCTACCGCCCAATAACCATGCAGCGCGCCAATCTCCCCCTTTCCTACCCGATGACGGCACGCCGTTTCCTGGAAAAACACGGCCTGCTCAATGCACAAGAATATGAGCGCCGTCTGGCATTGCAGGGCAATCCGGATGCGGTGTCGGTAGAGTATCCGCTGAGCGACATCAGTTTCCGCGACGCCGGCAGCGGCTATAACCTGTTGCTGGTGGTAATGGACAGCGTACCGGACCAGGATACACCGCACTCCATGCCCAATCTGGCGCGCTTCGCTGAAGAAAATGTACGTTTTAGCAATCATTTCAGCGCCGGTACTCAGCAGGATGGCAGCCTGTTCAACCTGTTCTATGGCATCTCCACCACCTATATGGATGGCGTGCTGGGCAGCAGCAAACCATCTGCGTTGATCGACGCATTAAGCCAGCAGGGTTACCAGTTTGGCCTGTTCTCAGCCAGCGGATTCAGCAGCCCTTTGTACCGTCAGGCACTGTTGTCTGATTTTTCGCTTCCGCCGGCACAACCGCAAAGCGATGAAGCCATCACCACCCAATGGACCAAATGGCTGGATAGCAATACCGATGCTCACTCGCCCTGGTTCTCGTTTATCGAGTTTACCCACAACACGGCAGGCAGCAATGGTCGTTCGCTTTCTGCCAGCGAACAACAACGTCGTTATCGTCAGGACACCGTCAGCATTGATGAACAGATTGATCGCATCATCTCTACGCTGCGGGAGAAAAACCTGCTCGATAAGACGGTGGTAGTGATTACCGCAGAGCAGAGCAGCGCCGAACGCCTCAAAGACGACGACCCGTCGCCGTTAAACCGCGAACACCGACAGGTGCCGCTGGTGGTGCACTGGCCGGAAACCCCAGCGCAAACCATTAGCAAAATGACCGACCCGAAAGACGTAATGACCACGCTAATGCAGCGTTTGCTGCATGTTAAAACTGCGACGGAAGATTACTCTCAGGGTGAGGATTTGTTCAGCGCCGGACGGCATACTAACTGGCTCATCAACGGGGACAACAATGGGCTGACCATTATCACGCCGCAGCAAATCATTCTGTTGGGGCGCAACGGCAGCTACCGCGCTTACGCCCCTGATGGACGGCGGTTACCCAGTGAAAAACCCCAGTTGGGGCTACTCTTACAGGTGCTGACGGCTGAACGGCGATTTATTGCCAACTAACTGCCTAAATCTAAAGCAGTCGCTTGGGGCGGCTATTGCAATCACTCCGGGAAACGGTAGTATAGGCGCCCACAACATCGGCACGTAGCGCAGCCTGGTAGCGCACCGTCATGGGGTGTCGGGGGTCGGAGGTTCAAATCCTCTCGTGCCGACCAAATACTACTTCCGTAAGTACCGGTTACTGACGGAAACCCCACAGAAACCCGCATCCTCTCTGAGTTTGCGGGTTTTTTGTTGCCTGTTATCTGCCGGGATACCCCGTTTACAGCCGGAAACTTTGGGACTACATTTGGGACTAACTCGGCATAGTCCCATAAAACCGTAGTCCCAAAGGAAACGATCATGGCAATTCAGGCAAAGCCCCTCACCAACACGGAAGTCAAAGCCGCCAAAGCGACGGATAAAGAATTGTCATTGCATGACGGCGGCGGGCTGCTGCTGTTCGTCAAACCATCTGGTACAAAAACCTGGCGCTTTCGCTATTACAAAACTACTACTAAAAAACGTGCCATGATGGCATTCGGTGCCTACCCCGCCGTGTCCCTTGCTGATGCACGGCGCATGAGGGACGAAACGCGCCAGTTACTGGCAAACGGTATCGATCCGCTCATCAACCGTGAAAACGAGCACCAGCAAGGCGATGGCCGCAGACAGCGCAAAAGGGCTACGAGTGATTAGTGCTTAATTCTGTTTATTTATACAGTTAATTATTGATTCCTGTTAACGTTTCGCTTCTCGCTCATAACAGTCCGATGATGACACGATGTTTGGTTTCGTACCAAAACACGCACAACGAACTTCATAGTGTGTTAATCAAGGAGAGCAGAACAAGGGTCGCCTGTTTGTTGTTCTTTTCGTTCGACTTTGCAAAGATGTATCGCACACAATTTCAGGCCTGCTACGCAATCAGGAACAGGATTTACTCTCCATGCCCTGTGCCCCGGCAGTAACGCGCTACGTGGCAATGTCGACGTCGAACTGGTTCTGCTTTGAGGATTCCGATATGACAACCTTTCATCAACTTACCGCCACCAGTCTGGACGGCCAGCTTATCTCTATGGCCGACTACGCGGGTAAGGTGGTTCTGGTCGTTAATACCGCCAGCCATTGCGGCTTCACGCCACAATACAGCGGCCTTGAAGCGCTCTACCAGAAATACGCCGCCCAGGGTTTGGTGCTGCTGGGTTTCCCCTGCAACCAGTTCGGTAAACAGGAACCCGGCGATGCCGACGAAATCGCGCAGACCTGTCACATTAACTATGGTGTAAGCTTCCCGATGTTCGAGAAAATAGAGGTCAACGGAACCGCAGCGCACCCGGTGTTTCGTTATCTGAAAAACGAATTGCCCGGCGTGCTGGGTGGGCGGATCAAGTGGAACTTCACTAAGTTCCTGATCGGTCGCGACGGTGAACCGCTCAAACGTTTTGCACCGTTCACCACCCCGGAGAAAATGGAAGCCGCAATCCTTGCGGCACTTGAAATCTCAGTGTTTCGGTAATTCGAACCATTCAATTTTAGAGCGCTTACGAACAACTCATTATCCGTGAGAGGATAACTTCTGCTGTTCGCTGGTGGCAGCCCCGCTTCAATGTCTGCGGGACTTAGCCAAAAGCGGATGTTGCTGGCTCTATTTCTTCTTATTAAGCATCGACTTTAGATCGGCAAAGGGATTATAGGTTGCTGCACCAACATCTTTTTGCGCATCTTCCCCCGCCACAACGGTTGTGCCGTACTGCTCGGCTTCAGTGTACTTCGAGTGTTCGTGGTCATGGCAATATAGACACAACAACTCCCAGTTGCTGCCATCTTCCGGATTATTGGTATGGTCGTGATCGATATGGTGAACAGTTAATTCGCGTAGGTTTGAATAAACAAACTCCCGTGCGCAGCGCCCACACACCCATGGATAGATTTTTAGTGCTTTCTCACGGTAACCGCTTTCCAGCCGCGAGTAGTTTTTTGGAATCAAAACCATTGCCGATGCCACCTGTTATTTATAAAGAGGTAATTTTACAATATATCCCCTATACGAGTACCTCTATATCGTGCAAGGCGATCCACAAGCTGCCAGCCAGTTTGTCGATGAAGTTCAAAGGGTAACGGAATTACTACCGCAACAGCCAGCAATGGGAAGGCCGGGCCGAGTACCGGGAACACGCGAACTGGTGTTAACGCACTACTCCTACATCATACAATTCGGACTGAGTTATCTTCAAGAGATAGACTATTTATAAAGGTATTAGTAATAATAAAGTAATTTATTAACAAATAATAAACACTGACGTTTAATAACAATCTAAGTAACAGTAATTGATTGATAAGAAGGTATTAAATTGAGAGTACTTAGCAGTGCCGACTAATTCTACGACCCAGAAAAACCTCTAACAAAAATCCCTAGACTCATTCTTTCATGCTATGAGGATGGAAACGATACGTATCAAATGGATTCATTAGATAAAAAACCTCATTAGCAAAGTTAATCATAAGGTCACCACAATTAAATTTATGATTAGTACCGGAGGCTTACTGCCTGAAAAGTGTAACGTACTCATAGTTCCTAACGAATCAGAATAAAATCATTAAAATTATTATTTATTTGGACTAAATTATAGAATCAGGTGGATTTTTAGCATTATACGTTGCCAACATAAAAAATAATAAAATGGAATGATTACATTAATTGACATAAAAAGTTTAAGCAGATAGGTTAATGAGACTAAATCTTATAATTCTAAACGCCTTATGTTTCATTTCGATGACATGGCGGAAATTTGATTAGGATTGCCGCCATGGAAGAACGTACACTGCAAACGCACTCATCTGTATGGATAAGCCGATTAATTTGGGCAGTTAATCTCTGCTCAATAAGTGCCTCAACTTTATGTTATATATACCTTTCATGGTATATTTATCATGCAACCGGGAACATTATACTTTCACAGGCAGTGCTTTATGCACCAATGATTTTACCCGTAATTTTTGTAAATCAAGTACAAGGTATTGCGGAAAAAACCTCTCCTCGCAAACTGCTTATGATGAGTAATCTTATTGCTGCTATTTGTACACTCGTTATATTCAGTTTGATTCACCGAATACCAACCTTCGCGCTGCTTGGGGGGCTATTAATTGGTTCAATTGACGCACTTCAACGTGTCGGCCGCATAGTTGCTATTAAGCATTATTTTAGTGGAGACAAACTTGAAACCACAGTACCGCTCACCCTCACAGCACAGTTTATCGCTGGTGGATTGGCAGGAATGCTGATGGGAAGTATTAAAGGCGAAATGTCGCCACAATTAGCAATGTCGATGATTTCAGTGTTGTTCATCGCTTCGGTACTGGCATCATTCCTATTACCTAAACTCAACTTACATCAGGAAGGGAAAGCGCAGGCACGGTCATTGAAATCGTTTGTTGCTCTACTCTCAGATAATGTACCGTTAAAGAAAGCGTTCCTTAATTTCATTGTTTTCATTACTTTCTTTCAGGGTTTTTTTAATGTATCCCGCGTTACATTACCATCGCATGTTTTGAATTTGCCTGAAAATTTTGTTGGGTACCTTCAGTTAGTCAATAGTGGCGCTGCCCTAACCGGCGCAGTATTTTACTTCATTTATAATCGAAAGGGGGTGAAGTTTAATCCGTTATACATGGCAATCATCAGCGCCCTATTCATGGTTATCACATCGCTCGGTGTTAATGTTTTAACCAGCTATCTAACCTATTTCTTCTATATATTCTTTTTTGAACTTGCATTTTTCAAATTGCAGTCAGATATCGTTTTAAAGAGTGATGCCAAAGACATGCCAATGATTGCCGCTATGCAATATGCTGGTGTCTATATCGGAATGATCACTTCAATATTCATTGGGTCAGTACTAACACAATATTCACACCTTTATGTAGTAGCCTTATTTTTTACGATAGCATATTTCTCATGCTATGTATCACTCAGTAAAGAAAGAAAATAAATCGATGCCTGCTTTTCGAAGCAGGCAAAAATACTATTATAAGTTATAAAGGGTAAAATATATGGGCGCAATAACGTCAGCATTTCCGTTCGTGAAATTTACGGGTTGACCGCCTTTTGGGAAACACTGCGCTTCATAACGATATCCCGAAAATATTTAATCAGATTACATCCATGATGACCAAAAACATGCCGTGGTGTGTTATTGCCGTCGACTGGAGTGGCTATCCCTCTCAGGCTTTTCATGTCCTGCGTGCAAGTCTTGTCTGTGATGGTCGCGCTATCCCCTTGATGAGTCAGGTAGTTCCGTCAGAAAAGCAAAACAATATTTTGATACAGAAGGCCTTTCTTGACGCGCTTGCCAGCGCCATAGCCCCACAAATGAAAGTCACCCTCATCACCGACGCGGGCTTCCACAATGAATGGTTTCGGCATATCAAAGCACTGGGATGGGACTTTATTGGCCGAATCCGGGGAAACGTAAAATTTTGCCTTCATCATGGCCCGGAACACTGGCTGAACGTGAAAGACTGTGCCGGGACAGCGCGGGCGGAATATCTGGGAACAGGTACGCTGGCGCGTTCAAAAAAAGCGCAATGCGATGGACATTTTTACCTTCACAAGAAAGCGTCAAAAGGGAGAAAAAGCAAACGTGCCAGAGGGAAACCGGGCTATCCGACCGTGGAAAAAGAGCAACGTGCGTCAGCCAAAGAGCCGTGGCTGATATTTACCAACACAGATGAATTTAAGCCCCGTGAAATCATGAAGCTCTACAGCAGGAGAATGCAGATTGAACAAAACTTTCGAGATGAAAAGAGTGAGAGATTTGGTTTTGGCTTACGCGCCTGTGGAAGCAAAACGGGTGAGCGGCTTTGGGGGCTGAGTCTGCTGGCGACACTGGCATCAATTGTTCTCTGGTTATTAGGATATCATTTTGAAAATAAAGGTCTTCATCTTCATTATCAGGCGAACAGCCTTAAAAATCGAAGAGTGATATCGTTTTTGACACTGGCGGAAAATGTACTGCGGCATTCGCCACGAATAATCGGGCGGGTGAAACTGGAGAGTATTTTAGCCCAACTCACCAGCACCTACCGAAGCATGGTGCTGGTTTATTAGCGGTGACTTTGTGGGGATCCCTCAGCCCGCAGGGGTGAGACCCAGAGATGGGCCGAGTAATAAAGCCAACGCACCTGCCACTTGAAGTATGGCGGGTATATCAGTATATCTCTTTAGCCACACCTTACTTCCAATCAATGCCACGTTAAGTGAACGGTTAATCCACTTTATTATTAAGGGAAAGAACAACTCTCCCTCGCCATTATCATTTTCCTGGGTGAAATTCCTCTTTTTCATATGAAAAAAAATAAATAAAATTTTATATAAATAACAAAATCGCTTTTTTCTCTTGATTTTCGGAAAACGATACGAATGTCAAGATGTTCGTGTCCGAAAGATGCATAAGGTTTACACGTGGTTGAGGAATGGCAAATAAAGTTACAGTAAAGGATTTCCCTGCTTCCCCTTCCAACGATACGATTTATATTAATTTACTACTGATGATAACCGAACAAAGCTGTGCCCATGTTCAGTATAGTTGACGAACACTTGGCCCTATGGTTAGTGCCGGCTTTTAGTTCACAGGGGGAATATATTTTGGGGAGTGATTGTAGTGGTTCATAAAACGATAGGAAATATTTGGATAGATAAACAGGTAGCGCCGCTTGAATATTGTTCCATCCAACGAGCATCTGCGTTATTGAAGTGTGAGGAAGAGGATTTTTTACACTGGCATGATATCGGTGCTATCTCTCTTGCCATTAAGTTGAATAATAAAACGTCGGCAAACCTTTATTTTATCAGCGATGGAATGTTGAGTGATAGTGAAAAGAAAAAAGCTCGCATTGAAATAAACCAATTATATAACCTTGAATCATCACGGATTATAGGTTCAGTGGACGATATAGAAATCACCTTTTCCTCTTCTGACAGGAATGGTTTCCGTTACAATATATCGCCTCCATGTTTAATATTCGGAGTGTGGCGGATACTTGACGACTTTAACCTATCTTGCAGTTTGGGCAATGCCGAAAAACTATATTCCATGTCTGTGTTTCAAGAGCAGAGCATCTCGCCAACATTACGAATTGTCGTCGCCATGCTTGAAATGGCAGTGGCTTATGACAAACGTTCATTATTTGTTTTGCGATCCGACATTGAAAATATCTATACTCATGCTATGACAGGGCAACCAATGCCTAACTTTATCAATGGCAGGATCGAAAAACAAAATCTATCAACCGAAATTAAAAATCTCACTGAACCGCTGGACGCCACACCATAAACCGTAAAAATACCCTGAAAAATATCAGGGTAAATAAATCACCCCAACGCAATGGGTTAGCGCATTGCGTAAACACCACAAAGAAACATCGCTATGTGTTACTAACAACGAACAGGTTGTTACCAGCTAAATAATTCTGTAGCTTTTTTACCGTAGCATAGACTATGAGTACTCTTACACTGTACATTTAAATTACTCTTTTTATAACCTGTGCCATCTTTGTATAAAATATAATAAACTCATTATTAGTTAGTAAGCAGTCCTTCCTATTAAGCCATTTTAACCCATTGATTGAAAATGCATGAACTCGCGCTTCTGCCATGATAAGTCGCCCACACTGCCGTTTAATGGCTGACGCAGTCAGAGTCGTATCGCCAGAGTAAAAAAACGCCGGAGTAAACCGTATAAACACAGGAAAAATCGTGTGGTTCGATGACGGGTGATGGCGTAACAAACTGATTGCCTTGCTGATTGTCGTGGTCATCATTGAGCGGGTACTACTCCTGTTCCCCATGAGCAGCGTCTACGTTCCCTATCACCTTCTTGCCATAGCAAATAAATCGTTCTGAGAATCCAACAATCGACGTAAGATAGGTCAATGTAAAATAGACGTATACTTCACCGGCTCATGTGGTTCCTGCCTGAGCCGGTGCAAGGCTCGTGGCTACAGCCACATTCAATCACGAGGGTTCACATGAACAAGCCACATACTTCCCTGCTGGCGCTGGCCTTGTCTCTGCTGTCGCTGACGGCATCCGCCACCGATGGCTACAAGAACCTGAAATTCGGATCGTCCGCCGCCACTATCCGGCAACAGGCAAATTGTTCACTGCGCGGCCCGGAAATGATCATGGGACAGACTGTTTACATCTGCCCTGATTTCAATTTTGCCGACAAAAAAACCCAGGCGATTTTCAGTTTTAACAATGACAAGTTCAACCGCCTGGCGATCTCAATCACGCTCGCTGATGTACCAAGCGTAGTAGAAGGGCTAAAGAGCAAATACGGTATGACGGCTCCCTTGTCTGCCAACGATGTCGATACCTTCATGAATAAACCCAATACCCGCGTGACCGCCCGGTTCGACAAGAACAATATTACGCTGGTGTTCGACAACAGCATGGATAACCAGAAGAACATCTATCTGGTATACAACGCTGAAAACAGTGTCAGCGCTGGCCAAACTGCCGCACCAGCCAACCGGGGCATCACCAAGGACGACCTGTAATATCGAAAACCCTGGAGATCGTCACGCCGGGTTCATCCCTGTAAAACACGCTCCGCCATGCCTTATCCGGCATGGTAACCGCTCCAGACTTTCACCAGTACCGCCGCCGACAGGCTCCAGCACGCCACCGCCAGCATCAGTGCCGGCGGCAAACGCATCACACCAGTAAAGTAATAGAGCGAAATCAGATACACCAGATAGGGAATCACCGCCCAAATACCGAACAGAATAGTGGCACGGAGCGCTTCCACGCCGCGCTCCGTGCCCACAATGTAATGCGCCAGTAGCGCAAAGGTCGGGAATAACGGCACCAGCCCGGCAATGTAGTAATTACGGGTTTTGGCCAGCAGACCAATAACTACCACTATGATCGCACCCAGCGCTGCTTTTATCAGTAATGCCATATTTGTCATGTTCAGGTTATCGGTTGGCTATTCGGTCCGTCTGTCACGTCCACCCTTTCCGCCCAATTCATCTGGCGGCTGTCTATATCTAACAGAAAACGCACCCAAAAACAGGATTATCGCCGCGTTTGTCAAAACCGCTCGCAAAGCGCAATGCAACAGCATGGTTCACCCGGAAAACTGTTCACCCTGAAAATAAAAAGCCCCGATATCATCGGGGCTGCACACTGTAATCATGATCATGACTGAGGAGACATTAACTGGTGTGCTCCAGTGCCTGGGAAGCCGACTGGTTACGGTTTTCAATGGCAATCTTTTTCGGTTTTTCATTTTCCGGAATATCCTGCTTCAGATTGATGGTCAGCAGGCCATTTTCCAGATGTGCGCCTTCCACCTTGACATGCTCAGGCAGTGAATAACTGATACTGAAATCAGTGCGGTTAATGCCGCGATAGAGCCAGCCATTCTGTTCCTGAGGCGCTTCCGACACCTCGTCCTTGTGTTTGCCGCTGATAGTGAGCTGACCACCATGCGTATTAATCTCCAGTTCCTCTTCACGCCAGCCGGGCACGCTAACCGTAATGCCATAGTGGGTGTCGTCAAGCCGGCGGATATCATAGGATGGCGTAGCAGTAAGCGGCGTGTCGCCAGTCAGTTGACTGAATAACCGGTCGATACGGTTGAAACGATCAGAGAACAGTGAGTCGGTAAATGCCGGAAATAAAGACACGGACTTGAATGCCATGGTTAACCTCCTGAATATTCTTCATACCCATTCAAAAGTGCAAACCGCAAGGCAACAGCATTGTCTTGCTTTCACTTCTTCATATAGATCCCTGTGCGATTTTTTCAAGGCCACTAACTAAGAAATTAACCAATGGAAACAAATGGGCTTCCCTGCCCCGGTTATTTCAGGCGTTACGGTTACCCGACAACACCCGGTACAACGCCAGCGCCACCACAAAGGTTACCGGCGCGGAAAATGACTGTAACAGCGCGCTACCATGCATCAGCGCTACGCCTGCAATCACACCCAGCAGCCAGGCGCCAAGGCCGGTCGGATTAAACGCACGCACCGGCGTCGTGGTCGATGAATCGCGGCTGCCAAGAATATGCGCCAGCGCCACACCAACCCACGCCACCACAAACACCCCTTGATAGGCCAACGCCTGCAAAATATAGGCGAAGACATCTGCCAGCATCAGGCCGTACACCGCGGCCCCCACCACGCAGGCCCAGACAATCTTGCGATAACGCAAACGAAACAGTCGGTCAAAAAACACCTGCATATTGACGGTAGCCAGATAATAGTTAGCGGTGTTAATGCGTGTCTGGGTCACCCACACGAATACTAATCCCCAGAAACCAAGCAGATTAAGGATATTGACCACGACCGCCGTTTCACTCACGCCATTCTGCTGGGCAAAACTGCTGACCAGATAGATGCCAGCCGCACCATTAAGCAAAAAGGTGATCAGATAGAACGGCATACCAAAGTTGATACGCGCGTGGTATTGGCTGTCTTCCTGACGGCCAAACCGGGCGTAATCAAAGGTATACATCATCAAAATCCATACCCCCATGTAGTAGGTAAAGCAGTTCCACCAGCCATTAGCAGGCGGCAATGCCGGACCAAACGACAGCCAGTGTGGTTGATAGCCATAATGCTGAACAGACACCGCCACCGTCAGCG
Organism: Dickeya poaceiphila; assembly: GCF_007858975.2. Classification (GTDB taxonomy): domain Bacteria; phylum Pseudomonadota; class Gammaproteobacteria; order Enterobacterales; family Enterobacteriaceae; genus Dickeya; species Dickeya poaceiphila. Next base: position 2,483,851 of record NZ_CP042220.2, read on the forward strand.
CCAGCCCAAACAGGTAGAATGGCAACAGCACGCCGTTGAATTTATCCAGCCAGTGCTGCACGCTGCCGAAAATCAACGGTACGCTGTAGAGCACCACCAGTAATGCCGCCCAATGATAATCCAGCGCGGGAAACAGATGATTAATGGCAAATGCGATTACCGAGCCTTCAAACACCGCGTAATACATCGCGGTGGAGAAAAAAATCAGCGTGGCCAGCGCTGACCCGGCCTGCCCGAACAGTTGACCGGAAAATGCCGCCACCGACAGGCCGCTTCGGATAGCAAAACGGCTAATGGCAGCGTTGATCACGCCATAACACACCACGGAGAGCGCCATGCCGATGATGGCATTGCGCGCACCGTAATTCAGCGCCAGCGATGCCCCCACCACGATGTAGAAAATGGCGCTGCATACCGCCCACCAGGCCATGGTCAGTGATAGCTTTCCCATGCGCTCTGTTCCAGACACCGTATCGGCAGGCGCCACCACCTCACCTTGTACTCCGGATATTTCAGCCATACCCCCTCCGCCTATCTATTGTTGATGTATCTTGGTTGACGCTGACGAGCCTGCCGTCACAGGCTTTTTTAAAGCCGAGCGCACGCGCCGTGTCGGTTGTGTCGCACAGTCAATCATGCATTCGATAGGGTCAGACATGCCTCACCGCTACCATTGACCCTGGTGTTGGCGCAGGTGAAATCTGGCAAGGCCGTCTGAAATCAGTGTGCTAACAACTGTTCCAGCCGCTCAAGGCGGTAGCGATAATGCTGTCGGGCAAGAAGTGCATCCTCCAGCGACACCGGCGTAAAGCGAACGCCGTAATGCGGCTGCAATTGACCGATAAGGTCCAGATCGCTGCTGATCACCGTTCCCAGCGTCATGTACCCCCCGCCGGATACCGCATCACGCAGCAAAATGATCGGCTCCAGCCCGCCCGGCACCTGAACCGACCCAATGGGATAGCAGGCATCAACGATATTGGACGGGTCTGAACCGGTGCCAAACGGGGGAGTACGTGGCTCAAACGCCAGCGGTGTACCACCTTTGAGGCGATAGCCAATGCGGTCAGCTTCGGTGCCGACTCGCCAGTCGTCGGCGAAAAACTGCTCCACTGCAGCCGGAGTCAGTCGGTGAATGTACAGCCCGGTCACCATGCGTAACGTCACGTGCTTATCCAGCGGCTGGAGATAGTCTGTCGGTACCGTCACCTCCGGCGTCACCTGCCGGGTCGGCACGCCGATTGGCAATACGTCGTTGGCGGCCAGCCGCCGCCCCTGATAACCGCCCAGCGCACCGAGCGCATAGGTCGAGCGGCTGTCCAGCACCTCCGGCACCGCAATCCCCCCAGCGACCGCCAGATAGGCGCGGCAGCCTGCCGTCGTCGGCGTAAACCGCAGTACCTGACCGGCGCGCACCGCAAAGGTGGTATCCATCGGCATCGGTTCGCCATCCAGCAGCGGCGACAGGCGTGCGCCGCACACCGCCACCAGCACATCACCCTCAAACTGCAGTTCCGGCCCCAGCAACGTCATTTCCAGTACCGCCGCCTGAGCAGGATTACCCACCAACAGGTTCGCCAGTCGCAGCGAATACTGGTCCAGCCCACCGGATGGCGGGATGCCGAGATGGTAATACCCTTCACGACCGGTATCCTGTATTGAGGTTGCAAGCCCTGGGCGGATGACATTGATGCGCGTACCCGATATTTGCTCACGACAACGCTGCATACAGTACCCCCTGAAGATAGTGTTTATAGCCAGTTGGGTCGGCGAGGAATTTATCCAGCTCAAACGTGACTGGGCGAATGCGCAGGCTAAAGCAACCCGCCTCCACCGCCTGCACGTCCTGCTCATAACGCGCCAGATCAATCGGTTTGAACTGCACGATGTCACCTGCACGGAAAAACACCATCGACGATTGCAGGTAATCCAGCCGTTGTTCCGGGTCATAAATTGGTGCAGGCGTCACGCCAAACAGCTGATAACCGCCTGCGCCCCGTACCGAGTAAATACAGCCGAAGCAGCCGCCATGCCCCAGCGACAGTTTGGGGGTATCGGTACGTGGCCGCAGATATTTCGGCACCTGAAGCTGTTGTGCCTGCTCCACCATCTGAAACATGAACGGCAATCCCGCCACAAACCCCACCATCGACACAAACCACGGTGTACCGCTGTGCGCCGCAATAAATGCCGCGATATCCTGATAACCATTGATGCGAGCGGCGTACTCCAGATCCGTGGCGCTGGGGTCCTGATGCCGATCACGAAACCGCATCAGGGTATCGTGCGTCCAGGGGTCGTTGTACAGCACAGGAATTTCGATGATGCGTGTATCAAGCACCGTCATGGTTTGCGCCTGATGTTCCGTTTCTCGCACCTGATCCAACAGCACCTGCGGTGCGATGAGATCCGGGTTAAAACGCACCTGAAACGATGCGTTGGCAAGGCAAATGTCCAGTACGCCGGGCAACGCCTGCTGTTCGAGCGCACGGGTTATCGCCAGCCCACGGAAGAACGCCCCCAACGACATCGCTTCGTCAATTTCAGCAAACAAGTGCTCATCGCCACCAAAAGTGTATCTGATTTCGGGAAACGTCATCTCAGGCCTCCCTGGTCAGCAGCAGCGCGTCGGCTTCCCGCGCCTGTAGCCAGTTTTCCAGCGAGGTAGTATCAAAACGCCCGGTGCGCAATCGCGGATCAGCCAATAGCCACTGATGCAGCGACTGAGTGGTAGTAATACCGCCGATTCGCAACTGACATAGCGCCTGTTCAGCACGGGCTAGCGTCTGCAACCGATCCGTTCCCGACACCACCAGTTTCGCCAGCAGGGAATCGTAATACGGCGGAATACGGTAGCCACTGAACAGATGACTATCGATACGAATACCGGGGCCTTGCGGCCATGTCAGCGTCTCCACCACACCGGGACAAGGGAAAAAATTGCGCGCCGGATCTTCCGCGTTGATGCGCATTTCACAGGCATGACCGCGTAACACAATGTCTTCCTGATGCAAATCAAGGGTTTCACCACTGGCGATTCGCAGCATCCACTGCACCAGATCAACACCGGTTACCCGCTCCGTGACCGGGTGTTCGACCTGAATGCGGGTATTCATTTCAATAAAATAAAACTGCTCCCGCTCGATATCGAACAGGTATTCCAGCGTACCGGCGCTGCGGTAGTTCAACAGTTGAGCAAGCTGTAGGGCGCTACGGCACAATGCCTCGCGTTGTACTGGCGATAATGCTGGCGAAGGCGCTTCTTCAAATATTTTCTGGCGTCGGCGTTGCAGCGAGCATTCGCGCTCATACAAATGCACCGCCCGCTCGCCATCGCCCAAAATTTGCACTTCAATATGGCGGGCATGGCGAATAAATCGCTCCAGATAGACATCACCGCAGGCAAATGCTGCTTTCGCCTCACGTTGGGCAATCGGTAATTCGCGTTTCAGGTCGTCTTCGTTATTAACGACCCGAATGCCGCGCCCACCGCCGCCGGCAGCCGCCTTGATCAACAGCGGATAACCGATCTCTGCGGCAGCGTACAACGCCGCCTCCAGCGACGACACACTCTGCGAACCGGGCACCACCGGCACGCCAGCCGCCTGCGCCGTGCGTCGCGCTTCCGCCTTGTCCCCCATCAGGCGGATGGTTTCCGATGTCGGACCGACGAACACTAACCCAGCCTGCTCCACCGCCTCGGCAAAGACCGCGTTTTCTGACAAGAAACCGTATCCTGGATGTATTGCCTCAGCCCCGTAGTCTTTGGCAGCCTTCAGCAACGCCGCCTGATTCAGGTAACTTTGGTCGGCGCGCGCGCCACCCAACAGTACCGTTTCATCCGCCAGACGTGCGGGCAATGAATCGATGTCGGCTTCACTGCAGGCGACCACCGAGGTAATCCCCAGACTGCGAGCGGCATGAATAATGCGCACAGCAATTTCTCCCCGGTTGGCGATAAGCAATTTTTTGATCGGCTGACACATCGTCGCGGCCCTCCTGATGACATAATTAATGAGGCTATAGGATAGTGTTACCGTTATTCATCGATTTTTATAATGGCTATAACCTGCCCCGGCTCCAGCGCATCACCGTTATTGACACAAAACGAGAGTAATTCCCCCGCCTGCTCAGCATAAATTTCACTAAATTGTTTCATTACTTCGATCAAGCCAATAACGCTACTCGCCATCACCGGACTGTTTTCTTCAATAAACACCGGGGATTCTGGGGTAGGCTGACGATAAAAAATACCCGGCAAAGGAGAACACACTTCATATATTTTCATTATCTTTACCCCTCATATTTACTGATTGATTACCGATGATTTAAATTATTTTAAAATGGTGAGCACACGTGAATATTGGCGTTATTCAATGCCTCTCGCGTTGCCTGAATTAATGCCAGCGCGCCGGGCGTATCGCTATGAATGCAAATCGATTCAAACTCGACAGGAATATCTTCGCCATCAATCGTCGTGACCTTGCCATCAACACAGGCGCGCACTACTTTCGCCGCCACTGCCGCCGGCTCCAACGCACCAACCCGGCGGGTAAATACGATAGAACCACTGGCGTCGTACTCCCTGTCGCCATAAAATTCACAAATAACAGGATGTTGTAGCTTTCTGGCTTCCTGCCATACCCATGAGCCGTGCAGACAAAATAACCGCAATTCAGGATCTAACCGGTGCAGCGCCTGCACAAACAATTGCGCAGATAGCTGATCGTGGGCCAGATGCATATATAACGCGCCATGCGGCTTAACGTGCTGTAACGGTAATTGGTAGAGCCGGGTAAATTCCCGCACCGCCCCCAATTGATACAAAATGTCATTCACCATTTCCGACGGCTGACTGTGAATATGCCGACGGCCAAAACCCACCAGATCACGAAATCCGGGATGAGCGCCCACCGCCACGCCACACTCTTTGGCCCATTCAATAGTCTGGCGTATTGTCGAAGGGTCACCTGCATGAAATCCGGCGGCAATATTGGCTGAGCTGATATAAGACATAATTTTCTGATCAACATTATCACCTATTTTCCAGGGACCGAAGTTTTCTCCCATATCGGAATTCAGATCGATTTCATATTTCATAGTTATTTCTTATTTGTGATGGTTATGTTTAAAAACAATATAGAGCTACCGTTTTCTATTCGGAAAGACGTATTTTCAGAATACTCACTATCTGAAAAACAGAACGCTCATCGCTAAGGAACCGGTTATGGTCACATTGCGTCAGATCCGCTACTTCATCGCCACCGCCGAGATGGGCCAAATCTCACAGGCGGCGATTCATCTCAACATTTCGCAGTCCGCAGTAACGACCGCGATTCAGGAACTGGAAAACCTGCTGGGCAAACCGCTGTTCCTGCGGTCGGTACACGGCATGACGCTGACGGAAAATGGCAGTTACTTCCTTAATCACGCTTACGCGGTGCTGCGCAGTGTCAACGACGCCATGAACATCCCGTTAACCGATAACCGGATTAGCGGTGCACTGAATATCGCCGCCAGCTACACGGTCATGGGCTATTTCCTGCCCTTCCACCTGCAACGGCTGTCTGACGGTTTTCCTCAAGTCGCCATTCATCTCAATGAACGCGAGCGGCAGGATATCGAACAAGGATTACTGGACCGATCATTGAATCTCTCATTGGTGTTGACCGCGAATCTCACACATCCGGAAATCACCTCAGAAACGCTATTCAACTCAGAACGGCGCTTATGGCTGCCCAGTCACCACCCATTGTGCGATAAACCGGAAGTAAGTCTGGCGGATGTCGCCAATGAGCCGTTTATTATGCTGACGGTAGATGAAGCGGATCACAGTGCGATGCGCTATTGGGAACTGAGCGGACATCACCCGAAGGTGATGCTGCGCACCAATTCCGTTGAGGCAGTGCGCAGTATGGTAGCGAACGGATTAGGGGTGGCGATACTGTCCGATCTGGTGTACCGCCCCTGGTCGCTTGAGGGGCGGCGTATCGAGACCCGTTCGCTAAAAGACAAGGTTCACCCGATGAGCGTTGGGCTGGCCTGGTACCGTGACGCCGAGTTTACCCCGGCTATGCAGGCAGTTCGGGAATATTTCCGTAATCTGTTCCTGACACCGCAGTTGGCGTTTTCACGCCGTTAGGCTGATGCCGGAACCGGATGCCGTGGGGAAAAACGTAGCGCCATCAGGATTAATACGACAACGCCTGCCGCCATGATAAGCCAGGCTTGATTCAACCCGCTGGTATGTTGCCGGATGAATCCTGCCAGCAGCGGCATCAGGCTCGCTATCAGATAGCCACCACCTTGCACAAACCCCATCAACGCCCCGGCCTGTCGTGGGTCGTCCACCTGATCCAACGCGATAATCAGCGACAGTGGGAACAACGCACCAATCCCCAATCCCAGCGCAATCATAATCGGCAGCACCAGCGTCAGCGGTGCCAGTATCAGGCCCGCCATGCCCAACAATAACAGCAGCAACACCGGCAGCAACAGATAGCGCCGGTCAGGAACATGGTTGATAAGCCACGACACCAGCAGCCCGGCCACCACTTCTGTCAGCGTCAGTCCCCCCAGTAGCAGACCACTACGGGCAGAGCTCCAGCCAAGCTGGGTATAGTAAGGCGGCAACCAGGCCAGCACCAGGGTGTACGCCGCAGTGCCGATACCAAAAAATATCATCAACGCCCAAGCCCGTCTGCGCGACAATGCGGCTACCACCCGTGTATGTGATACGTTATCGGGCATCGGATTCAGCAACACCGAGATCATCCAGGCTACGGCAGCCAGCGTCGCCAGACCGCCCCATATCGCCAACGCACCATCCCAGTCCATAATATCTGCCAGCGGTGAAATACTGGCTGCCGCCAGTGCTGCACCCGCCATAATAGCAGTGGTATACAACCCCATGAGACGACTGCTTTGTTGATTAAAACTGCGCCGCAAAAATGACGGCATCAACGCCTGAATCAACGCAATGCCGACACCAGCCAGCGCCGCAGTCAGCAGTAACCCCGTCGTGCCGGTTAGCCAACAACGCAGCAAGCAAGCAACCGCAATACCGACAATGCCTATGCCGATACCCCGATATTCGCCCACTTTAGACTGCAACCACCCGCCATACAGCGCGCAGATTCCCATAGCGAATACTGGCAGGGTGGTCAGCAGCCCTGCCTGCATATCGCCCATGCCGGTATCCGCCTGAATCCGTGACAGCAACGGGCCGATTCCTGCCAGTACCGGGCGAAGGTTAAGCCCCAGTAACATGACGGTAATAACGACAAAATACAGTGATTTGGCACGAATTGCGTGTGACATACCGCTCCTTGTAACTCTCTGATGCTTGAGTGGTGATAGGTGTTCCCCATAGAATATCTTTGCAGAAAGAATCTTAATATCAAGACAAATTACACTTATGGCAGATCGTGCAGACAACGCTTATGAACAATGGCAACGGGAAAGGCCGGATATTAATCCGTTCCCGATGCAGGTAGTGGGACGGTTACTTGAAGCCACGTTGCGGTTAGAACGGGATTATCTCAATCCGCTGTTCGCCCGGTTTGGCCTGCGTCCCGGTGAATTTGATGTACTGGCGACGCTACGACGCAACGGCGCGCCTTACGCGCTGACGCCGACTCAGCTTTACGAAGCGTTGATGATATCATCAGGCGGCATGACCAACCGCATCGACAGGCTGGAACGGGCGCAGTGGGTCGCACGTCAGAGCAACCCGCAAGACCGACGCGGCACGCTGGTCACCTTGACAGAAAAAGGACGGGAACTGATGGATACGCTGGTGATACTGCATACCGACAATGAGCAGCAGCTATTGGCCGCATTGGATGAAGAGGAACAGCATCAGTTGAATCAGTTGCTTAAAAAATTGCTGGCTGGTTTGCCTAGCCGTACATAGCCGTTAATAGTAAAAATCCGCCCAGTCGGGCGGATTTTTCACAACAGTGCTCTCACGCAACGCGTAAAGTGCAAGGCGCGATTAGAAACGGTAGCCTACGCCTACGTTCCAGCTGCCTACGTCAACACTGCGGATGCGGCTCTGCTCGTAACCAACATCAAAGGCCACGTTCTGAACCGGGTTGAACTGCAAACCGGCACCGTACACAAAGCCAGCATCGCTGGAACTGTTGTTGGAAGAACCATCGGTCTTGTTAACCGTGAACTTGCCGGCACTTACGCCAACCAGGCCGTAGATGCTCGCCCAGTCATTGAAGCGGAAAGACGGACCCGCGCTGAAGCCGTAGTACTGGTTCTTGTTGTAGAAATTACCAATAGTCTGACTGTCTTGCAGGTAAGTGAAAGAACCTACCACGCCCAACTGGCTATTATCGAACTCATAACGGTACTTCAGGTTGAAGCCCGGCAGTTTGTTCTGCACGCCCTGAGCGTCGCCCTGAGCATAACCAAGAGATACAGTGCTTTCACCAGCCACTGCAGAACCTGCGCTTACAGCCAGAACACAAGCTAAAGCGGAAAGACACGCGATTTTTTTCATAATATGCCTCGAATTATCTTACGAAAAGAAGATTAAGCGAGACAAATATAACAAGAAATTAGGGCAAATGCTGACTGGTTATTATTTTTCAATTAGGGTAAACATGTAACAAAAATTTTCAAATACAATATAAATAATTGATATTGATAAATAAAATAAGCTCATCGCAGTGTGAAAAAATAAATGCAACACACTGCTTTGGCATGGAGTTTTCTTAATTTTTTGATTACTTTTCAGGCTGATTTTATATAAAAAAAAGATTTTCAAATTTAGAGTAAATTAAAGTCAACGAGAGTAAACTAACGTCGAATGAATTGTTCATTTATTACCTGTTTTTTTCTGGCTGCCCACGGCATGTTAAGGCCCTGCAAATGACCTTGATTTCCGCATTAAAAAATTCTGTATTGCTACCGGTATTACTCATCGTAATCGCTATGCTGTCCATCCAGACCGGCGCAGCCATAGCTAAAATGGTTTTCCCGCTGATTGGCGCTTCAGGCGTGACGGCACTGCGTCTGGCGATAGGCTCGCTGATTTTACTGCTGGTCTTCAAACCCTGGCGATTACGTTTTGGTTCAGAACGGTTGTCATTGCTGATCTATGGCATCACACTGGGCGGCATGAACTATCTGTTTTATCTGGCATTGCGCACCGTACCATTAGGGATTGCCGTGGCGCTGGAGTTCACCGGGCCGCTGGCGGTCGCGCTTCTGGCGTCTCGCCGCCTGCTGGATGTCGTGTGGGTGTTGCTGGCTGCCGCCGGATTGTGGCTGCTGCTACCGCTTGGGCAGCATATTGATAATGTGGACGTCACCGGCGCCGTCTTTGCCGTTGGCGCCGGAGCCTGCTGGTCGGGCTATATTTTGTTTGGTCAAAAGGCAGGAACCAGTCATGGCACCGGAACCGTAGCAATCGGATCGCTGATTGCCGCCCTGATATATTGCCCGATTGGCCTGCTGTTTTCCGATCTCAACACTCTATTTTCTCTTGATATTCTGCCGACAGGTATCGCTGTAGCGGTGCTTTCCACCGCTTTGCCGTATACGTTGGAAATGCTGGCGCTGACCCGGTTGCCGACGCGTACTTTCAGCACCCTGATGAGCCTGGAACCCGCCGTAGCAGCACTCTCCGGCATCCTCTTTCTGCACGAACACCTGACTCTCACTCAGTGGTTGGCTCTGACATTTATTATCATTGCTTCGCTGGGCACCACGCTTAGCGCGAAAAAAAGTGCCGTAGCCTGAATTAGCGGCATCAGTGGTTATCGTGCAGTTGTTATCGTGAATTGTTATCGTGCAATTGTTCTCCCGTCTGAAAAATAACCGCATTCCCGGTCAGCCTGGCCGGGAAATATCATCCTCTGTGATTATCCCGCTAAATTATTTAATGCCTGACAGACGCATTCGGGAAAACATTGCATAAGAAATATCCAGTCATCACCTGATAAATTCCATACCAAAAGATTGTAACTTAATAAAAAAATAACCTTTTATCCTGGCTATTTTTTACTGCTGTATCCGGACGCTAAATAACATATACAGAAGTGTTGTTTTTCACTGTCTGAGGCTATTCCTGTAATAGACCGAACTAAGCATCTTCCGCACATTCAGGTTGCTATAATTCGTTCCGTTGACAGCCAAAATCATTATCAGCAATAACGGAAATTAAAGAGGATAATACAATGCGTACAGCTAAACTGGTAAAAGCAGCTTCCGCTGATCTTATTTTCACCCGTAACGATCTGGACGATAACGTTAAAGCCTCGACCATTGCCCTGCTCAATCAGTTGGTCGTGGACTTTACCGATCTATCGCTGATGACTAAACAGGCGCATTGGAACATGCGCGGAGCAAACTTCATCGCCGTACATGAGATGCTGGATACCTTCCGCACCTCACTGATGACTCATCTGGACACCTTCGCCGAGCGTGTGGTGCAACTGGGCGGCGTGGCAACCGGCACTGTCCAGGTCATTCACCAGAAAACGACGTTGGGTAGCTACCCGCTTACCATTCACAGCGTGCAAGACCACCTGAAAGCGCTGGCAGATAGCTATGCCATCGTCGCTAATACGGTTCGCAAGGCCATCAGTCAGGCGCAGGACGAAGATACCGCAGATATGCTCACTGCCGCATCCCGCGATCTGGATCAATACCTGTGGTTTATCGAAGCCAACATCGAATAGTTCATCAACGATGACCGGCGGTCGAACCGCCGGATTTCTCCGGCCAGATTTCAGCACTTCCCACTTTCTGCTTGTATCTATGCCATTTTCCGCCATTTTTACCCTGCCAGACACATTGAGATAATATGCATTTTTTCTGCATCGCCACGCAAATCGCTTGCATCCACGCCACAAAATGAACAAAAAATTAGCGCTTGTTAGCAATATTCCTCCTTGAACGTAATCAACGGTTGTGTACCCTGCACAATTCAGTTATTCATAGCAACGCACGCTATAGGATTTCCTGATGGCTGCGCGATAAGAATTAGCGGGTCTACCCGTCCTGTTTTGGCAACGACTCCCCCTGTTTTCTCCACAGCACCTTGCATGTCAGTGCGGCGGCTAATAACAACTGATGTCGGATAATCGGCCTCATCTCTGTATGCCAAAGCCGATGCAACACCATTCTCAAGGGTGGCAGGCAACCCATGGTGGCAAGTAGCCAACGGTGTAAAACAGCGGAATACATAACCAACGAGAGGAAGGACGTTTTGATGAAATCATTATTTAAAACTTCACTGGCAGCACTGGCGCTGGCCTTCAGCCTGTCTGGCCAGGCCGCAGAGAAACCGCTTACCGTAGCGACCGATACGGCATTCGTGCCATTTGAATTCAAACAAGGTGACAAGTATGTCGGTTTTGACATCGACCTGTGGGATGCCATCGCTAAACAACTGAACCTGAGCTACACCCTGAAACCGATGGATTTCAGCGGCATCATCCCGGCACTGCAGACTCGCAACGTGGATCTGGCGCTGGCAGGCATTACCATTACTGAAGAGCGCAAACGCGCAATCGATTTCTCAGACGGCTACTACAACAGCGGCCTGCTGGTAATGGTGCGCGCCGACAATCAGGACATCAAAGGCGAGCAGGATCTGAACGGTAAAGTGGTGGCGGTGAAGAGCGGTACCGGCTCGGTAGACTACGCCAAAGCCAACCTCAAAACCAAGGAACTGCGCCAGTTCCCGAACATCGACAACGCCTACCTGGAACTGGGCACCAACCGTGCCGACGCCGTGTTGCATGATACGCCAAACATCCTGTACTTCATCAAAACTGCGGGTAACGGCAAATTCAAAGCGGTAGGCGATTCTATCAAAGCACAGCAGTACGGCATCGCTTTCCCGAAAGGCAGCGATGATCTGCGCAACAAGGTGAACGGTGCGCTGAAAACCCTACGCGATAACGGCACCTATGCCACCCTCTACAAAAAGTGGTTCGGTACTGACCCGAAGTAATGGGTTGAATTAACAAATAGTAGGTTGAATAGAAATAACAAGCTGAATAGCTTCTACGGTGCCGCCGGTCAGTCCGTGCGGCACCTTGCTATGGTAGCGTTATTATTGCTGGAGAATGTTCATGCAGTTTGACTGGAGTGCCATCTGGCCGTCTATCCCTCAGTTGCTGGAGGGAGCCCAAATGACTCTGCTGATTTCCGTGCTGGGTTTATTGGGCGGCCTGGTTATTGGTGTCGTTGCGGGATTTGCCCGCGTCTATGGCGGGTGGCTATCCAATCGCGTCGCGCTGGTCTTTATCGAAGTTATCCGTGGCACCCCCATGGTTATACAGATAATGTACATCTACTTCGCCATCCCGATGATATTGACGTCAGTTCGTATCGATCCTGTTACCGCAGCCGTCATCACTATCATGATTAACTCAGGTGCCTACATCGCCGAAATTACTCGTGGCGCGGTGCTGTCTATCCACAAAGGCTTTACCGAAGCCGGTCTGGCGCTGGGGTTATCACACCGCGCAACATTACGTCATGTGATTACGCCACTGGCATTACGCCGTATGTTGCCTCCTCTGGGTAACCAGTGGATCATCAGTATCAAAGACACATCATTGTGTATCGTCATTGGTGTCTCTGAATTAACGCGTCAGGCACAGGAAATCATCGCAGGTAATTTCCGCGCATTGGAAATACTGACTGCTACTGCGATTATTTATCTGGTAATTACTCTCGTTCTTACCATTGGAATGCGCTGGCTGGAAAGAAGACTGAAGATTATATGATTGAATTCAAAAACGTATCGAAACACTACGGTCAAACCCAGGTACTGCACGACATCAACCTGAACATCAAACAGGGTGAAGTCGTGGTGATTATCGGGCCGTCTGGTTCCGGCAAATCCACCCTGCTGCGCTGCATCAACAAACTGGAAGAAATCAGCAGCGGCGAGCTGGTGGTAGACGGCCTGACCGTCAATGACCCCAACGTGGACGAACGCCTGATTCGTCAGGAAGCCGGCATGGTGTTCCAGCAGTTTTATCTGTTCCCGCACCTGACGGCGCTGGAAAACGTCGCCTTCGGCCCGATTCGAGTGCGCGGCGCCAGCAAGGCCGATGCCGAGAAACTAGCGCGTGAACTGTTGGCCAAAGTGGGGTTGGCGGAACGCTCGCACCACTATCCGTCCGAACTGTCCGGCGGTCAGCAGCAACGCGTGGCTATCGCCCGTGCGCTGGCGGTAAAACCGAAGCTGATGCTGTTTGACGAACCTACCTCGGCGCTGGACCCGGAACTGCGTCACGAAGTGCTGAACGTGATGAAAGACCTGGCTGAAGAAGGCATGACCATGGTGATCGTGACCCACGAAGTGGGATTCGCCCAAAAAGTGGCTTCACGCCTGATCTTCATCGATAAAGGTCGTATTGCCGAAGACGGTCATCCGGATGCGTTGATTTCCAATCCGCCCAGTGATCGACTGCGCGAATTTCTGCAACACGTTTCCTGATGGTTCCCTGACGGCAGCTCTGACGGCTGTCGTCAACGTTCCGACCACGCGACATGACATCAGAATATTCCGAGAATAAATCCAACCGGTTTGGCATTTTTTACTGCTTCTTATACGCTGCGCGATGCGTGCATCAACCATTCCCGATATTGCATTAAATCAATACGTTATCAATTCACCAGGATATATACATGAAAACCACCCGTTCTCGCCTTTCCCGACGCCGATTCAGCGCCCTGATGGGTGTCATGCTGTTCAGCGCATACGGGTTTGCTGACGACACGGCCAGCGCCGTCAACACACAACGCTGCGCGGGTTCTGTCGCATCGACTGCCCACGCCACATTTGATAAGGGCGATCAGAATCTCGCCTACCCCAGGATCAATGGCCTGTACCAGCGACCAGCAACGACTGGCGTCACGCTGGTCGGTAATAACGACGGCGAGGCCAATAAGTACGTTGAGCCGATTAAAGGCTCAAAAGAAGGGAAATATCTCCTGTTACATGCCGGTGAGCACCTGACTCTGACAGGTCAGGGATACTTTTTGATGCATTGGGAATTAAACTATTTCAACCGTGGCGGTACCCTGCTGGCGGAAAATGCACCGTTGGTGACGACCACGCAGGGTTTCATCAAAAAAGTAGCGTTAACTGATCGTTACGCGCCGGATTATCGCCTTGATGGTATACCTGGCCGCTCTGCCGTGTGGAACGCCGGCATCCAAAGCAGCACCGGCAACCCGATGGTTCCGTTTACCGTTGGGCCACCGGCCAATAACGGCGAAATCATGCCCAGCCTGTGGCTCAACGAGATTTTCTATTTGGACGGCACCGTCACCCTCACCCAACGCGAAGGCCCGGTGGATTACGATATCAGCATCACCCCGCTGACGCTGACCGAGGTGAACAACCGACTGGCGGCAACGCGCCATCGTATCAACGCCGCCACACTGCGCAACGGCATATCGCTGGACCCTTACACCGGTGAGGATACACCGCCCTCCTCGCCCGATAGCCTGACAGCCGGCGTTATTTCCAGCTCGGTAGTGCAACTGGACTGGAATGACTGTTCAGATAATGAACGCGGCTTCATCGTCGAATATTCCTATGCCGGTACTTTCGGCGACGGCGCTTATGACACCACACCCCGTGCCTACGATGCGGGCGCAGTCTACACCAGCGCCGAATCGCTGGGACCAGGCGCCACCTCGGTGAGCGTGGGGACGCTGGCACCTAACACGACCTACGCGTTTCGGGTCAAAGCCTACAATCAGGCCGGAGACTCCGCTTATTCCAACGTGGTTACCGTAACCACACCGCCTGCTTCCCCGCTAAGCAGCAACTGGAAGCAGCAAGACATCGGCAAAACCGATACGCCCGGTGTCGCCACTGAAGATCAGGACGTGATTGCACTGGAAGCACACACCGGCGATATGTGGGGCGCTGCCGACAACGTCAATTTCGTTTATCAGCAGTTGAAAGGCGACGGCAGCATTACCGCACGACTGATCGACCTGCGTTATAGCGATCCTCAGGCCAAAGCGGGTGTGATGATGCGCAACACGCTCTCCGACAGCAGCGCTTACATGCTGACAGGGTACACAGCATCATCCGGCGCGATGTCGCAATGGCGCAGCAAAGACGCCAGTGCTACCGGCAACCGCGGTGTGTTCGCCAAATCCGAAAACGGCAGCCAACCTACCTGGCTGCGCGTAACCCGCGATGGCAACACGTTTATCTCAGCAGTTTCTGACGATGGGCTGACCTGGACCACCTTAAATAAGCAAATCAATCAAAACATGAACGATACGCTGTATGTCGGACTGGTACTCTCGTCACGCAACAATAGTAACGGCAAAGTCAGTTTCGATAACGTCAGCATCGCGCACTAGTCACGCAGTTGGGTTAGGTTGCCCTTAACACCAAAACCCAAATACCAAAAAAAGAGAGGCGCTAACCCCGCCTCTCTCCACTGCTCTTTTATAACTGCTAGTTATGCGTTTCCGTTCAGGCTGGAACGTTTACTTCTTCGCGGCTGCCACCGCATCATGTAGGTTCAGGCGCTGCCAGAAATTCGCCGCCCCCCCGCCGGCAGACAGCGGATAACCGTCGGCAATCGCGGTTTTTACCATCAAGGTACGACGTTGGGTGGCGCTCAATTGCGGCAACGGTCCTTCCAGCAGCACTTCCGCCCCTTCCGGCACCTTAACCGACTGGGCTTTCACCTTTGCCATTGGCAAGTTGTAGGTCATGGTGTAACGATAGAACGACGTCATCGCCGGGTCGGTGTAAGGATCGTTTTTGCCCTGTGGTTTGGCGCATTCGGCAAGCGTGGTACCACAGGCTTTTTCCAGCGCGGTACGCAACTGGGTTTTGGCCTCGTTGAACAACACGCGGTATTTCGGGTCATTCAGGAAATACGCCACACTGCGTTCAGCCGCCATGCGACCGCCAATCACATCCAGCGGATAATGCACCCCCAGCACCAGACGGGAATAACCGTAGGTAGCCGCTCTGTCAATCAGCGGCACGAAACGCTCCGGCAGCATCTGCGCCAGCAACAGCGCATCGTTATAACCACTATTGGTGTGGCCGCTGGGGAACGAACCACCCGCTGCCGTGTAGCGAACGTTATCCACTACCACAGCGGTATCCGGCACCAGATGAATGCTGTTGCCCGGTTGTTTGAACGGACGTGGATAGTTAAAGGCGTTTTTCGCCGCTGATGTGCTGACGTTGGTCGCCTTGATCAGCGCAGCAGCCTTACCGATTTCGCCTTTCTGATAAACATCGAGAAACGCCTTGCCCAACTTCGGTCCCAGCGCTTCCGCCAGCGCGTACAAATAGCGGGTGTTTTCCGCATCAATCAGCGCTTTCTGGCGCAGCGGCAGGGTAGATTCCAGATTGATGCGCTCAACCGTCGCCAGGTTTTTCTGCAACACCGACGCCGACAGGGTACGAAACCCATCCAGCAGTTTCACGCTGGCCTGCTGCTGACCTTTAGGGTTGAAAACGTAGCCAGTCGCTTTCAGCCATTTCATATCACCCTGCGGTTCGCCCTGATCAGGCGCGTTGTCCAGCACCGCACGGGTCAGCTTTGGGGCGCTTCCCTGCAAGGCTTTTTGCAGATATTGCTGCACCTGTTGCTGCATCTCGATGACCGGGGCGCTATTGCTGGCCTCAGTGGTAGTTTGCAGCAACGGCAGTGGGGAATCGCTACGGGAAGCCGCCTGCGTCTGGACTGTCGCCAGTGAGCAAGCCACGGTTATAAACGCGTAGGAATAGCGCATGGTAGGTCCTTTTTATTGTTACGGATTATCGGCAAGGATAGGAAACCGCATCAGCCTAAGCGCTGCTGATGACAACTCGGTGAAACTTTTTTAATAACAGGTACTTTGATTACCAATGTCGCCAAACAGTATAGGCGCGGGTTCCCACCGGCGCGAGAGAACTGTACCGGTTTAGCAATACAAAAACGAAATGGAGGCGCAACATCTGAAACAGATAAAACAGACGCCGTGGCACCGCCACGGCGTCTGAAATTCTCAGGCATGAATCGGGTAAGTGTCTTCAATTACACGGGCGAATGCCTGACACAGGGCATCATCGCCGTATTGATTGTCAGCCAACACGGTATCGCCATCCACCACCTGAATATGGGCATTAAGGGAGAAATCCGCCGCGGGTTGCGGGCGCGCCATAGCCGCAGCGATGGTTGCCTGCGCCTGTTGCCACGCCTCTTCCTCCGTCAGGTTGCATTCACGCGCCAGATAGTCTGGGTTGAATCCTTCGCCGGTCAGGCTGCGTAAGGTTTCATCGTGGCTCAGGCTATTGCCGGGCTGCCAGTAATGGCGCGTCAGGTCCGGACCAATCGCCGGGTTATCCGTCAGATAACCATCACGCTGCAAGAAGAAATGGCGCGTTTGCTCTACCGCCATCATCGCCAACAGGTACCCTTGATAGGAACAGGCCGATTCCATCGACAGCAAATGCGGAATCGCCATGGTCGGGCGCGGGCTGCCGCTAATGCCGAGAATGCGCTGTTCTGTATCCCGCGCCAGCTGCAAAATCGCCTCCGGGGTACGCGCCTCGTCATCCATGCAGTACAACTGCCATTCGAAATACGGCACCAGCAAAATATGGCGTTCATTGAAAGCCCGCATTGGCTGACGAGCGCGGATATCCGCCTGAATCAATGCATCAGGCATCGGCTCTCCTTGTGCGTTATGCGCATAACGCTTCAGCCAGTCGGCATCCTGCAACAGGCTGTCGCAGAACATCGACTGAGTTTCTGCGTAGGCCATTGAGGTTGGCGGAAACTCCTGCGCAAAACAGGGCGCATTCTGGCGGATATTAGCGAAATGCGCCGCGTGGCCGCCTTCATGGAACAACGTATTGATGCCGTTAGCGCCGCTGCCGATCTGATCCGGCTGCGCCAGGCTGGTGAAATTGATACGTGCGGGCAGCCACTGACCCTGATCGACAAACGGCGGCACCGGCTGATGCATAAAGCCGTTTTCATATTTACCTTTGCGCACCAGCAGGTCGAGCTGCATCTGTGCGCCGCTGAAATCGATATGCAGACGTTTGAAGCTATTGACCCAACGAGACAGCGAGGCAGAAAACGGAAAGTACGGATCCAACTGACGGGTGACATCGCCGGTACTGGCATAACGCACGTTCCACGGCTGTAGCGCCGCCTCGCCTTTTTCCGACGCCAGTTGACGCAGGCTGCGCAGGTTGGCGTCGCGGGTCTGCTCCTCAAAACGGTCAAGAATGGCGAACAACTGCTCCGGCGTCATCCGCTCGGTCTTGTTCACCTTGTAATCAAAGTAGTTGCGATACCCCATCTGACGAGCAAAGCGGTTACGCAGGCTGACCAGCGCCGGAAATCCGTGATTAACCAGCCACTGTTCTAAATCGCGCAGCGCCTGCTGTGAACTGCGGCGGTATTCCTCGTTATCATTGGTGGCCTGATTAGTCAGCAACTCGCCCAGCGAGGCGGAAACGCGCTCGCCCTGCTCATTGAGATGGGTGGGCTGATAGGTTTTACGGCGGGAAAACAGGTCATGCTCGGCAACAATCAGCTCATCCATCAGCGCCTGAGCCTGTACATCTTCAATTACATTGCAGTCAAAAAAGCGATACCAGCCGCGTAACCCGTGCAGCAGCGCGTCACGCGCTTCGCCAGCAGGCGCGGCTTCGACGTCGGCAATGTGTTGCCGTAGCTCGGCCAGCCGGGATGATTGCGAGATAAAACGTTTCCAGGCGCTTACCGCCTCAGCAAAACGCAAGGAAACGGTTTCGTCGCCGGTTCCCATATAACGCTGCCAGAAGAGATCCTCTTTCGCTTGGTGCACCGCCAGATAATCGCGGTTCAGGGCGTCAAAATATGCCTTAGCCTGTTGCATGTGGTTGTTCCTTACTTATTGTTAGTCGTTATGATCAACCCAGTCGTTTTCGTATCATTGAAGCAGCCTGTTCCATTGAGGCCGCTTCACCCGTTCCGACCAGACAGCACGCCAGTTGCAGGCGAATCGCCTGTGGTATCGGCTGTTCGCCTGCCAGACAAGCCTGCGTCCAACGGGCGGTAGTGACGGCATCCTTCACTGACGGCAGCGCGCCGCTCGCTACCGCGATATCCTGACGCACTTGCAGCATGTCCTGACGCTGTTCACGGATGAAATGTATTTCCGGGCAGCGCTGCGGGTTAGCATAGACCTCGCCTTCGGTGCCGTGCATCAGCAACGCACGACCATCAATATCCTGAAAGAATCTGCCGACCCGCCCGATATATTCCGGATGCGACACGCTCGCCAACCGCAATGCCTCGGCGTCGCCAAACGGCGTGGCCAGCTTGGCCAGTGTATGGGCGCTGTTGCGCACCCCCATGCGCCAGCGCAGATCTAACTGACGCTCAATGGCGGGGCACAGCAGCGACACCGGTATGAATATCGGTTCGCCTTGATCAAGCCGCTGCTGCGCTTCCTGCGCCTGCTCCACCGGCGTAATGCCCAGTTCACGAAAAATCGACTCGCTGGTTACACGGGTTGGATCGTGGCTCACGCCGTGCACCACCACCGGCAACCCCAGCCGATGCAGCAACAGCGCCAGTAATGGTGTCAGGTTGGCCTGTTTGCGAGCGCCGTTATAGCTGGGAATGACTACCGGCATCGGGCTGCCAGCCGGGGCGCGCAGATGCAAGGTCTGTTCGCTCATCGCCTGATAGAAACCACGCATTTCCGCTTCGGACTCGCCCTTAATGCGAAATGCGATCAACAACCCGCCCAGTTCCAGCTCAGGCACCTGATCATGCAGTATTTGAGCATACAGTTGATAAGCCGTGTCCTGCTCCAGATCGCGCGCATGATTTTTGCCGCGGCCAACCTCTTTAATGATTCGGGTGTAATCCATGATGTGCTCTCATTGATAAGGCAACGGTTAAGCAGTGTTCATAAACCGGGCGAACTGATAACGCCCGTCATAAAAGGATAATTTGTCTGGAAACATAGCATGAATTGGTCACAGGGGAAGTGTGAAAACGCCGCTGCCGCTGCGGAAACGGCGCGGCAGCGAAACTCCATCAACCGTTACCGTTTGCTGTTGGGGGTGCAGATAACCTGACGTACACAGTTCGCTACTCACCGTCCGGCATGGCGCGCTGTTCGATAGGAAATACAGGTAACGCGGCCAGCAACTGGGCGCCGTAGCTTTTGGTCAGCAAGCGGCGGTCGTAGATGACGATTTCACCAAAACAATCATGGCTACGAATCAACCGGCCAACCTGTTGAATCAGGCTAAATGAGGCGCTCGGCAAGCTTTGCACTACAAACGGATGACGCTTGAGGCTTTTCAGCCACTCGCCTTCAGTGAGGACAAGCGGGCTGTCTACCGGCGGAAACGCAATCTTGTGGATATGCACCTGCGACAGCAGCTCACCCTTGAGATCTAATCCTTCCGCGAAGGATTGCAGGCCGATCAACACGCTGGTCTGCCCTTGCTGCACCCGCTGACGGTGCAATTCCACCAGCCGGTAGCGCGGCTGATCGCCCTGCACCAGCAGCATCAACCGCAGATCCGGCACTTCGGTCAGAAATTGTTGCATCGCCCGTTGACTGGCGAACAGCATCAACATGCCTTTGTGGACATCCCGCTGCAATTCGGCGCGGAAAAACCGCGCCATCTCGGCGATATGTTGAGCTTCATGCGCGATCAGCGGTTCATGGCGCATACGCGGGATCACCAGCTTGCCCTGCTCGCGGTGATTGAACGGTGAATCCAGCGCGATAAACGTATCGCCCTCCTCTTCATCCAGCCCGGACAGCTCTTTCAGGCGGGAGAAGCTGTTAAGCGAGCGCAGCGTCGCCGAGGTGACCACCACGTGCGACAGATTGCGCCACAGCAACCGGTCCAACTGGTCGCATACGCGGATACCGGCGCAGTGAAAATAGAGATGCAGCTGATTATCGCGCCTCTCCCGCAGCAGCCATTTCGACACCGGCGCGTTAGAGGATTTCTCCAGCGCTGCCAGCCGCCATAGTTTGCTCTGCGCGTCCCAGTAACCGTTCAGGCGGCTGATGCGCAACATCGCCTGATGCAGCTTGACCACATCATGCTTGCCGGTTTTCTCCGCCAAATCATTGAGCAGGTATTCCGCCAGCCCACGCAGGCTATCAGCCAGTTTGCATAACCGGTTACAGCACTCACGCATCTCTTCCGGCAGTTCCCCCATCGGGAAACGGTAATCGGCGTCCGGCTGGGCAGGCGGCAAAAACAGGCTGCTCAGGCGCTCGAACAGTTGCAACTGTTCCCGAACCTCGCCGCAGTGATCGCCCAGTCGGTCGGGCTGCATCAGTCGCGGCGGCGATTTGGGCGGAAACTGCGCCAGACACAATCCCACCTGCTGAATCAATTGATCCATCTGATGTTGCACCGCGTTGACCGTCACCTCGCCGGACATCTCCAGCGCGTCGCGCGCTACATCCGGCACGTGGTGGCCTTCATCCAGCACCAGCAGCATGTTTTTGGCCTGCGGCAGTACCGAATCGCTCTCCATCGCTGCCATCACCAGCGCGTGGTTGGTCACCACCACATCGGCGTCTTCAATTTCCCGACGGGCCAGAAAAAACGGGCATTCGCGGTAATAATGGCAGTTACGCCCCAGACAGTTGGCCTTGTCGGTGCTCAGACGCTGCCACAGCGCATCGCTGACTGACTCCTGACAGTGATCGCGCAGCCCGTCCCAGGCATAGCTTTGCAGCGCCTGCTGTAGCCGGGCGCTGGTGGTTTGCTCTTCACGGCTCGATGGCAGGTGATCATCCATAAACAGCATCAAATCGCCCTGCGCCGATGCTTCGGTCGCCATCGCCGCCAGATTGCGCGGACAAACATAGCGCCCACGGCCAAACGCCGCAGTGAATTTCAGTTCAGGAATAAACTGGCGCAGCAATGGCAAATCTTTATTAAAGATCTGGTCCTGCAACGCCACGTTGGCGGTGCTGATCACCAGCGTTTTCAGCTCTGCTCGCCCAACAGCGATGCCGGGAATCAGATAGGAAAGGGTTTTACCTACGCCCGTCGGCGCTTCGATCACCAGATGACGCGGATAGTCGCCTGCCAGCGCTTTCGCCACTTCGGCGATCATCTGGCGCTGTGGCGCACGGGAAACAAAATCGGGAATCTGCTGTTGCAGCGCTTTATACCATTCGCCAATCTGCTGCTTTAACGCGGGGGTAAGGGTCATGCCGTCTCACTGTGGTTCAATCTGGCCGGTATTGTCCCACAGACTGGCGGCAACGTCAGCCACCATAATTGTGACGTTGTCACTTTACCTTATGCGTTGGCACCTTGACGCTGACAGCGGCGGCTCGGCTGGCTTGTATCCGATGACAGAGACTCTATAATCGCCGGAACCTGACCATTACAGGAACGGAACAAAAGGATAACCGGATGAATATTAAAAAACTGGGGGTTGTCAGCCTGTTTGCGCTCTGCGCATTAGGCGGCATTGGCGGCGTGATGCTGGTGGGGTATATCATTATCGTGCACGGCGGCTAACGGCAAACCGGCCAGTTCCGGCTACCTGTTACGGCACAGCCGGTTTTCCTGTCAGGCCCCTGGGAACAACACCTCAGGGGCCACGGTTTATTTATCTACAGCAACGCGTTACAGCAAGGTAAAGCTGCCGGTTTTCACGCGCTGAGAATCCAGCCCAATCATCACATCAAACTTGCCCGGCTCCACCACCTGCTGCATCTGTGCGTTGTAGAACATCAGATCCTGCGGCGACAGAGTAAAGGTCACGGTGCGGCTTTCACCCGGCATCAGCATCACCTTCTGGAAGCCACGCAGTTCTTTCACCGGACGACTGACCGACGCCACCACATCATGCAGATACAGCTGCGCTACGGTTTCGCCGGCGCGTTTACCGGTGTTGGTGACCGTTACCGAGGCGCTAATGCTGCCGTTGCGCTTCATCGTCGGGCTGGAGAGTTTCACGTCCGACACCGTAAAGGTGGTGTAACTCAGACCGTAACCAAACGGATACAGCGGGCCGTTGGCCTCGTCGAAATAATGCGAGGTGTATTTGTTGGGCGCATCCGCCGAATACGGACGACCGGTCGGCAGGTGGTTGTAGTACATCGGGATCTGACCTACCGAGCGCGGGAAGGTCATCGGCAGCTTACCGGACGGGTTATAATCGCCAAACAGCACATCGGCGATGGCGTTACCGCCTTCAGTACCGCTGAACCAGGTTTCCAGTATCGCGTTCGCCTGCTGATCTTCACGACTCAGGTCGAGTGGACGGCCATTCATCAGCACCAGCACCAGCGGCTTGCCGGTGGCTTTCAGCGCAGCAATCAACGCTTTCTGCTCCGGCGGAATCGTGATTTTGGCACGGCTGGAGGCTTCGTGCGCCATCCCCTGGGATTCGCCCACTACCGCTACCACCACGTCGGATTTCTTCGCCACGTCCACCGCTTCGTCAATCATCGCCTGCGGCGAGCGAGGATCAATCACAACCGACTCATCATACTCGTTCAGGAATTTGATCAACCCCGGATGGTTGGTGACGTTCGAGCCTTTAGCGTAGTAAACCCGCGCATTATACCCAACGGCTTTACGGATGCCTTCATACACGGTGACCGCCTGTGCCGGGCGCCCTGCGGCGGACCAACTGCCGATAATGTCACGTTTGCTGTCGGCCAGCGGTCCCACCACCGCGATAGCGCCGGATTTTTTCAACGGCAGAATATCAAGGCGGTTTTTCAACAACACCAGACTGCGGCGCGCTACGTCACGCGCTTCTTCGCGGTGCAGACGACTCTCGGCATTGGTGTCAATCGGGTCGGAACCCACCGGGCCAAGGTGACGATACGGGTCCTGGAACAGGCCCATGTCATATTTCATGTTCAGTACCTGGCGGCAGGCATCATCAATATTTTTCATACTGACCACGCCGCGCTTGACCAGCTCCGGCAGATAACGCACGAAATACTCGTCGCTCATGCTCATGTCGATGCCGGACTGCACCGCAATGCGCGATGCATCGCTGGGGTCCGCCGCCACACCGTGCTTGATAAGCTCTTTAATAGCGCCGTGATCACTGATAGTAATGCCTTTGAAATGCCACTGGTCACGCAGCACGTCTCTCAACAACCAGCGGTTTGAGGTAGCCGGTACGCCGTTGATGGAGTTGAGCGACACCATCACGCCATAACTGCCTGCATCAATCGCGGCTTTGTAGGGCGGCATGTAATCCTGGAACATGCGTTGCGGACTCATATCGACGGTGTTGTAGTCTCGCCCGCCTTCCGCCGCGCCGTACAACGCATAATGTTTCACGCTGGTCATCAGCGAGTGGCGACCAGCCAGGTCATCACCCTGAAAACCTTTTACCGTGACACGGGCGATTTCACTGGTCAGATAGGTATCTTCGCCAAAACCTTCGGAGACACGGCCCCATCGCGGATCACGGGTGATATCCACCATAGGCGCCCAGGTCATGTTCAGGCCATCTTCGGTCGCTTCATACGCGGCAATTCTCGATGACAGCTCCACAGCGCTCATGTCCCAGCTGGAAGCCAGCCCTAATCCAATAGGGAATACGGTACGCTGGCCGTGCACGACGTCATAGGCGAAAAACAGTGGAATTTTCAGGCGGCTGAGTTGCATCACCTGATCCTGCATCACGCGGATATCATGTCGGGTAACGGTGTTGAAAATGCCGCCGACCTGACCGTTGCGAATCATTTCACGGATGGCGTGTTTCGGATTATCCGGGCCGACGCTGATCAAACGAAGCTGGCCAATCTTTTCATCCAGCGTCATTTTCTTCATCAAGTCGTTAACGAAGGCATCGCGCTGCTGCCCGGCGGGTGTTACCTGCGGTGACGTCTGTTGCGACAGACTTTTTTGTAACACCGCACCGGGCGTCTGCGCCCATAGCGGGCTACAGGCCAGGCCGACCGCGAGCGCCAGTGAAGTAAACCGTTTCATTGTTATTGCGAGTTCCCTTAGCAGTTGTCGGTTCAGAAAGCGACAGTCTGCCCGATGAGTGTGATTGACAAGGCGGCTAATGTGCCACAAAACCGTGAGCGGAAAAACGGATATCACGTATTTTCCCACTCACGGTGTGATGCAGCACAAGGGCTGGAGAGGAATCACACACCTATCAAACAACTCGCTATCCGGTAAACCACAAGCCTGTGCTATCGGTTGCAATCGTCAGGAAGCGGTAGCGCTCAGTGCCTGATCCAGCGCACCGACCAGCCAGTCGATATCATGTGCCTGAAACGCCAGCGTCGGACGCAGTTTCAGAACATTCCCATGCGGACCAGCCACCGAGGTCAACACGCGCTGCTCACGCAGCTGTTCGATGACGTTCAGCGCCCGTGTTTTGTCCGGCGTTTTGTCGTCACGGTCGCTGACCAGTTCGAAACCGATAAACAACCCGGCGCCGCGAACGTCGCCCACACAGGCATGACGATCCGCCAACCCAGCCAGTTCTTTCAGCAACCGGGCGCCAACAACCTTGCTGTGCTCCTGCAGTTTCTCTTCACGAATCACCGTCAGCACCGCCTGTGCCGCTGCCATCGACACCGGGTTGCCGCCAAAGGTATTGAAATAGGGAATGTCATCGCTAAATGCGGCCAGCACTTCAGGTTTCGCCAGCAGCGCCGATACCGGGATGCCATTACCCATCGGCTTACCCATGGTGATAATGTCCGGCACGATGTCGTGACGGGCAAAGCCCCAGAAGGCGTCGCCGGTGCGGGCAAAGCCCGGCTGCACTTCATCGGCAATGAAGATGCCGCCATTGGCGTGCACCACCTCGATAGCGGCCTGCAAATAACCCGCCGGTCCCGGCAGTACGCCATCGGAAGAGAAAATCGAGTCGGCAAGAAAACCCGCAAATTTGATGCCGTGGGCAGCCATGTCATCGATCTGCTTCTGGATTTCCCCAGCAAACCAGACGCCCAGATCCGGAGCATCGACACGATAACGATCCGGCGCTGGCACCAGACGGGTGGTCGCGGCAATCGGCTGACCGCTGCCCAGCGCAGGCGACGCGCCGGAAGTCAGTTCGCTGGTGCCGTGGTACGCCTCGCGGGTGACGATAATCCCGGTGCCGCCACTGTAAGCACGCGCTACGCGAATCGCCAGATCGTTGGCTTCAGAGCCGGTACACATGTACATCGCTTTGGTGATGTCTTTTGGCACCAGCGTCAGCAGGTCTTCGGTGTAATCCAGAATGCGGTCATGCAGGTAGCGGGTATGGGTATTGAGCTGGCACATCTGCGCGTGCACCGCCTCAATCACCGCCGGGTGGCAATGACCAATGCTGGCGACGTTGTTGTACACATCCAGATACTGGTTACCTGCCGCGTCCCACAGGTATTGCTTCTCGCCGCGCACCAGATGTACCGGGTTACGGTAGAAAAGCCGGTAAGAATCGCCCAATATCCTGCCGCGTTTTTCCGTCAGCGTGCGGATATCGTCGGTCAGTGCCGCCGCATGTTCCGCCCGGAAGCTGTTGGTATCCATAATGGTTGAACGTGTCGCCATGATGACTCCAGATTAAATGTAATGTGCCCAGCGTATGATGGCTGTCGGCTCTGCGCCGCCGCCTGATAAACACTACCCTACACCAAAAGCAACAAAATACACAAATACAAAAATACGCACTATTTAGTGACGTAAAAACCACCAAGAAAGCATATCATAACGGCGAGCCAGCTCACAAAAACACCACCATGAAAACAAAATAAAAACAATAAATTATATCGAACAGGCATTTTCCTGCATTTCCCATCCCCCCGCTTGCCAGGCTTGCCATACCTGTTATGCTTAAAAGCACAAAAATACACAAAGAATCCACTCATTGTTGAACCTGATCGTGCGCCGCCTTGCCGTTATAATGGCGACGACTATTGCGCTGACCGAGAGAATGCCCGCTGATGCTTGAAGAAACCCGTCTGCACCGTATCCGTTTGCTACTGTCGTCCCTCAACCGGGTGAGTACCGAACACATCATTCAGCATTTGGGGGTATCGCGGGAAACCGTACGGCGCGATGTACTCAAACTGGAAGCACAAGGCGTGCTGCGCCGGGTGCACGGCGGCATTGTGGCAATCGGCGCCGAGCCGGAGCCGCCGTTGTCAGTTCGCAACACAGTGCGGGAACAAGAGAAGCTGGCAATCGCCCAACTGGCAGCACAACAATTGAAAGCGGGTCAAACGCTGTTTATCGATGCTGGCAGCACCACCGCTCTGCTGGCTGGCGAACTGCTGCGGCTTCCCGGCATGACCATTATCACCAACAGCCTGAATGTGGCGCTGAAACTCACCGCCGCCGAAACCGAGGCGTATTCACCGCATGACGTCATCCTGCTCGGCGGCCACATGGGCGCGGCGTCACAGGCCACCAGCGGCGCACTGACGGTGACGGAAATCCAGCGCTACCGCGCCGATGTCGCCCTGCTATCGCCGGTCGGTATCGCCAGTCAGTCCGGCGCCAGCAGTTTCTCCCACCATGAAGCAGCGATTGCCGGGGCGATGTCGCGCAGCTCCAGACAGCGCATCATGTTGGCGGACCACAGCAAGATTGGCATCACCAGCCGTGTTATTTACGCCTCCCCTGCTGATATCGACATATTGATTAGCGACAGCGCCAGTCGCAATAACGCCGATCTCACTGCGTTACAAGCGACATGCGGCCAGGTGCTGCTGACCTGAACGGCTTTACTGACCAATCAACTGGTGCATATCACTGATTTCATGATATATCCAGATAATAAAATGACTGCTATATCACCATGGAGGAAGACATGTATCAGCTACACATCGCCAATAAAAACTACTCGTCCTGGTCACTGCGCCCCTGGATTTTACTTAAAGCACTGGATATTCCGTTTGAAGAAATTCTGACCCCCTTTGCACCCACTCCGGTTCAGGCAGCGTTCAAAACCTTCTCACCGACCGGCAAAGTGCCTTGTCTTATCGATGGTGACATCACTGTATGGGATTCGCTGTCCATTACTGAGTATCTGGCGGAAGATCACCCGTCAGTCTGGCCACAAGACAAAGCTGCACGCGCCTGGGCGCGCAGTGCGGCGGCGGAAATGCATTCTGGCTTTAGTGCGCTGCGTAACCAGTGCTCCATGAGTTGCGGCGTGCGGGTGAAACTCCACACCATCACTGCTGCATTACAGGGCGATATCGACAGGCTGAATCAGTTGTGGCAGGAAGGCATAGAGCGGTTTGGCGGGCCGTTTCTGGCCGGTGCACAGTTCAGTGCAGTAGACGCATTTTTCGCTCCGGTGGTGTTTCGTGCGCAAACTTACGCACTGCCGCTCACCGGCGACGCTGCGCATTATGTCAGTCACCTGCTGGCCCATCCGGCGATGCAACTCTGGTATCAGCAGGCGCTGGCAGAAACCTGGCGTGAGCCTGGCCATGAAGAAGAAATCGCGGCATCAGGCCAGATGGTTCAGGACTGGCGGGCAGCGCCGTAACACCGCCCGTACTCTCAGTTATTCGTCCGCTTCGGCGACAGCAGCGCTGTTGCCGTGCGGCTGACGCGACGCCAGCGACCTCTGTTTCTTGTAGCTCAGCGCTGCTGCCGGCACTGGGCTGATCTTACCGGTTTCCAGCCAGTTACGCAGGCGATTGGCATCGGCGAAATGGGTGAATTTACCAAACGCATCCAGCACCACCAGCGACACAGGTCGGCCATTGATTACGGTACGCATCACCAGACAGTGGCCGGCCTGATTGGTAAAGCCGGTTTTGGTCAACTGGATGTTCCAGTCCGACCGATAGATCAGATGGTTGGTATTGCGAAACGGCAGACTGTAAGACGGGTGGGTAAAGACTGCGGTTTTCTCCTGCGACGTGCTGAGCTGACTCAGCAACGGATACTGTTTGGAGGCAATCAGCAATTTAGTCAGGTCGCGCGCAGTAGAGACGTTGCTGGTAGACAGCCCGGTCGGCTCCACATAATGCGTATGCGTCATACCCAGCGCTTTGGCTTTCGCGTTCATCGCCGCGATAAACGCCTGATATCCGCCGCGGTAGTGATGCGCGAGGCTGGCTGCCGCCCGGTTTTCTGACGACATCAACGCCAGCAGCAGCATATCGTGACGACTGATTTCACTTCCCAGACGCACGCGAGAATACACTCCTCTCATCTCTTTAGTCTGGCTGATATCAACGGAGATCAGCTCGTCCAGAGGCTGGTTAGCATCCAGCACGACCATGGCGGTCATCAGTTTGGTGACCGAGGCAATCGGCACGACCACATCCGGATTGCTGGAATAGAGCACGTCGTTATTACGTAAATCCACCACCATCGCGCTGCCGGATGCAATCTCCTGGCGGGATGGTACATGTTGTGCTACAGGGGTTTTGGCCGCAGCGTGTGGCGCAAAGCAGACAGGCGCTGAGAGCAACAACAGGCTTACAACGGAAAGCCGAAATTTTTTATTCATTATTCAATAGCTTAAACAGTGTACTGTTAACTGAAAAAACAACGAGGCATTATAATGCGCCTGTGGATAGCGTGCACTCCGTCCGCCTAAAAGCTTTGTGACAAAGTTTAACAACCGCTCATCCAAACTGGCGGCGGTTGTCTCACATTGATGCTCATGGTATTTCGACAACCCCTCCGTCAGTTAACCATCAGGCAGTTAGCATGATGCGGTAATAGACGCCACCGCCTAATATCCCAACAGTTGACGATAGGATCGGGTTTCAATGCTGTCCATGTGCAATCCGAGCCGCAAGGCACACCCCTGACAGTGCTCGCTCAGAATATCCAGCTCCGCTTCTTCCTCTGTCATGCAGGAAATTTCAACGAAATGCCCTAATGACTCGATATAATCCAGCGTGATGTGGAATCGCTCAAGAAAATAGATGCTGCGGGTTTTATTCACCTCGAAGATCGGCAGAAATCCGAGCGTTCTCAGCATACTGTCGGTCATGTCGAACGATTCAACGTTGACGGCCTCGCAGCGCCCCATACGTGGCCCTTTCACGATCCACAGTTTGATCCCTGATGGAGCCATACGGCGTAATACCATACTGATATTTTGTTGCCACAGCGTCTTTTCTGCCGAGTCATAATAAATGTCGTGTTCCTTGTTTTCGAATACAAACGACTCAGGATGGTGACTGAATAAATTTTCACGAAAAGCGACAATATCCTGAATACGAAATTTCAACTCAACTTCATATTTCCCTCTGAAATGCTCGTGCACTTTTTTTCTCCGCTTATCGGTTTTCTCTGACACGTCTCATTATTTGGCGAATACATACAAAACAGACGATCAGGCCATGTTATATTTATCATTACAGCACTATTATCATACTAACCATTTATACTCAGGTAGTTAGCCGCACAACGAGTGATTCTCGGCTACCCCTACTGCACCTTGTCTATCGTCTGGATAACAACGCGCGGACTACGCCAGCCTTTATTTGTATGTTGTGCTGAAATGAGCAGCAAAAAACAATAGCACAGTGTGCGTTCAACATGTTGGATGTGCGTTCAGCATGTTGAAATGGAATGCAGCGTTTTACACCAACATTCCCTCTATTTCATCAGGGCATTATTACAAATTATTTTTTTCGATGATCAGGTATAGATACGAAAGCATAATAATTCAATCCACTGACTGCCATTTTGCTGATCAGATGAGTACATTGTTGTAAGTTTTCTTTTCATGAACAGGTCGTTACGAATAGATTATCATCACCGTACGATGCAGATAACCCTCCTCAGATTGCGACACTCGCTATGGCACCGCACGTTATCTGCAATCCTTTCATCCGATATCATCAATAACTCGTGCAATATCGGCGGAGGTCGTCAACGCTCGAATCCGGCTGAACAGCTCGCTGGCGTCGTCATACTCCTTGCGCAGATAACCCAGCCACTGCTTGATGCGTGCTACGTGATACAAGCCGGTGTCGCCTTGCTTTTCCAGCCGCACGTATTTCTGTAGCAATTGCACCACCTCTGCCCACGGCATACGCGCTTCACGATATTTGATGACCCTACTCAGGTTGGGCACATTGAGCGCGCCGCGGCCAATCATCACCGCATCGCAACCGGTCACGGCCATGCAATCCTGTGCGCTTTGCCAGTCCCAGATTTCTCCGTTGGCGATAACGGGAATACGCAGGCGTTTGCGGATCTCGCCAATCGCCGCCCAGTTGATGCGCTCTGCCCGGTACCCCTCTTCCTTGGTACGCCCATGCACCACCAACTCGCTGGCTCCTGCCTGCTGTACGGCGTCGGCAATCTCGAACTGGCGATCACCAGAGTCCCAACCCAGCCGCACTTTTACCGTTACCGGCAACGATGACGGCACCGCTTCGCGCATCGCTTTGGCAGCCCGATAGATCAAGTCAGGGTCTTTGAGCAGCGTAGCACCGCCACCGCTGCCGTTCACCATTTTGGATGGACAGCCACAGTTGAGATCGACGCCCCATGACCCAAGCTCCACCGCCCGTGCGGCATTTTCCGCCAGCCATTGCGGGTACTGACCGAGCAGTTGCACCCGCACCCGCGTGCCAGACGGTGTACGGCTGCCATGGCGCAATTCAGGGCACAATCGATAGAACGCTTTTACCGGCAGACGGCTATCCACCACCCGCAAAAACTCGGTGATGCAGAGATCGTAATCATTCACTTCGGTGAGTAATTCCCGCACCAAAGCATCCAGCACCCCTTCCATCGGGGCCAGTAAAACGCGCATAACTCAACTCATCGCAAAAAAGTAAATGGTACTGTCAGCGGGAGAAACTGTCGATGAAAGAAACTGTTGGCAGGATAAACGGTTAATGGGAGCCACAACGCAACCGGGACCGGCAAAAGAATGGACGGGAAAGTCAACACTTTCCCGCCGTGACACTTTCCCGCCATAGCACAGGAATTATGGACGAATATTCACCTGATAAAAAATGTGTTTACCGTTAGTTGCGCTCTCTATTTCTACCTTGTACGAAGGGTACGTATGGCGGACTAACGCTGTGCTGGGGTTGTTGCTGATTCTGGCAGGCAACGCGGTGATGTTTTATCGCCCCCGGCGGCAACCGGAGGCGAAAGCGGCAGTGTAGGATATTACTGACCACTGGCTGGTTTGCGCGGCGCTCGCCGACGGGCGGGTTGTCCTTCCGGACGGCCCGTCGGACGCGCGGCACCCTCACGGCGCGGCTGGTGGGGACGATCTCCCTGCGAACGCCCGGCGGCACGCTCACTTTGCGGTCGCTCGCCCTGACGCGGCGCCCCGCCGCGACTGCCACGCCCACCTTGTCGGCCATTCTGGATCGGTTCGGCCTTGATGGTCGGGTCCGGTTCGTAACCCGCAATCGCAATACGCGGGATTTCCCGCTTTAACAGACGTTCGATGTCGCGCAATAGTTTATGCTCATCGACGCATACCAATGACAACGCCTCACCGGTAGAGGCCGCCCGACCAGTACGGCCAATACGGTGCACATAATCTTCCGGCACATTCGGCAGTTCATAGTTCACGACATGCGGCAGTTGGTCGATATCCAATCCACGAGCCGCGATATCGGTCGCCACCAGCACCCGAATCTCGCCGTCCTTGAAATTAGCCAGCGCACGGGTACGCGCCCCCTGGCTCTTGTTGCCGTGGATAGCGGCGGCAGTGATGCCGTCTTTGTTCAGTTGTTCCGCCAGATGGTTGGCACCGTGCTTGGTACGGGTAAACACCAGCACCTGCTGCCAATTGTGTTTACCAATCAGGTGCGACAACAGTTCGCGCTTGCGTTTTTTGTCCACAAAGTGCACGTGCTGGGTCACCAGCTCGGACGGAGTATTGCGGCGCACCACTTCCACCGAAGCCGGGTTATCAAGCAACTTGCCGGCCAGTTCTTTGATTTCATCAGAGAACGTAGCGGAAAACAGCAGGTTCTGCCGTTTCGGCGGCAACTTCGCCAGTACCCGACGGATATCGTGGATAAAGCCCATGTCCAACATGCGATCCGCTTCATCCAGCACCAGAATTTCCACCTGAGACAAGTCAACCGCGTTCTGGTGTTCCAAATCCAGCAGACGACCCGGCGTGGCAATCAGAATATCGACGCCGCCACGCAGCTTCATCATCTGCGGATTAATGCTGACGCCGCCGAACACCACCAGCGAGCGCAGACGCAGATACTTGCTGTACGCCAGCACGTTTTCGCCGATCTGTGCGGCCAGTTCACGGGTTGGCGTCAGGATCAACGCCCGTACCGGACGGCGGCCTTTCGCCATCACAGGGCGTTCACTCAGCAATTGCAGCAACGGCAGCGTGAAACCCGCGGTTTTACCGGTTCCGGTCTGGGCGCTGGCCATCAGGTCGCGCCCTTCCAGCACTACCGGAATCGCCTGACGCTGAACCGGCGTCGGCTCACGATAGCCCTGCTCTTCCACAGCGCGCAAAATATCGGCACTCAGACCGAGAGATTCAAAAGACATAACGAGAACAACTCCAGATTCACCCTACCCGATATCTACCGGTGCAGTTTTTAGGGTGACGACAGATGGAGTAACGCTGAGTCGGCATCTATATACCGCACAACGCTGACTCCAGATGAATGGGCACAAACTACGGTGCATGACTGCGCGCGATTATAACAGAAAATCGCCTGTCCAAGGAATTTTTATCTGTCGATCACATTTAATCCTCTGCATTGTGCGCAAAATGGTTCTGCGCTTTTGTATATCAAGCAGTTACTGATTAAGACCAGCGGATTCATCCATCACAACGCCAGCGGATATCTGCGTAGAATCCTCCCACTTTCAGGTCGAACGCGGCAATCTGTTGAACAAGGCATTATTCTTAACTCTTAGAGCGAGAGCGATGCCATCGTCTATGTGGGATCGACAATCACGATATTAATGGCACGAACAGGACGCAGGAGCATATCGGGAGCGCTATGAATAAGAAAACAGGGTTATGGCTGGTGCTGGTGGTCATTGCTATCGCCGCCGCCGGTTATGGCCTGATAAAACAACGGAATCAACAGGCCATGCCGTTGACGCTGTATGGCAATGTAGATATCCGCAGCGTCAATCTGGGGTTCCGGGTTGGCGGACGACTGGCAAGTCTGAATGTGGATGAAGGGGATGTTATCCAGCCGGGACAACTGTTAGCCAGGCTGGATAGTGCACCGTTGCAAAACGCGCTGCAACAGGCGAAAGCCAATGTTGCCAGTGCACAGGCACAACTGGCGCTGTTGCAGGCAGGCTACCGCAGCGAGGAAATCGCCCAGGTGCATTCACAACTGGAACAGGCACAGGCCGCTTACGACTACGCCAACAGTTTCTACCAACGTCAGCTTGGCTTGTGGAAACAGCACACCCTTGCCACCAATACGCTGGAAGACGCTCGATCTACCCGTAATCAGGCGCAAGCCGCGTTGCAGGCAGCACGGCAAAAACTGAGCCAGTATCAACGCGGTAACCGCCCGCAGGAAATCGCCGCTGCCGAAGCCGCGCTGGCGCAAGCACAAGCTGCCGAAGCGCAGGCTCAGCTAAATGTGCAGGATACGCGCCTGTATGCGCCCTCTCCCGGCGTGATCCTGACGCGTGCTGCTGAAGCCGGCACCATGCTGAACGCCGGCGGCACCGTATTTACCCTGTCGTTAACGCAACCGGTCTGGATTCGCGCCTACGTCAGTGAAACCCAGCTAGGCCGCGCCGCGCCGGGGCGCGAGGTGCTGATTTACACCGACAGCCGCCCGAATAGCCCCTATCACGGCAAAATTGGTTTTGTATCGCCCAGCGCCGAATTTACGCCCAAAAACGTCGAAACCACGGAGTTACGCACCGATCTGGTCTATCGGTTACGCATCATCGTTAACGATGCAGACGATGGTCTGCGTCAGGGAATGCCGGTGACACTCACGCTGGCGCAGGACAATGCTTTCCATGACCGATGACACACCATTGATTCGCCTTGATGCGCTGGAAAAACGCTTCGCTGGTCAGGCAAAACCGGCGCTGGCGCAGTTGAGCGCTGAAATTCGCGCCGGTGCGGTTACCGGGCTGATAGGGCCGGACGGCGCAGGCAAAACCACCTTGATGCGGATGCTGGCCGGACTGCTGACGCCGAGCGCAGGCACCCTTCGGGTGCTGGGGCTTGACCCGATAGCCGATGACCGTCAGTTACACGCGCGACTTGGCTATATGCCGCAAAAATTTGGCCTGTATGAAGACCTTACGGTGATGGAAAACCTGACGCTGTATGCCGACCTGCGCGGCATCACCGGTGACACCCGGCGCACTACCTTTGATCGGCTGTTGCAGTTTACCGACCTCACGCGTTTCACCACCCGGCTGGCAGGCAAACTCTCTGGCGGCATGAAACAAAAGCTGGGGCTGGCCTGTACCCTGCTGGGGCAACCCAGCGTACTGCTGCTGGATGAACCGGGAGTCGGCGTTGACCCCATTTCCCGCCGCGAGTTATGGCGCATGGTACATGAACTGGCAGACGACGGTATGCTGATCCTCTGGAGCACCTCCTATCTGGATGAGGCGGAACAGTGCCGCGACGTGTTGCTGCTCAACGAGGGGGAAGTGCTCTATCGGGGCGCGCCCGCCGACCTGACGCAACAAATGGCGGGCCGTTGTATTCTGCTCGACCAGCCGGGTAGCAATCATCGCCGCCTGCTGCAACAGGCGCTGCGCCAACCGCAGGTGAGCGACGGCGTCATTCAGGGGCGCTATGTGCGGCTGATTCTGAAACCGCAGGCGGATCGACACACCCTGCTGCACACCCTCGGCCTGCCGCCGGAAAGCGCACAAAATACCGCGCCGCGTTTTGAAGATGCATTCATCGACCTGCTGGGTGGCGGCCCTGACGCTACTTCATCGCTGGCGGCTATCCTGCCGCAACGCGACACTCACTGCGGAGAAACGGTGATCGAAGCCCGTAACCTGACAAAAAAGTTCGGCGATTTCGCGGCCACTGACCGGGTGAACTTTCAGGTCCGTCGTGGTGAAATCTTCGGGCTGCTGGGGCCAAACGGTGCCGGTAAATCCACCACCTTTCGTATGATGTGCGGCCTGCTGACGCCAACCGACGGTCAGGCGCTGGTGCTGGATATGGATCTCAAAACCCGTTCTGGCCGGGCGCGCCAGCATCTTGGCTACATGGCGCAGAAATTTTCGCTGTACGGCAACCTGACCGTGGAACAGAACCTGCGCTTTTTTTCCGGTGTTTACGGCCTGCGTGGTCAGCGCCAGCAAGATAAAGTGAACCGCATGGCGCAGGCGTTCAACTTTCATCCCATTTTCCAGCAGACGCCGGATGCCCTACCGCTCGGTTTTCGCCAGCGGCTGGCGCTGGCCTGCGCGCTGATGCACGAACCGGACATCCTGTTTCTTGACGAACCCACCTCCGGCGTTGACCCGTTTACCCGTCGGGAGTTCTGGCAGCACATTAACGGCATGGTAGACAAAGGCGTCACGGTTATGGTCACGACCCACTTTATGGACGAAGCCGAATACTGCGACCGCATCGGACTGGTGTATCGTGGTCGGATCATCGCCAGCGGTACGCCGGACGACCTCAAGCGCCAGGCCGCCTGTGACGACACGCCGGAGCCGACCATGGAGCAAGCGTTTATCACACTGGTACAGGCGTATGATCGGGAGACGGCTGATGCCACAACACATTGATGATCAGCGTTTTTCCTGGCGACGGCTGCGAGCGCTATGTCTGAAGGAAACCCGTCAGATTCTGCGCGATCCCAGTAGCGCGCTGATTGCGTTTGTCATCCCATTGTTGCTGCTGTTTATTTTCGGTTATGGCATCAACCTTGACTCCAGCCGCCTGAATGTCGGCATACTGATGGAACAGCACAGCGCTGAAGCCGACAGCCTGGCGCGCGCCTTTACCGGATCGCCGTTTATGGATGTCACCCTTAGCGATAACCGACCGGCGCTGATCGAACGGATGCAGGCCGGGCAGATCCGCGGACTGATCGTCATCCCGGCTGATTTCGCCAGACGGCTGGCACACCCGCAAGACCGCGCACCGATTCAGGTCATTACCGATGGCAGCGAACCCAATACCGCGCAGTTCGTACAGGGCTACGCGCAAGGAGTGTGGCAACTCTGGCAGCAACAGTATGCGCAAGACCATGGTGGCCGCTACCAACCGCTGATTGAGGTACAGACTCGCTACTGGTTCAACGCCGCCGCCATCAGCCAACACTTCATCATCCCCGGCGCCATCACCATCATCATGACGGTGATCGGCGCGATTCTGACCTCGCTGGTGATCGCCCGCGAGTGGGAACGGGGCACCATGGAAGCACTGTTGTCAACCCAGGTTACCCGTGTCGAACTGCTGCTCACCAAATTGCTCCCTTATTACGTGCTGGGCATGATAGCCATGGTGCTGTGTGTGGTGGTGGCGGTGTTTGTGCTGGGCGTGCCTTATCGTGGTTCGCTATGGCTGCTGTGTGGCCTGAGTAGCCTGTTTCTCGCCAGTACGCTGGGCATGGG
Source organism: Dickeya poaceiphila (assembly GCF_007858975.2). GTDB lineage: Bacteria > Pseudomonadota > Gammaproteobacteria > Enterobacterales > Enterobacteriaceae > Dickeya > Dickeya poaceiphila. Next base: position 2,521,358 of record NZ_CP042220.2, read on the forward strand.
GTTGCTGATTTCTACCCTGACCCGCAATCAGTTCAACGCGGCGATGGTAGCGCTCAATGCCGCGTTTCTGCCTGCGGTGATGTTGTCCGGGTTTATTTTTGAGATCCACAGTATGCCGGTGCTGGTGCAGGCGGTGTCGTACCTGATCCCCGCCCGCTATTTCGTCAGCACGCTGCAAACGCTGTTTCTGGCCGGGAACATCGGTAGCGTATTGCTGATGAACCTGCTGTTTTTGATAACGTCCGCAGTATTTTTCATTGGCCTGACGGCCTGGAAAACCCCTCGCCGGCTCGATTAGGTCAGGGAAATCTGTTGTTGGGAAGTGCCGAACGGATGCCGGCATACTGAGAGAGAAGAAAAGTATGTTACACCGCTTGTGGACGCTTATCCGCAAAGAGCTTCAGTCATTGCTGCGCGAGCCGCAAACGCGCGCCATTCTGGTGTTGCCGGTGCTGTTACAGGTACTGCTGTTCCCGTTTGCCGCCACACTGGACGTCACCGACGCCACACTCGCTATTTACAACGAGGACAATGGCCCCGCCTCGGTGGAACTAACGGAGCGTTTCGCCAGCGCCAGCGCTTTTTCGCGGGTCATCATGCTGCATAGCCCACAGGACATCGCCCCCACGATTGATAATCAACGGGCGCTGCTGCTGGCGCGCTTTCCCCCCGATTTCTCCCGTCAGTTGGCTGGCGGCACGCCGACCCGCATCCAGCTTCTGCTTGACGGGCGCCACTCCAACAGCGCCCAGATCGCCGCTCGTTATATCCAGCAGATAGTGCAGGATTACCAGCAGGAACAGCTAAACGACCCGACACTGACGCACCAGAGCGACTTAGTGATCCGCCACTGGTACAACCCGAATCTGGACTACAAATGGTTTGTGGTGCCGTCGCTGGTGGCGTTGATCACCACCATTGGCGTATTGATCGTCACCGCGCTGTCGGTGGCGCGCGAACGGGAACAAGGGACGCTGGAGCAGTTGCTGGTTTCACCACTTTCTACCGGGCAAATCTTCATCGGCAAGGCGGTCCCGGCGCTGATTGTCGCCACCGTTCAGGCCAGTATCGTGCTGGCAGCCGGCATCCTTGCTTACCGTATTCCGTTTTCCGGCTCGTTACTGCTGTTTTACCTCAGTATGCTGGTGTATGGATTATCGCTGGTGGGGTTCGGGCTGCTGATTTCTGCGTTCTGCGCCACCCAGCAACAGGCATTTATCGGCGTATTTGTCTTCGTGATGCCCGCCATTCTGCTCTCCGGCTATGTGTCGCCCGTCGAAAACATGCCGTTATGGCTGCAACAGCTTACCTGGGTTAATCCCGTGCGCCATTTCACCGACATAACCAAACAGATCTATCTGAAAAATGCCAGCCTGACTGTCATCTGGCGTGGGATATGGCCGCTACTGGCGATTACCGCCACCACCGGCAGCACGGCTTACGCCCTGTTTCGGCGCAAGATTGGCTAATTTTTCATCGCCACCTGTATCCGGCGTCAACGACGTCTTGTCAAACACTGACTACACTGATTTCAGCTACCTGAGAACGAGGGAAAACAATGGATACCGTCTCGCAGCCGTCATTAGGGTTTTCTTTCACTGTGCTGACCATCAATACTCACAAAGGGTTCAGCGCACTCAATCGCCGTTTCATCCTGCCTGAGCTGCGTGATGCCGTACGTTCGGTTTCCGCCGATATCGTGTGTTTGCAGGAGGTGCTGGGGCGCCACTCCACTCACCCATTGCAGGTGGAGCACTGGCCGGATACCCCGCACTACGAATTTCTGGCCGAAACCATGTGGAACGATTACGCCTACGGGCGTAACGCTGTCTACCCGGAAGGCGAGCATGGTAACGCGGTGCTGTCGCATTTCCCGATTTTCAGCTATCGCAATCTGGACGTGTCGGTGTCCGAAAAGGCAAGACGCGCCATTCTGCATTGTGTGCTGAAAGTCCCTAACCGGGATTTGCATATTCACGTGGTGTGCGTGCACATGGGGCTGACCGCCTCGCATCGGCGGCAGCAATTGGCGCTCTTGTGTGACCTGCTGGCCACGCTACCCACTGATGCGCCGTTGATTGTTGCCGGGGATTTCAATGACTGGCAAATGAAGGCCAGCACTCTGCTCAAACGCCGTGCTGGTCTGGAAGAGGTGTTCAGCCGCCATTTCGGCAAACCGCCGCGTACCTTTCCAGCACGTTTTCCATTGTTACGACTTGACCGCATCTACGTGCGCAACGCCCGCACCAGCGTACCGAAAATGCTGCCGTCCAGGCCATGGTCGCATCTGTCTGACCATGCGCCGCTGGCAGTGGAGATTCATTTGTGAAAACCGAGTGGCGCGACGGCAATCAAATTGAACTGCTGGTGAATGGCGATGAATACTATCCCAGCGTGTTTAACGCTATCCGCCAGGCCCACAGCCGGGTAGTGCTGGAAACCTTTATCTGGTTTGAAGACAACGTTGGCTACGCGTTGCGAGAGGTATTGATTGAAGCAGCACAGCGCGGCGTCAGCATAGATGCCACCGCTGACGGCTATGGTTCACGCGACCTGTCGCCCGACTTTCTGTCGCCGATGGTGGAAGCCGGGGTACGTTTCCATTTTTACGATCCGCTCCCCTCTTTATTCGGCCTGCTGCGTACCAATACCAATTTGTTTCGGCGGCTGCACCGTAAGATCGTGGTGGTGGATGGTCACACCGCCTGGATAGGCGGCATCAATTATTCCGCTGACCACCTGAACGACTATGGCCCGGAGGCCAAGCAGGATTACGCCGTGAAAGTGCGTGGCCCGGTGGTGGACGATATCAACCGCTTTGTACTGGCGGCACTGGCACATGATGAGGAGCCGCGCATCTGGTGGCGGCGACGTTTGCGCCGCCCGGCGCGTAATATCCCCCCCGGCAACGCACAGGCGCTATTTGTCTGGCGCGACAACGGCCTGCACCGCCGTGATATCGAACGTCAATACCTGCAAATGCTACGGCGAGCCAGACGTGAAGTGATTATCGCCAATGCCTATTTCTTTCCCGGCTATCGGTTATTGTGGGCAATGCGCAAGGCTGCTCGCCGGGGTGTACAGGTACGACTTATCATCCAGGGGCAACCGGATATGCCGATAGTTCTGATAGGCGCTCGATTGCTCTACCCGTGGCTGATAAACGCCGGGATAGCTATTTATGAATACCGCCGTCGGCCACTGCACGGCAAAGTCGCATTACAGGATGAACACGGGTCTACCGTCGGTTCCAGCAACCTGGACCCGCTCAGTCTGGCGCTCAATCTGGAAGCCAATCTGTTTATCAATGACCGGGACTTCAACCAGCAATTGCAGGACAACCTGCACCAGCTTATTCGTGAAGATTGCGTACAGGTTGACCCCGCACAACTACCGAAACGCTCATACTGGCAGGTGTTCAAAAGCATGGTGGTGTTTCATTTCCTGAAACGTTTCCCATCGATGGTCGGCTGGCTACCGGCGCACAGCCCACAGTTAACCCAGGTGGAGCGCACGCCAATGTATGACAACGACAGGAAATAGCAAAAAAAACGGAGCCAATTGGCTCCGTTTATCACTTATTATCATCACACTCAGCGGCGGTTACCCAATAAACGCAGCAGCATCAGAAACAGGTTGATGAAGTCGAGATACAGCGTCAACGCGCCCATGATCGAGTACTTGCGGAAGTTATCCCGATCATCAACCGACAGCTCTTCACCGATGTTTTTCAGTTTCTGCGTGTCGTACGCGGTCAGGCCGACAAATACCAGCACGCCGATGTAGGTGATGGCAAGTTGTAACCCTTCGCTTTTCAGCCAGAAATTCACCAGCGTTGCCAGCAGGATGCCAATCAACGCCATAAACAACATACTGCCAAGACCGGTCAGGTCGCGTTTAGTGACATAACCGTACAAGCTCATCGCGCCGAACATCCCGGCGGTAATCACAAAGGTACTGGCAATGGATTCACCGGAGTAGACAATGAAAATGCTGGACAACGTCAGGCCGGTCAACGCGGAGTAAAGCATAAACAGCGTAGTGGCAACGCCGCCACTCAGACGGTGCACCATGCCGGACAACACAAACACCAGCCCTAATTGGGCGATCACCAGTCCATAAAAGGTAATTTTGCTGGAGAACACCATCTGCAACACCGCCGGGGTGTTGGCGGCGTACCAGGAAACAAACGCCGTCAGCAACAGGCCACAGGTCATCCAGCCATAGACCTGCGCCATATAGGTTTGCAGGCCTGCGCCAGCCTGCTGAACAATGGAACCATGAGAACGTGGAAATCGATCCATGATGCAACCTTTTGCATGTAAGTGGAACAAACGGGCTTAATGCCCACCTGCCTTTCAGCTTAACACAAAATGCTACACACGACGGGTAACGCTTCCTCAACAGCTATCGCAATTTCTTTACATGACGTAACAACGCAACGCGTAATACCGAAAGGAATCACCGTGCCCGACATCATGCCGGACACAGATTAAGAAGGGGGGAATGCTTAATCCAGCCGGTGCGCTCGCCCTGCTACCGCCAGATGGACGCCGCAGCCAACCACGATCTCTTCCCGGCTGACGCTTTTTAGCTCAATCTCCTGCTGGCTATTCGTCATCCGCAGGCGCAGTGTGGATACAAATCCGGCAAACTCAATGGCCGTTACTACCGCCTGCGGCGTGCCGGATGGTTCGGCCAGCCTTATCTGAATCTGCTCTGGTCGCAGCATGATGCGCGCCCCGCCGGCAGACTGATTATCATCCACCGCCACATCACCCAGAACACAAGCGGCGCGACCCCCATTGAGCTGCGCCGGCAACACCAGCGTATCGCCGAGGAACGCGGCAATACCTTCATCCGCCGGACGCAGATACAGCGACTGCGGCGACCCGACCTGCACCAACCGCCCCTGCCGCATCACCGCCACCTGGTCGGCGAACGACAACGCTTCAGCCTGATCGTGGGTGACCAGAATTGACGCCACACCCGCTTCCGCCAGCAGCGCCGACACCGCCTGACGGGTAGCGGCACGCAGGCCGGTATCCAGCGCGGAAAACGGCTCATCCAGCAGCATTAACGCCGGACGTTGCGACAACGCGCGCGCCAGCGCCACCCGCTGTTGCTGACCGCCGGACAGTTCATGCGGCCACAACGCCGCCAGCCGTGAGTCCAGCGACACCATCGCCATCAGTTCGTCGATGCGCCGCTGCTTATCCTGCTTGCTGCCCTCAAGCCCGAAACCGATATTCTGCGCCACGGTAAAGTGCGGGAACAGTGCGCCATCCTGCGGTACAAAACCGATACCACGCAGGTGCGCAGGCACCCACTGATTCGCATCGGCCACAACGCGTGTTTGCAAACGCACGGTGCCTTTATCCGGCGCTTCAAAACCAGCGATGATACGCAGCAACGTGGTTTTACCAGAACCGGAGGGACCGACAATCGCGGTACGGCTACCCGCTGCCACCTGCAAGTTGATGCCATCCAGCACCGTAACGGCGTTAAAAGATTTGCCGATGCCATAAAGTTCAAGCGTATTCATAAACCTGCCGTACGTTTCGATTGAGAATAGAGCAACCAGGTCAGTGGAAGCGACAGCACCACCATAATCAGTGCGTAAGGCGCAGCCGCCATATAGTCGATTTCACTGGTCAGCGCCCAGAAACCGGTCGCCAGCGTGCGGGTGCCGTTGGGTGCCAGCAACAAAGTAGCGGTCAATTCATTGGTAACGGCGAGAAACACCAGCGCCGCGCCGGCTGCGGCGCCCGGCGCGGCCAATCGCAGCGTGATGCGCCACAGCGCTTTGCCTGGCGAACAGCCCAGACTACGCGCGACGTTCTCCAACTCTACCGGCGCCTGCGCAATACCCGCGCGCAGGTTGATAAGCGCACGCGGCATAAACATCAGCACATAGGCCAGCAGCAAGGTGAATTCAGTCTGATACAGTGGCCGCAGGGTATGAATGGTCACGGTGACCAGCGCCAGCGCGACCACAATGCCCGGCAACGCGCTGGTGACGTAGTTACAGCCTTCCAGCAGGCGATACAACCGTGACGGATAACGCACCGACAGCCAGGCCATTGGAAACGCGCACAGCGTAACCAGCACCGCACCGCTGACACCCAGCCACAATGTCTGGCGTAGCGCAGGCCACAACTCGTTATTGCGCCACACCTCTATGCCGCCAAGCCACAGCCAGCGGGCCAGCGTCACCAACGGGACACCCAGCGCCAGCGTGGTTAACGCCAGCGGCAATAATCCGTACATCAACGCCGCCGGGGACGACAGCCGCCACGGGGTCTGACTGCGGGCACTGCCGGAACCAACACGAGCATAGCGCGCCCGTCCACGGGTCAACGCTTCCAGTAACAGCAGTCCCAGGCAACACAGCACCAGTACGCCTGCCAGCATATTTGCCGCCAGACCATTAAAAGTAGACTGAAACTGTTCGAAAATCGCGGTGGTGAAGGTATCGAAGCGGATCATGGCGTACAGGCCGTATTCCGCCAGTAAATGTAACGCAATCAGCAACGACCCACCCCATACCGCCAGCCGCAACTGCGGCAGCACCACGCGAAAAAAAACGCGCCAGGGTTTGGCACCCAGCGAGGTCGCCACATCTTCCAGGCTGGGATCAAGCCGGCGCAGCACCGCCGCCGCCGGCAGATAAATAAACGGGAAATAAGCGAGTACCGACAGGAACACGCCTGCCGCCAGGCCATGCATACCGGGCAACAGACTGATCCAGGCGTAACTCTGGACAAACGCCGGCACCGCCAGCGGCGCAGTCAGCAATAACGACCACACACGGCGACCCGGCAGCGTTGTGCGCTCGGTCAGCCAGGCCAGCGCCACGCCAAACAATGTGCAGAGCGGCAGCGTTACCGCCACCAGCAATACGGTATTGAGCAACAGCTCTCCAACACGGGGCCGAAACACCAGCGTTTTTACCGTTTCCCAGCCTGTATCAAGGGTGATACCCACCACAAAGCCCAGCGGCAATAACGCCAGCAACGACAACAGCACGGCTATCAGTGCCATACTGCCGCCCGTTATCCGGTATGGCCACGCCCCCGGTCGCACCGGTTGGGTGACACCGACACCAGCGACTTTCAATTCCACATCAGCCATCTGTCTTATTGGACTCCCGCCCTGCACTGACACATTACAGCAAACCTGCTTCGGTCATCAGATCAACCACTTTCTTGCCGTTAAGCTGGGCGGCATCCACTTTCGGCGCCTGCAGGTCTTTCAGCGGCACCAGTTTCGGGTTAGAGGCTGCATTCACGCCCACCGCGTATTCAAAAGCGGTGTTGGTACGCAGGACTTCCTGACCTTTCTTGCCGGTGATCCACTTGATGAATGCCTGAGCCTGCTCTTTATGCTTGCTGGATGCCAGCACGCCGCCGCCAGAAATGCTGACAAACGCGCCCGGATCCTGATGTTTGAAGTAGTACAGACGGACATTTTTACTGTTTTCGCCCGTTTTGGCGCCATCGACAAACGGGTAGTAGTGGTAGATGACGCCACTGTCGATCTGACCGGCATTCACTGCTTTCATCACCGTGCTGTTGCCTTTATACGCGGTGAAATTGGTTTTCATGGCTTTCAGCCATTCCAGCGTCGCTTTCTCGCCTTTCAGCTCCAGCATCGCACTGACGATGGCCTGGAAATCAGCACCAGACGGAGAAGCCGCCCAACGCCCCTTCCATTCGGGTTTGGCCAGGTCCATCAGTGATTTTGGCAGTTGTGCCTCGGTCAGTTTTTCCGGGTTGTAGACAAATACCGTCGAGCGCGCGGCGATACCAATCCAGCGGCCATGGGACGGACGATACTGCGGCTCCACCTGCGCCAGGGTGTCGGCATCCAACGGCGCGAACAGATTGGCGTTATCCACCAGCACCATCGACGGCGAGTTTTCCGTTAAAAACACGTCAGCCGGAGAGGCATTGCCCTCCTGCACCAGTTGGTTACCCAATTCGCTGTCACCGCCATTACGCAGCGTGACTTTAATACCGGTATCCTGAGTAAAACCATCCACCCAGGATTTCACCAGGTTTTCGTGCTGTGCGTTGTAAATCACAATACCCGCATCCTCCGCCTGTGCGCCGAAGGAGAATCCCATCATCAGGGAAGAGGCCAGCAACGTGGCGGGGAACAGAGAAGCTATACGCCGTTTCATACCATTATCCTTTTAACTGTGTGGCAATTAACTGTATGACAATAAAAGCAAATCAGGCGGGACATTACCGCCGGCTCATTATCATTGCATTAAAATAGAAATAAAAATGATTCTTATTAATTATTTTCTTAACACTACGTTAATGCAAATTTTATAATTTGCTGCTTTTTATCGTTTTTTTTACGGTGATGAAATCATTTCTGTGAAAATCATGCAGTGGCGGCAATCAATCCACCGTCACCACCGCTTACGACCAGCGTTGCGCCGCCTGTTGATCGCTGTCGCGGGCATCAACCCAGCGGTCGCCATCCGGCGTCGCTTCCCGCTTCCAGAACGGCGCGCGCGTTTTGAGGTAATCCATAATGAATTGCGCTGCATCAAACGACGCCTGACGGTGGGCAGCGCTGACGCCCACAAAAACGATCTCGTCACCGGGGTAGAGCGCACCAACACGATGAATAACACTTGCGCGTTGAATCGGCCAGCGCTGCCGTGCCTCATCGACAATCTCTGCCAGCGCCTTTTCGGTCATGCCCGGATAATGCTCCAGTGTCAGCGCGCTGACGTGATCACCCAGATTGTGATTACGCACTTTGCCGGTGAAGGTCACCACTGAGCCATCTGTATCGCAGGCTGCCAGCCAGGTGTACTCATCGCCTACGCTGAACGGTTCTTGTCCTACCCGAATGCGCGTGTCCATGTCAGCCTCCGGTAACCGGCGGGAAAAACGCCACTTCGTCACCATCCGTCAACGGATGCGCCATGGCCACCAACGACTGATTGACCGCCGCCAGTAGTTTGCCGTCTTCCAGCGCCAGCGCCCAGCGGTCGCCACGTTCACACAGCGCCTGTCGCAGCGATGCCACATCCTGATAGTCGGCAGGCAGTGATAATCGGTCGATGCCGGTTAGCTCACGCACCTGCGCGAAAAATAACACCGTAATCATGATGCCTCCGCCGTAAAATCGCCGGATTTACCGCCGCTTTTTGCCAGCAACCGCACTGGGCCTATCACCATATCTTTCTGCACCGCTTTGCACATGTCGTAAATCGTCAGCGCGGCTACCGAGGCAGCAGTCAAGGCTTCCATTTCCACCCCGGTTTTGCCGGTCAGTCGGCACAGGGATTCAATGCGCACCCGGTTATGTTCCGGCTGGGCCTCCAGCTCGACGGCGACTTTACTCAACAGCAACGGATGACATAGCGGAATAAGCTCCCAGGTGCGCTTGGCAGCCTGAATACCGGCGATACGGGCAGTGGCGAACACATCGCCCTTGTGATGTCGCCCTTCGATAATCATCGACAGCGTCTGCGGCGTCATTTCCACAAAGGCTTCGGCACGCGCTTCACGCACCGTTTCCGCCTTGTCGGAAACATCCACCATAGCCGCTTCACCGGCGGCATTAATGTGGGTCAGTTGTGCCATAACAGCTTACTTTTTCAAATGAGGATAGAGGTTACAGGGTTTCTGGCGCGCATCCAGTTGCTCACGAATAATGCGTTCCCAGGCAGTACGGCAGGCTTTGGTTGACCCCGGCATAGCGAAAATCGCCGTCTGATTGGCCAGCCCGGCAATCGCGCGAGACTGAATGGTGGCGGTGCCGATCTCTTCGTATGACACCATGCGGAACAGTTCGCCAAATCCTTCGATTTCCCGGTCAAACAGTACCCGAATAGCTTCCGGCGCCAGGTCGCCTGACGTAAAGCCGGTGCCGCCGTTGATCAGGACAACCTGCACATCGTCACGGGCTATCCAGGCGGAAACCTGTGCACGGATGTGATACAGGTTTTCACTGACAATCGCGCTGTCCGCCAGATGATGTCCATCATGCTGCAATGCTTCACGCAGATAATCGCCAGACGTATCGTCGGCGGCAGTACGACGGGACGATATGGTCATCACCGCCACCGGCAAAGGAATAAATTCGCTGCTGACCTTGCTCATAAACACTCCGTAACGGTTGCCGTAATACCGTATTACGCGGCCACTCAGCCGCCGATAAAGGAAAGATTCGGGGTAATGCCGCTGTTGCCGTCATGCAGAAAATGCGACTGCCGTTTGCTGCCAAGACCGCCGGAAATACGCAATTTCAGCGCGTCCAGTTGGTCATCATCCGTCAGCAAATCGCGCAGCGGAATACCCTGCTCACCAAACAAACATAGATGCAGATTGCCGATGGCCGAAACCCGCAGCCGATTACAGCTCTGACAAAAGTCTTTTTCATACGGCATGATCAACCCCACCTCACCCTGATAATCCGGGTGCGAGAACACCTGAGCCGGGCCGTCGCTGCGCTCCCGCATCTGCTGCTGCCACCCTTGCTGCAACAGACGCTCGCGGATCACCTGCCCGGAAACATGGTGACGGCGGAACATCTCCCGCCCTTCGCCGGTTTCCATCAATTCAATAAAGCGCAATTGGATAGGCCGGGTGCGAATCCACTCAAGAAAGGCGTGCAGGCTGCTGTCGTTAACATCACGCATCAGCACCGTATTGACTTTCACCCGCTGGAATCCGTTAGCGAACGCGGCATCGATGCCGTCCATCACCTGACGAAATTTATCCTGCCCGGTAATGGCATGAAACTGACGGGCATCCAGGCTATCGACGCTGACGTTAAGCGCCGTCAGCCCGGCCTCTCGCCAGCTCGCCACATCCCGCGCCAGCCGGTAACCGTTAGTGGTGACGGCCAGCGTACGGATCGCCGGGTTTTCACGAATAGCGGCAATAATATCGACAAAATCCCGGCGCAAGGACGGTTCGCCGCCGGTCAGGCGCACCTTTTCCGTGCCCAGTTCGGCAAACGCCCGGCCAATACGGCGGATTTCACTTAACGACAGAAAGCGATGGGGGGTCGCACCATGGGGCTGATAGCCATCCGGCAGACAATAAGTACAGCGGAAATTGCAGACATCCGTTATCGACAGGCGCAAATAGTAAAACTTGCGCGCAAACGCATCGGTCAGTTGACTCACCATAAACACCTTTCCAAGTACGGGAGATGCGGGCATTTCTACCCTGCACCCTGGTGACGCAAAGGTCACGGCCAGAGAACCCTATTCGCGCTGATACACGAACGTAGGTTCCAAGGCTAGGAGTTTGATTTCCCGGCATGATGACACTGACGCCGGGCAACCGTGATTACTTCATGAAGTTTATCGCCAAATCAAGCTATCCGTCATTGAAAAATGCGGTATATAATCTTGTATACAGCGGATTTCATTCACTATTTTCACGCTCAGCATAGCGGAAATGCGATCAATTTTTCTGACCTGTATCATGGTATGACCGATATCCTCTACTCCCATCGGAGTAAACCGCCCCCCAATGACGACAGGTTGTACAGTTAACACAAACCGCCCGCGATGCTACCGCGGGCGGTTTGTGCTCATGCAGAGGCCAATACCAATTGATGCCAATTAAGCTATGTGACTCATGGCTAGCGGGTTTTCAGCCCGGCTGCCGTCATCAGCAAGCGAAATACCGTTGCGACCACACCGAGTGCGAGCACACTGGCTCCCCATAATATGACCATCCATAACAGTCGCTGCCATAGCGATGGCGGTTTTTTCCCCGCCGACATCACCTTCGCTGCGCCTGCGGTCAATATCGGCTTTTCATTTGCCCTTTTTTCCATTGTCCCGGCCATCAGTGGTATCCCTCCTCCGGCCGTACCTTTCCCCGGAAAACGTAGTAACTCCAGAAGGTGTACCCCAAAATAACCGGGATAATCAGCAATGCGCCGAACAGCATAAATCCCTGGCTCTGCGGTGGCGCAGCCGCGTCCCACAGGGTCAATCGCGGTGGAATGATCATCGGCCACAGGCTGATACCCAGTCCGGTAAAGCCCAGGAAGATAAGCCCCAGCGTCAACAGGAAAGGCGCGTAATGTGCCTGGCGGCGAACGCCACGCACAATACCTGCCGCACACAGCACCACCAGAATCGGAACCGGCAGGAACCAAAACAGATTGGGCAGCGAGAACCAGCGCTGAGAAATGGCGGGGTGAGCCAGCGGCGTCCACACGCTGATGACGCCAATGACCACCAGCAACAACGCCACCAGTGACGGAGCCAGCGCCGACATACGGCGATGCAGCGTCTGGCCGGTTTTCATGATAAGCCAGGTACAGCCCAACAGCGCATAAGCCACCACCAATCCGATACCGCAAAACAGCGAAAACGGCGTCAGCCAGCCCAATGCCGGGCCAGAGAAATGGCGCTCAGTCACCTCAAACCCGTTGAGTACGGCACCGACGGTGACGCCCTGAAAGAAGGTAGCAACCAGTGACCCCCACATGAAGGCATGATCCCAAAACGGGCGATGCGATGGCGTGGCCTTGAAACGAAACTCGAAGGCGACACCACGAAAAATCAGCCCGACCAGCATCAATGTCAGTGGGATGGTCAGCGCATCCACAATCACCGCGTAGGCCAGCGGAAATGCGCCAAACAAACCGGCACCGCCCAGCACCAGCCAGGTTTCGTTGCCATCCCATACCGGTGCGACGGTATTCACCATCACATCCCGGTCGCTAATCCGCCGATTAAAGAGAAACAGAATACCGATGCCCAGATCAAACCCGTCCATCACGATGTACATCAGCGTGGCGAAGATGATGATGGCGAACCAGATGACAGAAAGTTCGATGCCCATGTTATTTCTCCTCTTCCAGCGTTTCCTGCACCGCAGACAGCGGCCTCGCCGGTGTCTGCGCCCACCCCGGTCCACCGTCGGGCACAACATCACCGTCTCCCGGTTGCGGCCCTTTTTTAATCAGCCGCGCCAGATAGACATAACCCACGCCAAATACCGACAGATACACGGCAATAAATAACAACAGGCTGATGCTCATCTGCAAGTCGCCGTGTGCCGATACCGCATCACGTGTACGTTGCAGGCCGTAAACCACCCACGGCTGACGACCCACTTCAGTGGTGAACCAACCCGCCAGAATGGCTATCAACCCTGACGGTCCCATCAACAGGGTGAACCACAAAAATGGCCGCGACTGATACAAGCGTTGACGCCAGCGCAGCCACAGGCCAATCACACCCAGCAGGACCATCAGCATTCCCAGACCGACCATGATACGGAACGACCAGAACACTACCGGCGAGTTGGGCCGTTCCTCTTTGGGGAAACGCTTCAATGCCGGAACTTGCTTGTCCAGACTGTGGGTCAGAATCAGGCTGCCCAGATAAGGCACTTTCAGCGCATAGTGAGTGGTTTCCTGCGCCATATCCGGCAAACCTATCAGAATCAGCGGCGTGGGTTCCCCCGGCGGGTTATCCCAGTGGCCTTCAATCGCGGCAATTTTGGCTGGCTGATATTTCAGCGTATTCAGGCCATGCATATCCCCCAACAACGCCTGAATCGGTGCGACAATCAGCGCCATCCACAGTGCCATCGACAGCATTTTGCGGATCGCCGGGGTATCGTTGCGACGCAACAAATGCCAGGCAGCGGAGGCACCGACAAAAAAGGCGCTGGCGAGAAACGCTGCCGTCGCCATGTGCAGCAACCGGTACGGAAAGGACGGGTTGAAGATAACCGCCAGCCAGTCTACCGGCACAACGACGCCATTATGAATCTCGTAGCCTTGCGGGGTCTGCATCCAACTATTGGAAGCCAGTATCCAGAAAGTAGAAATAATCGTGCCAAGCGCCACCATGCAGGTAGCGAAAAAGTGCAAGCCTGGTCCCACCCGCTGCCAGCCAAACAGCATCACGCCAAGAAAACCGGCCTCCAGAAAGAAGGCAGTCAATACTTCATAGGTCAGCAATGGGCCGGTGATACTACCGGCAAACTGGGAAAACCCGCTCCAGTTGGTGCCAAACTGGTAGGCCATTACCAGACCGGAGACCACGCCCATGCCAAAGTTGACGGCAAAGATTTTCGACCAGAAATGGTAGAGATCGCGGTAGTCGCGGTTTTGGGTTTTCAGCCACAACCCTTCCAGCACCGCCAGAAAACTGGCCAGCCCGATGGTAATGGCGGGGAAAATAATATGGAAAGATACCGTGAACGCAAACTGTATCCTTGCCAGATGAAATGCATCGAGTCCGAACATGTCTTACCCCTGAGCTGTAATCAGCCCTTGCTATCGATTTACTTGTCGGCTGACGCGCAGCAGACCAGAAACAAGCAACATCACCGAGCGCGCCACTCATAGAGCGCCGATGGCGAAATACTGCCGACAGGGATGGTAAAATGGGCGGAAATGAATGGACATAAACAGTCCGTACTATTTACGCTATAACAGTATGCTTTATTTGTGCGAATTTTTTATTTATTCAATCTTATAAACCAGAATGACAAAATAAAAATTAAAATATAAAACAACAAGTTAAAATACAGAATAAAAAACATAACAAGATAATTGATTACACGAATGACAAATAAATTATATTTTCAAAAAAATGGTTTCCTGTTGCTGACAATCAGGCTGCATTTTCTGACCATCACCAGAAAACCACCTGCCATCAGGCTGTTACATATTCTGTTATGCTGCTGTTGAGGTTCAGGACGTGCATCCGCGAGCAGTAGACAAGAGGTCTAAAATTTTCCGGCGGCGCTTATGCTGCTTTAATCAAATATGTGCTATAAATCCGCTACTTTTTAAGCTAGTTAACCGAAATATAAGGGTATTCATGGGTAATCGCACGTTGGCGGAGCTGGGTAGCGTGGTCGCACTGGGTGGCGGCCATGGACTGGGGCGCGTGATGTCATCGCTCTCCTTTCTCGGCTCGCGGCTGACCGGTATCGTCACCACCACCGACAATGGCGGTTCTACCGGACGCATTCGCCGCTCGGAAGGCGGCATTGCCTGGGGCGACACCCGTAACTGCCTTAATCAGTTGATCACCACCCCCAGCGTAGCGTCGGCCATGTTCGAATACCGCTTCAACGGTAACGGTGAGTTGTCGGGCCACAACCTTGGCAATTTGATGCTCAAAGCCATGGATCATCTCAGCGTGCGTCCGCTGGAAGCCATCAACCTGATACGCAATCTGCTTAACGTGGATGCACGGCTGATTCCGATGTCGGAACAGCCAGTGGACCTGATGGCGGTTGATACACAAGGTAATCTGGTCTATGGCGAAGTCGCGGTGGATCAACTGGCCACCCTGCCACAGGATCTGATGATCTACCCAACTGCGCCTGCGACACAGGAAGCCCTGACAGCCATTTCCGAAGCAGATTTGATACTGATCGGCCCCGGCAGTTTTCTCACCAGCCTGCTCCCCCCGTTGCTGCTTGCCGATCTGGCTCAATCGCTGCGCGATGCTCATGCGCCTGTGGTGTACATCGGTAATCTGGGCGGCGAGCAAAGCCAGATAGCCACTCGCCTGACACTGGCGCAGAAACTACAGCTTCTCGAAAGAAAAATTGACGGGCGTATCATTGACGCCATGGTCGTAGCCCCCCAAACGGACACCAGCGGCGTGAATGATCGCCTGATTATCCGCCAACCGCTGGGGGCACAGGACGTGCCGCATCACCATGATCGCGTATTATTGTGCGCAGCGCTGGAACAGGCGGTACAAGCGCTGGGGCTGTGTCCAGCTTAAATGGATTTATATTGAGATAGAGTAAAATTTCGTGCGCGACAAACTTTCATATTCCTTATTAAACAATAAATTGCGCACGAAAAGGAGAGGCTCACACGCCGCCTCTCCTTGACCACTGGCTGATAGGCTAAACTGCGCCGCTACGCGGTGCCTTCGGCGTTCATCGCCGCTATTCGGGCCGCCTGCGACGCGATTACTCGCCACATGCTGTGGCTCGCCCTGCGGGCCAGCGTAAACGCTGTTCAAAAACGCTTTTCGCGTTTTTGTCCGACGCGGCGCAGACTTTCGCGGCATCCATGCCGCTCACCCGGCGTCGATGCTCACCTCAGCGCAGTTTTTTACGCCGAAAAACAATCTCAATAAAATATCCCCGGACTAAAACTAACGTCAGGATGCCGCAATAAACTGCTCGCGTAGCGCGTGGATTTCGTCGCGCAGACGGGCGGCCTCTTCGAACTCCAGATTCTGTGCATGAGCCAGCATCTGGCTTTCCAGTTCTCGGATTTTCTGGTCCAGCGCTTTCGGCGACAGTTGCTGATACCGGGCCGTCGGTTCCGCCGCTTTCTTGCCGCGCCCTTTGCCCTTACCGTTGACAGGCTGACCAATCTGCAAAATGTCGCCAATCTT
The DNA here is from genome assembly GCF_007858975.2 of Dickeya poaceiphila. GTDB lineage: Bacteria > Pseudomonadota > Gammaproteobacteria > Enterobacterales > Enterobacteriaceae > Dickeya > Dickeya poaceiphila. The sequence continues at coordinate 2,537,745 of NZ_CP042220.2, forward strand.
CTTGTTCAGGCCCTGCGGTACAATGCCATGTTGTTCATTGTATGCCTGTTGCTTCTCCCGGCGACGTTGGGTTTCATTGATGGCGCGCTCCATCGACGGCGTAATCCTGTCGGCGTACAAAATCGCCTTACCGTTGAGGTTACGCGCCGCCCGACCGATGGTCTGAATCAGCGACCGTTCAGAGCGCAGGAAGCCTTCTTTATCCGCATCCAGAATTGCCACCAGCGACACTTCCGGCATGTCCAGCCCTTCACGCAGCAGGTTGATGCCCACCAGCACATCGAATTCGCCCAGCCGCAAATCACGGATGATCTCCACCCGCTCTACGGTATCGATATCCGAGTGCAGGTAGCGTACCCGCTCGCCGTGCTCTTCCAGATATTCGGTCAGGTCTTCCGCCATGCGCTTGGTCAGGGTGGTGACCAGCACACGCTCGTTGATGGCGGAACGCTTGCGGATTTCTGAGAGCAAGTCGTCCACCTGGGTGGTCACCGGGCGTACTTCCAGTTCCGGGTCCAGCAGGCCGGTCGGCCTCACCACCTGATCAATCACTTCGCCGCCGGATTTCTCCAGTTCATAATTGCCCGGCGTCGCCGAGACATAAATCGTCTGCGGCGCCAGCGCTTCAAATTCTTCAAATTTCATTGGCCGGTTATCCAGCGCCGACGGCAGACGAAACCCATACTCCACCAGCGTTTCCTTGCGCGCCCGGTCACCGCGGTACATCCCGCCCAACTGCGGAATGGTAACGTGGGACTCGTCGATCACCAGCAGGCCGTCAGCCGGCAGGTAGTCGAACAGCGTCGGCGGCGGCTCGCCCGGTCCTCGGCCAGACAAAAAGCGTGAGTAGTTTTCAATGCCGGAGCAATAGCCCAGCTCATTCATCATCTCCAGATCAAACGTAGTGCGTTGCGACAGCCGCTGTTCTTCCAGCAATTTATTGCCGGCGAGCAGTACCTGACGGCGCTCAGCCAGCTCGACCTTGATGTCTTCCATCGCCTGCAGGATACGTTCGCGTGGCGTCACATAGTGCGTTTTGGGGTAAATAGTGTAGCGCGGCACCGTCTGCACAATGTGACCGGTGAGCGGGTCGAACAGCGACAACCGTTCCACTTCTTCGTCAAACAATTCCACCCGCAGGGCGATATCTTCAGATTCCGCCGGGAAAATATCGATGACCTCACCGCGAACCCGGAAAGTACCGCGTCCAAATGCCTGATCGTTTCGGGAATACTGCAATTCCGCCAGTCGCCGTAAAATCGCGCGTTGGTCAATCAACATGCCCTGCGTCAGGTGCAGCATCATTTTAAGATAAAGATCCGGATCACCCAGGCCGTAAATGGCGGAGACCGACGCCACCACGACTACGTCGCGCCGCTCCAGCAGCGCTTTAGTGGCGGACAACCGCATCTGCTCGATATGTTCGTTAACCGACGCATCCTTCTCGATGAAGGTATCAGAACTCGGCACGTAGGCTTCAGGCTGGTAGTAGTCGTAGTAAGAGACGAAATACTCCACCGCATTCTCCGGGAAAAACGCCTTCATCTCGCCATACAACTGTGCCGCCAGCGTTTTATTGGGCGCCAGCACCATAGTCGGGCGATTGAGGTCGGCAATCACGTTGGCGATAGTGAAGGTCTTGCCGGACCCTGTTACCCCCAGCAACGTCTGGTGCGCCAGCCCATCCTCCAACCCCTCTTTCAGACGACGTATCGCTTCAGGCTGGTCGCCGGCAGGTTTGAAGGCAGAATGCAGTTTGAACGCTTTACTCATGAGCAAGACACCCGGATAAAAAACGGTTGGAATCACGCCAACGTCAGCCTGAGTCGGCCAGCGTCGCCATTGACAGGGAGAGACTCAGCTTAGTATGAAAATCCCCGGTCAGATTTGCCAGCCTCATATTACTGGATATAAAAACAGCATCAAGCAATTCTTAACCATTGGCAGCACAACGATAGCGTTCTGTTGACTAGCACAACCTGGTGTAATTAATCCAGAAAAAAATCGCGCATTTATCCCCAGAAATGCTGTTTCTCAAATTATCTGCTACGACCAGTGCCGGTGATTTATTCAAACAGGCCTTGCCGCAATAAAAGTGACTTGATTTTAATTAACAATTTGATTTTTAATGAATTTTAAAAAAAGCAGAGATTAGCGCCAAACCCGGCGCAACCCGCGCCAGCTCTTGGCTGGCGCGTTTTTTCTAACCCTAATACACACAGTTATCCACAGAAATAGTGGATAACTCCCACAAGCGCCCGTGCTTCCTGTATTAGCGTCTTTCACCACCTTTCCCCATCGGCGATGGTACAAGCGGCTTTTAAACAAAATTTCCATGTTTGACCCGCTGGTTGTTATAAAAAAAAGTGCTAAATGACACAGACTTAGCAAAAAGAAAAACGGCTGACTCCCAGGGATAGTCAGCCGTTTTCAAGATGGTTTTTTCTATCAATTTCAATTAGGAAACGGCATAAAACCGCAACTCACACAACATTCACTCAAACTCGTTAACGCCTTAGTAAAGTGATGTTTAAGTAATCACCGGTATTCTGCTGAAACGGCATGGCCAGATAAGGGATTTCCCCCAGTAGCGGGGCCGGTATGCCATCTCGCAGCGTCTGCAAATAGGCATCATGATAACGGCCAGGCGGCTGAATTACGTTGGCTATCCATCCCGCCAGCCGTAAACCGGCGTGCTGCACTGCTTTTGCCGTTAGCATGGCGTGATTAATGCACCCCAGTTTGACACCGACGACCAGAATCACCGGCAACGCTTCTTCCTGTACCCAGTCGGCGAAGGTTTGCCGCCCGCAAAGCGGCGTAAACCAGCCGCCAGCGCCCTCCACCAGTACCCAATTGGCCTGGCGTTCCAGATTGCGCAGGCCGTTACTGAGGGTTGAAAACGCAATTGGCCGGTGCTCCTCGGCACTGACGATATGAGGTGACGTCGGTTCCAGAAAAGCCAGTGGGTTCACCGCTTCATACGGCAATGTCACCGTGCTGTTGGCCTGTAACTGCAACGCATCGCTATTACGGATACCGTGTGGAGTCACATCACAGCCGGACGCCACCGGTTTATAACCGGCAGTATGGAATCCAGCACGGCGGGCAGCCTGCAACAGCGCTACGCTAGCGACGGTCTTGCCCACATCAGTATCGGTCCCGGTCACAAACCAACGTTCAGTCACGGTAAATCACTCCAAAAACGCGTTGATATGTCAGGGGATAGCCTTGCGGATGACGGCAGTAATGCCCAGCCAACGCGCTCAGTTGCCGACGAACCAGTCTGTTGTGCTCACGCCCATCGCGCAGCCAGGTGGCGCCAACGCCTTTGACCGAACGCATCAGGCTCAGTACATCAGGGAAATAGCAGGTTATTGGCGCCAGCGAGATATGAGCACGGTAATCACCGCAAACAGAAATAATCGCCTCCAGCGACAGAAAACGGTTAATACGTCGGGAACCGTCCAGTTGCCGCCAGGCGGCATCCAGTTCAGCCAATGTGCCCTGCGCCAGCGTGCAGAAGGCAATCACACCCCCTGATCGGGTGACCCGATAAAACTCGGCCACTCCGGCGGCAAAATCATCACACCATTGCATCGCCATGTTGCTGAAACTGATATCTACGCTGCCATTCGCCAACGGCAGGCGCTCAATATCGCCATGAAGATAGTGCGTTGCCGCCCGTCGCTGACGCGCCATTGCCAGCATCTCCGTCGAGAGATCCAGCGCCGTCACCCGTTTGCCGCACGCCTGCCAGCGAGCGCTGAAATAACCGGTGCCGCAACCGGCATCCAGCAGTTCTCTGCCACTATGATCGCCAATCAGCGCCATCAGATGTTCGCCGCTTTCACGCTGCAAGGCGGCAAAGCGGTCATATTGCGAGGCGGCCCGACCAAAGGCGTGGGCAATCGCCAGTTTATGGTGGGAATGCGATACCCCACCGCGGTCAGCCTGCGTCATACAGCACCTCCAGTAATCGGTCGATATCTTCTGGCTGATGGCTGGCAGTCAGGGTAATGCGCAGGCGGGCGGTACCCGGCGGCACGGTGGGTGGCCGAATGGCATTGACCCACAGCCCCTTAGCCCGTAATCGCTGCGCCAGCTCCAGCGACCAGCCGTTATCACCGACGATGAGCGGCTGAATGGCGCTCGTCGATGCCAGCAGACGAAACGGCAATTCGGCAGCGCCATCGCGGAAACGGCGAACGGTCTGCGCCAGTGCGTCACGCCGGGTTTCGCCGTCATCACCGCGTATGATCGTCAGTGCCGCTTCCAGCGCACAGGCTTGTGCCGGCGGCATGGCGGTGCTGTAAATCAGATGACGAGCAAACTGCAACAGATACTCCGCCACCGACTGGCTACATAAGATTGCCGCGCCGCTGACGCCAAACGCTTTGCCGAACGTGACAATCAGCAATTCGGGTTTTACTGCTTGCTGGCTACAACAACCGCGCCCTTGTTCCCCCACGGTGCCGATGCCGTGGGCATCATCCACCATCAGCCAGGCACCGTGATCGCGGCAGCGTTGATGTAACGCCGCCAGCGGTGCGGTGTCACCATCCATGCTGAATACGCCTTCGGTGACCACCAGCGTCTGGCCGTTAACTGGTTTTTCCAGCAGTTGTTGCAGTGATTCCGGTTGATTATGGTGAAACCGGCGCAGCGTGGCGGGTGACAGGCTGGCGGCTTCCAGCAGCGAGGCATGACTAAGGCGATCCGCCAGAATGCTATCACCTTCCGCCAGCAGCGTCGTCACCACCGCCTGATTCGCCGCAAATCCGGAAATCATCAATAGCGCCCGGTCATAACCCAACCAGTTCGCCAGCTGTTGCTCCAACTGTTCATGCGCGGTGGTATACCCGGTTACATGGCCGGAACCACCACTGCCCACGCCAAAGCGCTCCGCCCCTTGCTGCCAGGCACGCACGATTGCCGGGTGCTGGCTCAACCCCAGATAGTCATTGCAGGAAAAATTGAGGTAACGCCGTTGCTCGCGCACCAGCCAGCGACCGCCGCCACCATTATTCGGCAGACGTACCCGGTAGGCATCCTGCGCCTGCCGCTGCGCCAGCGCCTGATCGATCCGTTGCTGCCAGCTCATTTATACCGCCGCGTTGTAATATTGCTCAGTATCGGTATGCAGCAATTGCTCAGTCAGATGCTGCTGTTGCTGGTTATCGCCGTATTCAGTTTGGGTTTGCTGCGGGTTAAGCCCCAGTTTGCGAAACAGCAACAGGTCTTTATCTTCTTTGGGATTGGGCGTAGTCAGCAGCTTGCAACCGTAGAAGATGGAATTAGCGCCAGCCATAAAACACATCGCTTGCGTCTGCTCGCTCATCTGTTCACGTCCGGCGGATAGCCGCACATAAGACGTCGGCATCATGATGCGCGCCACCGCGATGGTGCGGATAAAATCGAACGGGTCTACATCGTCGTTTTCCGCCAGCGGCGTGCCTTTTACTTTCACCAACATGTTGATCGGCACGCTCTCCGGCGGCGTCGGCAGGTTTGCCAGTTGCACCAGCAGACCGGCGCGATCACGCACCGTTTCCCCCAGACCGACAATCCCACCGGAACACACTTTGATACCCGCGCCACGCACTTTATCCAGCGTATCCAGCCGCTCCTGATAAGTGCGGGTGGTGATGATGTTGCCGTAAAATTCCGGCGAGGTGTCCAGATTGTGGTTGTAGAAATCAAGCCCGGCTGCCGCCAGCCGTTCAGCCTGATCGTCGTGCAGCGTACCCAGCGTCATGCAGGTTTCCATGCCCATCGCTTTCACGCCGCGCACCATCGACTCCAGATACGGCATGTCGCGCTCATGTGGGTTTTTCCATGCTGCGCCCATGCAAAAACGGGTCGAACCCGCCGCTTTAGCCTGACGAGCGGATTCCAGTACCTGCTCAACCTGCATCAGCCGTTCAGTTTCAATACCGGTGCGATAACGCGCGCTTTGCGGACAATATTTGCAGTCTTCCGGACAAGCGCCGGTTTTGATGGATAACAGCGTGCTGACCTGCACCTGACGAGGATCAAAGTGCTGGCGATGCACCTGTTGCGCTTCAAACATCAGTTCCAGAAACGGCTTATCGAACAGGGACTGAGCCTGCTCCAGTGTCCAGTTTATGCGTTTAATCATCATCATCGCTCCGGCTAAAAAAGTCTCGTCAGTGTAATTTATGCGGGTATACTGTCAACCAAATTGATATCAGATTGGTTGACAACAGTATGAATCAGGATGACCTGAACTTCGACCAGCGCCATATCTGGCACCCTTACACCTCCATGACCAGCCCCCTGCCGTGTTACCCGGTAATCGCCGCCAGCGGCTGCCAGTTACAGTTGGCTGATGGCCGTCAACTGGTGGATGGTATGTCGTCCTGGTGGGCTGCGATTCATGGTTACAATCATCCACGGCTGAATCAGGCGCTGACGGACCAGATGACGCAGATGTCTCACGTGATGTTCGGCGGCATCACCCATCCGGCAGCGGTGGCGCTGTGCCGTGAGTTAATAGCGATCACCCCGGCAGCGCTGGAGTGCGTGTTTCTGGCGGATTCCGGTTCGGTGGCAGTGGAAGTGGCGATGAAGATGGCGTTGCAATACTGGCAGGCACGCGGGGAGCGCCGCCAGCGCTTCCTGACGCTGCGGCACGGTTATCATGGCGATACCTTGGGCGCCATGTCGGTATGTGACCCGGAAAATTCGATGCACAGCCTCTATCAGGGGTATCTACCGCCCCATCTGTTTGCCGCCGCCCCGCGCTGCGGTTTTGACCAGCCATGGCAGCAGGAAGATATCTCATCGTTCAGCACGCTGCTGCAACAATACCCGCATGAGATCGCCGCCGTGATCCTGGAGCCAATCGTGCAAGGTGCAGGCGGGATGCGATTTTATCATCCTGAGTATCTGCGTCAGGTCCGCCAGTTATGCGATCAGTACGGCATGTTGCTGATCGCCGACGAAATCGCCACCGGGTTTGGCCGCACAGGACGTCTGTTGGCCTGCGAGCACGCCGGGGTGACGCCGGATGTGCTATGCCTTGGCAAGGCGCTGACCGGTGGTTACATGACGCTTTCCGCCACGCTGACCACCCGTGCAGTAGCGGAAACCATCAGCAACGGCGAGGCCGGGTGCTTTATGCACGGCCCTACGTTTATGGGCAACCCGCTGGCCTGCGCCGTAGCTCTCGCCAGCCTGGCATTACTGGCGGAAAACCGCTGGCAGGCACAAGTAACGGCCATCGAAGGGCAACTGCGTCAGGCGCTGCTACCACTCAGAGATGCACCGACAGTTGCCGATGTGCGGGTACTGGGCGCTATCGGCGTTGTGGAAACCCATCGACCGGTCAATATGGCGAATCTGCAGCGATTTTTTGTCAAACGCGGGGTCTGGATTCGACCATTCGGCACGCTTATCTACCTGATGCCGCCTTTTATTATTGAACCGCTGGCATTAGCGCAATTAACCGATGCAATTGCTGATGCCGTCAGTGGCGGCTATACCTCACTTTTTAATTGAATTATCTCATCGGGTTGCTTGTCTGGATATTTAACGGCAAGCAACCTCACTCAAAATAATAAGCACGATTTTGGTTAGACTGCTTACTTTAATATTTTCTCAACCCAACACATTCTGAATTATTCCTGACACATCTATGTAGGCATACAACAGTCACAGAAATAAAATTAACTTTCGCTTATTAACTAAAAAGCAAAAAAATCAAATGTTTTTCCGCAATAAAATAAAAAAACTTTGTTATTTGCTTTTACCGTTTGGTCATATTTATGTCTGTCCTAATCGATATCATGTCCTGAACAATCATTCTTCAAACGCGTCAACTCCTCTACTATTCGTCCCATACAAAACTTAAGGAGGAGAACAACATGACCTGTTTAATCCAGAAAAACATGGATATCTGCGGACCCGATACACAACTCGATATTATTCATCCCCACGATGATGATGCTATCGAGGTAAAAAAATACATCGCTGACATTTATCTCAGAACGTATAAAGCAACCATTTCCCCTTCACCCGATATCATTATCTGTAGCCGGAATGCGTCCAGTAAAAAAATCATGGCCAGTGCAGGTATCACTTTCGCCGCACAACATGAAAAACTATTTTCTGAGCGTTATTTACCGGACTCCCTTGAATCATTGATCAATAAACATACCGATCACCCGATTTATCGCCACCAACTGGTTGAGATCGGCGCATTGGCCTCTGATAACCCGAACGCTTCCGCCGACCTTATCCGCACGCTGCCGATTATGGCGTGGTTCATGGGGGCAACAGCTATTCTGTGCACCTCAACCCGGCGGTTAAGAAAATTGCTGGAGTATTATCACATCCCTTTTCAACCCATCACCGATGCCTCTCCGCTGGCGTTGTCAGAACAAGAGCGGCAGATCTGGGGGAGCTATTACGACCAATCGCCCCAGACGGGCATCATTCTGTTATCTCAGTGCGGCCACCTGTTCGAGCACTACTCAGGACGGCTGATGATGGCGGATTTTAATCACATCATTCGAGAATCACAGGTGGCGGCATGAATATTCTTAACCGCATTGTCGAACAAGCCAGCCATACTCCGGATGCTCCAGCCATCATTCAGTTGCAGAACGCGGGTGGCGAAACCCACTACTGCTATGCCTCACTGCTGAAAGATGTGCGCGTACTGGCAGCGGATATTCTTGCCCGTGAAACCTCGCAGGGCGACGCCCAGCCAAAACCAGTCGGCCTGATTATGGGAAACAGCGCAGAATGGGTGGTGGCAGATTTAGCCCTGCTGTATGCCAACCGGGTGGAAGTCCCCGTACCCCTCGCATTTTCAGCAGAACAAGCCGCCTGGTTATTGCGTGATTGTGATGTGATTCTGACGGATGCCATCGGCCAGCAGCAACTGGAAGTGTGGCGTCAACGCGGGTTATCGCTGGATGCCACCTTAATTCCGATTACGCTCTCCGACCTGCCGGGCTTACCTGCCGGCGCGAGTGAGCCACCTGACGCGGCACAGGATACGATTATCAAAGTTATCCACACCTCCGGCACAACCAGCCAGCCCAAAGGGGTGCAGATCCGCCGTCATGGTCTGGATGCGTTGGTCGATGCGTTATGGCAACGTGCCGCTCAAGGTGATTACCACCGCTATTTATGTCTGGTTCCATTGAGTCTGCTGATTGAGCAGGTCACCGCGATTTATATGCCGTTAACCTCCGGCGGGGCGATTGTATTACCCCCCGTCACGCTCCCCCCGTTGGGAAGCCCTGGCGTACAGGCCGCTGACCGCCTGCCGCTGATTGCCTCTGCCCGACCAACCGCGATGACGCTGACCCCGGCATTGGTGGAAGCGCTGGCCGAAAAAGCCTGGGGATGTGCGCAGGAAAACCGGTTGCAGGCACTCTTTGGTCATGATCGCCTGCCTTTGCTGGCGGTCGGCGGCGCCCCCGTGGATAGCGACATCCTGCTGGGACTGAACCAGCTCGGCATCCCGGTTTACGAAGGTTACGGTCTGAGTGAGAACAGCTCAGTTGCCTGCTGGAACTACCGGGGCGCTCATCGTATCGGCACCGTTGGTCAGCCACTGGCACATGTTGAAATCCGTCTGGCCGACGATGGCGAACTCTGTCTGCGCAGTTCCTCGCTATTTGCCGGGTATGCGGGCGAAGACCCTAGCAGTTGCCATGTCGATGCTGACGGCTGGCTGCATACCGGAGACATCGCCCGGCAGGATGATAACGGCTTTATCTCCATCATCGGTCGCAAGAAAACCATGATCATCACCGCCAACGGCAGAAATATTTCACCCGAATGGCTGGAAACTGCGTATCGCTCGGTGCCTGGCGTACTGACTGCGATTGTATTTGGCGACAAGCAGCAGTTTCTTGGCGGCATATTTATCGTCAATGACATCAGCAAAGCGGACAGCATCCGCCAGGCCATTCATGACTATGCCCGTCAGCATTTGAATGAACTGGAGCAAATCAACAACCCGATTCTGCTCCCGCACCATCCTGACATCATGGAACAGTTGTTCACCGTTACCGGTCGGCCACGCCGTAATGCCGTTGCCGACTTTCTTGCAAAAAATGAGGTTAATGTCGAATGAATATCAAGGAAATGACTCATACATCCCACGCTGGGCTGGTTATTACTTCACAGAATGAAGGCGATGTTACCGCACTGACATCTGACTATTTGTTGAAACAGCTGCGTACGCACGGCTATCTGATCCTGAGAGGTTTCCGCCACAGTATTGCTGATTTCTCCGAACGCGTGCGCAGCACCAGCAGCCGCATTAGTCTGGACCCCGCTCGCAGTTTTGACGGCGATACCGCACAGAAAGTGGACGCAGGTTATGACAAGGTCGGCCTGCATTGTGAGAATGGCAATAGCCCTTTTTGGCCCGATCTGTGCTGGTTTTATTGCCAGAAAGCGCCGTCACAAGGTTCACAAACCACTATCTGCGATGGGAAGGCCGTCTATGAGAAGATGACCGACGCACAGCGTGCCGCATTCCTGTCACAGGATATTGTCTATTCCCGACGAGTGGATGAGAAAAAGTGGAAAACCTATGCGCTGCACGCGCTGGCCGGTCAGCCCGGCGCGCCAACCTCGATTGACGACATCACGCTGGAACACCTGTACTCCGTCGCGCAGGGTGATACGGGGATACAGATTGACCAGCTTGATGATGGCGCTATCCGTTATTCGTTCCAGACATCAGCGATTATTGGCAGCCGTATTAATTCACAGGAAACGCATAATTTCGCCAACAGCATTTTCGGGCCGTCGAATAACTATGAAACACCGGTTATTACTTTTGCCGACGGCAATCCTATTCCCGACACGCTGCTGGCGGAAATGGATGAGCTATGCGAAAGCCTGACGTTTGACGTCGGCTGGCAGCAAGGCGATATCGTATTAATTGACAATACGCGTGTTATGCATGGTCGCCGTCGCATCGAAGACAAAGACAGAACCATCTTCAACGCGCTGTCTTATGTATAACGATATCCCAACCCCAAAGACCACTCGATTTGAGGAAATAAGGTGTGAAGGAATTGATGCGTAACGAAAACGTAATGGATGCATTCAAAGCTATCAACCAATACGCCCATCTTAATAATCTGCATCCTAACCGGATGCCTTGGGAAGAAGCCGCCACCGACAATGAATTAGCTTTCTTGTCGTGGGCACTGGTTGGGAAACATGATCAGCAGCAAAAAGCCATCGCTTATCTGTATAAGGAGCTGTCCCAATTAGCGGAAATCGAAATGCATGTCTCCACGGTGATGACACGCATTTTGTGCGAACTGCAATCGGATAACCCTGGTGTACTGGCAGGCGACGGTCTTTATCATGCGTTGTCGTGTTTTGCCTCTGAAGAAGTCAACCACGCCAACAGCTTTTACCAATATGTACGCCATCTTTCCGGGCGCGACATCAAACTGAGCAATAACCTGCACCAGCAGCGTATCGCACTGTATAGCGATAATGACGACCCGCTGATCAAACTGGCGGCCTTGTGTGCTACCGCGTATGTCGGTGAAACCGTCATTACGGTATTCGAACGACGCCTGAAGGTGCTGGACCCGATGCAGCATGGTTTTTTAACCCGCCTGTTGCATTTTCACGGTCTGGATGAAGCTCGCCATATTCAGTGTGATCACGCCATTTTCGACCACCTGATACCAAGTTTCTCCACCAGACAGCGTGCCAGAATGCACCAGTTGGTGACCGAAACCGAGCGGTTGAATACCGAATTGGCCAAAGCCTCAGCCGAGACGGTGAAATCCGCGTTCGATATCGATTACACCGAAGGGAATGATGCAGCAGAAACACAGTTGGCTATGACGTTGCGTTTCAGAGAAATCGTGCAGTCTGGCGAGATGATCCGCAAAGTGGATGACCACATGGATGAGCAGACACAAATGTTAGTCGCCAATTTCTCCAAATCTTCTCAAATACATAGCTGGAGTCCTTTCGCATGAAAGAACACGCTCTGAATGCGGCAGCAATGCCGCAACCAAAAACACGTTTAGGTGTGGTGGCGATTATCGCCACCCTATTTCTGGCTGCTGTGGATAGCACTATTGTCAGTACCGCGCTGCCTGCTATGCGCGATGAATTAGGCAACGCTGAACTCTGGCCCTGGATTATGTCCGGTTTTTTACTGCCCGTTGCATTAATTGCGCCACTGGCAGGAGCCTGCGCAGACCGTCTCGGCGTCTCCATTACGCTGAAAATCTGCCTGATCATCTTTCTGGCGGCGTCGGTTCTGGCGGCAATCAGTCCGACCATGGTCTGGCTTATCGCCGCACGGGTATTGCAAGGGTGTAGTGCCGGTGGCTTGATTGTGCTGACCTACGCTTTACTTGCCAGTTTGTTCGATGCCAGCCAACGCGGCAAAATGCAAGGTATGCTCAGCGCGGTCTGGGGACTTGCCGCGATTGTTGGCCCACTGTGCGGCAGCGTGTTAACACACTGGTTCGGATGGCGGTCGATCTTCTGGTTTAACCTGCCCGTAGGGCTGGGCGCGCAGTTATTGCTGGTGTTTACTCCCACCGTTGGCAAACGCCAGCAGGCCGTGAGCCTTGATATGGCAGCACAACTGGCGCTCATCTTGCTGGCCAGTATCCTGATGTGGCTGATGACCGGTACCTCTCATGTGACGATGCCCAGGTTCATTCCTGTTGCGTTACTGCTGATTAGCGCGGCAATACTGATCTTTCGTCTCTACAAGCAGCCGCTCAGCAGCCCTATTCCGGTTGAGTTTTTCCGCCACGGAGCGCTGTTCTCAGTCATTGTGCTGGTCATGCTCTCCAGCGCGGGACTTTATGCCGCCGTCACTCTGCTTCCTCTGGCGCTAAGCCAGTCTGGCGGCACCCTGTTATCGGGAGGTCTGTTAATTATGCTGGCGGCGCTGGGATGGGTCGTCGGGTCTGCTGTATGCGGTAACCTGCTTGCCAGCAAAGGGTATCGCATGATGGCTGCATCCGGTATGGCGTTGCTGGCTATCGGCTGTATGGTGATGAATGCCGCGTTGACGCTCAATAATACGCTGGTAATAGCACTGTCGCTGATCATGATTGGGTTGGGTATGGGCTTTACCGCCACCACAACACTGGTGCTGGCGCAAAATAGCGCACCGCCTGAACGCCTTGGCGCCTGGACCTCCACTATTCAATTTTTGCGCAACATTGGCGCAGCGGTTGGTGTGAATCTGCTGGCCACGTTGCAACAGCATGTCCAATCAGGAAATACATTTCAGACTTGTTTCGCGTTATTGGGGGGGAGTATGCTGATAGGTGTAATTTTTTGTTTCCTTATCCCCACTCTCTATCAAAAATCCTGAAAGGGACGTATGAAGACAACGGAATAATAATGGACGAATTGAGCCATCAACATGGTGCAGTATTTACAGAGCGTATCCTTGATTCGGTTTCCATGTCTGAAAATGTGCCGCACCAGCACGCTCAGGGACAGTTTGTTCTGGTGCGGCAGGGAATGCTGTACGGCCATAGCGCATTTCGCAACTGGCTTATTAAACCCGGTATGGCGGTGTGGATTCCGCCACATACCACGCATTGGGGACATGGCTTGCATCGGGTTGATTTAACCGTGCTGTATGTTACGCCATCTCTGTGTCACTGTTCATCCAGTGACATTAAACTGTTGGATGCCTCTACGCTTATCATCGGGTTATGCGAACGTCTGGCTTTTCCTCGCATACCGCTTAGCGACGAGCGGCGCAATCGCATCCTGCAGTTGTTATTCGAAGAAATTGATGAAATGCCAGCCAGTAATCTCTCCCTTCCTTTACCTGGCGATCACCGTTTGAAAAAGATCACCGATAGCCTCATCGCCACGCCGGCGTTACGTCGCAGTCTCGCTGAATGGGGAAAACTGGTGGGAGCAACCGAACGCACACTCGCCAGACTATTTGTACGGCATACCGGTTTACGCTTCACCGAATGGCATAATCGCCTGTTGTTATCAGAAGCCTGGCGTGGTCTGGCAGACAATAAATCCAACGATGAACTCGCCATTCAACTGGGTTTTTCATCCAGCGACTCCTTTGGGCACTGGTTTCGTCGTATGACGGGCAGCAGCCCCAGCCACGCACGCAAAAATCTCAACACCCAAAGCCTGCCGGCCATCTAATCCAGACAAAAACCATACCCAGTTTACAAGGCTCAACCCCCGCTGATGTTCTGCACAATCAGAACATCAACAGGTGACATACGGATTGGCATGAATTGTCACTTCTATTCGACAGCATGACGTTTTCGAGCATTCTTGACTGAATCGTGTTGCGTTACCTTAGGCACTCCACGATTCACGATGACAAAGGAAATCACGATGCTGGAATATAATCTGATGAAATTGGTTCATGCCCTGGCTTCAGTAGCCGCAACCGGCCCGTTACTGTTTGCACCCTGGCTTTCATGGCGGTTGCAATCCTGTCAGCAGAACCCGGAAAAGCAGTTGCTACTGAGCGGATTAACGATCACCGACAGATTTTACAATATCGCCGGCTGGCTGCTGATGATCAGTGGCGCTGTCATGTTATGGATGGAAGACTGGCACCGCTTATTCCAGTTGTGGTTTGTCCTGAGCGTTGCACTGTTTATTATTGACTCTATCGCGGAAAAGAAATGGCGTGACCCGGCCACTACTGCGCTGGACACCACTGCTCCCGGAGAACCTGGTTGGTTCCTGCACACCGCCCGTCTACATCGGGCGGTATTAACCCAAATGGGGTCAACCAGTCTGATTCTACTGGTAATGCTATTACACAATCAGTTGACTGCCAGCCTGCTTAGCCTCATGTAGTTTACTCGCTAAAACCCAACACGATATACGCTCATCTTCATGCTGATAAACGCTGCCACCTGGATAGGGTGGCAGTTCGCGTTAACGCACTATTTCTTTGAAGTCTATTCAGAATTTACCCCTGCCGACTTGAAGACCGCCTTAAAGCTGCACTAGTGTTGATTCGAATAATCGTATTCGAACAACCTCTCTGGCAGGACGACAGCGTAAGCCTCTCTCATACGTTGTGAGGCATTTTTGCTGTTGTCTACAACCACCGTGCTACCCAAAATAACGAGAAATCTACACATGGCAAAAAGTGCGATACGACCAAAAGCGCTGATTATTGCGCTACCCTTGCTGTTTTCCCCTCTGGCCAACGCAGTACAACAAGCGGTGCTCGATACCCGCGACGTACCACTGATTACCGTCGATGGGCTGACATTTAAGGACCTGAACCGCGACGGTAAACTCAATCCGTACGAAGACTGGCGACTGCCTCCAGCACAACGGGCAGCAGACCTGGTTTCACGCATGACGCTGGCCGAAAAAGCCGGGGTGATGATGCACGGTTCCGCACCGACGGCGGGCAGCGTCACCGGCGCGGGTACGCAGTATGACCTGAAAGCGGCAAAAACCATGATTGCCGAACACTACGTCAACAGCTTTATTACCCGACTTTCCGGCGAAAACCCGGCCCAGATGGCAGAAGAAAACAATAAATTGCAGCAACTGGCGGAAAGCACCCGACTGGGTATCCCCGCCACCATCAGTACCGATCCGCGCAGCTCATTCCAGTCGCTGGTCGGCGTCAGCGTGTCGGTCGGCAAATTCAGCAAATGGCCGGAAACTCTTGGTCTGGCCGCCATTGGTGATGAGGAGCTGGTGCGACGCTTTGCCGATATCGTACGTCAGGAATATCGTGCCGTCGGTATTACCGAAGCGCTGTCGCCACAGGCTGATTTGTCTACCGAACCACGCTGGCCGCGTATCGACGGTACTTTCGGCGAAGACCCGGACTTGACCAAAAAAATGGTTCGCGGTTATGTCACCGGTATGCAGAACGGCAAAAACGGCCTCAACGGTCAGAGCGTGATCTCAGTAGTCAAACACTGGGTCGGCTATGGTGCTGCGCAGGACGGCTGGGACAGCCACAATGTCTACGGCAAGTACGCCCGGTTCCGTCAAAATAATCTGCAATGGCATATCGACCCGTTTACCGGCGCGCTTGAAGCCCATGCTGCCGGCATCATGCCCACCTATTCCATTCTGCGTAACGCCCGCTGGCACGGCAAGCCTATCGAACAAGTCGGTGCCGGATTCAACCGTTTCCTGCTCACCGACCTGCTACGCGGCCAGTATGGCTTTGACGGTGTGATCTTAAGCGATTGGCTTATCACCAACGACTGCAAAGGCGACTGCCTTACCGGCGTCAAACCAGGTGACAAGCCGGTACCGCGGGGTATGCCCTGGGGCGTGGAGAATCTGACGCCCGCCGAGCGCTTTATCAAAGCCGTTAATGCCGGGGTTGATCAGTTCGGCGGCGTAACCGACTCGGCCTTACTGGTGCAAGCCGTACAGGACGGCAAGCTAAGCGAAACCCGCCTGGATACCTCGGTTAACCGTATTCTGAAACAAAAGTTCCAGACTGGTCTATTCGAACGCCCCTACGTGAATGCTGAACAGGCCAATAACATTGTCGGCAAAGCGGACTGGCAACAGCTGGCGGACGACACTCAGGCGCGAGCACTGGTGTTGTTGCAAAACAACAATCTGTTGCCGCTACGTAAAAATAGCCGAGTCTGGTTGCATGGTATCGATGCGAAAGCCGCGCAGGCAGCAGGATTTATCGTTGTGGATACGCCAGAGCAGGCAGATGTCGCGCTGGTTCGTACTCACACGCCGTACGAGCAGCCGCACAAAAACTTTTTCTTTGGCAGCCGTCATCATGAAGGGTCGCTGGCGTTTAGTAACGACAACACAGACTATCAGGCCATTGTACGCGCCAGCGCACGGGTGCCAACGCTGGTCACTGTCTATATGGAACGTCCAGCCATCCTGTCGAATATCGTGGGCAAAACCAGTGCATTGATCGCCAACTTTGGCGTCAGCGATAGTGTATTACTGAACCGGCTGGTTTCAGGCGCGGCTTACACCGCGAAACTGCCCTTCGAACTGCCGTCGTCCATGCAGTCGGTGCTAAAACAGCAGCCTGACCTGCCGTATGACAGCAATAAACCACTGTTCCCATTCGGTTACGGCCTGCCTCACTGACCCGCCGTCGCCCCGATGGAACCGGGGCGACAACCTCACGGCAACAAGACAACAGAAAAGCGCGTCCACGACCTCATTTTTGTGATTCATAGCACACTGACAATATTAGCGTTATCATCACTGCACGATTAATCAGGATATTCCTCCTATGCGCAATACCATCACACTGTGCTGGCAGTATTTACGCGCTTTCGCATTGATTTATCTGTGTCTGTTTGCCGGCAATGCGATATCCGCGTTACTTCCCATCACCATTCCCGGCAGCATTCTCGGTATGCTAATCCTGTTCGCCTTATTAGCGTCGCAGATTCTGCCTTCAAGCTGGGTCAAGCCCGGTTGCCGTTTGCTGATTCGCCATATGGCGCTGCTGTTCGTGCCTATTGGTGTCGGGGTGATGAACTATTTTGGGATACTGCGTGACCAGTTTGGCCCGATTGTCGTTTCCTGTCTTATCAGTACCTTTGTGGTAATGATCGTCGTCGGTTACACCACCCAGATAATGCACCGTGACCAACAGTTGCTCCGCCAAAACAGCGCAGACACGAAGGAAGAGAAATGATGCTGAGTTATCTGTGGTGGTCGCTACCGCTAACGCTGGTAGTGTTCTTTGGCGCCCGCAACGTGGCGATGACGCTAAAAATGCCGTTGCTGAACCCATTGCTGGTATCAATGCTGGTGATCATCCCGCTGCTGCTGGTGCTGGATATTCCCTACGACCATTATTTCAGCGGCAGTTCTATCCTTAACAGCCTGCTGCAACCGGCGGTGGTGGCGCTGGCATTTCCGCTGTACGAGCAGATGCATCAAATTCGCGCACGCTGGAAATCCATCATCAGCGTCTGCTTTATTGGTAGCCTCACCGCCATCATTTCCGGCACCGTCATCGCCCTGTGGCTGGGCGCTTCACGTGAAATCGCCGCGTCGGTGCTGCCAAAATCGGTGACCACGCCAATCGCCATGGCGGTCGCCAGCGCCATCGGCGGTATTCCTGCTATCAGCGCCATGTGTGTAATTTTTGTTGGTATTATCGGCGCAGTGCTGGGCCACGCCCTGTTCAACCGGCTGAAAATCCATGCCAAATCCGCCCGCGGGTTGGCAATGGGCACGGCCTCTCACGCACTGGGCACCGCCCGCTGTGCGGAAGTCGATTTTCAGGAAGGTGCCTTCAGTTCGCTGGCACTGGTTATCTGCGGCATCATCACGTCGTTGATCGCGCCGTTTCTGTTTCCGGTGATCGTGCGTCTGATGGGTGCATAGTCGTCAGATACCCTGATGTCATCCAGATAGCAGGCTGGCGCCTCGAAATGCCGCTCGGCCTGCTTCCCTACACATGATAAGAAAACATTAAGACTGCCACATGGACGAACATGCATTTTATACCTTTCTTGAAGATAAACATTTCATCAAGTTACAGGAGCTGCTCAAGACATCAGACGACATCCTTGATGTCATTACGTTAAAGGAAAATCAGCACTCTCATATGTTGGCGTGGTGCCTGAATCCGAATGAAGGCCACGGCCAGCGAGATGCGATAATTAAAGATTTTCTGACCGCTGCCTATTACGCCAGCACAGAACATAAATACGATAATAAAAAATTCTTCCACACCTGGACCCCCGGTTTAATTCATCAGACCAGTTTTGGTTCGCTCTTTGTCTGTCGGGAGTTCAGCATTGTCGATGTTCACGAGAGTCGCCGCCGTCTTGATCTGTTTTTGATCGACCCGCAAAATAAATTTATTGTCACGATAGAAAATAAAGCTGGCTCAACCCCAGACGTCACCCAGCTTGATGACTATCAGGCTGCGGTGAAAAACGCGCTGGCGCGCAACGGCTGCTTTCAAGGCTATAAATTTCTGTTCGTCGCCATAGACAAATGGTTTAATCCGTCAGCCGAAAACGCCGTTGTCAGCCAAGCCAATCGCTGGGCATTTATGAATTACCAGTGGCTGAATAAGGCAGCGTATCGTGCCCGCCTGCAATCTGAAAACCATCATGCCTCAGTGCAACTGCTGTTATCGTACTGCCAGAAACAGACCGATTGGCAGAGTCCGGTCGAGCAAAAAATCTCCGAGCTTTCCGCTACGCTGGCAATCCGCTATGCGCCGCTGGTGGAATACTTTTACCAACAGAGAAATTGCTCGCCTGTCCAATGGCGAGCAAGCAACTTTACCGGCATAAATGCCGAAATGCTGCTCTTTCTGCAACAACATCGCCCGCTCTGCGACAAGTTGATCCAATCCCGCGGAATCGCTGGCGTACTGGTTAACATGAAGAAAGCCCTACCAGATTTGCAGAGGGATGACGGGTCGAACAATCTGCAAATCAGCCGTACCTGGTTCAATTTTGTCACCGACACCATGCTGGCAATCAGCGCGGAAACGTACTGGCCTCTCTACGTGAATATTTTCAGAGAAAAAAGCGAACACGTCAGTCATCGCTTCGGCCTGCGAGTATTCTATGCAGAAGCCTATTTGAACGAAGCTACCTCCTCTTCGCATTCCGCATTCACCGACTTGATCTATCAATACTTTCCCGCAGGACGAAAATCCAGGGCTTATGACTGGAAAACACTCAGTCATCAATGTGGACTGAGCGCAGCGGAGGTGGTTGAGCAGGCAAAAAGACTCGCACAAAAAATAGATGCGATCATTCAACAGAGAAATGATGAAACGACATGACTGGACGGCGGCGTATAACCGCTACCGTAATACCAGCAAGGCTTGTGCGGATAAACTTGAGATACATCTCGCATTTGTGATTTCTTTTTCATTTATTTCATTTTGAACGTGATAATAATCACAAATGATCGTTGTGTGCCCAAGCAGACTTGAGTTAACACGCTTTGAACCAGGAAAGAGAGACCACTATGCAAGCACGCTTTCATGACGCATTCACGCAACTGCCCTCAGCGCTGCAAACCGCACTGGCGCCAATACTGGTGCGTGACGATTTCGCCGCCATGTTAACCGCTGACGAAGTAAGCCAGATTTGTGCCCAGTGCCGGCTCGACGCCGATGCATTGGCTTTTGCCTTGCTGCCGCTGGCTGCCGCTTGTGCACTCACGCCGGTGTCTGGTTTTCACGTTGGCGCGATAGCACAAGGCACTAGCGGTGCCTTTTACTGGGGCGCAAATATGGAGTTTGACGGCCTGCCGCTGCAACAGACTGTCCACGCCGAGCAAAGCGCAATCTGTCATGCCTGGCTGCGTGACGAACCTGCGCTGCGAGCGGTGACGGTAAACTACACGCCCTGTGGTCACTGTCGTCAATTCATGAACGAACTCAATAGCGCGGCTGAACTGCGTATCTGCCTGCCGGGGCGCTCACCCGCTCTGCTCGGCCACTACCTGCCGGACGCGTTTGGCCCGCGCGATCTGGCGATCAACACTCTGCTAATGGATAACATGGATAACGGATTAACGCTGACGACAGACGACACGCTGCTGCAACTGGCGCTGGCAGCGGCAAACCGCAGCCACGCCCCCTATAGCAAGGCGTTCAGCGGCATCGCGCTGGAAACCCGGCAAGGTCGCCGCTACACCGGGCGTTATGCGGAAAACGCCGCATTTAACCCCAGTTTACCGCCCATGCAGGCAGCGTTAAATCTGGTCAATCTGGCTGGCGAGAGATTCGCCGACATTCAGCGCGCTGTTCTGGTGGAATCCAGCCACGCGACGCTGAGTCAATGGAGTCAGACTCAGCCGTTGTTGGCTTCCCTTGGCTGTGCCGACTTACAGCGCGAACTGGCGCACTAGCGTCTGACCTGCGCCGCCATTAGCATGGCGGCGTGCCCAATACCGTGACCGACAATTCACGCCACGTGAATAAAAAGGACAGAAAATTACCGTTTTTTTTCGCTGAATAAGCGGTAATATGTGATTTCCTCCGCATATTTTTTATATGCAAGCCATCTGTAATTATTTTAACTAACAATCCCTGTACATATTTTCTGGTTACTTTAAGATCAATGCAATCTATCGCTTCTCGCTGGTTCTACGAACCTATCTCCGCTACCCAAAGAGTCGAAAGTCATGGAATTGGAATACGAAAGTAAACGCCCTCTCTATATCCCTTATGCCGGTCCTATCCTGCTCGAATTTCCCCTGCTGAACAAAGGCAGCGCCTTTACCGAGGAAGAACGTGGTCAGTTCAACCTGCACGGCCTGCTACCCGAAGCGGTGGAAACCATTGAAGAACAGGCAGAACGTGCCTGGCGGCAGTATCAGGCATTCAAGAACGACATAGAAAAACATGTGTACCTGCGTAATATTCAGGACACCAACGAAACCCTGTTTTATCGCCTGCTGGACAACCACCTGAGCGAAATGATGCCAATCATTTATACGCCGACGGTAGGTGCTGCCTGTGAACACTTCTCCGATATTTACCGCCGTGCCCGCGGCTTGTTTATCTCCTACCCCAACCGTGAGCATATCGACGATATGCTGCAAAACGCCACTAAACAAAATGTAAAAGTTATCGTGGTGACAGACGGCGAGCGTATTCTCGGTCTGGGTGACCAGGGTATCGGCGGTATGGGGATTCCTATCGGTAAGCTGTCTCTGTACACCGCCTGCGGCGGCATCAGCCCGGCGTACACCCTGCCAGTCGTGCTGGATGTCGGCACCAACAACGCTCAGTTGCTCAACGATCCGCTGTATATGGGCTGGCGTCACCCACGTATTAGCGGCGATGAATACTATGAGTTCGTCAACGAATTCATTCAGGCGGTGAAACGCCGCTGGCCGAACGTACTGCTACAGTTTGAAGATTTCGCTCAGAATAACGCCATGCCGCTGCTGAACCGCTACCGCGATGAAATCTGCAGCTTCAATGATGACATTCAGGGCACCGCCGCCGTAGCGCTGGGCAGCCTGATCGCCGCCAGCCGTGCGGCTGGCAGCCAGTTGCGTGACCAGACCGTAGCGTTCCTTGGCGCCGGTTCCGCCGGTTGTGGCATCGCCGAGCAGATCATTGCCCAGATGAAGTCCGAAGGTCTGAGCGATGAAGAAGCTCGCGCCCGTGTATTCATGGTGGACCGTTTTGGTCTGTTGACCGACAAACTGCCGAATCTGCTCGACTTCCAGAGCAAACTGGTGCAGAAAAGCGACAAACTCGCCAGGTGGGATACCGCCAGCGACGCTATCTCGCTGATGGATGTGATGCGTAATGCCAAACCGACCATCCTGATCGGCGTATCTGGCCAGCCGGGTCTGTTCACAGAAGAGATCATTCGTGAAATGCACAGCCACTGTGCCCGTCCTATCGTGATGCCGCTGTCCAACCCAACTTCTCGTGTAGAAGCCCGCCCGGAAGATATCATTCGTTGGACTGATGGCGCTGCGCTGGTGGCAACCGGCAGCCCATTCGCTCCGGTACAGTACAAAGACAAAACCTACCCGATTGCACAGTGCAACAACTCCTACATTTTCCCAGGCATCGGTTTGGGTGTGCTGGCCTGTGGCGCGAAACGTATCACTGACAGCATGTTGATGGCATCCAGCCGTGCGCTGGCTGACTGTTCTCCGTTGGCCAATCAGGGCGAAGGGGCGCTGCTGCCGGAAGTGAGCACCATTCAGGACGTTTCCAAGCGCATCGCGCTGGAAGTGGCTAAAGCGGCTCAGTTGCAGGGCGTCGCGGAAGTGACCTCAGAAGAGGCCCTGGTGAAAGCGATTGCCCACAACTTCTGGCAACCGCAGTACCGTACCTACAAGCGCACATCATTCTGATAGTGCGTTCTGAATCGCGCTAATTGCAGGGCGATCAGCATCCAAGACGCGGCTTTGGCCGCGTTTTTTATCTCCCCTGGCGCTGACTCACGTCATTCTCCCACCCGGCGATTTCTGCCATAATGGCAACTATAGATACATCAATATCATGCCTGTTCTGCCAGCCCCATGATGCGGCAGGCAGCGCTGTGGAGCTGTCATGGATACTTCGGGTTTACTCTCTCTGGAACAAGCACGGCACGCCATGCTGACGCAGGTTTCTGCACTCACCGCCATAGAAACTGTTTCTATCTATCAGGCTGCGGGTCGTATCACGGCTACGGCAGTGACGTCCCCTATCGATGTTCCTCCATTCGACAACTCTGCGATGGATGGCTACGCCGTACGGTGCCATGAACTTAGTGGTCAGCCGCTGCCGGTGGCCGGCAAAGCCTTTGCCGGCGCTCCGTTTGATGCCGACTGGCCTGCTGGCAGTTGCATCCGCATCATGACCGGTGCGCCGATTCCAGCGGGAGCCGATGCGGTTGTCATGCAAGAGGAAACACAAACCAATGCCGACGGCAGGGTTCGTTTCACTCATGCGGTTAAGCCAGGCCAGAACATCCGCCGCACCGGTGAGGACATCCACCAACAAGCGCAAATACTGCCAGCAGGGATACGACTGGGTGCCGCCGAATTGCCGCTGCTGGCATCACTCGGCATCGCTACGATACAAGTGGTACGCCGTCTGCGGGTAGCGCTGTTCTCCACCGGCGACGAATTACAGCCAGTCGGCGAGCCGTTACAGGAAGGGCAGATTTATGATACCAACCGCTTTGCCGTACGCCTGATGCTGGAACAGTTGGGCCATGACGTGATCGACCTTGGCATAGTGCGTGATGACCCGGCGGCGCTGCGTCAGGTCTTTCAGGAGGCGGATCAGGCTGCCGACGTGGTGATCAGCAGCGGCGGCGTATCGGTAGGTGAAGCCGATTACACCAAACAGATGTTGGAAGCGCTGGGTGATATCCGTTTCTGGAAACTGGCTATCAAACCCGGTAAGCCGTTTGCATTCGGGAAACTGAGTCACGCCTGGTTCTGCGGGTTGCCGGGCAACCCGGTATCCGCCGCCGTCACGTTTTATCAGTTAGTGCAGCCACTGTTGGCACAGTTATCCGGCCATAGCGGCTGGTCACTACCCACGCGTTTTCGGGTTAAGGCGGCAACACCACTGAAAAAATCCCCTGGTCGACTGGACTTTCAGCGCGGTATTCTGAGCCGAAACGCGCTGGGTGACCTGGAAGTTCGTACCACCGGACATCAGGGTTCTCATGTATTCAGCTCATTCAGCCAGGGCAACTGCTTCATCGTACTGGAAGCGGAACGTGGCCGCGTGGAAGCAGGCGAATGGGTAGAGGTCGAACCCTTTAACACACTGTTGCAGAGCCACTACTGATGTTGCCTGAACTCACCGATGAAGAAACCCTACGCTACAATCGCCAAATTGTCCTGCGCGGGTTTGATTTTGATGCGCAGGAGCGACTGAAAGCCGCACAGGTACTGATTGTCGGGTTGGGCGGCCTGGGCTGTGCCGCCGCGCAATATCTGGCGTCTGCAGGCGTTGGCCACCTAACGCTGCTGGATTTTGATACCGTTTCATTGTCCAACCTGCAACGACAAGTGCTGCACCGCGATGATCGCATTGGTATGCCGAAGGTGGAATCTGCCCATCTGACCTTACAGGGCATTAACCCACATATTCACATCACACCGATTCAGGATAATCTGGAAGATGACGCGCTATTAGCGTTAGTGGCGCAACATGATGTCGTAGTGGATTGCACCGACAACGTTTCCATTCGTGATCGCCTCAACCGCCTCTGTTTTCTGCAGAAAACGCCGTTGGTATCCGGTGCGGCGATCCGGATGGAGGGGCAAATCAGCGTCTTCACCTATCAGTTGGAAGAGCCTTGCTACCGCTGCCTCAGCCGCCTGTTTGGCGACAATGCGCTAACCTGCGTTGAAGCGGGCGTTATGGCACCGCTGGTCGGTGTGATCGGTTCATTGCAGGCGTTGGAAACCATCAAATTGCTGACCCACTACGGTCAGCCGCTTGCCGGTAAATTGCTGCTGTTTGACGCGATGACGATGCAATTTCGGGAGATGCGGTTGCCGAAAAATCCGGACTGCGACACCTGCGGGCAGGCAACCTGACGCCGTACCGGCAGATAGGCAGATGATATAGTGGCGTTACGCATCGCATAAATCCCTCTGAAATTAAAAGTCTGCATAACTCCCAGCAATAGCCGGATAATTTCAGTTCAGGCTGGCCGTTAAAACGTCTTAATCGAAATAATGGCCAGACCTGCCGTGCGGGAATTGATGTAAAATAACAGTGTTCCAGTTAATTCATAAGGTCACCGTATCATGACGCAATCATTAACCATTGAAGAACGTATTCAACATTCCATCACCAAGGTTGCCAAGGTGGTTTTTCCCACTACGATCAATCACCATTCAACCTTGTTTGGCGGCACTGCGCTGGCATGGATGGATGAAATTTCTTTTATTACCGCTACCCGCTTTTGCCATAAACCACTGGTCACCGTCTCCACCGAAAAGATCAATTTCACCACCCCGATTCCGTCGGGTACTATTGTTGAGTTGGTCGGACAGGTCAGCCGGGTCGGTCGCACCAGCCTGACGGTAGATGTATCTGTATATCTGGAGCAGATGTACGCCGAAGGCCGAACTAACGTTATTACCGGTCAGTTCAATTTTGTCGCAGTTAATGATGAAGGTCGTCCAGTCCCGTTATTCTAATGAGTAGTCGTTCCATTTTTTATGAATTAAGGCAACAGTGATGCACTATTATTTTTTCATAGCGTATTTTGGTTGCCTTGCTATTATTAAATTTTCATTCCGTCGAATAAAAATAACGCCATGACATATATTCCATTATTTTCCACAGGGATGAGTTTTTCATTTTTATGAAAAATCACGTAACCTTGAGCATATTTTATAATCCTCACCGCTCAGATTACCGCCATCTGGTTACCATCAGGTAACCTAGGTACTTTCAGGTAATTAATTGTTTATAAATATATAACACGATAATATGCCGACGTATCTGAACATGGCTTAGCGCTTTACGTTCTTTTTATCTGTCCCATCCACGAGGAAATACTATGAGCAAGATTGCGGTTGTTTATTATTCTGGCTATGGTCACACCAAACTGATTGCTGAACTGGTCGCAGAAAGCGCACAGGCAAGTCTGATCGCCATCGACAACAACGGCGATATCACCGATGCTGATTGGGAAACACTGAACGCGGCAGACGGTATCATCTTCGGCGCACCGACCTACATGGGTAATGTTCCGTGGCAGTTCAAAAAATTCGCTGATGCCAGTTCCAAAATCTGGTTCACCCGTGGTTGGCAGGACAAAGTATTTGGCGGTTTCGTCAACAGCGCTAGCCTGAACGGCGACAAACAAGTGACACTGATTTATCTGCAGACGCTGGCTGCACAGCACGGCGGCATCTGGGTCAGCCTGGGGCAAGCGCCAGCTAACGCTCTGGCTTCCACCCGCAATGACGCCAACAACCTCGGTGGTTCAGCGGGTGCGCTGATTCAATCGCCATCCGACGCAGGCGCTGATGCCATCCCGGCAGGCGACCTGGAAACCGCCAAACTGTACGGTGCGCGCGTTGCTGAAATCGCTCGCCGCCTGCACGGTTAATCACGTCATCCTTCTGTCCTTCACATGCCCGGACTTACCGGGCATTTTTCTCTCCATGCGTTATTCGCTACAGCTGTCTGGGCGAGTTTGAATCCAAAATGCATGGATCAGGCCAGGCACATACCCCAGCAAGGTCAGCAACACATTCAACAGAAACGCCCAACCAAAACCTTTACCCAACAACACGCCGAGCGGCGGCAGAATAATGGTAAACAGAATACGCCAGAACCCCATCGGCAACCTCCATTGCGGTCAGTAATCGAGTCGATATGCCAGCATAATCGGTTGAATGTCAGTTTCTGATAACAACAGGTAAGATTTTGTGGCGAATATGCGTTAATACGTATGAAAAAAGCGGACTGAAAATATCAGCCCGCCCGTATAGCCATGAATACCACTCAAATTTTACGGTTGTTGATAGGCCAGCTTGTAGTTACCCGCCGCCACAGTCTTAAACGTCACCTTATCGGGATACCAGCGGATCTCCACTTCGGCTTCGGTTTGTTTTTTCCAGGCGGAGCTGTTATTCACATTCAGCGTTAGAACATCGACCACGGCACTATCGACTGATGGATCAGGTACATTCAACGCCAATGCAAACGCCAGATTATCCGGCAAACCATTGGTATTAGGAAACAACAAAGCCCATTGCGCCGCGGTGATTTGGCTCAAGGACGATACCGTCATACCACTCGCTATCAGCTTATTTGCCCCAGTTGCATCTGCTGATAATGCCCCCATAGACACCCAGGAACTTCCATTCCAGACCACCCAGTCATTCAGGTCACGCGATACCGCTACAGATACCGCTCCCTTGCCGGACAGCGTTGTTGACAGTTGTGCTGAGTTGATCACCTGCCAGGACCTAATACTGGTCAGCGATTTTGGTATGATAATCTGAGAGTCTGGCCCGTAGGATGTTCTAACGTAATTTTTTGTCGGGTTTGACGCGAGCCAAACCTTGATTGGTAACTTATCTGACAGCGCGGAACTACTAATAACGCCAGAGTAAACGAAGCCTGATGTAGAAAAATCTGACGTAGAGGATGGCGTGTTTACTTTTGTTAGCACACCTGATGATGCTGTATAGAAATTCCCGAAGGAATCAGAAATCAGGCACTTATCACCAACAACCAGTTTCAGTTTTTTGACACTAACAAATGGATAGGAAGAATTTCTATCAGTGATATATAAGCGATACTTTGAATAATTCGCAGCAATTGATAAAGGGAACTCTTGATCGATGTCAGCTGTGTTATTCGTGCTGTTGCTGACAGAATGAATGGTTGTCCAAACACTGCCGTCGTTACTACCCTGCAGCGACCAGGATTTCGGACTGGCAAGACCGCCAATCAATAAGTTTGGGTTCGTTATTATGTAACCCGTGATCTCCGTTTGAGACGGCAATTCAATCTCTAACCACTGCGGCGCAGCAGAAGTAGGCGCACTAGAGCTGATCCAGCCATTACCTGATGCACTCCCGTCAAAAGCGTAATAGGCGGCAAATGACGCGTTGTATGTTGAAGACGCAGAGGCAGCATATCCCGTGGGTGTGTTTGCTGACGTCATTGCCGGCACTACTGTGGCATTTGAGTAGCTCGACACGGATAATGACATGCCGTCAGCTTTTATTATTGAAGAATAAAAAGAACCGTCGGAAGCTACTGAATAGGCTTCACCAGTGTACGGCTTCAGTTGCCCATCAAATAACACGTTGTTTGTCTGAGCATAGTTAGCGGCACTTGTGCTTGAAAATGTATCAATAACCACCGTCTGTGATGTTAACTCCACTTCCTCCTTCAGCGCATAGGCATCAACGCTGTAATCCATCGTGCCGGTAGCGCTAAACGGGAAGGTAAATACCTGATTCGCCGTCGCACCACTACGCGTTACCACCGTATAACCACGACTACCATTGCTTCCGCTGTTTCCGCCGCCGTTATTGCTGCCTGTCGCACTAACAATCAGTTGATTGTTGCTTGTATCATAATTCAGCGAAACGCCCTGCCCGGCTGCCAGCGTCGCCAGCAGTACCTTGCGTACCGCATCGGCAAAGTCGGTAATCTGGGATGCAGTATGGGTATGATTAGCCAGATCAGACTTATGCACCACATCGCTCAGCCCTAGATTGGCGACAAACTGCGCTTTGTCCGGAATATCCGCGCCATTGAGGGTCTTGTCCATCATCCGGCTGACCGCGTCGGTCAAATCCGGCAGCGTTTTCACCACCACATTCTTGCCGTTGCTATCCGTCAGGGTCACCTGTCCATGCTCGGTCAGCACCTGTTTCCACTGCGTCAGTTGGGACTGATAACCGGCCAGCATCGCCGCAATCTGCGCCACATACGCGGCATGATCAAAGCTGTCGCCGCTGCCAAACACTGGAATGGCGTAGTGCACGCCATTTTCAGTGCAGCCACAATATTCGCTGGCCAGCACCAGTTCGGTATCCGACACGACGGAGGCAATTTCATAAATTCTGATACTGCAGTCGGT
Source organism: Dickeya poaceiphila (assembly GCF_007858975.2). Classification (GTDB taxonomy): domain Bacteria; phylum Pseudomonadota; class Gammaproteobacteria; order Enterobacterales; family Enterobacteriaceae; genus Dickeya; species Dickeya poaceiphila. The sequence continues at coordinate 2,566,793 of NZ_CP042220.2, forward strand.
AAATATCAGCAGCATCCCTCCTGCTGATACACCATTATTTTTATCCGCCCAAAGCGTATTATTTCCCAGCACCACTTTACTGCCAGAAAATAGCGATAAACTACCTGATTTATACCACATAACCCTTTCCTTCATTTAAATAGAGAGTAGCATCCCCGTCACAAGATAAATTGCGCTCCAGGGAATCAGCTGATTTAATACGAATGAATTTATATCGCTCAACGATTAACGTGAAAGCATCACTTCCAGCGTCATACGGAATTGTTCATATTCCACATCGAAATCGTTATATTCAGCCGTTTTATTCGGAGCCAATACTGCCAGCGCAGTTTTGACCTGCTCACGCAATGCGCGGGCTGCCGCTACCGAGTGGGCATAACAATCCACACTGACAGTCACCTGCTGACCAGCCAGCTGCTGCGAGGCGTTGTAATTGTTTTCCTGACTCAGCGAGAAAAGGATAAATGAGTGCTTATGATGGGGGGCATGATAATCACAGCAGGGTACGGCATACGCATAAACACGCCCATTAACCAATTTACCCAGCAGTGGATAGATATCTTCTTCAGTCATTTCTTTCCGCCTTTTTGATAATAAATAAAATTGGTTCCATCTCTTAATTAACAAAAAACAGACCCCTTCAAGCGCTTATCGCTTCGGTTATTATCATAAGCGTTCTTATAGCTATTACTCTCGTCTGGTTTGTTGTGCCATCAACCAAAAAGATAAAGACCACAATCCATCTGGAATGCAGACCAGTTTATTTGTAAAAAGCGGGCTGAAAATATCAGCCCGCCCATATGGTTAGGACTATTATTCAAATATTACGGTTGCTGATAGGCCAGTTTGTAGTTACCTGCCGCCACCGTCTTAAACGTTACTTTATCGGGATACCAGCGAATCTCCACTTCAGCTTCGGTTTGTTTTTTCCAGGCGGAGCCGTTATTTACATTAAGAGTCAGAGCATCGACCACGGCACTATCGACTGATGAATCAGGTACATTCAGCGCCAATGCGAACGCCAGGTTATCCGGCGCACCATTGGTATTAGGAAACAACAAAGCCCATTGCGCCGCGGTGATTTGGCTCAAGGACGATACCGTCATACCACTCGCTATCAGCTTATTTGCCCCAGTTGCATCTGCTGATAATGCCCCCATAGACACCCAGGAACTTCCATTCCAGACCACCCAGTCATTCAGATCACGCGATACCGCTACAGATACCGCGCCCTTGCCGGACAGCGTTGCTGACAATTGTCCTGAGTTAATCGCCTGCCAGGATCTAGCACTGGTCAGCGATTTTTGCAGAATAATCTGTGCCCCCGGAGCAAACGACACAGCCACCTCACCACCACCTTCAGCGACGACGCTCAACGGTAATTTATCTGTTAGTGAAGAGGCGCTAATTTTACCTGAGCTGATAAACCCTGAAGATGCAATGTCACCAGGCTGTAATGGTGCATTGACCGGACTCAGAACGCCATTTACGCTGGTGTAATAATTATTGCCTGAACGTAATAGAACTTTCTGTTCACGTTGCAGTAATCCAAACTCAGTAATAGTGACGAGATCACCGGTATTTACGGCTGAAATATAAATACGGAAATATTTATAGGTTGCTTTATTGATGCTAAATATCTTTTTCTCATTAGAGGTAAAAGTCACGCCAGTCTGACTGTCCAATGTCACCCAGTTATTTCCATCATTACTTCCCTGGAAAGTCCAGTCTCTCGGTACACCACCAAGAGAAAGATTCTGACGACAAATAATAAAATAGTAATCGATAGATTTAGCATCGTTAAATGCCACAGATAACCACTGGGGTGCACCACCCTGTGTTGACCAACGGGTATCCTCACCCGTTACCCCGCCATCAAATGCTTTCCACCCATACCACCTTGGATCATTATTAAATGCGCTGCTCTGCGCGATAGTAATACCTGATGCAGATGTAGCAGAAGTCAACTTAGGTACTAAAGAAGGGGGAACTGCATTGATTGTTAAATCCCCTGGCTCAGCCGCCACAACAACGGAGTACAGCGAGCCATCCTGAGCCAGGCTAATCTGGCCACCTGTGTAAGGTTTTACCGTACCATCCCAAACCAATGCTGCAGTTTGGTTGTAATTATTCTTACTGACAGCATCGAACGATTCCAGCGTGAGCGACTGATTAGTCAGCCCTGCCTCTTCCTTCAGCGCATAGGCATCAACGCTGTAATCCATCGTGCCGGTAGCGCTGAACGGAAAAGTAAATACCTGATTCGCCGTCGCACCACTACGCGTTACCACCGTATAACCACGACCACCATTGCTTCCGCTGTTTCCGCCGCCGTTATTGCTGCCTGTCGCACTAACAATCAGTTGATTGTTGCTTGTATCATAATTCAGCGAAATGCCCTGCCCGGCTGCCAGCGTCGCCAGCAGTACCTTGCGTACCGCATCGGCAAAGTCGGTAATCTGGGATGCAGTATGGGTATGATTAGCCAGATCAGACTTATGCACCACATCGCTCAGCCCAAGATTGGCGACAAACTGCGCTTTGTCCGGAATATCCGCGCCATTGAGGGTCTTGTCCATCATCCGGCTGACCGCGTCGGTCAAATCCGGCAGTGTTTTCACCACCACATTCTTGCCGTTGCTATCCGTCAGGGTCACCTGCCCATGTTCGGTCAGCACCTGTTTCCACTGTGTCAGTTGGGACTGATAACCGGCCAGCATCGCCGCAATCTGCGCCACATACGCGGCATGATCAAAGCTGTCGCCGCTGCCAAACACCGGAATGGCGTAGTGCACGCCATTTTCAGTGCAGCCACAATATTCGCTGGCCAGCACCAGTTCGGTATCCGACACGACGGAGGCAATTTCATAAATTCTGATACTGCAGTCGGTAAATATCAGCAGCATCCCTCCTGCTGATACACCATTATTTTTATCCGCCCAAAGCGTATTATTTCCCAGCACCACTTTACTGCCAGAAAATAGCGATAAACTACCTGATTTATACCACATAACCCTTTCCTTCATTTAAATAGAGAGTAGCTTCCCCGTCACAGGATAAATTGCGCTCCAGGGAATCAGCTGATTTAATACGAATGAATTTATATCGCTCAACGATTAACGTGAAAGCATCACTTCCAGCGTCATACGGAATTGTTCATATTCCACATCGAAATCGTTATATTCAGCCGTTTTATTCGGAGCCAATACTGCCAGCGCAGTTCTGACCTGCTCACGCAATGTGCGGGCTGCCGCTACCGAGTGGGCATAACAATCCACACTGACAGTCACCTGCTGACCAGCCAGCTGCTGCGAGGCGTTGTAACTGTTTTCCTGACTCAGCGAGAAAAGGATAAATGAGTGCTTATGATGGGGGGCATGATAATCACAGCAGGGTACGGCATACGCATAAACACGCCCATTAACCAATTTACCCAGCAGTGGATAGATATCTTCTTCAGTCATTTCAGTAAACCTTATTTGATAATAAATAGAATTTAACTTATTTCTATTAACAGAAAATAGTTACCTTGAAGCGCTTATCGCTTCGGTTATTATCATAAGTGTTTTTATGACTATGATTCTCGCTTTAATTGTTGTTACACCAATCAAACATAAAATTATGGATAAATTTATTGAATGACAAATATCTCGACAGGGATCGGTCTAATAAGCACTGGAACAACGAGCCAATCGTGCTGCTCAGCAGCGAAAAATGAAGAGAATACATCCTCCGTGAATTCCGATGCATTTTAGATGCTGAAATTCAGGAAATAATAATGCCTGAGGAGTCCCTTAATTTAACAACTGCGTTAAAAATAAATTATTCTCTCCCAATTTAAGCATACTCAGTTAGTTTCTGGTTATTTTTTCCGAGCGGATGACAATATGGCGATGTTCTTTCAGCCGGGCAAAATAACGTTCACCGAGATTGCGCTTTTTGTACCATCAGATATCAAGTTTACGCCGTTTATCCCGGCTGACTTTTCAGTCTCGTCGGTTTTATCGAGCTTATATGCATGATGGCTACCTCCAACTACTGGTAAAAACGAAATCGAACCCGCTTTACCCGTATTTTTACCAGCAAATGGATGGCTTCGAGTAGTTTTGAAGGGATGAGGGTGAACCTAAAGAAGGGGATAACCCATTGATAAAAATCAAAAAAGCAGACGTCAGTGAACGTCTGCTTTCTTTAAATTGGCTCCTCTGACTGGACTCGAACCAGTGACATACGGATTAACAGTCCGCCGTTCTACCGACTGAACTACAGAGGAATCGTTTGAACGGGGCGCATCTTATCTGTGGTGGCATTACGCTGTCAACGGGCAAAACCGACATTCCGTACTGACTGCTTGGCTTCTGTACAATCTGCAGTATTCATCATCAGTGAGGAGATAAATCGACCTGAGCCTGATTCGCTTGCCAGCGCTGCAACCGCTCCAGTGGGTTCTGACGATAGAAACCGCAAAAATTCTGGTATACCGCCGGGAAACGCTCCGCCAGCAGGTCTGGAGCGCTGAAGAAATATTCAGACAGTACAGCAAAGCACTCTGCAAGGTCAGCTGCGGCATAGGCATCCATGCTGGCGGCGTCTTCTCCTGTCAGATCGATTTCCTCCCGCAGCGCTTCCATTGCCGCATGAAGGGTCTGCTCCCAGCGCGCCACATCGCGCAACGACATCGTGGGCACACCGGATGGACGGTCATTACCACGCATATCCAGTTTATGCGCCACTTCGTGGATAACCAGATTGAAACCCGAAAGATCAAATGAATCCTGAATTTCCAGCCAGTTGAGCACAACAGGCCCTTGATCCCAGCTCTGTCCAGACTGAACGCTGGGACCGCTATGCACAAGACCGAACTCATCCATCCATTCGCCATTCACTGTAAAAGGTTCAGGGTGAATCAGCACGTCATGAAAACCATCCAGCCATTCAATGCCCAATTCCAACACCGGGAGCGAAAACAATAGTGCGATGCGTTGAGCCATCAGTTTGGTCAGCACCAGTCCCAGCAACGGCACCAGGTTCTTTTGGCGCAAAAATTGTCTGGCCACCGTGATGAGGTGCTGGCGTTCATTTTCTGCCAGCGGTGTTAGCAGTGGGATCGACAGCGCCTGCTGCCAATCCGAAAATGTATCGGGAGTAAGGGATTTCCATTGCCACTTCATCATGGTGTTGCTCGCTAAGTCATCACTTGAATTCAAAGGCGTCGGTTTGATCTTGTTAACAGGCCACAAAACAGGGCATCATAAGCGCCACTTTCGCGGAGAGATGCCGGAGCGGCTGAACGGACCGGTCTCGAAAACCGGAGTAGGGGCAACTCTACCGGGGGTTCAAATCCCCCTCTCTCCGCCAATTTTCAAAAAAATCAATAAGCCAAACAGCACTCCTGATTTATTCCCGCATAAAGTCGTACCTAAAACAGTCGCTTAAAATGGCTTTTTACGTCTATCCCGACTGTTTTTATCATTGTTTTTATCATGTAGTACCCTGTCGGGCATCCACTTTTATCCTGCTTCGCTCACACCCTCAAAATAAATCATGTTTAAGTTGGTATCTCAGCGCCAAATCGGTATGCGGCATGAGGTATCTGAACGGCCACAAGCAGCCCAGTATGATTGTAGCGGACAGGATAATCCAGGCGTCAGTTGACAGACATAATACTAAAACAGCGCCTGACTCCCCTTTTGCTGCATATTACAGGTACAATTCTTATCATCTCCTCAATGACCATCCACAGCGCAACCACTCAATGAGTCCGACATGTTAAAAGACGGCGACCTCACGTTCCGCAAACTTGAAATTTTCAAGACATTCATGGAGACCGGTAATATCACCCGCACCGCTGAACTGCTTGGGCTTAGCGGCGTCAGCGTACATCGGGCGTTGCATACGCTGGAGGAAAGCGTGCGCTGTCCGCTGTTTATCCATAAGGGACGCAATCTGGTGGCGTTGCCGGCGGCTCACACACTGCTGGAATACAGTCAGGAAGCGATGTTGCTGATGAAACGAGGACTGGAGGAAACCCGCAAAACCGCAGGTGTCGGTCAGGGACGGTTACGCATCGGAACACTGTATTCGCTGACGCTGGAAACCGTGCCGCGGCTGATTATGGGCATCAAGCTGCGCCGCCCGGATCTGGAACTGGATTTAACCATGGGATCGAATCAGCGCCTGCTCGCCATGCTGGATGACCAACAACTGGACGCGATTCTCATCTCACTGTCTGACAATACTATCGACCGTAATCAACTGGAATTCCTGCCGCTGTTTGAAGACGACATCTGCCTGGCGGCGCCAGCTAGCGTGAAGCTGGATACTCATCAACCGGCGGACCTGCGTGACTTTCATCACCAGCAGTTTGTTTCGCTATCCGAAGGGTTCGCTACCTATGCCGGTTTCCAGGAAGCGTTTCACATCGCCGGGTTCGAACCGGAAATCGTCACACGGGTAGACGACATTTTCTCCATGCTGAGTCTGGTTCAGGCCGGTATCGGCTTTACCCTGATTCCCGAACGGATGAAAAAAGTATACGAGAACGATGTACAGTTGCTGAAACTGGCACCGCCCTATCAGATGCGCCAGCTTATCGCCATCGTGTTCGCCCGCAACCGCGAGCATGACCCGAATCTGCTGGCACTGGTGGCAGAAGGCCGCATGTACGCCCGTAGCCTGAACGCTGCCGCTACCCCTGTGCCCTGATCTGAGCAGCGCGGTGGACCACCACATCAATGTCGCTGTGCGCCAGAGCATACGCTTCGGCACGGTTGAACGCCTGCTTAGCCAGACAACTCAGCACGCCGCCCGGCGGCATCTCAATCGCCAGCCGGACGTCACGTTCTTCTGCCGCCACCATAGCGTCGTGCCAGCGCACCGTACGCGCCATGTTGAGCGCCAGATCGTCTGCGATGCGTTCCGGCTGCCAGATGACACGGGCGGAGCTGCCGCTCAGGTAGCTGCACTGCGCAGGCGACAGTGTAACAGAGGTCATTGCCGCCGCCAGTTGTCTGGCGGGTACATCCAACAGCGCACAATGCGACGGCACACTAACCTGCAAGCGCTGCACCCGACTGGCACCTAGCTGTAACGCCTGTTCCGCTACCTGCGCCATACTTTCATCACTGCCTGCAATCACGATTTGTCGTTCAGCGTTTAGATTGGCGATATATGCGCCACTGCTTATCAGCAACGCCTCTACTTGCGACTGACTCAGCCCCATGATGGCGGTAAGACCATATCCTTGCGGATACGCCTGCTCCATCAGGTCGCCGCGCAACGCCACCAGACGTAACGCATCATCAAAGCGCAATACCCCGGCGACCACCGCTGCCGGAAACGCGCCAATCGACAAGCCGCTGACCATATCCGGCATCAGACCGCGCGCCATTAGCGCTCTGGCCCAGGCAACGCCCGTTATCAGCAGGCACAGTTGTACCGCACGGGTATGACGCAGTGCCTGCGGACTATCCAGTTGGTAAACCTCATCTCCCAGCACGTCAGCCGCTTCATCCAACACGCAAGAATCGGCAGGCAACTGCTGCAACATCCCGGCCTGCTGCGCCCCTTGTCCAGGGAAAGTAAACAGAATCTTCATCTCACCGCTCCATTGCCCACGGATCGCTGACCCGCTGCGGGCCGTGGTCGGTTTTTAACAGCACCTGTCCGTCTCGCAGCCATTCGGCCAGTGCGAAACCACCGTTGGGAGTTTCTACTTGCGTATCGGCCCGGCATAACGGCGATGACGACAGCAGTTGTTGCCAGTGCGCCAGCGCGTCGCGGTCCAATGCCTGAGGCGCACGAATCAGCAGGTCGAGATCGCTGGCTGCATGTAGCACCGGCATTTGGGTTGCCAGCGCGTATCCCGTACCACCGATTACTCCCCATTGCCATGGCCAGCACTGCTGCGCCAGTTGAATAGCGACCTGCACCGGCGGCTGGGATACAAACGGCGAATGCAATAACGACGACAGGCCGCACAGCATTTCCGGCGTCACCACCCGAACAATGCATTCTGCCCTCACCCACCCGCCAGCGCGCTGGTCACGGCGCAGGCCGCGCACCCCGACCGGAATGCGTCCGGTCGGGTCAACGTCGCGCCGCACTACCACCGGCAAAGCCGGCTGCCATTGGCTGTCCACCCAGGGCACATCGATATCCTCCAGCGCTCCTCGGGACGCCAGCCATAACAGATCATGCGGACGTGTCGTTACCATGGTTTACATTCCTGAGGTCAATGTAATAAACAGCGGCAGTGACAGGATACAGAGTACTGAACTTAACAGCAGCACTGCTTCTGCATCCGGCGACTGCACGCCAAACCGGTTACCGAAAACCACACCGAAAAAACCGGCTGACAGTGCAATCATCAGAATCGCGGTGATTGCGACCGAACCGTGCAGCCCTAAAACCAGCACCACAGCCCACGCCAGCGCCGGTTGAATCAACAACTTGGCTAACACCGCGGTAGTGACCATCGGGTTGATTTTCAGCTGACGCGCCGAGAGGATCACCCCGGTCAGGAACAGCGCGGCAGCGGTGGCGGCCAGCCCCAACGGTTTGATCGCCGCCAGCAGCAATTCCGGCATACGAATACCAATGGCGGACAGTACCACACCCAGCAACGGCCCCAGCACAATCGGTTTTTTCAGCGAACGCCACATCAATACCGGCAACATCGAAAGCGTAGAGTGCTGGCTGCCGCCAGATGCACGCGCCTTTTCACGCTCCAGAATCAGCAGGCAAAACGGCGTCATCAATACCGAACCACAGGCAATAGAAACCGCCACTGACAGTGATGTCGATGAGCCATCGCCCAATACGCTGCCGAGGATTGGCAAACCGAGAGCCGCGTAGTTGGGCAGCGCCACAGTGAGCGTCAGCACCGCGGCATCCTGCGGTGTTTTATGAAACACCTTAACAGCCAGAAAATAGATAGCGGCATAGGTTATCCACATCGCCAGCGTCAGCACCACGATCAGCGGCGACTGTTGGGCAATGCCGGCCCAGGGTGTTTGCACTGTGGCGCTAAACAGCGCCGCCGGCAGCGCAAAATCCATGACGAAAATGTTGAGTAGCGCAACGTTCTTGTTATCCACCAATTTGGCTTTGCCAGCCCAAAATCCCAACAGCATGATGATAAAAATCGGCGCAAGGGCATGAACAATTACATAAGTCATATCGTATTCACCTGTAATAAAAGAGTATCAGTTCCAGCGCGATGGTTTGGCTTGTGTCCCGCATCATTGCCGGTACAACGCCGTTTTTTTCAGACAACCGTTTTTTCAGACAAAAGGGGTCTGCAGGCGCTTCCTGTAGCGCCTGATCCGGTTATCTGGCAGGTCTCTTTATTGGCTTACCGAAATAGGTGGCCGCCGCGGATGAACACGCCGACCACCAATGTGTGACTTACCCGCGAACGCGGCTTACCACTGCGCGCGCATCCGCTCACGCACGTGCGAAGAGCTGCGGCGGTTGTCCGCGCCCAGTCGCACTTTCAGCGATGAGTCGCGGCGGGCATCGGTCACCGCCTGTTGTAATGCGGCTGTGACCTGAGCCAGCTCGTCGGCGGACGGCGCATCCGGATTGCCGATATCCAACAGCGTCGCCAGTAATCCCAGTGTGGCGTAGTTGCGAATGTCATACGCCATCGGTGGAATTGTGGCGGCCAGCTTTTCCAGGTCTTCCACACTTCTGAGCGTGATACGTGCCGCAGACGCTTTGCCCATGGCGTGAATCTGTACTTCTGGGTCATTGAAGGCGATCAGCCGGTTGGCCTGATAACCGTGGGCCAGAAACGCGCCGGACATTGCCTTACCGACAATCAGCCCGATAACCGGGTGACCGGCAAGACGCGCCTGGGCGTAAGCCCCTGCCGACGCCGCCAGCGCCTGATGGATACCGAATGCCTCTTCCCGGCGGCCATACGCCTGACTGGGTACATCGATAACCGCCACAATAGGCCGTTTCTTATCGCTATTGCAGTCCGCCGCCAGCGTCTCATGCACCACCTTCGCCAGTGTCCAGCCCTCCAGCAGCCCCACTTCACCCTTTACCGCACGCGGGTAGTGGTTATTCGTATCTGGAACCACAGCAATAAAACGCACCTGTTCACCGGCGAGACTGCCGTCAGCTACCTGTACCGACGGGCACAATCCGGTCAGTCGCGGTTTTCCGGGTGCCAGCGCGTCCAGCCATAGCGCGCCACGATGTGCTACCTGACTCATAGGTTTACCTCCCCGAAAAGCTGTTGGATCTGTTGCGTGTCGGCCTGTACTTGTGTATCAGCGTTAGTAAGCCGCGCCAGATACCATGCATAGTTATCCGAACGGTGTTGCGCCGGTACGCCGCTGGCGAGCGCGTCATTCACCGCCTGTTTGACCGCGTTCACGCCGTCAGCCACCAGACTGTCAGCCAGGCCGCTGCGGTAACGGATTTCCCCGCCGGTCATGCTCCAGATAAACGGGCGGTCACGCGAGTCGTACTCGGCAATACCCGCTTCCTGTTCAATCACCTGCGGCCCGTTAAGGCCAAGACGCGCTTCGCGGGTAACGATCAGATGGCTGCACAGCGCAGCGGCTATCGACATACCGCCAAAGCAGCCCACCGTACCGGCGATGATGCCAATAACCGGCGTATAACGACGCAGGTCAACAATAGCGGCATGGATATCGGCAATCGCCGCCAGTCCCAGATTGGCTTCCTGTAAACGGACGCCACCGGTTTCCAGGCACAGAATCGCCTGCGTCGGAATACCGTTACGTTGGTCTTCTGCGGCCAGCTCCAGCGCAGCGGCCATCTTAGCCCCGGAGACTTCACCCATACTGCCGCCCTGAAACGCCCCTTCAATGGCGATCACCACCGTCGGTTTGCCCTGTAGCGTACCTTTCGCCACCACCATGCCGTCGTCAGACTGCACCACAATCCCCTGAGGTCCCAGCCACGGAGACACGATGCCGTCAAACGGGCCGAGCAATTCGCGGTAGCTGCCCTCATCCAGCAAGGCGTGAGCGCGCTCCCGCGCTTTAAGCTCGATAAAACTGTGGTCGTCACGCATAGCTCACCCCTTCAAAAACCTGTTCAATACGGATGCGTGCCACACCCGGCGTGGCGCCAAAATCATGAATCGTCATGGTGCCGGCAGTCAGGCTGCCGAGCGTACTTAACCGGGAAAACAGCGCCTGCCAACGCGCCCGGCTGTTATCCACCGACGTAGTGATGTCGATGGTGAGCGTCTGTCCGGCGTCTGCTATCAGCAGCACTTCCATATCACCGGAGCCCACCACCCCCGCCAGTGCGTTGCCGCTGGCCGGGCGAGTCGCCGGGAATGACAATGTAATCTGTTCCATAACACCCTCTTAATCGTATAAAGATGGCTGTGCGATGCTATCAGGCAATAGCGTGGCGGCCAGCAGGTCGGCCTGCTATTGCGAGAACCCGTATGCATCGGGCTGTCTGCGGTTCTATTTACCAGCTCCGGAATTTCGCCGGCGGGTTGTACAGGCCGCCCGACCATTCCACCAGGTCAGCCACGCTGCCGGCTGCCAGCAGTGAACGGGTCGCCTCCGTACGGCGAATCCCCAAATCTTCCGGGTAGGCCACTTTGCCGCTACGGCGGAATTCCGCTACGCGCTGCGCATCCACCCCCAACCCGATGTCGGTAATCCCCGCTACCGCCGCTACCATCGCCCGGCGCTCCTCCAGACTGTTGGCGCGATAAAGGTAGGCAATCCCCTCTTCCGTCAGCACATGGGTAACGTCGTCGCCATAAATCATCACCGGCGCCAGCGGCATACCCGCGGCTTTAGCGACGTCCACGGCATCAAGTTTTTCTACAAAGGTCGGTTTGACGCCGGCCTGGAAGGTTTCCACCATTTGCACCACCAGCTTGCGCCCGCGCTGCATCGGGTCGGGTTCGTTAATCATCGCCAGCCATGCGGGCGTCGCGTGGCGACGGCCATGCGGGTCATGCCCCATGTTGGGCGCGCCGCCGAATCCGGCCAGGCGGCCTTTGGTAACAGTGGATGAGTTGCCCAATCCATCGACCTGCAATGTCGAACCGATAAACATGTCCACAGCGTACTGCCCTGCCAGTTGGCAAAAGGCGCGGTTGGAGCGCATGGAACCATCGGCGCCGGTGAAGAACACATCTGGCCGGGCAGCAATATAGGCTTCCATCCCCAATTCGCCGCCAAAGCAGTGGACGCTGTCAACCCAGCCGCTTTCAATCGCCGGAATCAGGGTGGGATGGGGGTTGAGGGTCCAGTGTTTACAAATTTTGCCTTTCAGCCCCAGACGCTCGCCATAGGTCGGCAGCAACAGCTCAATCGCCGCGGTATTAAAACCAATACCGTGGTTGAGCGACTGCACCTGATGTTCAGCATAGATACCCTTGATGGCCATCATCGCCATCAGAATGTGCTCTTGTTTGATCAGTCGCGGATCGCGGGTGAACAGCGGCTCGATAAAGAACGGCTTGTCGGCGACAACCACATAATCAATCCAGGAACCGGGGATATCGACGCGCGGCAGATCCGTTTCATCGTCTACCAGTTCATTGACCTGAGCGATGACGATACCGTCATGGAACGCCGCAGCTTCAACCAGCGCCGGCGTATCTTCGGTACTGGGACCGGTGTACAGGTTGCCTTTGCGGTCGGCTTTATAACCTGCCACCAGCGCCACATTCGGGATCAAGTCAACATACAGGCGGGAATAGAGTTCGATATAGGTATGGATAGCGCCGATTTCCAACGCGCCGTCCTCCAGCAACTGCGAAATACGCAGGCTCTGCGTACCTGAGAAGGATAAATCGAGTTTATGGGCGATGCCTTTCTCAAAAATGTCCAGATGCTCGCTGCGCCCAACGCTCGGCATGATCATATGTAAATCATGCACCACCTGCGGATTAACCTCTGCCAGCGAGCGGGAGAGAAAATCAGCCTGCTTCTGGTTATTGCCTTCCAGCACAACCTTATCGCCGGGAGCGATCAATTTTTCCAGCATAGCGGCAAGATGTTCGGTAGGAAGCACCTTGCCCGCAACGGGTATCAGCGCCTTACGACGTTGTTTTTCACTGCGGCGCGTATTCCAGACTCGCGATGACGTTTGCCCAGACAACATTATTAACCTCCTGATTCAGCTAATCATTTTGATTTGCTTTGGTCTGGTTAAAGTATGTTCTCCGCGCAATACCGCTTCAATCAAGCAAGCATCGCAATCATTAGCTTTAGAGTAAAGATAAGTGGCACGCCATAGCGGATTACCGCGCCAGCACGCTTTCGCCCACGGTTTTTCTTATCAACCCCATGTGGCGCGAATGTGATCGACACCGCGCTTTTAACCGAAGACACGTTCAGTTTGCAGGATACTTACAGCAGCACGGGTCGAGAAGGAAACAAACTGTGTGGACAGCAAGGAAAAATCGCAGGGATGATGACGAAGAATATCACCCGGAGGACACGCCGCCTGAGGTGAGGCATGTTTATCGGCCCCGTTGCGCAAAAGCAGTCCGGGGCCACGTAGAACCCGTTACATTATCTGGCCGATGCAGGTTTCACGCGATCCACTACTTTGTGAATCGCGGCGGCCAGTTCATTGATTTCGAATTTCGCTACATACGAATCAGCGCCCACATTGCGTACGTGGTCTTCGTTAGCGGTACCGGACAGCGAAGAGTGGATAATGACCGGAATACTCTTGAGCGCCTCATCACGTTTGATATTACGCGTCAGCGTAAAACCATCCATTTCCGGCATTTCCAGGTCAGTCAGCACAAAAGCAATCTTATCCGAAATAGGCCGAGCTTCCGCCTGCGCTTCCTGCTGCAACGTTTTGATTCTGTTCCAGGCTTCCAGCCCGGTGATATGCATCATGTACGGAATATTCATCACCTTCAGCCCCGTTTCGAGCATCGTTCGCGCGACTTTGGAGTCTTCAGCCACAATCGCCACCGCGCCGGGCTTCAGATGGAAGGTTTTGTCTTCAACGCTTTCAATCTTAATTTCACGCTCAGTTGGAATAATGTCGTGCAGAATCTGCTCCACATCCAACACCAGCGCCAGACGATTGCTCGACGGATCGCTGTCCAGACGCGCAATACTGGTGATATAAGTATTACTTACCCCTGCTTCCGCCGTATTTACCTGACTCCACTCAAGACGAACGATGTCATCAACGGACTCAACCGCAAAAGCCTGGGTGCTGCGTGCATATTCCGTCACCAGCAGGATGTTGCGCCCGGTACTCGCCGCACACCCTACCACCGCCGGAAGATCGATAACGGGAATAATCTGCCCGCGAATATTAATCATACCAAGCATCGGTGGTGTCATACCCGCAGCCTTGGTCAAGGTTGGCATCGGAACGATTTCACGAAGCTTGAACACATTGATACCGAACAGCTCGGATGGCCCTTCACCGGTGGCCGACCCCAAACGGAACAATAACAATTCAAACTTGTTGGACGAGGTAAGATTAGTTCTCTCCTCAATCTCTTTTTGAAATTTATCCATTCTGTCCTCAATGCAAATAATTATTAATGTAATGGTTACAAGGCAACATCGGTAATACAGGCAAATCAGGCTGAACCCTCAACCCCACACTCTACGCGATTGCTGGCGCGTTCCAAATAACGCTTACTTCTTATACTTATACACCATCAAAAAGAAAAATATGTGTCTCACGTCATCCGTTACATATTCCTATTTTGAAAAAGTGTAGACCATCGGTCATTTCTCCACCACCTTCCTGCAACAATTGCTCTTGACCTTGTGATAGCCGATGGATTGCGATGAAAACAGATGTTACTGGTATGAATGGTAAGCCTTATCCAGTCTGACGGAACATCACCGTCATGACGGACAAATCAACAAAAATCACACGCTATTCGTATCGTCACACAGAAGCGGTTGATCAATGTGATACATAACATCAGCAACTGAGATCGATTATTAAGGAACATCATCCGTATTAATCGGGTAAAAAGCAGCCTTATTCGCATTCATATCAATAATCACAACAAAAAATGTAACCAAGAGAAAAAATACCCCGGTGACATCCATGCCATCGTTGTTATTAATATAAATAAGTTATAACTAATAAACGCCAAAGCACAGGATTTAACAAAAGCCCTCACTAGAAAGATATCAGAGAATAATACCTTGGTTGATTATCCGCGCGCTCTCGCACTCGCCATCAGTACCTCAAATTAATTCTGATTGCAGATTATCGGCTTTATTTTTTACGTAGATTCGCCCCTGCCAGGCCACAGCCCAACGCGTCAACTCGGCTCCCGACAGAGTAAATACCACTACTATTGAGTTTTATATGGCTTGCTGGTTTTCTGTCTCATGACCGCCTGACATCGACACGTTATTGACGCAGCCAGTTCAGGTAGGTTGACGGCCAGGCTGCAACCGGCGTACCTGGCTCACCCAGCCCAAAACCGTGTCCGCCGACCGGGTAACGCCGCATCTCCACCGGCACCTGCACTCGCTGACAAGCCTGCGCCATGATCAACGTATTATGCGGATCGGACACCATATCATCTTCCGCCTGCACCAAAAAAAACCGCGGCGAGCGCCGCGATACATACGATTGCACCGACCATTCGGCTTCCGCCGCCGGCGTGGCATCTCGTCCCACCAGGACCCGGTGGGTGGCGGTATGCTGATAGGGTTTTTCCAGCGTAATCACCGGGTAGATCAGTGCAGCATGGTCAGCCTGCATCGGCAGAGTATCAAGTTTATCCCGCGGCGTATAAGCAGGGTCATGTCTGAGCGCCGCCATCCCCAACAGATGCCCACCTGCCGAAAACCCCAGCACGCCGACTCGTTGTTCACGGTGGCGAATCAACCGCAATGCGCGCTGTGCATCCTGCAACGCCACACGATTGCCGTCATGCCAACCTTCGCCGGGCAGGCGATACGCCAGCACATACGCCGTATAACCTTGCGACATCAGCCAGGTCGCTGCCGGCCAGGCTTCTTTACCCATTTCGATGCGCTGATAACCGCCGCCAGCCGCCACCAGTATGGCCTGCCCGTTAGGCTTTTCCGGCGAAAACACCTCAAGATAAGGAGCAACGATCTGACTGAGCGCGCCTCTGGCGCTCAACCGCGCCGCGCCGCCCGGTCCGCCGCCGCCCGGCGGCGCGCCATCCCACAGCCAGATGCGTGGGCGTGGCGTCGGCAATGGCGGGCCCAGCACGCGCCCGACAGTCAGGGCCACAGCAGTTGCCGAAATAGCGGCAAGAAAACCTCTGCGATTCATGCTGACCACCTCTGTTATACCAATGGATACCCTCATGGTTCAGGATATGTCTTCATGGCCTTTCTGATTCAGGATAATAGCACCAGATGGCCGTCGCCGACCTGCTGATACCGGCGCTCCGGCGGCTGATACCCCACCGGACGCAGTGGGCTGTGCAGGTCATCCGCCTGCATTGACCGGAGAACGCGTTTTTCCGGGTCAGGCACCGGCACGGCGGCCAACAAGCGGCGGGTGTACGGGTGCTGCGGGTGGTTGAATACCGCCTGACGTGGGCCGATCTCCACAATTTCCCCCTGATACATCACCGCCACCCGATGACTGATGCGCTCTACCACCGCCATATCGTGAGAAATAAACAAATAAGCCAATCCCAGTTGTTGTTGCAGGTCGAGCAGCAGATTGACGATTTGCGCTTTGACGGTCATATCCAGCGCAGAAACCGCTTCGTCGGCGATGATTACCTGCGGATTGAGCGCCAGCGCCCGCGCGATGCATAATCGCTGCCGCTGTCCGCCGGAAAACTGGTGCGGATAACGCTCCGCCATGTCGGCCTGCAATCCCACCTTTTCCAGCAGTTCCGCCACTTTTTGCGGTGCCTGTCGCGCAGACGCCAAACCGTGGCTGATCATCGGTTCGGCAATCGCGCTGCCCACAGTCAACCGCGGGTTGAGGCTGTCGTACGGGTCCTGAAAAATCATCTGTGCCCGCATCCGCAACCCGGCCAGCGCTGGTTTATCGGCGGTCAGCATATTCTCGCCGCACAGCGACACCGCACCGCCATTCGGTTCCAGTAGTCGTAAGATGGCGCGCCCGGTGGTGGATTTGCCACAGCCGGACTCGCCCACCAGCGATAACGTTTCTCCCGCTTGCAGGCTGAACGAGACGTTTTCCACCGCGTGCACCCGCCCAGTCACCCGCCGTAGCCAGCCGCTTTTCACCTCAAAACGTTTGACCAGACTGCGTACCGCCAGCACCGGCTCTCCCGGTATCACCGTATCTGCCAGCGGTTCGCTGGCCGCTGCCTGCCCAAACAACGCGAACCGTTGCGGCAAGGGGGTATCAGCCATGTCGCCCAACCGCGGCACGGCGGAAAACAGCGTCTTGCTGTACGCATGTTGCGGCGCGCGAAATAACTGCCGAGTATCCGCCATTTCTACGCCTGCGCCGCGATACATCACCATGGTGCGGTCTGCCACTTCCGCTACCACCCCCATGTCGTGGGTGATAAACAGAATCGACATGCCTTCCTCATCCTGCAATGTTTTGATAAGCGAGAGAATTTGCGCCTGAATGGTAACATCCAGCGCCGTAGTAGGCTCATCAACAATCAATAAGCGAGGATTGCAGGCCAGCGCAATGGCGATCACCACCCGCTGGCGCATACCGCCGGAAAAGCTGTGCGGGTATTCGTTCAGCCGGGATCGGGCAGCGGGAATGCGCACTTTTTCCAGCAGACGCACTGCTTGCGCCTGAGCACTGGCGTGGTCCATCCCCCGGTGACGTCGCAATACTTCGCTAATCTGTGTCCCGATTTTCAGTACCGGATTGAGACTGGTCATCGGCTCCTGAAACACCATGCCGATACGATTGCCGCGAATGTGCTGCATCTCGCGGGCAGGCAACGTCAGCAGGTCGCGGCCTTCAAACCGCACCCGACCGCTGGTCTGCACTTGCGATCCGGCCAGCAGACGCATGATGGACAATGCCGTGACGCTTTTACCCGAACCGGACTCACCCACCAACGCCACGGTTTCCCGCTCGCCAATCTCAAATGACAGATCCTGCACCACCCTGAGCCACTCACCATTGACCCGAAACGCGGTGTTCAGTTGTTCAACACACAGCACCGGCTGATTCACGCCTCACTCCTCTTGTCTGGTATTCAGCGCATCACGCAAGGCATCACCGATCAGGTTGATCGCCACAATCAGCAACAGCAGCATCACGCCGGGGAACAGGCTGATCCAGTAATCGCCGGACAGCAGATAGTCAAAGCCGTTGGCAATCAGCAACCCCAGCGACGGTTCGGTCACCGGCAAGCCAATGCCGAGAAACGACAGCGTTGCCTCCAGCATGATGGCGTAAGCAATACGCATAGTGGCGACCACAATCAGCGGCGGCAGGCAGTTGGGCAACAGGTGGCGAAACAGAATGCGCGGCGCGGAAAACGCCATGCCGCGCGCCGCATCCACATAATTGCGGCGGCTTTCCAGCAATGCGCAAGCGCGCAGCGTACGGGCGTAATACGCCCACTGGGTGATCACCAGCGCCAGAATAATTTTGTCCACCCCCTGCCCCAGCACTGCCAGCAAGATCAGGGCGATCAGTATTGGCGGGAAGCTGAGCTGGATATCGACGATACGCATCAGCAGCGCATCGGTTTTACCGCCCAGCCAGGCGCTCGACAGGCCTGCGATCATCCCGATGAACAGCGCAACCAGCGCACTGCTGACCCCTACCATCAGGCTGGTGCGGGTGCCATACAGGATAGCGCTGAGCAAATCACGCCCCTGATCGTCGGTACCGAGCCAGTACGTCAGTCCACCCATACCGAGCGAACCCGGCGGCAGGCGGTTATCGGTGATCATCAGTTGGGTCAGGTCATACGGATTTTGCGGCGAAATCCAGGGCGCCAGCAGCGCCAGTGCCACAATCAGCGACAGTGTCATCAGCCCCAGCCGCGTCAGCCGACCATGCAACAACATCGACAAGGTACGAGCCAACGCCGAACGCGCTGCTGGCGATGTAGACGGCGTATGCACCGAGCGCTCCGTCCGGTTCATTGCCCACCTCCCAAGCGGATGCGCGGGTCCACCACCGCATACAGCACATCCACCAGCAAGTTGATCAGGCTGAACATCACCACCGTCATCATCAGGTAGGCCAAAATCACCGGGCGATCCAGCACGGCGATGGCGTCGATAATCAGCTTGCCCATCCCCGGCCAGGCGTAAATGGTTTCGGTCACCACCGCAAAGGCGATCAGCGCCCCCAGTTCCAGACCCATTACCGTAATCAGCGGGATCAGCGTGTTTTTCAGCACATGCACCAACAGGATACGGCTTTCCGACAGCCCTTTGGCGCGGGCAAAACGTACATAGTCTTGTTGCAGACACTCCCGCACGCCGGCGCGGGTCAGGCGGATAATCAGCGAAATCTTGAACAGCGCCAGATTGAGCGCCGGCAACAGCAGGTGCTGCCAGCCATCTGCCGTCAGCAGACTTAGCGGCACGCCCGCCACCGTTACGGTATCGCCACGTCCCGATGACGGCAGCCACCCCAGCTTCACGCTGAACAGCATGATCATCATCATGCCTATCCAGAAGGTCGGCAGGCTAAAGCCCAGAATCGATACCGTCATCACCGACTTCGCCGCCAGACTATCTGGCCGCAAACCGGCGAACACGCCGAGCGGAATGCCTGTCAGCAGCGACAGCAGAAACGCCACCAACGCCAGCTCCAGCGTGGCAGGCATCCGTTGCAGAATCAGGTGTAACGCCGGTTGGTTGAAAATGAAGGAATTGCCCAAATCGCCCTGCAGCGCGTGGGTAACAAACAGCAGATACTGTTGCCACAGGGTTTTATCCAGCCCGAATGCATGAATCACCGCCTCGCGCTCGGCTGGAGTAGCACTGCTACTTAGTAATAAATCCACCGGGTTGCCGACCAGATAAACGCCGGCGAAAACCAGTATCGACATGACCGCCAGCGTTAGCAGCGTTTGCAGAAAACGACTGAGTAAAAAGCGGGCCATGACGCATCCTTGTGGTTAATGATGAGGGTTAAGCGCGGCGCTCCGAGGTATTCGCCCGGCCATAGCGGCTGAGTACCTGCACCAACAGTGACAAAAATCCAGGTTCATCCACCGATTGCATCACCTGCGCATTGGGCGCCAGCGCCAGCTTGCCATAAAAATCCGCCCAGGTATGCCCGGCGGTTTCACCGGCGACGGTCACCCCGACCCGCGCTTCACGTCCGGCGAACAGCGACGGTTGCAGTAACCAGGCCACCGTCGTCGCGTCATGTACCGGGCCGCCTTCACGCCCGAAACGCGCCATGTCGCTACGATCAAACGCCCCCAGCAACCGTGCGATGGCCTGACCGGGCTGCCCTGCGTCACGCTGCAACAGGGCGATTTTCTGTTGGGTAATCAGCGCCTGAAACGTCATGTCCAGCGGCATAATCACCAGCGGGATGCCGCTGCCAAATACCCGGCTGGCGGCGTGCGGATCGGCATAGACATTAAATTCTGCCCACGGCGTCCGGTGGCCGAGCGCGGTAAACGCGCAACTCATGGTCACCACCTGGCGAATACCACGCGCGACATCCGGGTGCTGAATCAACGCCAGCGCCAGATTAGTCATCGGCCCAATAGCGCAAAAGGTTATCGGATTTTGTTCTTGCGCCGCCTGACGCGTGGTGCGAACGATAAAATCCACTGCGTGTTCCTGCCCAACCCGGCTCGCGCCCGCCGGCACCAGTTCATCGCTGAACGCGCCGATGTGGGCGTACTTGCCATAGCGTTGTGGACCAATCAGCGGCTTTTCGGCACCGGCGAATACCGGCACGTCATCACGACCAGACAGCGCCACAATCCGCCGGGCGTTCGCCAGCGTATGTTCCAGCTCCACGTTGCCTGCCACCACCGTGATGCCCAGCACCTCCAGTTCCGGCGAGGCCAGCGCCAGCCACAGCGCAATCGCATCATCCACACCAGGGTCGGTATCAATAATGATTCGCTGACCTGTCATCTTGCCGCTCCATAGACTGAAAACAGCTGACAGAATAACTGGAACACTTCATCGGCGTTAACCCCTGTGACCACATCGACATTCGCCGGCAAGCCGGATTTACCATAAATATCCATGATACTCTGTCCCATGCACAATTCACTCTGGTGCTCCACCAGCACCCGCGCCCGTTCAGTCTGGAACAGATCGGGCCGCAGCACCCAGGCGATCACCAGCGGGTCATGCAGTGGTCCACCACGTGAACCGTACCGTTTGATATCGTTACGATCCCAGAATGCCATCAGTTGTGCCAGCGGTTCACGCAACCGACCAGCATGGGCAACCAGTTCGCTGACGCGCTCTGGCGTCAGAATCACCTGATGAGTGGCGTCCAGCGGCAACAGCGTCATCGGCACCGCTTGCGAAAAGACGATATGCGCTGCGTGCGGGTCGACCAGCAGGTTAAATTCCGATGTCATGGTACGGTTGCCCAATTCGCGGCACGCACCGCCCATTGACACAATCCGCTCAATCCCTGCCACGATATCGGGCGCGATGCAAAACGCACTGGCCAGATTGGTCAGCGGACCCAGCGAACACAGTGTAATAGGCTCGCCGCGCTGCGCCGCCTCCCGGCAACGGGCAATCAGAAAATTAACCGCATGTTGTGGCTCCGCCGTTTTACGCGGCGTGGGAAAATCGCTGTCGCCCAGCCCATTTTTACCATGAAACTGGCCGTGAATTGGTTCTCGCAGCATCGGTTGCCAGCAACCAGCAAAGACGGGAATATCAGTACGATCACCTAGCTCGACTATCTGCAACGCATTGCGCAGCGTGTTGGTCAACGGCTGATTACCGTTGACCACGGTAATGCCCTGAATCGCCAGTTGCGGGGCAACAAACGCGCTCAGCAATGCCAGCGCATCGTCAATGCCGGGATCGCAATCAATAATGACAGGAAGGGGACTCACACTCACCGCACATCGACTCCTTTCAATACGCTCGTAACCAATACGCCGGCGACGCGTTGTCGGGCATGATGATTCAACCGCTGTGGCGGGGCAATGGGTTTGCCGCTCCATTCATTGAGAGTGGTGGTGTTCGTGTCGCCGATTGCTGTTGCCGATGAAACCAGATAGGGAAATACGCCAAAGAATCCGCTCATGGAGTTGCTCTGAAGGTTAAAGGCTGGGTGTCCCGCCGCGGGATGCGGCGGGACACGGCCTGATGGGAAAACCCTGGTGTTAACGTAAAAATCGCACTACCCCGTCATACTTCGAGTTTCAGGTGCGTTGGCTGCGTTACTCAGCCCATTTCATGGGCCTCGCCCCTTCGGGGCCGCTGCCAGCAGCGTTCAAATCGGCTTACGCCAATTTGTCACTCACCCCAGTCACTTACTTATGTAAGCTCCTGGGGATTCACTCGGTTGCCGCGTTACAAGGCTCGAATGAGCCTTGCCCTAAAGGGCCAATGCGCCGCGTTGTTCAACACGAGAACGTGTTGTCCTGCAACCCGAATTATTTGGGGTATCTATTTTTCATCCACCACCAGTATCAGGTGAAAAGCTCACCGTTACTGCTTGTGAACAAAATAGGGCAATGTGTAGCCGTCTGTGCGGCCTACGTAGCTATAGCCTTTTTTCATTGCCCAGGTATTGGAGAGAAACAGCAGTGGGATAACCCCTTGCTCTTTCATCGCCAATTCGGTTGCCTGCTGTAATAACGCGTCGCGTTGCTGTTCATTCAGCGTGGCGCGCGCCTGATTCAGCAGCTTGTCAAACTCGGTATTGGAATACCGTCCCCGATTCCCCTGCCCGGCATTCGGGCCAAAGGTTTCCAGCAACGGACCCAACACGCCGGAGGCCTCGCCGGTTTCAATCGCCGCACCGCCCATCACCAGACTAAATTCACGCTGTGCGGCCTTGGCAAAGTAGACGTTACCGGGCATGGTGACCACCTCGGTCTTGATGCCTGCCTGACTGAACATCTGCCCCAGCGCCTGTGCGATTTTGGCGTCGTTGGGGTAGCGATCATTCGAGGCATGGAACGTCAGGGTAAAACCGTTCGGGTAGCCTGCCGCCGCCAGTTTCTGTTTTGCCTGCGCCAGATCGTAAACCGGCGCGGGTATCCTGGCGGAATAACCCAGATAGCCCTGCGGCACCAACTGCGATGAAGGCAACCCCTGACCGTCAAGGATGCGCTGCACCAGCGCATCGCGGTTAATCGCCAGCGACATCGCCTGACGCACCTCGACTTTCCTCAGTGGATTTTTACCGTCATCGCCTTTGGCAAACGGCGACACTTCTCTGTCCTGATCCGGGTGCAGATACAGAATACGGTTACCCGGCACCGACTCCGTAACGAAAGCCTGTTGACGGGCGATAGTCGCGCGGTCCGCCGTCGGTACGCTTTCAATCATGTCCACATCACCTGCGAGCAACGCGGCGATACGGGCGCTGCTGTTCTTGATGACGCGCAGCGTCACCTTGTCCCACTGCGCCTTGCCGCCCCAATACTGGTCATTGCGGCTTAGCACCACCTTGTCATCCGGGGTGTAGGAGACAAATTTAAACGGACCGGTGCCAATCACCTCTTTCCCGCCGTTCAGTACTTCACTCGGCTGGTCGGCTAGCCGCGCCGGCAATATCGCGATACGGCTCAGGTTATTGAGCAGCAGTGCCGCCGGCCCTTTCGTTTTTATTTCTACTGTCAGCGGATTGATTTCACGAATCTCGCTGATATCCGCTACATAAGGCGTGTAAGCACTGGGGCTATTTTTCGCCGCTAACGCGACGCGTTTCACACTGGCCACCACATCCTGAGCGGTAAAATCGCTGCCATCATGAAATTTAACGTTCGGTCGCAATGTAAACTGCCAGGTCGTGTCGTCGAGAGCCTTCCAGGACACCGCCAGAGCTGGCGTAATTTGTTGTTTTTCGTTTTGGTTAACCAGCCCGTCGAATAGGTTGCGGGCCATGGCGCTGTTCGCGCCACCGACATAGAACTGCGGGTCCATCGAGGTAGTGGATGACGCCAGTCCAATTGTCAAATCTGCTGCCTGTGCCACAGGCATCAGTGCCATCAGGCCAGCAACAAACAACGTTCCTTTCATGGTTACTCCTTTAAATTCGGCTCCATCTTGTATTCAGGTTTATCACGCTTTATTCAAATCTATGACAAACTGTAACCTTGGTATGGAGTCTACGTGTTGGCTAAAATGATTAAAAATCGTATTTTGTACCGAATACATAAATAAACGTTATAGTTGGTAACATCTATGAGCCGTATCAACTTAAGGCAGGTTGAAGCATTCCATAAGGTGATTCTGACCGGCGGCATCACACAAGCCGCTAACATCATGAATATCACCCAACCCGCAGTCAGCCGGCTGATCAAGGATTTCGAGTACGCGGTTAAACTAAAACTGTTTGACAGGGATGGACGAGGACTGGAACCCCGTGAAGAAGCGCTTAAGCTTTTTCGGGAAATTGAACGGCTATATCTGGGGCTGGATCACATCCTGCGGGTAGCGGACGACATCCGTCACGCCAAAGGCAGCGTGCTGCGCATCGGTGCGGTGTCTGCCCTCGCCAATCTGTGTACTGAACGTATTTTTCCGACATTATTGAAAAAATACCCGGATGTAGCGCTTTCTATGGATGTGGAAAGTACGCTATCCATCACCGAGATGGTGCTTAGTAATCAGTACGACATCGGCTTTATCAACAGTACGCCGGCGATCAAAGGATTACAGGCTGACCTGCTGGGTTCAGCTCAGGCCGTCGCCGTCGTCGCGCCAGACCACCCGCTGGCGGAGCGCGCCATTATCACTCTTGATGACCTGAACCACCACCGCTCCATCCTGCCCGGACGCAAAACCGTGTTAAGGGAACAGCTGGCAAAGGCCATTACCGCACAAGGCGTGACACTGCAAAGCCCGATAGAAACCTCGCTGCGCCATTGTTGCGTCATGGCAAGCACTGGATTGGGGGTGGGGATCGTCGATGCGATCACCGCTCACACCAGTGAGACCAGACTCCTGATCAAACCCTTTGAACCGAATATTGATGTCGCTTATATGGCGATTTTTCCACCCCAACATGCGCGTAGCCTGCTGGTGGAAGAGGTTGTCCAGTCGATCCGCATACTGATCGGCAAGAGCGCCTCGGCCAGCTAACCCGTCTTTAGGCGTCTGTCATCAAGGCGCCATCATGTGCACGGCACAATGTAGTGAATAGGTGAATGAGTGAATGTGGCGTTACAGCCACACGCGCTATTGGCGTGTCATCACGGTATACGGTGTGCCATCACCCAGATGCAACGGCGTTTATCCGACGAATTACCTTGCAACACATCACTTGCGACAATGGCGTCGCAATCAACGACCATGCGGCAACACCCTCTACGGAATCATGCCATGACACGCAGAGCCATAACACGCAGAAAGTACCTTATCGGTTTGATCGTTACGTTGCTGCTGCTTTCCCTGCTGTTCTATTTCTGGCAGCCCTTCGCCCACAGAGGCGACGGCAATGTACTGTGGGAGTTTGTCAGCCAGCAGTGCGTTCCCAATCAGCAGAAAAATCACTCACCAGCCCCTTGTCTGGACGTCAACCTGCAAGGCCGCTACGCCTTATTCAAAGACCGGCGCGGCCCCTATCACGATCTGCTGATCCCGACTGATCACATCAGCGGTATTGAAAGTCCGTTGCTGTTGCAACCCGAAACACCGGCCTATTTTGCCGCCGCCTGGAGCTACCGGGACAGGCTGTCTGCACAACGGGGCAAACCGATTGGGGACGATAAGTTAGCGCTGGCTATCAACTCTCTGTATGGCCGTACGCAAGGCCAGTTGCATATTCATATTTCCTGTCTGAAGCCCGACGTCTACCAGACGCTACGTAACCGAAATGCCTTCATCGGTTACGACTGGGTGTCGCTCGGCCAGCCACTGCTGGACCATAATTATCTGGCAATTAAGCTGAACGGCAGCGACCTGACGCGATCAGACCCGTTCAAATTGCTCAATCATTATGTACAGGCACGGGGGGACGAGATGAAAAACTACGGTCTGGCACTTACCGCCAATACTCAGGGTGAGCTGATTTTGCTGGCAGTACGGCGTGATTTTATCAGCCTGTTCAACCACGGCTCAGCGGAAGAAATTCTGGATGTGAGCTGCACGCTGGCACAGTAATCCTGATACGGCGCTATCCTGAAACTCTGGCGACAACTGCAATGAACCCGGCCAGACATCACATTTGTTCTCTGCATCAGGCAAAAAACAGACGATGACCAGCCGGGAAATAAGGGATACCAGCCCAATGATACTATTTAGTTATTACTGACCCTCTCGGTTATTACTGGCCCTCTTCAGTGACTGGCATAATTGCTGTTTTAATTAATAAACAATTATTCTGTCTTAGTCGCCGTTACCGGCGCTGTTGTTTTCTGTTCTTCTTGCTTATTTATGGTATTTTTCTTCTTCTCCGTCGTTGTTTCATACTCCGCTGTTTTTTCTTTTTCGGTTTTTTCTAAAGTGGTTTTTTCTTTTTCCGCCGTGGCGGCTTTTTTATGTGTGGCTTTTTTATCGCTGTGTACTTTTACCGGTGTGCCGGTAGCCGTTTGCGGCGTCACCAGCGTTTTGCTACTCGCTTCCTGACTCGCTGTAGCGTCTGCGACGGGCGTGGTTTTTTTCACTTCCGCGCTGGCTGCCGTTCCGGTTACCGGTTTGGCGCTCACTTCAGTTGAAGCAGCGTGAGCATAAGAAGCCGCCAGAATAACGCCTAAAAGCAGGGGTTTCATATTCATTATGAATGTCCTTTAACAAATCATTGGCGATTAACCGGAAATAAATTTTCATTCTCTGGTTAATAACTGAAGCGTTCAGGTAACCGCTTCGCAAGTGATTAAAGCAAAGCTGGAAACAAAAAGAATATGGAATATTCCTAGAAATCACCGCACTCATCCGATCTGATTATTTTATACTCTCCCTACCTACATAGTTAAATAACCTATTATCGGTTATTTTCATTTTATTTTTGCCATTGTCGGGGGATAAGGCGAATTACATCATCAAGATTATTCACAGCCAATCGATTGAATGGCGGGAGAACTGGGGATAAACACCTGCCGGACAGACAGGCGCGTAATGCAGAAGACAGCACAATTAACGACGGTAAGCTAACAATCGCACCAGCCGGTCGCCCAGCGACTGAACCAGTTGCACCAGCAACACCAGCACGATCACCGTGCCGGCCATCACCTGCTGGTTGAATCGTTGATAGCCATAGCGGATAGCCAGATCCCCCAATCCACCGCCGCCAATTACCCCAGCCATTGACGAAAAGCCGATCAGCATCACCACCGTCAGGGTGATACCCGCCAAAATCGACGGCAGCGCTTCCGGCAACAACGCCTTGGTGATCACATGCCAGACGGTGCCGCCCATCGACACAATCGCCTCTATCCGACCGCTGTCCACCTCGGCCAACGCGTTCTCCACAATCCGGGCGAAAAACGGAAACGCGCCGACGGTAATCGGCACCACCGCGGCGGTACTGCCCAACGTAGTGCCGACCACCCAGCGGGTAAACGGTATCAGGGCGATCAACAGCACGACAAACGGCAGCGACCGCCCGACGTTGATCACCCCGCCCAGCACTGCACTCACTCGCGGCAACGGCATGATGCCCGACCGACGGCTGATAAACAGCAACACGCCAGTCGGCAGCCCCAGCAGCACGGTAAACAGCGCCGCAAGCCCCACCATGTACAGCGTTTCCAGCGTCGCGTTCAGCATCATCGGAAAAAAGTCTTCCCAACTCAGGCGACTTTGCATAATCCTTCCTCCCCGATACCGTGCCGCCGCAAAAACGCACGCTCGGCGTCCAGATCCAGCAGCAGCGCCTGCCGCAGGCGGGAATGCGGGTCCGCCAGCAATGTTCGCAGCGCACCACTTTCCACCACCCGCCCTTGATCCAGCAACGCGGCGTGATCGCAAATGGCTTTGACCACCTCCAGCTCATGGGTTATCAACACAATGGTCAGCCCCAGTTGCCGGTTGATATCGGCCAGCAACGCCAGAATCGATGCGGTGGTTTCCGGGTCGAGCGCGCTGGTAGCCTCGTCGCACAGCAGATAACGCGGCTGGGCCGCCAGTGCGCGGGCGATGCCGACCCGCTGTTTCTGTCCGCCGGACAGCTGTGACGGATAGACCGACGCCTTGTCGCTCAACCCGACTAGCGCCAGCAATTCCGTTACGCGCGCTTCCCGTTCTCGCCTGCCGACCCCGGCGATTTCCAGCGGCACCGCCACGTTATCCCGCACCGTGCGGGCGTGCAGCAGATTGAAATGCTGGAAAATCATCCCGGTACGCTGGCGTTGCTGACGCAGTTCGCGCGGCGACAGGCTGGCGATGTCGCAGTCGTCCATCAGAATACGGCCCGCAGTGGGTCGCTCCAGCAGATTAAGACAACGAATCAGCGTGCTCTTACCGGCGCCGCTACGACCGAGAATGCCATACACCGCCCCTGACGGAATGGTCAATGACACGTTCTCCAGCGCGGGCTGCGCGCAGCCCGGATAGCGTTTCCCCAGCCGTTCGATGCGAATCATGCGTTATTGCCCCGCCACCGCAATCACCGACCCTTGATAGTGCTGGCGGATGAAGTCAGCGGTGGCTTTAGATTCCAGATCCTTCGCCAGCTGTTTGATGCGCGGATCGTTTTGCAGCGCTGGCGTGGTCACCAGAATATTGGCGTAGGGATTCTGGCTGGCACTTTCCAGCCCCAGCGCATCGCGGGACGGCACCAGCCCGGCTTCCAGCGCGTAGTTGCCATTGATTACCGCCAGATCGACGTCATCCAGCGAACGTGGGATCTGCGCCGCTTCAATCTCTTTGATCTTCAGTTTTTTCGGGTTGTCGGCAATGTCTTTCGGCGTCGCCTGATCTTTCGCCGGATCGTTATAACCCGCCTTGAGTTTAATCAGCCCCTGTCCCTGCAGCAGGTACAGCGCCCGACTGAGGTTAGTGACGTTATTCGGCACCGCCACGGTGGCGTTCTCTTTCACCTCGCCGAGCGATTTGTATTTGCGGGAATAAATCCCCAGTGGTTCGATATGCACCGTGGCCGCCACCACGAATTTTTTGCCCAGCGCTTTTTCCTGATCGCGCAGGTAAGGTACGTGCTGGAAGTAGTTGGCATCCACATCGCCGCTGGCCAGTAATTCGTTGGCGTTCACATTGCCGCTCAGCTCCACGACTTTCAACTTCAGCGACGGGTCGGTCTTTTGAATCTGCGCCAAAATTTCCGCATGTGGCACCGGGTCCGCCGCCACCCGCAGGGCATCAGCCGCCTGAGCCGAGACCGATAACCCCATTGCCAACACCATTGCTGTCAGAGCAAAAAATTTTATATTTTTCATATTTTTATTCCTTATTAACGGTAATTATCACGTCTCAGACGGTCTCTGCCTGTTGTTGTGCCTGCAACACATCGCCGTAATAGCGCTTCGCCACCTCTGGGTGGGAACGTAAGCGCCCTTTCAGATAATTCCAGCCGACGTCACGCAGCAGTGGGTTGTTCGGGTCGCTGGCCGGCCCGCGCGCCAGTTTCGCCAGCGCGGGGGCCAGCGGAAACACCGGCACCACCGCATCCAGTTGCGCACCGAGAAAGAACGCGATGGATAAACGATCCTGGCCAACCGATGGTGACGCCACCCGATGCACGGTGGCACGCAGATAGCCATCGGTCGCCAGTTCCAGCAATTCGCCGATATTGACTACAAACGAACCCGGTAACGGGTGCGCGTCCACCCAATGATCCGGTTCGACTTCCACCTGCAGGCCGGCTTGTTGGTCTTGCAACAGCAGTGTCAGGAAACCGGAATCTTTGTGCGCACCGACACCCTGCCGACCGGCTGCCGCCGACCTACCGGGGTAACGAATCAGCTTGATATGCTCATTGGGTTTACTGCCGTACAGCGCGTCAAACGCGGTTACCGGCAACCCCAGCATTTCAGCGAAAGCACGCAGCAAACGTAGCGAAATGCGGGTCAAGGTTTGTTGCCATTCCAGCAGCGTGGTTTTCAGTTCCGGCAGCGATGACGGCCATTGGTTCGGCCCCTGCAGCCGTCGCCAGGCCGGGTCGCCGGACAACAGGCGCAGCGGCGCTCGCTCGGCCCCAATATCGAACTGCTCACGCCAGTCCGGCTCGCTGCGGGTACGCTCCGCGCCAGCAAGGGTATAGCCACGAAAATGGGGAGAGTGAATCATCGCCACGCGTTGCTTTTCCGCGTCCGGCAAGGAGAAAAAAGCACGCGACAGCCGTTGAACGCGTTGTTGCAGTTCCGGGGCGACGCCGTGGTGAGTCAGATAGAAGAAACCGGTTTCACGCGCAGCGTGATTCAGGTGGTGCAGAAAATCGGCGCGTTGCTGCGGATTTCCGTCAAGCAGAGAAAAATTGAGTACGGGTAAGTGTGCAGTGTGGCTCATAGCGGACTCCAGTAATGAAATATATCAAGGTCATGACATTCAGCATGGAGTAACCGCAACAGGACAAATGAGACATGGTGATTCCTCGCGTCGATCATTCAGGAAACCGGCTCGTAAAACGAACCCAAAAGATGACGTCATCGAGCCACAACGGCAAATGACGTCTGAGATGTATTAACCACCAATTCCCCATGCAGGTAAAATATCAATAGCGGCAAAAGTAAGACGGAAATCGGCAGAGCGACCGACGCGAATTGCTGTAATTGGTAACAAATTTGTAAGCAGCTTTACCTGACAGCCATGTATTAGCCCAGAGGAACACAGTAGGATGGCGGTGAAGGGTGTGATAAAACAGCCACGGGTCGGCCTGACTGTGCAGGCCCACAATCCAATATCTCTTGAGGTGATCCTATGCAATCTGAAGAACAACGCCTTATTGATGGTCTGTTTAGCCGACTGAAAACAGCCGAGACCAACGCAGGCCCTCGGGATCTCAAGGCAGAACAGCAAATCAACGAATACATCCGCCAGCAACCCGCCGCGCCTTACTACATGGCACAGGCGATGATCATTCAGGAAGCCGCGCTGAAACAGCTGGATCAACGGGTTAAAGAGCTGGAAGCCGAAATTAACCGGCTGAAACAAGAAGCCGCCGCCCGTCCGCAACAAAGCAGCGGTGGTTTTCTGGCCGGTCTGTTTGGTGGCGGCAGTCGCAGCAGTACGCCGCAACCTGCCCAGCCATCACAACCCGCCGGTTATGGCCAGCCAGCCGGTTACGGCCAACCGATGGGTTATACACCGCCGGCGGCAGGTTACGGTCAGCCGGCACCGGGCTACGCACAACCGGCACCGTCCCGTTCTGGCGGCTTTTTAAGCGGCGCATTACAGACCGCCGCCGGTGTGGCGGGTGGTGTGGTACTGGCCGACATGCTGACCGGTATGTTCCACCGCTCGCAACCAGAAGAAATCGTTAACATCATCAACGAAACGCCGATGACTAACGATACTATGCTGGATAATGGCAGCGACAGTTTCCGTGATTTCAGCGCGGATAATCTGGATACTTTCAATAACGGCGCCAACAACAACCTGTGGAGCAATGTCAGCGCAGAACCGCAAAGTAATGACTATGACGATTTCGCGGATGATAGCGCCTACGACGACGACGATTCCTACGTCTAATTCTCTCTTCTCCCCCTCCTGTCAGCAGGAGGGGTTCCCCACCCCACAAGTTCGCTGCCTGTAGACATCGGAAAGTCTATAACCATCGGAAGTATAGTTGCCACACTGGTTTATGGTCGCCGCAATGGTTAATGATGCTGATAGCGAATCCGCCAACCCCATTTGCGACATTTATCCCGAAAAAGCAATGTGCAAACGCGCTGACACGCGGAAAACCGGTTATTGACTATCGTACATGCCGACGTTCTCCCGTCGTCAGCGACGCACTCCACCTGTTTCAGACTGTCCCTAACGCGGGACAGGCCATCAGTGTGCAAAGTATCAATTGGGTTTTACATTTATCGATGACTATTATTTTGATATATTCATTCGGGGAATAATTATTGTGAGAAAAAGTTAATATCAGGTATTACTGTGACACAATTAAAATGGATTTCCCCCTACATACCTCATGGTGCTGATGCCCTGGCGCTATGCTGGCTGGTCAAGAGTCTGTGGCCGTATCCTTGCCGTTATTTCCCCATTCACAGGTATCCCTGGTCTGGCAACGTCACGCTTGTTGATATGGCTCTGCCGTTCTATGCCGCATTGCACTTAGGGCCACAGTACGATTTACCCACTCATGAATACCCCTGAAATTTGTATGCGCTCTCCTCCACTGCTTCGTACGATGACGCCAACAACCACGCTTAGATGTGGAATGTCGCTCCCAATAACCACGGTTTACCGCAGCTCATTATTGTGGTCTTACTGGTAACGAATTGTCAGAAATAGAATAAAAGAGAAACAGAGCCAAACCGGTTTTTTTCATATAGTTATCCGTAAAAACGTATCATACCGGCTCTACGCGTGCTCCGTTGCTGCCAAACAGCGCCCAAAAACGACAAACGACATAGCGCCAGTGGAAGGGTTTAAAACCTGAAAGTGGATTGACTCCATGCATCTGAATTTGGCTTTATTTAAAAACGGCAGCACCGGTCTGAACAGTTTGAATGTTTTTATGGTGACGCTGGTGGGTTGTAATATTGGTGCACACGCCCGGTTGTCCGAGCTGGATCTCTCCGTCTTCTGGCCGGTAAATATCATCGTCGCAGCGCTATTTTACCGCTGCAGCTACCTCAACACCCCCTGGTATTACCTGATTTCCTATGCCGCGATGATCCTGCAAGACAGTCTGTTTTACGGCTGGGGCCTGAGCGCGCTGACCATCAATTCCGCCAACATCGTGTTTATCATCGTCCTTACCCAGCTCCTCAACTGGCCCGGTTTTCTTACTCGCCGGGAAACGGACATGCTCAGTTCGTTGTATCTTTTCGCCTCCTGCATGGTCGCGGCGCTGGCCTGCGGTATCGTCGGCGCACTGGCGCAGCAGCCCTGGCCCAATTTTCCTGCTGCGGTGTTTCGCAGCCACTTCCTCAACTGGTTCAGCGACCAGTTCTACACGGCGGTATTATTCCTGCCGTTGCTGTTAACCCTACGCAGCCAGATTTCGCTGCGACTCCCAACGTTGCGCTTGCCAGATGCCCTGCCGTTGCTGTTGCTGTTGCTATCTATCAGCGTGGCCCCCCTGCTCGGCCCGATTGCCATTCTGGCGTTTCCGTTGCCAGCGCTGACATGGTGCGCCATTGTTTATCCGTTGTGGCTTATTCGGCTTATCACCTTATGTATTGGCACGACTGAGCTTATTATGACCGCCGAGCACGTGTTTGCATTGTATAGTCCGCCAGATCCCTCCTTTATGCATCAGGTCGTCATCGCCCGTATTGGCATCGCCGCCACTATCTTCAGTCCGCTGATGATGGCGATGAATGCTCGCACTATTCGCCAGTTGAACGCCCGCCTGCTGCAACAAGCCAGCCATGATTTTCTGACCAATACCTTGTCACGCTATGGTTTTACCGAAGCGCTGACCACACACGGGCAGAGCCTCAAACTGCAACAGGATGCGGTTAACATCATGCTGATCGACATTGATCACTTCAAAAATATCAACGACAACTTCGGGCACGATTGCGGCGATGAGATTCTGCGCCAGGTAGCGGGCGTGATACAGCAGACTATTTCAGCACAGGGGCTGGTCAGCCGTATCGGCGGGGAGGAGTTCGCTGTAGTGTGCTTTAACTATAGTCCGCCGGCGTTTTATCTGTTGGCCGATGAGTTACGCCAGACTATCCAGCAAACCGTATTTCGGTGTAACCAGCGGCAGGTGCCCGTGACTGTCAGCATCGGCATCGCCCATGCACCGACTTCAGGCAAATACCTGGTGGATACGGTGCATGAGTTGTTTCCGCAGGCGGATAAAAACCTCTATACCGCCAAGCGTGAGGGGCGTAACCGGACTGTTCAGTAAGCGTCCATCCAGTAAGTGATCGCCCTGATGAAGCGATGGTCGTTCAAAAAACGCGTTACTACGGCAAGACCGGCGCTTGCCGTTGAGTTCCTGGCAACAGTATTATGCCATCGCTTGTGTCATCAGCGCCCAGGCACGCATACCGTCCGCCTCCGGCTGCCATGGTATGCCCCGAATCATCGTGACCGGCGCATCCACCAGTTGCAGCCCACAATCAGCCAACCAGTCTCCCAACCCAAGCGCACCGTCGCTGTCGATACGCACACATTCACCACCAGCCTCAGCCATCAGTGAACTGATCAGCAAACGTGCGTTGTCCGCGTTGTCGGTAATTACCGGGCCGATGACATAACCACGCCCGAAACGGCGCAGCGCGGCGAAACCTGCGATATGACCGCATTGTTCCAGCACCCGCACCTGCAATGCCTGGCACAACAGCCAGGCAATCAGCGCCGGACGCACCAGCCCATGCGCCTGCTGGTCCAGCGCCGCCAGGTGTGACGCATCATCCAGCGTGGCGGCACGCAACCGCTGGTCAGGCGCCAGATTTAGCCTGGCGTTCGACGGCAGTTGCAAACACTGGTATTGGTGGATCGTCCCCACCGGTATAAACCCTAATTGGGTATACAACCTCTGCCCCGCATCCGTCGCGTGCAGCCGTACCTGATAACCATCAAGACCAGCCAGCAGCCCCTCCATCAACAACCGGCCAATACCACGCCCTTGTTGCTGGCCGTCCACCACCACCAGACCGATAGTGGCCCGGCGATCCCCCCAGCGCCAGCATACCGCTGTCCCCACCGGCTGCCCTTGATCTTCCGCCACCAGTCCTTCACCCAGCAGCAATGCGTCCTGCCAGTCTTCCAGACGATGCGGCCAGTTCACCTGTTGGGTCAACGACCAGCCGAAATGAGCATCCGCTGCCGTCATGGCGCGTAACGTTATCGTCATGTCCCGTCATCTCCTCACATCATGCCCGGCGCCTTTACCCCGGAGCCATCCACCAGTCGGGCATAACGGAATGGCGTCGGGTCCACCACCGGCGTATCGCCGGTTGCCAGATCCGCCGCCAGCCGCCCGGCGCCAGGCCCGATACCAAAACCGTGGCCGCTATACCCGGTAGACAGCACCAACCCCGGCAGGTCCGCTACCGGCGAAATCACCGGAATGGCATCGGGTGTGCTGTCGATCATACCACCCCATGCCTGCACCACACGCAAAGCGGCCAGCGCCGGATATTCACGCCGCATCGCCGCTAATCCTTCACTGACCAACGCCATGTCTGGCGCCGGATCAAGAATGCGGGTTTGCTCAAATGGCGACACGCTATCAAGCACACCGCTCGCCCACATTTCTGGTCCACACAGGAACGGTTTGAAACCCAACCGGAACGACAGATTTTTGCGCCGTGCACGAAAAGTGGGATAAAACTGACGGGCATAACGCAGGCTCTGGAATCCCGGTTCCAGCCTGCCTCGCCCGGATACCGCAACCGTATAGCTGCCATCCCGTTGCGGGCGGCAGGCAAACGCAGCGGTATAAAACGGCACGCTGATCGCCTGTTCGATTGGCGCAGTACGAAACGCGGTGCCGATGACGTTGCCTTGCGGCAGTTCAATGCCGTGACGGCGGCAGAACAACGAGCTCCAGACGCCGCCAGCGCAAATTACCATTGAAGTTTTCACCCGCCCGCGTTCGGTCCACACACCGCTGACCCGACCACCGCTAATATCCAGCCCACGTACTGCACATTGCTGGATAACCTGAGCGCCAAGGCGTTGAGCTGCAACCGCCAGCCCGGCGCAGGCCAGTGCGGGTTCGGCATAGCCATCGGTCGGTGACGATACCCCGCCCAGCCATGCGGTGGTGCTGCCTGGCGTCATCGCTTTGGCTTGTTCAGCATTGAGAATGTCGCTACGCACGCCGTAGGCTTTCGCCATCTTGCCCCAGTTGTCCCAGGCATCAATTTCCGCCTGATCCCGCGTGGTGTAAAGTAAGCCACTGCGACGGAACCCCAGGTCTTCACCGGTTTCCTGCTGTAGTTCCTCCCAACGGCGCAGTGCATAGATAATCAATGGCAGTTCGCGCTCATCACGATTTTGCTGCCGACACCATCCCCAATTGCGGCTGGATTGCTCCCCGCCAACCAGCCCTTTCTCCAGCAACAGGACGCTGACGCCTTTTTTCGCCAGCTCATACGCCGCCGCCACGCCAGCAATTCCAGCGCCAATCACAACCACATCGGCCTGATCCGGCAACTGACTGCTGTCCTGAATATATCTAATGGGTGCAGGCATGTTGTTCCTCTGTTCGCCCCTAAAATAAAAAATGCCTCTTGTTTAAATGGAGGCTGCATGATCACTTGCCAGATAACACGTTACCGTAATCGGTACAGACTACCGGCGTCACGACCAGTTTCTCATGGTGACAATCTCATCTCGCTGTCTTATCACTCTCCGGCACCTGAGCATCGGTACCGGCCAACACCGTTAATGACCATTCAATAAAATGTAACTAAGAAAACCAGAGTATTACCAACACCAGACGCATCTTGCATCACCAGCGTCCGGCTGGCGCTCAATGCCTGATTTTTCGGGCCTACATCTTGCAACAGACGTTTATCAGTTATTCATCATCTCTCAACCTATTCTGATAGTCGAACCTGCCTTCCTAATCAGATAGTTCAAACCTGCCTTTCGCCAATAATGAGCGGGGGGTCTATCATCAGGAGACTGATCACTATGCTTAAACCTCGACGTAAATCTCTATTGGGTTATACCCCTGACCACCCGGATATACGTGACCACCTTTATGCTCCGGACCCAAGCGTACTGAAAACGTTGCCGTCCAAAGTTGACCTGACCCCAACCTTTGAGGTCTACGATCAGGGTCCTATCGGTTCCTGTACCGCCAATGCACTGGCAGGCGCTGTGGAGTTTGAACGTCTGAAAATTGGCGAACAACCGAATTTTATCCCCTCACGACTCTTTATCTACTACAACGAACGCGCCGTTGAAGGTTCGGTCAAATACGACTCAGGTGCCAGGATACGCGACGGTATCAAAGTCCTGCACAAACTTGGGGTATGCCCGGAAGAGGAATGGCCCTATGTAGCGACACCGGCTCAGGGAGAGGGCGGTGAGTTTCCCCCCGGCTCGCCGGCAGCCACCAAACCACCGGCACGCTGCTATCAGGATGCGCAGAATTACACCATCACCAACTATCAGCGATTGCATCAGGACCTGTCACATCTACAAGGTTGTCTGGCCTGCGGTTTCCCATTCGTGTTCGGTTTTATGGTGTATTCCAGTTGGATGACGTTGGGCGACCCGCCGACAGTAGTTCCGATGCCCTCCGGCAATGACAAACTCGAAGGTGGTCATGCGGTAATGTGTGTGGGCTATGACAACGCCACACAGCTATTTAAATTCCGTAACTCGTGGGGGAAAGATGTCGGTGAAAATGGCTATTTCTATATGCCATACGCCTACATGCTTGAGCGTCGGCTGGTAACGGATATTTGGGCGATTAATACTGTTAAAAATTAATCGCACTGTCCGCGTAGTACTACCAGACAGAACACATTAATTGCAAAAATCAGCTAAGGTCGGCCTGATTAAGGTCGGCCTAATAGGGCATGGCCGACCCAGATTTTTTCAGGGTAGTCGTTTAGTCAGGACAAGGTCGTACGATACGCAGGTTGCGTAATGGCACGCGCACCGGATAGCGTGAAGGCAGAGATAATCGTCACCGTCAGAGCGATAGCACCGAGGATCAGATACGTATCCTGAAAGCCGATACGGTCATACAGATTTCCCGCCACTGCCGACAGGAAGATAGCCGCCGATTGTTTGGCGAACTGAAAACCAATCAGATAGATAGTGGCGGATAGCCGGGTATCAAACGTGGTGGTGATGTACTTGAACGCCCCTACCAGCAGGAACGGTACTTCCAGCGCGTGTAGCATCTTCAGGGCTATCACTTCCGCCGCGGTGGTAGCGAATGCTGACCCACCAATGCGCACGGTCATGATGGTTCCTGCCACCAGCAACGTGTTTTTAGCGCCGATACGATTAATGATCCACGGCGAGCAGAACATGATGACGGCGTTAGCCAGTTCACCCAACGTGGTGGCAAAACCAAATACCTGATTCCCCTGCTGCGGCGTCGCAAAAAACGATTTGAAGAAGTTGGCGAACTGCTGATCGAACACATCGTACACGCAGGCTACGCCAATCACGTACAACACAAACATCCACAGTTTGCGATCACCGAATACCCTTGTCGCCATTTTCAGCGTCACCTGCGGCTGATTAGCCCCCAGCGCATCCATCACCTGCGCCGTCGGGTGATGATCAGGACGGGCAATCAACAACAATGCCAGCAGGATAACCGCCGCACCCGACCCCATCCAGAATACCAGCGCCGGATTAACGTTAAACAGTATCCCTGCGGTAGATGCACACAGCCCCCAACCAAGGCAGCCGAACATACGTGCTTTACCATACTCGAAACCGCTCTGGCGACTGACGCGCTCGATATAAGCCTCCACGGCACCGGAACCGGCGGAAAACACCAGCCCGATATAAATACCGCCGGTCATCGCCCCCAACACGCTATTCACCTTAAGCAGCGGCGCAAACACATACAAAAAGAACGGTGCGAACAAAAACAGCAAGATGGCAATCACCCACAACAGGTGTTTTTTCAGGCCCAGCCGGTCTGACAATACCCCCATCATCGGCTGAAACAGAATGGCGAACAGCGAAATGGCGGAAAATACCAGTCCGGTCTGCGTTTTGTTCAGACCAATGACTTCCGCCAACCAGACCGGCAGAAACGGAAAACAGGTCGCCATGATGAAGAAGTACAAAAAGAAAAACAGACCGAAAATCCAGAAATTACGGTTTTGCCTGTGCGTTGTGGTACGCATGGTCGGTTGGCTGATGTCCATATGTGTATCCTTAAGGGTTCCAGAGTGGAGAAAGGCGTCACCCTCTCCCGCTGAATTACAGACGTTCTAATTCCAGCAATAGCGCTGTTTCCGGGTTGAGAATCGGCAGGCGTAACCCGGCTTTCATCAACCATTCGCCGCTATATTGCGCCGGTGCCGCCATCCACGTCGGCAACTGGCGCATAGTGCTTCCGCCCTCAATCACCGGCTTCAGATCGGGGTGTTCCACCACCGTTAACCGATAGCGGGCTTGCGGTTCCAGACCGGGGAAACGCAGCACCCCCGCCAGCGCGTAATCCGGCATTGCCAGTTGCGCCACCAGAAACAGCGCCTGACGCTGATCAGTACTGACCACCCCTTGTACCTGCGTCGAGGCATCCGGCATGTCAACCCGCCACAGGCAACCGGTATGCAACAGCGTGCGATAACGCCGATGCAACGCCACGTAATGGCGAAAACCAGCCTGTTCCTGTGCGTCGGCACGTACCGGGTCCAGCTCAATGCCCATATGGCCGAACAGCGCCGTCAGGCCACGAAAGGCAATACTGTGCTGGCGTCCCGTGGCGTGACAGCGATGATGACCGATATGTGCGCCCATCACTTCAGGCGGAAAGAAATAGCTCATGCCGCGCTGAATGGTCTGGCGCTCCAACGCATCGTTATTGTCGGAAGCCCAGAAACGGTGACTACGTCGCAACACCTCATAGTCGATACGCCCACCGCCAGACGCGCAAGACTCAAACTCAACCTGCGGAAAGCGTTCGCCCAACACATCGAGCAGGCGATAAAACGCCCGTGTCTGACCGTCTGCCGCCGCCCGTCCCTGATGGGCCGGCTGCACTAATTCGCGGTTCATATCCCATTTCACGTAATCAATCGGATGCTCACCCAGCAGCCAGCTCAGGCGCGCCAGCAGATACTCGAACACCTCAGGATTAGACAGGTCGAGCGCATACTGATAGCGGCCAGTCGGTTGCTCGTAACCGGGCAGCGCCAGCAACCAGTCCGGATGCGCACGGCAGAGGTCAGAATTCGGGTTGATCATTTCCGGTTCCACCCAGATACCAAACTCCATGCCCAGCTCCCGCACATGGTTTATCACCGGCATCAGTCCCTGCGGATACTTGCGTTGATCTACATACCAGTCGCCGAGTGCGGCACGATCATGGTCGCGCCCGCGAAACCAGCCGTCATCAATGATAAAACGCTCGACGCCCAACGCCGCCGCCTGCGTCGCCATCTGCATGATGTAGTCCGGGTCGTGTTCAAAATAGATGCCTTCCCAGGTATTGAGATGCACCGGGCGCGGCAAGGCACGTGGGAATCGGATAACCTCCTGGCGCAAAAACTGGTGAAACTGCTGGCTCATGCCATTTAGCCCTTCATCAGAACAGGCGGCGTACAGCCACGGCGTGGTCAGCGATTCGTCCTGCGCCAGAACGATTTCGCCGGGCAGGTAGAGCGCTTCGGCCTGTAACAGCCGCCGACCATCGGTTTTCACTTCCGTGCGTAACCGATGATTACCACTCCAGCCGAGGTGCGCGCCCCACACCCGCCCTCGCTGCTCGGCAAATCCCGGTTCGCCGCTTACCATCGCCGGGAAATATTCGTGTGAAGTACGTCCACGGCGGTTTTCCTGCACCAGACTGCCGTGCGACAGCATTGTGCGGTGCGGCTGAAACTCCCGCACCCAGCGTCCGTGAAACGCCATGACCTCGGCGGCTGATTCCGGCAGCGGTAGCGTGACCGCCAGCCGCTGCACCTGCCAGTCGCCCGGATGCAGGTTGGTCAGGCAATGGCGCAGTTGCAGTACCCCACTGTCGGCGTGCAACTTGAATTCGCTGGTCAGGCGCAAACCAGCCTGACGGTCTTCCGTCTCAATAATCAGTTGCTGCGGGTCTGGCTGATGCACCGCCACGGTAGTCAGCACCGCAAAGGCATCAAGACCGTTGCGATGCCCCTCAATCCCCGGCGAGCCAAACAGCCCGCGTCCGGTTTCCGCCGCCAGCGTCACCGGCACGTCCACATCCAGCCGGCCATTCGCCACTGGCCGCGCCAGACTTTCCACATCCTGTGGTGAGAAATCCGCCAGATGCGGTCCCCAATACACTATTTCCGCCGCCGGCTGGCAGCGCACAATCACGTCGGTCACCGGGCTGGTGAGTCGAATCAACGTCGTTTCCATCCTCATTCTCCTGAATGGTTGATGCAGTTAGTTGTATTCCGAAACGTTTTGGATAAAAACCGAAACGTTTCGGTTTTGTGACCGGGTTAAAAACCGAACGATAAAATCAATGACATCAGCGTACTGACGAAGGGGGGTTATTCAGTTTGCGGTGGCGGGTTATCCGTTTGTCCGGCACGCAATTGCGGCTGCCACAGCACCTGCAA
Organism: Dickeya poaceiphila; assembly: GCF_007858975.2. GTDB lineage: Bacteria > Pseudomonadota > Gammaproteobacteria > Enterobacterales > Enterobacteriaceae > Dickeya > Dickeya poaceiphila. The sequence continues at coordinate 2,608,167 of NZ_CP042220.2, forward strand.
CGACGACAGCGTATCGCCCGCCAGCAGACGAAACAGCATGAGGGCGATCTGCTGCCCTACCTGCGAACGGGTACCTTGGGTAATGGCAGTGACAGGAATGTCCAACAGCGAGTCGGCAGGCAACCCGTCATAGACGATCAGTGATACGGCCTGCTCACCGTACAGACGACCACTGTCGCGCAACGCCAGCGCCACCCCTTCACCCTGCGTACTGCCGTCAATGACAATAGCCGTCGGCGGCTGCGGCAGCGCCAGCCATTGCAACGTCGCCTGATACCCTTCCCGGCGTGATGGCGCCACCTGACGCAACAATTCATCGCGCCGCGCAATGCCGGCGGCAGCCAGAGCCTCCAGATAACCGGCACGGCGCTGGGCGATAAATGACTGAGGGTGATGCTCGCCCAGAAAGGCGATATGACGATGACCAAGAGCAATCAAATGCCGGGTGGCGAGTGCAGCACCGGCCTGATTATCAAAATCAAACCAGGCATAGGGCAACGGCAGGTCGCTGCGGCCAAGCGCCAGAAATGGAAAGCCTATCGATTGCAGGTATTGCAGCCGGGGGTCCTGTTGCAGCGTATGCGCGACAATCAGCGCATCCACCCGACGGCTTTCAATCATGCGTAAAAACGCATGATGATCCGCCTGCTCCTTGTCAGCAATCAACAGCAGATCAATCTCCTGCTTCGCCAGCTCGTGGCTGATTTCCGCCACCATATCCATAAAGGTGGTGTTACTGAGTGGTGCTGGCTGCATCGGAAACACCAGCCCCACCGCATCAATGCGGCCCATTTTCAGGCGACGGGCAAACGTATTGGGTCGATAGCCGAGGCGCCGTGCTTCTTCTTCCACCCGCAGGCGCGTTTGCGCTGCCACGTCATCGTAGCCGTTCAGCGCCCGGCTAACGGTGGTGACCGATAACCCCAGCGTTTTTGCAATCTGTTTCAGTGACATGGCGCATCTTCACCCTGAATTCTGTTACGGGTCAGACTATCACAAATCACGGCAAGGGGGGATGCGAGAGGCTGTTGACAAAAAGCTGGATGTTTTGCGAACAGTAATATCTGTCTGGGTTGTGGATGATTTCGTGCGAGGTAAAGCCAATCTTTCCTTTGTAGCATTATCTCTCGCACGACAAGGAGAGGCTCAAACGCCGCCTCTCCTTGACCACTGGCTGGTGGCTAAACGGTGCCGCTTCGCGGTTCCTTCGGCGTTCGCCTTCGCTGTTCGGGCCGCCTGTGACGCGTTCCTGACGCGGCACAGGCTTTCGCCGCATCCATGCGGCTCACCCGGCGAAGTCGTGCGCCTCAGCACCATTTTTAACGCCGGAGAACCCTTCGCCTGCCTGTCATGAAGGGTAGCACGCTTATTTCTTATCTTTATTGGCTTTGCCGATCACATCACGCGCCCAGCGCGGGTGGTGTTTCAGCGCCCACTTCTCCGAGACCTTGCCTTCGATCATGCCTTTAATCGAGCCGCGTACCCAGAACGCCATGTACATATGAATCAGAATGGCGTGGATCAGCACGATAGCTGCCGTGGCGTGGAGCAGAATGGCGTAGCGCACCACATCGATAGGGAACAACTGGGCGAAATATGGCCGCCACATGATGACGCCGGTAATCAGCAGCACCAGCGTTAACCCCATAATGCTCCAGAACATCAGTTTCTGACCGGGGTTGTATTTACCCACATCGGCCACTTCATGCTCATTGCCCTTCAATACTTCGACAATATTGAGGAACCACGGCAGATCGCGCCATTTAGGGATATTGTGGCCGACAAAACGGATAAACATCGGCACCAGACACACCACAATCAGAATACCGAAGAACGGGTGCATAATGCGCCCCATCTGCGGTGTACCGAAGGTCTGCGTCAGCCATTGCAGCGTCGGGAAAAACAGCGCAATGCCGGACAGCGCCACCATAAAGAAACTGATCACCACAATCCAGTGGCAAACACGGTCAATAAATTTGGTGCGCACAATCATTTTCGGGTTACTCATGCTTATCGTCTCCTTCATGCGCCTGTTCTTTATCCGAATGTCCCTCATCCGAATGTGCTATCTCTTCCGTGTTCGGCCCGATGCCGATGTAGTGGAACATCAACCCGGCGAAGGTGGCGACAAAACCCAGCGTTGACAGCGGCTTGAGAATGCCTTTCCACAGATTGACCGGCGTCGAGATTTTCGGGTTATCCGGCAGGTGGTGGTACAGCGACGGTTTATCAGCATGATGCAACACATACATCACGTGGGTGCCGCCAACGCCCAGCGGGTCATACAGACCGGCATTCGCATAACCGCGTTTTTTCAGATGCGCGATACGCTCGGCGGCGACGTTCTTCATCTCTTCTTTGGTGCCGAAATGAATAGCGCCGGTCGGGCAGGTTTTCACGCAAGCCGGTTCCTGACCGGTGCTGACGCGATCCACACACAGCGTACATTTGTAGACGCGGTTATCCTGCTTGTTTAAGCGCGGAATATTGAACGGACACCCGGCGATGCAGTAACCACAGCCGATGCAGTGTTCGGACTGAAAATCGACGATACCGTTGACGTACTGAATGATGGCACCCGCCGACGGACAGGCTTTCAGACAGCCCGGCTCGGCGCAATGCATACAGCCGTCTTTACGAATTAGCCATTCCAGACGGTCTTCGCTCTCCACTTCGGAAAAACGCATCACCGTCCAGGACTTCGCGCTTAGATCGATAGGGTTGTCATACACCCCCACATTGTGACCGACTTCATCACGGATGTCGTTCCACTCCGAACAGGCCGCCTGACAGGCTTTACAGCCGATACAGGTGGTGACGTCGATAAGCTTGGCGACTTCGCTTTTATCATCCCGAACCTGTGGCGGCGGCGTCAGGCTACTGGTGGCCGAACGCTGGATAATATCCTGAGATTGCATTGACATAACGTTTTACCCTTACACCTTTTCCACATTGACCAGGAACGCCTTGTATTCCGGCGTTTGCGAGTTGGCATCGCCGACGCTGGGCGTCAGGGTATTCGCCAGGAATCCCTTGCGCGTCGTGCCCTCAAATCCCCAGTGACAGGGAATACCGACGGTTTCAATCGCTTTTCCGGCCACGGTCAGCGTTCTGATACGCTTGGTCACCACTGCTTTCGCTTTGATGTAACCGCGCTGGCAGGAGACTTTCACCATATCGCCGGCCTGGATACCTTTGCTTTTCGCCAGGTTTTCGCCGATTTCGACAAACTGCTCTGGCTGGATGATCGCGTTCAGCCGTGCGTGTTTGGTCCAGTGGCGGAACAGCTCGGTAATGGAATAGGTAGTAGCGACATACGGGAAATCGCTCGCCTTGCCCATGGTTTTTGCATCACGCGCGAACAGGCGCGCCGCCGGGTTGGACACCACTGCCGGGTGCAGCGGGTTGGTGCCAATCGGGGTTTCTATCGGTTCGTAGTGTTCCGGGAACGGGCCATCCGCCAGCTTATCCAGCGAGAACAGACGCGCCACCCCTTCAGGCAGCATGATGAACGGCATGGTGTCTTTGCCCGGCGGTACTGTGGCGGCAAAATCCGGCACGTCGATGCCTTTCCATTTCTGGCCGGTCCATTCCAGCAGCTTGCGTTTGCTGTCCCAGGGTTTGCCCTGCAAATCCGCCGAGGCGCGGTTGTACAGAATGCGGCGGTTCTGCGGCCAGCACCAGGCCCAGCCCGGCGTACAGCCCAGACCCACATCGGTATTGTCGCGGTTCGCCATCTGGTTGCCGGCTTCAGTCCAGCTACCGGCGTAAATCCAGCAGAAGCTGGCGGTGGTGCCGTCGTCACGCAGTTGCGAGAAGTCCGCCAGCTGCTGGCCTTTTTTCAGCAGTAGATTGCCTTTGTCGTCGAACACGTCCGCCAGCGCCATACCATTGGATTCGCGGGCGATCTCTTCCGGCGTCGGGTCTTCCGGGTCCTGATAATTCCAGTTGATGTTCAGCACCGGTTCCGGGCAGACGCCGCCCTCTTCACGGTACAGTTCGCGCAGGCGCATCATCAGGCGGCCAAGAATTTTACCGTCGTGCAGCGCTTCTCCTGGCGGCTCAGCCGCAGCCCAGTGCCATTGCAGCCAGCGACCGGAATTGGCGATGGAGCCGTTTTCTTCAGCAAAACAGCTGGACGGCAGGCGGAACACCTCGGTCTGAATCTCAGCCGAATTCACGTCATTAAACTCGCCGTGGTTCTGCCAGAAGGTGGAGGTTTCGGTCGCCAGCGGGTCGATCACTACCATGTATTTCAGCTTCGACAGCGCAGCCGTGGCCTTGTTTTTGTTGGAGAACGCCGCCAGCGGGTTGAAGCCCTGAACGATGTAGCCGTTCATTTTGCCGTCCAGCATCAGTTCGGTCTGGACCATCACGTCATAGCTGCGGTCCCACTTCGGCAGCCAGTCATAGCCCCAGTTGTTGGAGGCCTGCGCGTTATCGCCCCAGAAGCTCTTCATCATGCTGATGAAAAACTTCGGCGTATTCTTCCAGTAGTTGACCTGATCCGGCAGCAGTGCGTCCGGCGTTATCTGGCTGAGATAAGTTTTCAGATCACCCTGCTTTTCAGACGGCAGCGGCATGTAACCCGGCAGGTTAAGGCTCAGCAGCCCCAGGTCGGTATAGCCCTGAATGTTGGAGTGACCACGCAGCGCATTGATGCCGCCGCCCGCCATACCGATGTTGCCGAGCAACAACTGAATGATTGCCGCCGTGCGGATAATCTGCGCACCGTTGGTATGGTGAGTCCAGCCCAGCGCGTACATGAAGGTCGCGGTTTTATTGGGTACGCTGGTACTCGCCAGCGACTGGCAGATCTCTTCATACGCTTTCGCTGGTGTACCGCACAGCGAGGTCACCATCTCCGGCGTATAGCGGGAAACATGTTTTTTCAGCAGGTTCCACACGCAGCGCGGATGAGTCAGGGTCATGTCCCGTTTGGCGAAACCGTCAGCTCCCAGCTCGTACTGCCAGCTGCTCTTGTCATACTGATGCGTCTGGCTGTTATAACCGCTGAACAAGCCTTCATCAAAGCTGAAATCTTCACGCACGATCAGGCTGGCGCTGGTGTAAGACTTCACATACTCGTGGTGAATTTTGTCATGGGTAATCAGATAATTGACGATACCGAGCAGGAAAGCGGCGTCAGAACCGGCGCGGATCGGCGCGTACAGATCGGCGACGGCAGCAGAACGGTTAAAGCGCGGGTCAACCACAATCAGTTTGGCATCGTTATGGGTTTTAGCTTCCACCGCCCATTTGAAGCCAACCGGATGCGCTTCCGCCGCGTTACCGCCCATCACGATAATCACATTGGCGTTTTTGATGTCCACCCAGTTGTTGGTCATCGCCCCGCGGCCAAAAGTCGGCCCTAACGCTGCCACGGTCGGGCCATGGCACAGGCGCGCCTGACAATCAATGGCGATCATCCCCAGCGAGCGGGCGAATTTCTGGTCGAGAATGCCGGTTTCATTACTGGCAGCGGAGGAACACAACATCCCGGTGGTCAGCCAGCGGTTGACCAATGCGCCTTTGGCGTTGACGCGCTCGAAATTGGCGTCACGGTCTTTTTTCATCAAGCGGGCGATACGGTCAATCGCGTCGTCCCAACTGATACGCTGCCATTTGTCCGAGCCGGGCGCACGGTATTGCGGGTATTTCAGGCGACCTTCGCTGTGGATGTAGTCCACCAGACCAGCGCCCTTCGGACATAACGAACCGCGGCTAACCGGGTGATCCGGGTCGCCCTCGATGTGAAAAATAGCGGGTTTAGCGTTTTTAGCGCCATCGCCCAGGCTGTACATCAACAGCCCACACCCCACAGAGCAATAAGTACAGTTATTGCGGGTTTCTTTTGACCGCAACAGCTTGTACTGACGGACAGAAGCCATTGCTTCCGTGGGTGCAAATCCTAAAACAGCGAGTGTAGTCCCTGCCATTCCCCCGGCGCAGACTTTAAAAAAGCCTCTTCGATTAACTTGCATGTCTTTCCCTATCATTTTGTGTGTCTTTTTTGTTGCGGGAAATCTAACAACACGCCGCGAGGAGATTTTGAGCAAAATCAATAATTGCAGTTTTAATAGTATATTCACCCCCTTTATGGGTATTTGCAGATGAAATTACGCTATGCAACTCAATACACAACGATAACTGTGTCTATTTAATAGACATTCCGCCACTATATTTGCCCGCGCCCTTTTCGGCATTAACGCGTCATCACTTCATGTCACTTACCGGCCTTCACCTTAACCGGCAACACATCTGCACGAAAAATTTAACAACGCAAGGCCGCTGACGAGGGGAACGAAGAAATAACCGGATTGATGTTGCAACATATCGACAACATCCAACAGGCGGGTAGGCAGGATATCGTGGTTAAAAGAATGGGCAGGCTGAAAGACTCAGCCTGCCCACGAAACAACAGCGAAAATGTGCAGTCAGGACTGACCCGCATCAACAGATACGGGCCTGAAGCCTTAGACGGCTTGTACCGGAATTCGCTTTGTTGCCGCCGGGTCTGACGGTGCGGCAAAATTCAAATAACGGTAAATATCCGGTGCAGACTGGGACAATATCGCCACCTGTTGCAGGTATTCCGCCGCCGTGGGCAAGCGACCCAACATAGCCGCGACCGTACTCAACTCCGCCGATGCCAGATAGACATTGGCATCAGTACCAAGACGGTGCGGGAAATTGCGGGTAGAAGTGGAGACGACATGGCTGCCTGCCTTCACTCTGGCCTGATTACCCATGCATAACGAGCACCCGGCAGGCTCAATACGTACGCCTGACTTGATAAACTGGCTGAAATAACCCTCGTCGCTGAGTTGACGGGCATCCATACGCGTTGGCGGGGCCAGCCACAACCGGGCGGAGATATCCCCCTGATGTTGCGACATCAGCTTACCTGCGGCACGGAAATGCCCGATGTTGGTCATGCATGAACCGATAAATACCTCATCAATGCGGTTTCCTGCCACGTCGGAGAGGGTTTTCACATCATCAGGATCATTCGGGACACACAAAATCGGCTCGTTGATGGTCGCCAGATCTATCTCGATTACCGCGGCATACTCCGCATCAGCATCGGCAGTCAGTAACTGCGGGTCATCCAGCCACTGCTCCATGCGATTAATACGGCGTTCCAGCGTTGGCGCATCCTGATATCCCTCGTCTATCATGGTACGCAGCAACGCCACATTCGAGCGCAGATAGGTTTCCACTTCTTCCTGCTCAAGCTTAATGGTACAAGCCGCCGCCGAGCGCTCTGCCGAAGCATCCGACAGTTCAAACGCCTGCTCCACGCTCAAGCCGCTCAGACCTTCAATTTCCAGAATGCGGCCAGAGAAGATGTTTTTCTTGCCCTGCTTCGCTACCGTCAGCAGCCCCTGCTGAATGGCAAAATACGGGATGGCATGGACCAGATCACGCAACGTGATGCCTGGTTGCATTTGCCCCTTAAAGCGCACCAGCACCGACTCCGGCATATCCAGCGGCATGATGCCGGTTGCCGCAGCAAACGCCACCAGACCGGAACCGCCGGGGAAAGACAGCCCAATCGGGAAACGGGTGTGGGAGTCTGCACCTGTACCAACGGTATCCGGCACCAGCATCCGGTTGAGCCAGGAATGGATGATGCCATCGCCTGGACGCAGCGATACCCCATTACGCTGGGTAATGAAATCCGGCAAGGTTTTGTGCAGGTTAACATCGACCGGTTTCGGGTAAGCCGAGGTATGGCAGAACGACTGCATCACCAGATCGGCGGAAAATTGCAGACAAGCCAAATCTTTCAGCTCGTCACGCGTCATGCCGCCGGTGGTATCCTGAGAACCAACCGTCGTCATGCGCGGTTCACAGTACTGGCCCGGACGCACGCCAGCCACGCCGCACGCCTTACCCACGATTTTCTGTGCCAGCGTATAGCCGCGCGACGACTCGGCTGGCGCTTTGGGCAGACGAAATGCCGTGCTTGCCGCCAACCCCAGTGACTGACGAGCACGCGCAGTCAGGCTGCGGCCAATAATCAGCGCAATACGCCCACCTGCGTGCACTTCATCAAGCAGCACGTCAGTTTTCAGGGTAAAGCGGGTGATCAGGGCATTATCATCATGGCGACGCACTTCACCCTGATAGGGATAAATATCAATCACATCGCCGGTTGCCAGTGCGGTCACATCCATTTCAATCGGCAGCGCCCCGGAGTCTTCCAGTGTATTGAAGAAAATTGGCGCGATTTTACCGGCCAGCACCACCCCGCCAGCACGCTTATTCGGTACAAACGGAATGTCCTGACCGATGTGCCACAGAATCGAGTTAGTGGCTGATTTACGCGACGAACCGGTTCCCACCACATCGCCCACATACACCAGCGGATAGCCTTGTTCTTTCAGTGCCAGCATCTGCGCCACCGGCCCAATACTGCCCGGTTTATCCGGCGTAACACCATCGCGGGGCACGCTCAACATGCACAGTGCATGTAGCGGAATATCCGGACGCGACCAGGCTTCCGGTGCCGGTGACAGGTCATCGGTGTTGGTTTCACCCAACACTTTGAACACCGTCAGCGTGATTTTTTCCGCCAGTGCCGGACGTGAGTTAAACCACTCGGCATCAGCCCAGGATTGTAATACCCGCCGTGCAGCGGCATTTCCCTGCCCGGCTTTCTTTTCAATCTCACCAAAATAATCAAATATCAGCAGCGTATGGCTGAGCGCTTTTACCGCTTCTTCTGCTAATACATCGCTATCGAGCGCATCAATTAATGGCTGAATATTATAGCCACCCTGCATAGTCGCTAATAAACGCACAGCGGCAATCGGAGAAATTGCCGCAATAGTTATCTCGCCACGTACAACTTTCCCTAAAAATGCCGCTTTAACCTGTGCTGCATCATCCACTCCGGGGGAAATATGGTATGTCAGCAGCTCAAGCCACGCCGGAATATCAGCGGATGACTGATTTTCTGCAGCAGATAATTGTGCTACCAGCTCTGTAGCCTGCTGTGCAGTTAACGGCTTGGGCGGAATACCCATTTCACGTCGTTCAGCAATATGGGCATTATAATTTTCTAACATGACAACTCCTTACCATGGCAATGGTAATCAATGCGTAATTAACGCCAAAATAAAAACAGGTTTTAGCTCAGAGTATTGAAATAACAATTGGCGATATCATTTTTATAATTCTCAGTCAGAGAATGCGTCCTAACCCTGGAAAATAAATAACGATCAAGCGGAGAAAGTCAGCGCCGCGATACTGGCCTGAAATAACGGCGCCTCCCTATTACGGGTGAACACCTATTACGAGTATTACGGGTTCACCCAGCCAACCAGACCCGGTTTCGGCGTCAGCCTTACCACCAAAGCCGACACCACCCGATGGTGAAGAACTTGCTGCTTAGTGACCATCAAACCAGTCACGCAGCATCTCCTCGATGCGCCCGGTCACCGCCGTCAGCGTATGGCGCTGCCCACGGGAACACATATGAGCCGGCTCATCACACAGCAGACACCGCCGCGGCTCGTGCGCCAGCAACGTTCTGCTTATCGAGCCTTCCTGTGGGCAAAATACGTCAAAATCCCACAACCGGCCCAGCGGATGCTGCTCTTCCAGCGCAATCGCCGCCGCCTTCACGCTCAGCGCATCCTTGCTCATCACCCAGAACGCTTCCGCTCCCGTCTCCTGCCAGGTCACCTCCCGCTCCAGCACCGGCCAGCCGCGGGCCACACACAGCGCATCAAACGCCCCGACGGCGACCTCCATCGCGCCACGGTAACCCGGCGCATCCTTCACCGCTCCCGGCGTCACCAGCGTCAGCGACACCAGCGTCGACCGGTGCCGCGCCAGCAGCTGCTGCTGCCGCGCATGGCGGCGATCTTTCGCCGCCAGCACCTGCTCCAGAGTCACCGTGACCGACACCTCGCTCACGCGTTGTCCTCTTTCACCTGACGCACCACGTCAATCACCGTGCCGTCCCGGTAGCGGATCACCCCAACAATCCGGTCGTGGAACTCGATCGCCTTCGGCTCGCCCACCAGCTGGATGGCCCGCTCATACAGCGCCTCCACCGGCATCACGTTCAGCCCCGCCTGCGTCAGACGCGCCGCCACCTCCGGGCGCGCCGGGTTCACCGCGATACCGTGGTCCGTCACCAGCACGTCGATGGCGCTCCCCGGCGTCACGCAGGTCGTGACCTGACGCACCACCGTCGGGATGCGGCTGCGGATCAGCGGCGCCACCACGATGGTCAGGTTCGCCGCCGTCGCCACGTCGCAGTGACCGCCCGACGCCCCGCGCATCACCCCGTCCGACCCGGTTATCACGTTCACGTTGAACTGCGTGTCGATTTCCAGCGCACTCAAAATCACCACGTCCAGCTGGTCACAGCACGCCGCCTTGGCGCTGGGGTTCGCGTACACGTTGGTCGAGATTTCCACATGCCGCGGGTTCTTCGCCAGCGACGCCGCCGCATTCGCGTCAAAGCACTGGGTGTCCAGCAGCGTCTCTATCAGCCCCTTCTCATGCAGGTCGACGATGCTCCCGGTGATGCCCCCCAGCGCAAAGCGTGCCACCACGCCCTGCTGCTGCATCCGGTCTTCCAGAAAACGGGTGCACGCCGTCGAGGCCGCGCCCGACCCGGTCTGGATCGAAAAGCCCGCCCTGAAATACCCGGAGTGCTCGATCACGTCCGCCGCCGTCCGCGCTATCAGCAGTTCACGCGGGTTGCTGGTCACGCGCGCCGCCCCCACGCTGATTTTCGCCGGGTCGCCCACTTCCTCCACCGGCACCACGAAATCCACCTGGTCCTGCACGATGCTCGCCGGCATGTTCGGGAACGGCACCAGACTTTCCGTCAGCAGCACCACCTTTTTCGCGTAGTGCGCATCCACCATCGCGTAACCCAGCGACCCGCAGCGCGATTTCCCCGACGTCCCGTTGGCGTTGCCGAATTCGTCGCTGCTCGGCACACCGAGAAACGCCACGTCTATCGCCAGCTCGCCGCTCTGCAGCAGGTGCACCCGCCCCCCGTGCGAGTGGATCTGCACCGGCTCGTCCATCAGCCCGTGCGAAATCGCGTCCGCCAGCTTGCCGCGCATCCCCGACGTGTAGATGCGGGTTATCACCCCGTTGCGGATATGCTCTATCAGCGGCGCGTTGCAGGTCATCAGCGAACTCGACGCCAGCGTCAGGTTTTTGAACCCCAGCCGCGCCAGCGTCTCCACCACATGGTTGATCACCTTGTCCCCTTCACGGAACGCGTGGTGGAACGATATCGTCATCCCGTCCTGCAGCCCGCTCTTGCGGATGGCCTCTTCCAGGTCGGCGCACAGCTTGCGACGGTGTTTTTCGGTGACGTCATCCAGCCACGGCGTGCGCTGGTTGGCGCTCACGAACGGCTGCAGATGACTTTTTTCCGGGTATTGCTGCTGCAATGCTTCAATAATATTACTCATGTTCCAGTCCTGTCATGGCGACGGCCCGGCGTGCGTTCACGCCGCCGGCCCGCGCGGAAAACGTGCTTTACCCTGCGGCGACCTACCGGCGTACGCCCGACGCCAGCGCGCGCTCCACCACCCGACGGGCGTGGTCGATTATCGGGCTGTCGATCATTTTTCCGTTCAGCGAAATCACCCCCAGCCCGGCGCGCTCGCCCTCTTCCGCCGCCTTGATCACCAGATGGGCGTAGTCCACCTCGTCCTGGGTCGGCGCGTAGGCGTTGTGCAGCAGTTCAATCTGCCGCGGGTTGATCAGCGACTTGCCGTTAAAGCCCAGTCCGCGGATCAGCTCCACTTCCTTCAGGAAGCCCGCCTCGTCGTTGACGTTGGAGTACACCACGTCAAACGCATCGATACCTGCGGCGCGCGCCGCGTGCAGCACCGCGCAGCGGGCGTAGAACAGCTCGGTACCGTCACCGCGCTCGGTCTGCATGTCCATCACGTAGTCGAAGGCCGCCAGCGCAATCCCGATCATCCGCCCGGACGAACGGGCGATGGACACCGCGTTGATCACCCCGATCGCCGACTCGATGGCCGCCATGATGCGGGTGGAGCCGACTTCACGCCCGCACGCCTTTTCGATGCGCACCAGGTGGTGCTCCAGTTCATCGACATCCGCGGTGGAATCGGTTTTCGGCAGACGAATCACATCCACCCCGCCCCGCACCGCCGCTTCCAGATCCTTCAGACCGAACGGGGTGTTGAGCTGGTTGATGCGCACCACGGTTTCAATGTCCCGGTACATCGGGTGCTGCAGCGCATGGTACACCAGCAGCCGCGCGGTATCTTTCTCGCGCAGCGACACCGCATCCTCCAGGTCGAACATGATGGAGTCAGGCCGGTAGATAAAGGCGTTGGACAGCATGGCGGCATTCGCGCCCGGCAGGAACAACATGCTGCGGCGCAGTTTTTTCGGCTGAGTCGTGGCGCTCATTACAGTTTCTCCCAGTCAATCTCGTCAACACCGGCGGCCCGCAGCACCGCACTCTGTACCCGCGCGCGGATCACGCAGTCCAGCGCGCCCTTGTCGTCCACCACGATGGTGCCGGCCTTCACCCCCAGCGCCGCCAGGGTGTCGTTCACCACCTGGGTGATTTGGGCGCCGAACTGTTTGATGACCTCGCTGTTGATCACCACGGTCAGCTGGCCTTCCGCCGGCGCCACCTTGACCAGCAGATCACTGGATTCAAAGGTGCCCGCCAGGGCCTCCTTGATTATTTTCATGTTGTTTACCTGCCTAATACATTAAATACACATCACGCGCAGGCGAGTTCGCCATAGCGCTGTAGATGCACGAACGTGGTTGCCGGGACAATCTCGCGGATGGGGTCGAACTGGCGCTGCTTCAGTAACCGGCGCACCTCGGAGGCGGAAATCGCCAGGCCGGAATGCTGACGAGTGCGCTCAATTTCCACCACCTCCAGCGCCGGGGCGGCCACCTGCGTGGCCTGCTCCAGCCAGTGGTGCATATCCTGGTTGTACCGGTTGGTCACCGGGCAGAACGGCTCGGTGCCGACAAAGCGCCGGGTGATGCCGAGCGCCGGGGCGATATACTGGCGAAAGATGATCAGATCCAGCGCCGCATGGGCCTGGGTCACCAGTGTCTCTTCCTTCAGGAAATAGCCCGGAAAGGTGGCCCTGGAGATCATGTACTCCGACCCGGCGTGCACCGTCAGGTTCGGGATATGGGCCACGCCCTGACGCACCATCTCCAGGCGCTCGGTGAACGGGAAAAAGGAGACGTCCTCCCGCACCACGAAGATATGCAGCCAGTCACAGGCGCCGGCGGCCTGCTCGGCCAGATAGCGGTGCCCCAGCGTAAACGGGTTGGCGTTCATCACGATGGCGCCGATGTCCCGGCCCGGTCTGGCCTCGGCTGCCAGCGACTGGCAATACTGCCGGATGCCGATGGGGGTGTTCTCCATCAGCACCGCCTGGTCGTCATAGCAGGCCAGCGGGTAGAAGCCGCAGCCGCGGAACACCGCGGTGTTGCCAGGACGGGTGTAGAGAAACAGATGGAACTGGCCGCGGGCGGCGGCAAACTGCACCACCTCGTTCACCACCTTTACCCCCAGGTTCAGCTCGCGGTAGTCGGGCGCCACCGCCACACACTTGATGGTAGTGGCGCACAGCCCGGCACAGGCCACCAGCCTGCCGTTATGCCTGCCTGCCACAAAAAATTCGACATCCCTGTCCATGCCCAGCTGGCACACCGCCAGCAGGTCGGTAATCTCAGTCAGTTCAGAGGAAGGAAGGCGAACATCCAGCGTGGCAAACGTAACACTCTCATCGTCATCGGCGTACATAACGGTTATCCTGCTTTTTGCTGTACCACATCACACCTCCGGCGTACCGGAGGAGATACCCGTCAGTGTTCCACGGCGGCAGGAACCGCACGTGATGCTTTCACCGGCTGGGCGGCTTCACCAATGGTGTTGCGCAGGTGGCCCACGTTTTCGATTTCCACTTCAATGCTGTCGCCCGGCTTCATAAACAGCGGCGGCGTGCGTTTCTTGCCCACGCCCCCCGGCGACCCGGTAATGATGACGTCACCGGCGCTCAGCGCGGTGAAGGTGCTGATGTATTCGATCAGGTCCGCCACCTTGTGGATCATGCTGGCGGTGTTGTCGTCCTGCACCATGTGACCGTTCAGGTAGGTGCGGATGGCCAGGGCGTGCGGGTCCGGAATTTCGTCACGGGTGGTGAGGTACGGCCCGAATGCGCCGGTCTTCTGCCAGTTCTTGCCGGCGGTAAACCAGCTGTGCTGCCAGTCACGGGCGGAGCCGTCCATGTAGCAGCTGTAACCGGCGACAAACGACAGCGCCTCGTCACGGCTGATGTTCTGACCGCTTTTGCCGATGATGACCGCCAGTTCGCCTTCATAGTCAAACTCGCTGGAGTAGTGCGGCTTGAGCACCTGGGTGCCGTGACCGGTCTGCGAGTCGGCGAAGCGCACAAACAGCGTCGGGGCCGGGTTCTGTTCATTGAATTCCTTGCGTTTGTCGGCATAGTTCATGCCGACGCACAGGATTTTGGATGGCGCCACAATCACCGGCAGGAAGGTCACGTCGGCCACGGCCACATCCGGGGTTTCGTTCTGGAAGGCGGCGGCGTCATGGAGCGCATCGCCCGCCAGCAACGCCTTCAGGTCCGGGTAACGGTTGCCGAGGCGGCTGCCCAAATCAATCAGACCCGCAGGCGTGTGGATCCCGTAGCTGTTTTTACCGTTATAGCGGTAACTTGCAAGTTTCATAACGACACCTGGTGTGAGTTCAAAACATGTTTTGTACCGGCTGAATAATCATATTCAGCGCGGTATCCCTTATTTATTTTTCAGATGTTTCATCTTATCGGGTATTTTATTTACCCGATTTATTCATCCGATTATTTATTATTTTCTGCCGCAACCAGGCTGACACGCTGAATACCGTTCAGATATGTCGCTACTACAATACCGCTGACCAGCAAGGTAATAATAAACGCCGTCATGCCCATCCAACCAGCTGAAGAGAAGATAAGGCCGTTGCAGTAACCCACTACCGAGCCACCCATGTAGTAGAAGAACAAATACAGTGCGGTTGCCTGCCCACGGGCATGGGTAGCATTTTTACTGACCCAGCTCAACCCGATGGAGTGGCAGCCAAAGAAACAACCGGTAAACAGAATGGCACCGATAATAAAGATGGTCAGATTAGCGGTTAATGTCATCAGCATACCGACAATCATTAACGTAAATAATGCGGACAATACTTTCAGCGCACCATATTTCTGTGATAAACGACCTGCCTGTGGCGCGGTAAAAAAGCTCATGATGAAACTGAAGGAAATCAACCCGGCATTGGCATGGGAAACATTGAACGGTTCACGTGCCAGATAAAAAGCCAGATAGTTGTACAACGAGGTAAACACACCAAAGATAATGAAACTGACCACATACATCAGAGACAGTTTCTTGTTTTTAAAATGCGCCATAGCGCCTTTGATGATGTGACTAAAGTTCAGGCTGCTGCTGGCCTTGAAGTTTTTCGATGCGGGTAGTACTAACGACACCAGCAATGCTGCAAACATCAACGTAAAGGCAAAGCAGTAGAAGATAAAATCAATAGATACATGACCAATCAACTGGCTGGCGATAACACGACCTGACATACCGCCAATCGAGTTGCCAAACACGAAATAACCCGTCACGACGCCTGCCACCACCGGTGCAACTTCTTCACTGATATAGGCTGTGGCTGCTGCGGCAATACCACTTAATGACAGACCGATTATACCGCGCAGTATCACCAGCAATGTCCAGGATTTTACCAGCGGGCAAATCAGCGTCAGCAAACCGCCCAGCAATAGCGATACCACAATCAGCCGTTTGCGCCCGTAACGGTCAGCCAGTGTACCGGTAAACAGCAACCCGATTGCCAGCAACGCCGTTTCCGCCGACAGAATAATACTGACCTGGCTAACGGGAATATCATACTCTTTAGCCAACACCGGTAATAACGGTTGAATAAAAAACAGCGATGCCAGTTCAGCCAGGCCAGAAAACGCCAGAGCAAAAATGACACGCAAGTATTGAGAAACATTAACCTGCTTTTCCTGGCGATCAGGCGTCGGAGTCTGAATTGCACTCATGATAACCTCACAATATTTTTTGTAGAGATACTGGGGAAATATAAAAACACTTATTGCATTAATTATTTTTTAAATATTTTCGGCGTCCAACGCGTATGACGGAACAAACACATTTCCATCAAATAATTTTCTTGCCGTTCGGATCACTGATGCACGAATATCTTCATGACGTTCGCCGTTTTTCATTAATGATACGGCAATTTTTCCACTGGGGTGTTCAATACGGACGGATTCTAAAAAGCCGTTGCGGTATTCGGCTGGCAACACATCTTGCGCCACACTGCCTTCAACCACACAGGCGGTGGAAATACCAATAGACCCAGTAATTGCCAGCGAACGATGACAGTTATGCGGCATAAAATAACGTACCTGAATAGTACCACCTGCATTCGGCGAGCTGAGTAATACCGGTTTAGGGATCACTTTATTGCTGACATCACCCAGGCCCATCGCCTGCCCGGCTTGTAACCGAATATGCTCCAGTCGCTGCATAAATGCGCTGTCTGCATCCAGATCTTGTGGCAACTCGCTGCCGGTCTTGTCCAGTGAACGCGCATCAATCAATACCATCGGCATTGCCATATCGATACAGGTCACATCTACGCCATCAAACACATCGCGCACGTTGCCGGTAGGAAACAGTTTGCCGGTTTTGCTGCCAGCTGAATTCAGGAATGTCAGCCCGACCGGGGCTGCGCGACCAGGTACGCCATCGATTTCAGTTTCGCCATCGTACTCTACGCGCTGCTGCGGCGTATTAATATCCGCGTCCACCATCGTACCGGTATTCAGATTACGAATACGCACGCGTGTGGTAGGATGAGTGGCGGTCACCAGGCCATGCTCAATGGCGAACGGACCCACGGCACACAGCATATTGCCGCAGTTTGGTGTGGTATCCACCCGACGTTCTTTCACCATCACCTGTGCAAACAGGTAGTCCACATCTGCATCCGGATGGGTGGATTTGCTGACAATGGCTACTTTGCTGGTTTGCGGCGCGCCGCCGCCAATGCCATCGATTTCCAGCTCGTGACCTGAACCCATCAACCCCAGCAATACTTCATCACGCTGCTGGCTATCTTGCGGCAAATCACTGGCTAAAATCACCGGGCCTTTTGATGTGCCGCCGCGCATTAATACACAGGGAATCTTTACCATCACGTTCTCTCACGCTTTCACTACTTTTGATGGCATAAGCATCCCATAGCGCGATCAATGACTCTAATGTCAAAAAAATAGCGATTAATTTGTTTCTTGCATTAATGATACGCTGATTACAGATTAGCGAGTCACCACCATCGGCAGGAGGGAAAAAACGATGCAGCATGAGCTTCAGGGCATCAAAGCATTTGTCAAAATTGCGGATACAGGTTGTTTTACTAAGGCCTCAGAACTGTTACATATTTCTCAGCCTGCATTAACACGGCGGATAAAAAAACTGGAAGAGAGCCTGGGTGCGACACTGTTTGAACGCTCGACGCGTCGGGTTAGTCTGACCGCCGTTGGCAAAAGCTTTCTGCCAAATGCACGAAATCTGCTTGATTTTTATGAAAATGCCATCCTGAACATTCAGGAAATGGCCTCGCATCAGACAGGTTTTGTTACGTTATCGTGTATTCCAACTGCGGCCTTCTACTTTCTGCCCGCTGTGATTCGTAATTACAACGAACACTACCCGAATATCCGCATTCGCATACTGGAACACAGTGCAAGCGACTGTCTGGATGCCGTTCTCAATGGTGATGCGGATTTTGGTATTAATATGATCAACGTCACACACTTCAATGTGGAGTTCACACCGCTGGTCAACGAGCCTTTTGTACTGGCCTGCCGACGCGACCATCCGCTGGCAAAAAATTCGCTGGTGATGTGGGAAGAACTGTCGGATTACCCGTTGATTGGTGTGAGACGCTCCAGTGGCAACCGCTTGTTGATCGAGCAGGCGCTGGAAAACAGCGCCTGGAAACCCAACTGGTTTTATGAAGTACGCCACCTGTCCACATCTCTTGGCATGGTGGAGGCGGGGTTGGGGATCGCAGCGGTTCCCAGCCTGGCGATGCCGCGTGACGAGCACCATGTGTTAGTCAGTAAACCATTGATAGAACCGGTTGTACGCAGAACGCTCGGCGTAGTGCAACGTAAAGACTCCACGCTAAGCCCGGCGGCAGAACGCTTTAAAGATATGCTGATGCATCTGTGGTCCAACGAGAAGAACAGTCCCTGGATAGGCAAATTCAATCTCTGACAAATTCAATCACTGAATAGTCGCCACACATCCATGACCGGACATCAAAACACATCATGTCAATATGCATACCGCATCATATGCACTGACAGATATGGCCATGACGTGCTATGGCTACTCATGGCGAAATTGATAGCCTCATCACATTTTGACGCACTACTCAGCTTACCCAACCTATCAGGAAGACCTATGCCAGATCACATCAGGCCGCACTACAATCTGCAAACCGGACGATTTTTCAATCTGCGTCCGTCGAATACATCGCGGATGGGTCTGTGGCAAACGTTGTCGCTGCTATGGCGGCTTGGTTTTCAGCGCCGGGGTCGCGTACCACCCAAACGGCTACCGGAGATATCCCCCGATCTCACGGCCTTCCTGGCTGCTGACGAACGTCTCAAATTCATTTGGTTCGGGCATTCCACCCTGCTGCTCAATCTGGACGATACCCGTATTCTGATAGACCCGGTGTTTTCCGCCAGCGTATCGCCGTTTAGCTTTATGTTCCGCCGTTTTCAGCCGCCAGTGTTGCCGCGCGCAGCGCTGCCGGATATCGACATCATTCTGCTGTCGCACGACCACTACGACCATCTGGATGAACAGACGATTCGCGCCTTTCGCAACACCGCAACCCGCTTTATCGTTCCGCTAAAAGTAGGCCAGCACCTGCAAAAATGGGGGATTGCAGCGGATCGGATTCAGGAACTGGACTGGTATCAATCTCATACGCTCAACGGCATCAGGTTCACCGCCACGCCGTCACACCATTTTTCTGGCCGCAGTTTGTCGGGCCGCAACACAACGTTGTGGGCCTCCTGGGTGATTGAAGGACAACGGGACCGACTCTTTTTCAGCGGCGATTCCGGTTACGGCGAGCACTTTCGTGAGATCGGCGAACGCTTCGGTCCGTTCTCTCTGGCGTTTATGGAAAACGGACAGTACAACGAACGCTGGCCGGATTCGCACATGCACCCGGAGCAGACCATACAGGCGGTACAGGACGTGCGCGCCCGCCTGTTTATGCCGATCCACTGGGGCATGTTTGCGCTGGCGTTTCACGACTGGGCCGACCCGGTGCGCAGCAGCAGCCGGTTGGCTCAGGAGCGACAGATACCGATGCTGACACCGATGCTGGGTGAAGTGGTCACGCTGGGGATACCCATTACCACGCCGCTGTGGTGGGAGAAAGACGTTGATGCGCTACCGTCACGACCTATCGCCAGAAACGCGGTCCAGGATGTGGAATAGCTGAGAGTGGGGGATGAAAAATCGGGCGAATGACGCGTTAGTATTGTCATAGGAAGGATGGTAAATTCGCCTACGCAGTGCGACTTCACATCTTGACTTCATTTATGATGAATTTGATAATGACTTCATAAGGTGACGTCGTGAGGCAAGGGAATGAAAGAACACGTCTCATCATTACGCAAGAGGCAAAAAAACACGCTTGAACAGGTGTTTAAATCTCCTGTTCAGTCAGGTATCAAATGGGTGGATATCGAGTCACTGATAAAAGCGCTGGGAGGGGAAGTCAAAGAGGGCCGAGGTTCGCGTTGTAAGTTTCTCCTTAATGGCAGTATCGCCAACTTTCATCGCCCACACCCTTCACCAGATACGGATAAAGGCGCAGTAGCCAACCTGCGCGACTGGCTTGAAAGCATAGGAGTGAAGCCATGAGCAAACTATCTGCACCAAACACG
The DNA here is from genome assembly GCF_007858975.2 of Dickeya poaceiphila. GTDB lineage: Bacteria > Pseudomonadota > Gammaproteobacteria > Enterobacterales > Enterobacteriaceae > Dickeya > Dickeya poaceiphila. Next base: position 2,628,239 of record NZ_CP042220.2, read on the forward strand.
ATTGAAATAGCTGGACAACCGGCTGTTATCAGCTATGTGCCGGAACTTGGCGCATTTCGTGGCAAGTTTCTTGGTCTGACTGGCTATTGTGATTTTGTATCGGACAGCATTCAAGGGCTGAAAAAAGAAGGTGAGATTTCACTACATGAATATCTGGATGACTGTAGTGCATCAGGTATCGAGCCTTACACTCGGCAAGAAAAAATTAAGACGTTCACACTGCGTTATCCTGAATCATTTGGCGAACGTTTAAATCAGGCCGCCGCTGAGCATGACGTTTCTGTGAACTCATTCATTATTGAGACACTTAATGAGAGAATAAAACACGCGTAACGTTCACTTCAAATATTGATATCCAGCCTGCCAATTCCGGTGGGCTTTCTCTTGAGTCATAAAATTCAATGAGTGAAAAGGCTGAATGATGTTTTATCCAATTGCAATTGAAGCAGGCGACAATACTCATGCATACGGCGTGATAGTGCCAGATCTGTCGGGCTGTTCCTCCGCAGGTGATAATCACCAAGGCCAAAGACGCGATTACCGATCACATTGAGTAGCGTTAGCGCAGATTTCATCAATTCGCTAACCTTTATTCTGAAACCTGCCTCGGCAGGTTTTTTGTTTACATCGATATCAGAAAGCCTCCGGTAATTTCCGCCACAGCGCGTCCCGACGTTCCGCATCCGCGAGTTCCTTATGTTGCGCTTTCTCCAGCCACTCGCGGGCGGCAGAGGGACTCAGGATAAACACGCCGTCGTCATCGCCTATCGCCACATCGCCGGGATGCACCGTCACCCCGGCGACCGTCACCGGCACATTAACCGCACCAGCGGTTCCCAGCGTGCGGGTGGTAATCGCACTGATGCCTTTGCAAAACACCGGCAGCCCCAGTTGACGCAGCGCGCGTGAATCCGTCACCGCGCCAGCTACGACAACCCCCGCCAGCCCTTTCACTTTCGCCGCCAGCGTACGCAGTTCGCCCCAGCAGGCGCGCGTTTCCTCATCCGAAGCATCGATAACCAGTACATCGCCAGGCTGGCTCAGCAACAGCGCTTCACGCAGTACACCGCCGTCCGGCGGGCACAGTTTCACCGTCACTACGTTGCCGACCATCCGCACATCCGGCACGAGTGGCTGGATGCCGTATAAATAGCCGCTTTCCATCAAATGCCCCAGCGTGGAGGTACTGATGTGGCGGTAGTCTGCCAGCAGGTCATCACTAACCGGCGACACACGGGGAATGATTTGATAATTCATCCTGTTTCCTGAAATGGTGGATACGTCATCAACGAGGCGTTATACCCGTCATACTTCACGCTGCCGATGCGTTGGTTCTCTTACCCGGCCACATTTATGCCACCGCCGCCCCCGACTGCGGTTTCTCGCGCCCGAACGGAATACACAATGGCGTATGGAAAAATGGATCGGAGATAATGCGGCAGTCCAGATTGAACACCGTTTTAACCAGCGCTTCGTCCAGAATGCTAGCCGGCGAACCCTGTGCAAACGCGGTACGGTTATGTACCGCTACCATATGATCGGCGTAGCGACAGGCCAGATTAAGGTCATGCAATACCATGATGATGGTTTTGCCATGCTGACGATTCAGTTCACGCAGCAAATCCAGCACTTCGATCTGGTGCGCCAGATCGAGAAAGGTGGTGGGTTCATCCAGCAGCACCACTTCGGTATCCTGCGCCAGCGTCATGGCAATCCACACCCGCTGGCGCTGACCGCCGGATAAGGCATCCACCGGTCTGTCTGCCAGCATATCAGTGCCGGTTTGCACCAACGCGAGGTTCACCATCCGTTCGTCTTCCTGCGACCACTGCTGCAACCAGTTCTGATACGGATAACGCCCCAAGCTGACCAGCTGTTTTACGGTAATGCCTTCCGGCGCGTCCGGCATCTGCGGCAAAATCGCCAGTTCTCGCGCCACCTCGGCGGTGGACTTGCGGTGGATGTCCTCGCCATTGAGGATTACCGTACCGCTCAGCGGCTTGAGCAACCGGGCGAAAGATTTAAGCAGTGTGCTTTTGCCGCACCCGTTGCTACCAATCAGCACCGATACCCTGCCCTTCGGTAATTGAATATCCAGATTGTCGATAATGGTCTGATTGGCATAACCGAGGGTCAGCGCCCGGCTGGTAATGGCAGTCATCATCCGTTTCCTTAATGACGTTGTTTAATCAGCAAATACAGAAAGAACGGCGTACCCAGTGCCGATACAAAAATCCCGGCGGGCAGGTCCAGCGGCAAAAACAGCGTTCGGCCACACAGGTCTGCTACCATCACCAACCCGCCGCCACAGAGAAATGCCATCACCGCCTGCCCGGCAAAGGTTGGCGCTACCAGCCGTTTGGCAATGTGCGGCGCGATCAACCCGACGAACGCCATCGCGCCACCCCAGGCAATCGCTGCGCCTGCCAGCGCCACGCTGAGCAGCAGCAGCGCCAGACGCAGCCACTGTACCCGCACGCCAATGCCCTGCGCCAGCCCATCGTCCAGTTGCTGTACCCGTACCTGACGCTCCAGCCACACCAGCCACGGCACACTCAGCAGCAGCCAACCGCCCAGCTCACGGGTTTCACGCCAGCTGGCGCCGTAGACGCTGCCGGTCAGCCAGACATAGGCCGACAATGTGGTGGTAAGCGGGCTGAACACCAGCATGAAGGTAGTTGCCGCGGTCAGCAACGCCGACACGCCGACGCCCGTCAGCACCAGCCGTTGCGGCGACACGCCCGACTGCCACGCCAGCCAATACACCGCCAGCGCCGCCACCGCTGCCCCAGTCATCGCCGCCAGCGGCAGGTAGTGCGTCCCCACGGTGGCGGCAAGAAACGACAGGTATAACACCGCCGCCGCGCTGGCACCGCTGGTAATCCCCAGAATATCCGGCGACGCCAGAGGGTTTCGGATCATTGACTGCAAAATCAACCCGGATACCGCCAGCGCGCCGCCGACCAGAATAGCCAACACCACCCGCGGCAACCGTAATTGCTGTACGATCAGCGTCGCGCCTTCTGACTGCGACGAGACCAACGCCCGCAGCACCTCCCACGGCGACAGCATCAGCTTGCCGACGCCAAGCGACGCCACCATCACCGCCAGCACCAGCAGTAGAGCCAACACGACCCGGCCAACAGTAGTCAGGTCAATCTGACGGGAAAAGCCCCCCTGCCGCCACACCAGTACCCGTTCCATCCCCTCGCGCTTATCCATGACGGCCTCCGCGACGCAGCAGGAAAATGAAGAACGGCGCGCCGAACAGCGCGGTCATCACACCGACCGGCACTTCCTGCGGCACAATCACCACCCGCGCCATAATATCCGCCAGCAACAGCAACGCAGCACCCAGCAGCGCACAGCCGGGCAACAACCAGCGATGATCAGCAGGCAACAGTTTTCGCACCATATGCGGCACAACCAGCCCGACAAAACCAATACTGCCCGCCATCGCCACCGCACCACCAGCCAGTACGATAACAAGCAGGCTCATCAACAGTCGGATGTGTCCGGTGCGCTGCCCTAATCCACGGGCGATAACGTCACCAGCATTCAGCACGTTAACCTGCCCCGACAACAGCAGCGCACCGATCAGCCCCGTCAGACAGTAACCCATCAGCGGCAACACCGTCGCCAGCTCGCGGTCAGCTACCGAACCCGCCAGCCAGAACAACACCGTATCCAGCCCTTCCTGATTCACCACCAGCATGGCCTGACTAAACGCAGCGAACATGGCGGTGATGGCCGCGCCCGCCAGTACCATACGCAGCGGGTTCAGGCTGCCTTTGCCCATGGTGCCGATAAGCCATACCAGACACCCGGCCACGGCTGCACCGGCAAACGCCGACCACAGCCACACCGACATCGCCACCTTGGGAAACAGCGACACACAGACAATCAGGAAAAACATCGCCCCGGCGTTAATACCAAACAGCCCCGGCGACGCCAGCGGGTTACGGGTCAGCACCTGCATCAATGCGCCTGCCACCGCCAGACTGGCACCCACCACAATGGCTATCAGCGTGCGCGACAGGCGCGTCGAGGTGACCAGAATATGGCTGACGTTAAGTGGGTCCGGATGCCACAACGCCCCCAGCACCTGTGCCGGTGTAATCCTTATCGGCCCAACCATCAGGCTGAGAAACGCCAACGCCAGCAGGCAGATACCACCGATCACCAGCACCAGACCGGGCGCTTTCCGTTTACCGGTCGCTATCACCACATGACTCATGACGCACCTCCGGCGAGGCCGGTGACGCGGGCGATATCGTCCAGCATCATGTTGGCGCCCAGAATACCGCCGGACAAACTCCAGGTGACGCCATTGACCACCCATACCTGATTGCGCCGCGGGGCGCGCAGTTGCTGCCACAGCGGGTGACGAATCAGCGATTCATAGTTGCGTTGCACAGAGGGACTCTCGGATCGCAGAAAAATAAAAAAGATATCGGCATCCACCACCGGGATGCTCTCTTTGTTGGTCAGTTTGAGGGAGACACCCGGCTGGGCGCGGCTGGCGTCGCTCCAGCCAAACCCCAGTTCACTCAACACCGAACCGGGAAAACTACCGGGCAAATAGCTGCGGATATGGTCTTCGCGGATATCCAGTATCGACACGGTCGGCGGCCAGTCGCCGCCAAACTTGCGTTGCAACTGTTCACGCAACCCATTTACTCGCTGCTGCCAGTGTTGCAGTAACGTGTCGGCCACCGCCTGACGCCCAAGCGCCTGCCCCATCACCTGCACCGTTTTCTTGAACTGGTAGATTTCATCCAGCATCACCACCGGCGCGATCTGCGACAGCAGTGGCTCCAGTCGCTGGTGACGAAAACGCGAAGCGACGATGGTATCGGGCTTTAACAGCACAATGTCTTCCAGGCTGGGTTGGGTTTCCAGCCCTACATGCGGCACCCCGGCCAGCGCCGGACGCAGGTAGCGGTACATCGGCTTCTCGCTCCACGAATCCACCACCCCGGCAGGCGTGACGCCGAGCGCCACAGCGGTATCCGTCGCGCCCTGAAACAAGGTGATAACCCGTTGCGGCATCACCAACGACTGAGCCAGAACAGGCCGGGAAAGTCCCAGCGGCAACAGGCTTAACGACCACCGCAGCAATCGGCGGCGCGAAACTAAATACTCATTCACGGTTTTGTGTGATCTGCCTTTTCCATAGTGATGACCACCCCGTTACGTTCAAAGGGGAGATCCCTGGCGTCAAAAACTGTGCTGAGGTGTTCGTTTTCGCCGGGTGAGCCGCATGGACGCGGCGAAAGCCCGTGCCGCTCCGGACAAAAACGTCGGGAACGTTTTTGAACAGCGTTTACGCTGGCCCGAAGGGCAAGCCCCATGGATGGGGCGAGTAACCGCGTCACGGGCGGCCCGAACAGCGAAGACGAACGCCGAAGGTACCGCGTAGCGGCACAGTTTAGCCACCAGCCAGTGGTCAAGGAGAGGTGGCGCTGAACCTCTCCTTGTCGTGCGTGCGATGAAGTAGCAAAGAAGCAATGCAGTCTATCCCGCACGAAATATCTCTCTGTCTTTACATGAACCCGATAACGACGCTCTATTGTTCGTTAACAATCTATTTACCAATAATGGCCTGAAACGGGTTAATCACCTCTCCCTTGCCGAACGGCATACTCCCCGGTCCGCCGGCGCGGGCGATCATCGGGGTGATCAGCAGTTTCTGCGGCCAGTTCGGTGCCTCGAACAAGTGGGTTTTCAGCATTGTCTGCGTGTCGGCGGCAAAACCGGCACGGTCAATCGCACCGTTGATTTCATTACGCATCACGCCCCACAGCGTCGCCGCATCCAGATCATAGGTCTGCGACAGCGTTTCGATAATCGCCCGCATGTTGACCTGAATCCCCAACGTTTGCAGCCAGAATAGCAGGTCATCCAGACGCTCATGGTAAAGCGTGTTGGCATGGCCTTGCTTGATACGGTACACCGGGTCTTGCATACCGTTCTGTTCCAGTGTCGGCACATGAATTCGCAGCGAGTCGTGGTCTCGCAGCAGCAGGCCGTGGGCCTGACCAGCTTTCCACACCAATACCGCGTTCTGCCCGTGGATCTCACCCAACATCCCTAACCGGAACATACGGAAATTAATGTCGAAGAAACAATGGCAAAGCTCGGCAAACAACGTCAAAACGGAATCCGCGTTTGTTGGCAAACCACGATAGGCCAGCCAGTCGTCAAAGAAGTGACGACGGCTGCCCGGCAACGGCGTACCCAGCGCCGCCATCGGCAGCAGCCGGTAGTCGGTATCCTCGAACAGCTCGCCCGGATAACTGCGCACCATCGCCGACAGGTGGCGCGGCGCTTCATCGAACAACGTGGCCTGCGGCGGCATAAACGCCCACCATTTGCTTTCATCGCACAGATACAACCGTTGCTGCAACACGGCGTCTTTTTCACGTGCCTGGCGCAACAGCACTTCACTTAATCCGCCGTTGATCATTTTCACTGCCGGCAAATAGCGTGACGCACCCAGCGAATACACCGCCATCGGCAGCTTGAGGTAGTCAGCGCTGGCGAAACACGGCGTCATGGAACGCAATGACGAGGTCGGCAGATAACGCGCGGCGCTGAAATCCAGCCTCTGGCAGTCGCCGTTGCGAAAGGCGTCGCCCAGTTGGGTTTCCAGAATATGATCGAACTGCCACGGATGCACCGGCAAGGCGATGTGGGTGTCAGCGATACCTCGCGCGGCCAATTCTTGTTGCAATACAACCTGTTCCGCCTGCGGTAATAGGTAATGCGCCGGGTACTGGTCAGCCGTGTCGCTGATGCCATCGCCGCATTGCAGCCGGTCTTTCGCCACCGCTACCCAGTTCAGCGCTACCGGTACAGCAAACTCCGCCACGTAACGGCGATATTCTTCAGCATTCAGCCCCTGTTTAGCCTTGGCGGTCGGATGAAACGGACGGTCGCGCAACGAGGCCCACTGCTCCATCACATGAAAGAAATCGGCATTGCTACGTGCGAGCAACTCATCGGTGTCGATACGGTGCTCACGCGACAGCGCGGTCTGCTCAACGCTGGTGTTAAGCACATCCAGAAACAGCGCCTGACCTTTGGCATTATCTTCTTCACTGTGCTGACCGGCGAACACCAGCTTCATGAAGCTTTCCGGCTCCAGCTCGCGCCAGTCATTACCGCCCTGCTGCCAGGCGTAAACCGTGGTGCCCGGTACCTTTTCCCAGCGCTGGGTAATACCAGGGCGCAACGCCGCCACCAGATGACGCTGTTCTCGTTCATCGCTACACCAGCGCCACAGGCGGACGGTGCTATCCAGCACGCCAAACGGCGTCGCTTGTCCATATTGTTGTTGCCATTCGTCGGCAGTGCACAGCGCCAGCGGCTGTGGGCCGAAAAATTCTTCGGCCAGCAGGCAATCCACCAGATCCTGCATCACGCTGTGGCTGGCATCCCTGTAGTGAGACGTATTTTTCATCACATGACTTTCCATTGGATTACTGTCCTTCTGCTGAAATCGTTGTGGCCAGTCTGGCCTGTAAAGCACGAAACGCGATGCCGCGCTCGTCGCCCAAAACAAATGCGCGCACGCCTTGCTCGCGCCAGTGGGCATGGTCGTCGGGCTGGCGGGGAATAGCGCAATAGGTCACGCCATGTACCTTCGCAGCACGCCGCACTTCGGCCAATGCGTCCTGCACCGGCGGTGCCGCGGTCTGCCACGGCAAACCCAGCGATTGGGAAAGATCCGCCGCGCCCTCCAGAATCATGTCCAGCCCCGCCACCGCGGCGATTGCCTCAGCCTGACGCACGCCCTCAGCGCTTTCGATCATCGCCACCAGCATGATTTCCCGGTTCGCCAGCGCGACGTATTCCGCCAGGCTGTGCTTGCCGAAGGCGCCGGGGCGGCCACTGTTAAGGCTGCGCTCGCCCTGTGGGTAGTAATGGCAGGCGCGTACCGCTGCCTGCACCTGCTCAGCCTGTTCTACCATCGGCAGCACAATGCCTTGCGCGCCGCCATCCAACAGGCGCAGCATGGTTTTGGGGTTAGCATCCGCCACCCGCACCAGTGGCGTTAGTGCGTAGCTTTCCGCCACCCGGATCATGTTCTCCACCGTTTCCGGGTTAATCAGCACATGTTCGCTATCGATAATCACAAAATCGAACCCGGCTTCGGCGATTAACTCCACCGATACCGGCGAGGGAATCGAGGCAATCAACCCGTAGACCGACGTGCCTGCCGCCAGCTTGCGCTTGAGTTGGTTAGTTCTTAGCACGACGATGGCCTGAACGGGTGCAGCGGATTCGGCACCGATTTAAAGCGGCGCTCGCCATCGCCCAGCAACCGGCGTTTGGTCAGTTCTTCCACCTCGTAAGTCGGCGCAAACACATCAAACAGTGCATAGCGCGAACGGTGTTGCGGGTGCTCAGCCTGATAACGCAGCACCACCTCCGCGGTCATTTCCCAAAAGCGCATCTCCGGCAGGTGGTAATGCTGACGCAGGAAAACCGCCATTTCCGCCAGACAAATGAAGAAGAACGAATCGCAGGTGAAGTCGCGCACCGCGTTGACGTCGTCAGTAAAAATAAACGAGTTGCGGTTGATTTTGGCGTGGCTGGCAGGCAACGGCACCAGATCCGGGCGCATCGCCGGGCGCGCCAGATGGTCCGGAGAATAGCGCACGCCGTCATGAAAATCTTTGAGCGCGATGCGCTGCGGCCAGCCGTCACGCACGATCAGTACGATATTCTGACCGTGCGACTCCATGCCGATACCCTCGGCATACAGCATGTGGATGACCGGCGACACGGTGACGTCCAGCAGCTGGCGGGTCCAGGCCTCCAGCCCGTACTGACGAATCCAGGCATCGATAAACGGTGCCTGCTCGCCGCCGTCGTAACGGTGTTCGACATGGCTCAGCCCGTTGAACGGCACTGCCTGCTCATCCGGTTGCAGATACTGATGGATGCTTTCGCGCCAGATAGCGCCCATCACGCCATAGGCTTGCGCCATGCGAGTGGCTGGCAGCGGTTGAGTGTCGAAACTTACCCCGGCGACTTCGCCGAGAATCACGAATTTCAGGTTGCGGGCAGTCTGATCGGTGTCGATCAACTGTTGCAGCCAGTCGGTAATAATCGGCCCGTTCATCACGGTGTGCCGCGCCAGAATACGGGTGCTGGAGGTGTTGGTCATGCTCATCGCCAGCTTGACGTAAGGACGCGTTTTTTCCGTCACGTTCGCCAGCGTACGAATCGACTGCTGCGCCTGCCAGCGATCATCGGACTCACCGAGGTAAATCAGCTCGCCGCTGACCAGTTCCGGATAAAACACCGGCGCAATCACATTTTTCCACTGCCACGGGTGCACCGGTATCAGTTGGTAGTCCTGCGCCTTGCGCCCCTGACTCGCCAACTGCTCGCCAAACGCCTGCCAGCGCGCTTCGCCAAATTCGGCTTGCAAAAAATCATCCAGATTCAGTTTGGCCGAATGGTTGGCAGACGCCCGCTGCTTCGCCAGCGCCAGCCAGACGATAGCAAAAGACTGGCCGAATTCCGGTCCCCACTGAACATTATCCTGCAGGCTGAAGCCGATGCGCGACTTGTAGCAGGGATGGTAGCTATGCGCATCCATAAAATGGCGCTCCAGCTCGTCAACACTGAGCTGATGCGCCGGTTTGCCGGGTTGATAATCCTGCGCACGCGACTGCAAATCCTTCAGTTGAGTCTGTTCCAGTTCCTGCACGAAACGCGTCAGGAACGGATTGTTCTCCTGCTCGCCCAGCAGTTCCTCCAACATCTGGTGCAGGTTGGGCGACTGCGCGTCACCATCCGGGCCGATACGTTTCACGCTGGCGTAATCGAGGCGGATTAGACAAAAGCTGTCGCTCAACAACCCGTTGCAACGGTATTCCACCGGTGCCTGCTGCGCATCACGCCCGGTTATCACAAACTGACTGTTGCCATCGCTGAGCGGCGTGCGGCGATAAGGCAGCACATCCTCATACAGCAACGTTTGTAGCAACTGCCCGACCACACGCTGCTCTACCCGTTGATAACGTTGCGCATCCATCTGCAACAACCAGTCGCAGGCGATATCCTGCAATACAGCGGGGGATAATGTTTCCATACGATCTCTTAACCTTATTCAGTAAAAAATAACGTTGCAGTCATCAACCACGCCTTAGCGCGGTTCCCGCATACCCACCTGCGATGCTGATGCGCCAGCCAACAGGGCATTCGCTGCGGCATCATCGCTCACCGAGGGAAAACGCAAGGCGCACGGCAGCGCCAGCATGATCAACACACCAGTGGCGATAAAGGTTTCGCTGATGGCCGAAGCGCGCACCACGTCGTACGCTAGCCCACTGTCCGCCAGCCGGAATTCGAGGTACAGCGAGGCCACCACGATCGCCAGCGATGACACCAGACGCCGTGAAATGTTGTTCATCGCCGCCCCCTGCGTGACCAGCGTTTCCGGCAGTACATTCAACCCGGCGGTGGTCACCGGCATGTAGGACAACCCCAGCCCGATGCCACGCAGTATCATCCAGCCGCACACCACGCCAATGGATGACTGCGCCCCCACCATGCCTAAACCGATGGTCGCCAGCGCGGTCAGCAACACGCCGCACCCCACTACCCGCGCCGGACCGTGGCGATCAAGCAGGTTGCCGCCAACTTTGCCGAACAGGCTGGCAAACAACGCCGTGCACAATAGCGCCAGCCCGGTCCAGAGCGCGCTGTAACCCATTACCATCTGCACCAGCATCGGCAACAGCACCAGACATTCGAACATCCCGACCGACTGCACTACCGCAATCACCACGCTCAACCGATAGCCGTGCAGTTGAAAAATACGCAGATTGAGCAGCGGCTCGCGCTTGCGCAGTTCGACACGGACAAATGCCGCCAGGCACACCACGGCTACCAGCAGCATCAGCAGGTTGAGCGGATTCACCAGTGCGGCGGCATGGTGCAATCGCCCGGTTGCCACCATCAGCAAACCAATACCGGCGGACACCAGTAGATAGCCGGTCAGATCGAACGGTTTAGGCCCACCCGGTGCGGTTTTCGGCAATACCACCAGCCCCATCAACAGCGCCAGCGCACCAACAGGAATGTTCATGGCGAACAGCGCCCGCCAGCTAAACCACTCCAGCATAATGCCGCCGCACAGCGGTCCCAGCGCTGGAGCCAGCATCACGATGGCGCCCCAGACGCCGGTAATGCCGCCGCGTTCCTGTTTGGGGTACACCGAAAAAATCAGCGTCAGCGACAGCGGGATCATCAACCCACTGGCGATGCCCTGCACCGTACGGGCGGCGATCACCAGCGAGATGGAATCCGCCAGCGCGCCCAGCAGCGAACCGGTGATAAACAGCGCCACACCCAGCAGGTAGAGCGGTTTATTGCCCAGCCGGTGACCGAGATACCCCGTCAGCGGCATGGTCATCCCCATGCTGACCATGAACGCCGCGACGATCCAGGTAGCCAGCAACGGCCCGATGTGAAACACCTCAATAAATGCAGGCAACGCCGGATTCAGCGAACTGTTATTCAGGCTGACGGTAGTCGTGCCGAGCAGCACATTCACCACCACCAGCCAGCGGGGTACGACGCTATGAGACACGGCACACCGCTCCGGTTACATCCATGCTGGTGCCGTTCGCCGTGATAACGCCTTCGTCAGTGATGAAATATTGCACAGGGCGCGGATGACACAGGAAATCAGCATGAGAAATGTTGTAGCCGTAGGCGCCTGCCAGCGGCAGCACCAGCAGATCCCCGATGTTGACGTCGGTCAGACGCTGATCGCGGCTGAGCACATCTTTCGGCGTGCACAATTGGCCGACCACCGTCCAGTCGCACGTCTCCCCCGTTGCCAGCGCTGACCCCAGTGGCAGGTGAATAATCGGATGGTCGTGACCTTGCGCTACCGGCAGGCGGAACTGATGGGTACCGCCGCGGCAAACCAGAAAATGTTTACCGTGGCTGCGCTTTTTATCCAGCACCTCGATGGCGTAATAACCACAGTAGGCGCTGATGAAACGCCCCGGTTCAAAACGGACTACCGGCGCATCGGGTTGTTGCGCCAGCCACGTCTGCAGGTAATCGCACAGTGCCGGCCAGTCGAAACGCGATGGCGTCAGGTACGGCACGCCGATGCCGCCGCCTACGTTCATATGGGTAATATGCTGTGGATACGCGGACAACGCTTTCCATTGCGGCCAGCGTGTCAGATACAGATCCAGCAGTTGTTGATGGCGATCCACGCTCATCTGGTGTGACATGGCATGGACATGGAACCCTTTCAGTTGCAGATGACTGGCGTTATCCACATCGCGCACCGCGTCCGCCAGGTCGGCTTCGTCGATACCGAACGGCGTCGGCGTGCCAGCCATCGCCAGTTTACTGGTCAGCGACGAGGCCAGTTCCGGATTGATGCGGATGAACACCGGCTGGAGCACGCCATGCTGCTTCGCCCGCTGTTGCAGGCGGGCAATCTCATGGCGGCTTTCTACATGCATGGCTTCCACGCCCTGTTGCAGCGCCAGATCGAAATCCGAGTCCAGTTTGCCCGGCCCGGAGAACACGAAAGGTTTGCGCGTGGCACAACCGGCCACGCGGTCGATTTCGCCACCCGACGAAATTTCAAACCCGTGCACCAGCGGTGCAATCGCATCCAGAATCGGTTTTTCGCTGTTGGCTTTGATGGCGTAATAGAGTTCGACACCCGGCGGCAATGCCGCCATCACCTCGCTGACGTGCTGGCGCAGCGCAGTCAGGTCATACACAAATGCGGCCAGCGGGTCGGCCTGTTGCTGTTGCAGGTGGACAATCACCTCGTGAACGTGCTGGGGCAACTTAGCCATGCTGCACCTCGCTATGTTGCACCTCACTATGCCGTACCGCGTGCTGCCGAACCTCGCCATGCGCTATGCCGCTGCTGTGCGCGAGCGTGCTGCTGTTCTGGACCGCGCTGCTATGCTGAACCGTACTGTTATGCTGAACCGTACTGTTATGCTGAGCCGCGCTGCCCCAGGGAGACGGCAAGCGAACATAGCTGGCCTGACGATCAGCTTCTGCCGCCAGTCGGACCTTGAGATTGGTTTTACACGCCACCGGCTGACCGGCGATCAACGCCTCCAGTTCCGGCGCAGGTTGTTTCAGTTCAGCCTGAATAGCACGCAGTTGCTGCTGCACCCGTTGCCACATCAACGGCGCCAGATGCGCACGTCTGTGGCTCAAGGCCAGAATGGCTTCAGACAGGTGGTTAATAAACAGGCAGTACATGATGCGATTCCAGCCCTGCTCACGCGAGTACAACAACGACTGACGCACGCGTGGGTGCACCTCGTCGCCGATATGGCGGATGCCGAGGTCGTCGGTCAGCTTCACGCCTTCAAAATCACGCAACAACACCTGCTGCGGCAGCCCGTGTTGATGCACCAGCACACTGTTTTGCAGATGGGGTTCCATCACCACGCCGTGATTGAAGAACAGCGACAGCACCGGGCGCAGCAGCCGCGTCTGATACTCATCAAACCAGCACAGCAACGCAGCGTCATCCAGCACCTCACCATAGTGTGTGCGCAGGAAGGTTTGGATCATCGGCTGTAAATCCACGCCGCGGGCAAACAATGTACCGGCCATGATGCTGCATTCTGCACCGGTGCGGCGACAGAAATTCTCACGCAGGATGCCGCCGGTCTGCTCGCGGAACCAGTGCTGGTCCGACTCGCTGGCATTGGCCGGACTCCAGCTCACCACGCCGGGTTCAGCCGCCGCCGCCAACCCGCCCAGCGTGTCGGCGTGATGCGTTAGCAACTGCCGGAACAGGAGGTCGATCAGCACCGTGCTTTCCAGTTCATACCAGGCGTTTTTACGCACGCAGTTGGTAATGCGAACATTCAGCGAGCCTTTAATAAAGTAATCGTGACCATCGATAAACCAGGTGCGAATAGAGGCCGTCGGGCTGGCGACGCGTCCGTTTTGCCCCAAATCACGGATGATGCTATCGCTCAGTAATTGCTGTACGCGCGCATCTTGCATAAATAGCTGCGCCTGTACCGGATGCATACAGATGATGGCGTGCCCAGGCGATGCTGAATGCTGGTCGGCAAACCCCTCCAGCACCTGTTGCGGCGTCAGGCCGTTGGCACCGATATGCAACCCGTCAAGCGGAACTTCGAACAGGTGCAACGCCGCGCGAGCCTGAAACTCCGGCGCCCACTGCGTCTGGCCGAGATGCGCCGGCCACAAACGCGCCTTCGGCGCAGGATGGCTGGGGTGGCCAAACCACAATCCCTGTTCGCTGTGCAAATAGTGCTGCAGCGGCATGTCAGTACACGTACTGCCATTGTGGCTGACAATGGCGCTAACCAGTTGCTGGCTCTGGAGAATCTGTTCGTACAGCTCCGGGTTTTTTCTCCCGGCGATGTGCTCGCACGCCGCCAGCAAACGTGCAACCAGACTGCCGAAACCGGGGCATTGCCAGTCATCCTGCGCCTGACGCAGATAGACATCAGACAGGTAATGCTGGCTGCCGAAGGTGTCGCAGCGGTCCACCATGACAAACAGTTGCAGTTGATTGGGCAAACCAATAACCATCGGAATGCCCTTCCAGTCTGCACCATCAAAATAGGCCCCCGGCGGAATCCCTTTCATTTCGTCTGGCCATTCATATCGCAAATACCCTTCCGGTATGGCGAATTCTTTGATAAGACAATTCAGTAACCCATGCAGGGCTGCTTTTTCGCTTATCATTCTGGACAAAACATCATGATTTCGGTTGTTCATCTCTGCTCCGTAAGAATAACTATCGACCGGTGGAGGGTTATATACGTGGTGAAGGTTACTTATCCTGGTTAAATAATTGAAAATAGCCCCGCCTTTCGGCGGGACAGTAATCAGAAGTCAACGCTATAGCCTAATGTCACGGTTCTTCCCCGACCGGAGAAATAACGCAGGGAATTCACAATCGCGCTTTGCGAATAATAAGTGATGTATTCCCGGTCAAACAGATTGGAGACAGCCAGATTAACTTTACCCTTCGGTAACTTATAACCGACGGCGGCATCCACCAGTAAATAACCGTTAAAGTCCTGCTGACGCTTATCCATAATTCTGTCGAAGGCGTAATTGGCCTGAATAAAGGAAGACCACTGCGGCGTCCAATTCGCAGACCAACTGGCGGTCAGGCGATCCGGCGGAATATTCAACCCGTCCAGCTTGCCATCGAGACTGCCGTTGCCATCGCTGTCGAACCACCCCTGAATATGGGAATAACCGACTTTCAGGCGGTGATCGTCATTCACTTTGTAACCCAATGAGGTTTCGATACCGTCGATACGGGTTTTCTGACGCTTGCTCTGGAAGGTACCGTTCACATCCTCTACGCGTTCGCCCAGCTTGGATGTCGAGCGATAGTAACTCAGTTCAAACTCCACCGGGTCTTTCTGGATACGGAAGCCGGTTTCAACGTTATCCGTCACAATCGGTTCCAGCAGCAACATGTTGACCGACTGATTTGGGATTTTAATCTCGCGCAAGGTGCGACCCACATCGGGAATGCCGAAGCCCTGCGAGTAGTTGGCAAACAGACTTAGCGGCTGATACGGCGTGGTCCACACCGCACCGACGTTATACAGCGTCTTGTTGAAACTCAAGCGACCGCCCTGCACATCCGCGCTGTTATTAGATTTTTCTACGGTACTGGCCGCCACGGTACGGAAGCTGTCGATATCCAGACGCGCATACTCATAACGTACTCCGGTGGTGATTTTCAACGAATCCACCGGTTTAATGTCCCACTGCATAAACGGCGACAGATCGGTGTACTTCATCTCAGGCGCATAGATGCGCTGAGTCAACCATAAATCCTGCTTGCCGGTATCAAACAGGGTATCGAAGCCCACGGTCGCTTTCAGGTAATCGTCCCAGATATCGTCTTTGGTCAACGTTACTTTTGTGCCGTAACGGCTGGACGTTACGCGAGACTGGTCATACAGACGCTTGAGCGGAGCGAGGCTAACATCCTGAAAAGAATCGGAAGTATCTGCACCAAATAACGACTCATAATTCTGGTAGTAAGCCAGTGAACTGAACTTCATACCCGCCAGATTGTAGTTATCGTAGGTGGCGCTGGTGGTCCAGACGCTGTTCATCGGCGCATCGCCAACCGGGCGCCCGGATACTGAGGTAGTCGGGATGCCGTTATTGCGGTCGCCTGCGATCCCCAGATAGTCCATTTTGCCCTTGATCTGATAACGGTTAAGGCTCAACTGTACCCGCTGGTCGTTATCCAGCCAGTACCCGACTTTCGCCATCACATCATAGGCACGGGAATCCATCAGATCGCCCTGAGTATTATCAACCCCGATAGGCCGATTTTTCCCATCAAGAAACAGCCCCTGATCTTCATAACTGACTGAAAACAGATAATCCAGATACTCTTCACGGCCACTGAACCCATAGGTGGTTTTATAGCTCATGGTATCGCCATCCAGTCTGGAGGTTGGCGATGTCGCCTCGACGCTGAAATGCTGATTAAACGAGCCTGGCTCCGGGCGACGGGTAATAATATTGATAACGCCGCCGGTCGCACCGATGCCATTACTGGCGCTGGCACCGTGAATCACTTCGATGTGGTCCACCATAGCAAAATCAATGGTGTGCATTTCGCGCCCGGTGGGGCGCAATGGGTTAGATTGTGGAATACCATCCACCAGAATCAACGGCGCGCGACCACGGAAAGTTTCACCGCTGCCACTCATTTTCTGACGGCTCGGCGCCATTGCCGGCAATAAATTACTTAATATCTGGGAAGAATCACTGGTAATTTGTCGCTGCTGGTCGATCTGTTCTTTGGTAATAATCGTCACGACCTGAGGCGAATCTTTCTTTTCAGTATCCGTTCGGGATGCCGTCACTACTATTTCGTTTTCATTTTTGTTTGTATTATCTGCTGCGTCAGCCTGTGCAAATAAAAACAATGGCGTCAACGCATATAATGCCCGCACTTTCATTCCTGCAACCTCATTATTATTTTCCCAGAAAATAGACACTGGCATTCTCCGCCAGCACAGATCATTAATGTTATTTTTTCCGTTTTGAGTGATAGCCGTAATTACGCCGATAACCGGTTGCTGTTATTTTTATTCGCTATCAAGACGATTACGGGAAACACATCGCCTGCTTACCGACGTCGGAATTTTGGCACTGCTTCAATTAGCGCCTGTTCGAATCGCATCACTACGCTGCGGCATTGCTCCTCGGTGATAATCAACGGTGGCAACAACCTGATCACGTTGCCTTGTCGTCCGCCTCGTTCCAGCAGCAGTCCCTGACGGAAACAGTGTTGTTGGATAGCCATCGCCAGTTCGGCATCCAGCGGATAACCGCCGCCCGCCTGTATTGGCTGACGCTCATCCACGATTTCAATGCCGAGCATCAGACCACGACCGCGCACCTGCCCCAGACAAGGAAAACGCGTCTGCAGTTGCGTAAACTGTTGCTTTAGCCAGTCACCACGGACCGCTGCCTGCTCAGCCAGCTTGTCACGCAGCAGAATATCGATGGTGGTCTTGCCGGTAGCCATGGCCATTTGGTTGCCGCGGAAAGTGCCGGTGTGAGTGCCCGGCTTCCAGACATCAAATTCGCGCCGAATGCCCAGCACCGCCATGGGCAAGCCGCCGCCTACCGCTTTCGACATTACGACGATGTCCGGCTCAATGCCAGCCTGTTCGAAAGCGAACATGCTGCCGGTACGGGCGAACCCTGCCTGCACCTCGTCAAGAATCAGCAAAATGCCATGGCGACGCGTCACTTCACGCAACGTTTGCAACCAGCTAGCAGGTGCCGGGTTGACGCCGCCCTCGCCTTGCACCGCTTCGACAATCACCGCAGCCGGCAGCGACATACCGCGCTCAACATCTTCAATAAACGCGGTGAAATAATGACTCAACGCTGCTACCCCTGCGTCACCGCCAAGCCCCAGCGGGCAGCGGTATTCATGGGGATAAGGCAGGAACTGGACGCCGGGCATCAGATTCTGCACCGCATCTTTAGGGCCGGTATTGCCAGTCACAGCCAACGCGCCGTGGGTCATGCCGTGGTAACCGCCGGAGAAGCTGATAATGCCGCCACGACCGGTATAGGTTTTCGCCAGCTTCAACGCGGCTTCAACCGCATCCGCCCCCGACGGGCCGCAAAACTGCAGGCAATATCGGTTCTCGCCGCCAGGCAGTTGCGCCAGCAGGGTTTCGCAGAAAGCATCTTTCAACGGCGTAGTGAGATCCAGCGTATGCATCGGCAGTCCAGATGCCAGAAACGCCTGAATACTGGCAACCACCTCTGGATGGTTATGCCCCAGCGCCAACGTGCCTGCACCTGCCAGACAATCCAGATATGCGTTGCCGTCTACGTCTGTTACCCACACGCCTTGCGCTTGCTGAATCACCAGCGGCAGTTTGCGCGGATAACTGCGCACGTTGGATTCAAACCATTCCTGTCGTTCGAGATAATCCGCATTGGTTCTCTGCACCAGCTCCCTAACCACCAATTGTGTTTCTACCATCGCCTCACTCCTGTGATATTGATAATAGCAATGATTATCATTAACGGTGATGATGCTCAAGTGTTATTTAAATGACGTTTTTTATAACCAAATCCTTACATTTACTGAAAGAATGCTAATTAACTATCGGCGGCAAGAGGACTTTTAGCGTTGTCTGGCATAAAAAAGCGGGAAAAGTTATGACAGGATGAAAATTCATTTTTGTGATAAAGGTCACAAAAAACCATCAGGCAAAATTCATCATTTACTACACAAAGCGATCTCAGCGCAATTCAGGCAATATATTGCTGTTAAAATTTGTAAAAATACCGCCAACTATCACTTTTCATTACTAAAACCCCACATTTTTCTGATCATAAAAAAGCCAATCCCCCCGCAGGAAAATCGGCTTTATAGCAAACTAACAGGGATTATTTCAGCGTGTTGGCGATTCCGGCTCAAACAGCGGCAACGGCTTACCGATGATATAACGCCGGCGCAAATGGGCAGACAGCACATCCATCAGCATCACCACCACCACCAGAATCAGGGTGATAAACATCACCACGTCCCAGTTCCATAATCGCATATTTTCCGCGTACACCAGCCCGATCCCCCCTGCACCCACAAACCCCAGCACCGCGGCTGAGCGCACGTTCGACTCCATTTGGTACAGGCTGAGCGCCAGAAAGGTCGGGAACGACTGAGTAAAAATGCCGAAACGGTGCTTTTGCAGGCTGTTGGCGCCAACGGCGTCAAGCCCGCGGCTGGGTGATCGTTCCACCGCTTCGTGCCCTTCAGCATAGAGCTTGCCGAGCAGGCCGGCGTCCTGCATCAGGATCGCCAGCGCGCCGGACAGCGGTCCCATCCCCACCGCACGTACAAAGATCAACCCCCAAATCGCCATGTCGATGCCACGCAAAATATCCAGCAAACGGCGCACCAGCAACGCGACAGGCCGCAACAGTGGCGCGTGCATCACGTTGCGCGCCGCCAGAAATGACAACGGCAATGCCACCAGCGTGGCGGTCAGCGTACCGGCAAACACAATAGCGATGGTGATAAACACCTGCGACAGGTAATAACCCAATGGCCAGTTGAGAAAATCGTGCCATACGAACATACGCAGAAAATAGCGTCCCAGTTCACCAAAACCGTGTAGCCACTGGTCAATGCGGATACCAAAAAACATCAGAAATGCCAGATAGTAAAACAGCACCGCAGCCGCTATCAGCCCGATGCGCCATACATAGCGACGTTGCTGGCTGAACAACACCGGGTATTGTTGTTTCATGGTGGCGACATCCACGGCCAAAAGCGAATTGATGTTCATTTGCTGCCCTCCACAACCCGCTGCCGCAGCCAACCAGACAGCGCATCCAGAATCGACACTACCACGATGATTAGCAACATGGTGATACTGACCTGATCGTAGCGATCCAGCTTGATATTGGTCATCAGTTCCTGCCCGATTCCCCCGGCACCCACCAGCCCAAGAATGGTGGATTGGCGAAAATTAATTTCCAGCCGCATAAAGCTGTAAGACAGCACGACAGGCTTGACCTGCGGCCACAGCCCGAAACGCATACGCTGCAACACACTGGCACCACAGGCGGCCAGCCCACGTACTGGCCGTTCCGATGCGGTTTCGATAGCTTCATAAAACAGTTTGGTCAGGCTGCCGATGGTGTGCAGCGCCAGCGCCAGAAAGCCAGGAATCACACCGATGCCGAAGGCCATCACAAACATCACCGCCCACGCCAGCTCCGGCATGGTGCGCAAAAACGCCACCAGCGCACGAATGGCGAAGCGGACGCCCGGTGGACTGAGCGTATTGTCTGCCGCCAGAAAGCCCAGCACCACCGATGCAGCTACTGACAACACCGTTGCCGCCAGCGCCAGATTGAGCGTTTCCCAAATCAACGGTAGCTGAATAGACAAACGATAACCCCAATATGCCAGCGACCCTTCGGTATGACCGTCAGCAAGTAGCAACCGCCAGTGCAGCACCGGCAGCGTCTCGGCCAGATAGTCGAAGAAATGAGGGAATGACGTCCACAGGGTATGCAGATTGAATTCGGACAGTTTACCTGCACCGATGTACAGCACCACCAGCGCCAGCGTCCATATCAGCGACTCGCGCTTTTGCTGCGTGCGTATGTGCCGGTAATAGCGTTCAAAATCAGGGTTCAGCATGAGTTTGGTCTGGATGGTGGAAAAACGATGAGTCGGCTGGCGACGCAACGAAGCGAAAAAGAGGCATCCTGCCTGTGTTGCCGTCCGTCAAGGTTACGCCGTTATGCACCGCCATTTCAGGCAAGGCCGGGGTTGATGACCCGGCGCAATAGCCTTAGCGGTTGCCTTTGGTCAGTTCACGCTTCATAGCGATAATGGTTTTATAGTCATCCACACTGGCCGGGCCGATGTGCTGTTTACCTCCCACCGCCTTGATAAAGCACGCGTGGTCTTCTGTATCCAGCTTCTTCACTGCACTAATCAATTTCGCTTTAAAATCAGCCGGCAAAGCATTACTCACCAGAATCGGACCGTTCGGGATCAACGATGATTGCCAGATGATGCGAATCTGCTTCATCAGGTCCGGGTGGTCCATTCGAATCAAACGACCAAACGCGCCGCTGGTGTAGCCGGTATTGTAGTCGCCAATCATCGACGCCCAGGTCACCGCGCCGTCAAACTGACCGTTCAGCACGCCGAGGATGTCCTGTTCATGCCCGCCGGAGAAGGTGACGCTGGAGAAGAAGTTGTTGTACTTGTTATCAACGCTGCCGCCGAATTGCTGTTTAAACGCCTGATTAGGAATCAGGTAACCGGAGGTGGAATCCGGGTCGGCGAAACCGAACGCTTTGCCTTTCAGATCTTCCAGCTTTTGGTACGGGCTATCGGCCTTGACCACCACCACCGAGTGATAACCGCGCGACTGATCAGCGTCATCCACCACGATGCCGACCACATCCACCGCGTTGGGGTCCTTGATATATACCGAGGCATACGACGACGGCGACATGCTCAGTACCAGATCAATCTTCTTACCCAGCAGCCCCTGAATCACACCGGCGTAATCGGAGGAGTTGCGCAGTTGAGTATCGACATTCAGTTCTTTATCGAAAAATTGTTTGACGCACTGGTTATCGCCAATTTGTTGGGTGGCGTTCTGCCCACCAAGAATGCCCAGGTTTAGCGTTTTCGGGGTTTGTGCGGCGAATACGCTGGCGGACACTACCGCACTTGCCAGCAACGTGGTCAACGTAAAGGTTTTCTTCATCAGTTTTGCCTATTTTCTCGTCATGCCAGGGTGGTGTGATATGTAGTAATGCGATGTCAAACAGGGGATTAATGAACCGGTTGCAGATCGTCGCCATACAGGGTGCGCAGCAAACCGTCGGTCAAGGCTGACGGCGGACCGTCAAACACAATGCGCCCCTGGGCGATGCCAATGGCTCTGGAGCAGTATTCTTTTACCAATTCGACCGAATGCAGGTTCACTACCACGGTGATACCGTTGTCGCTCACCTGTCGCAATACATCCATGATGCGGCGGGTATTTTTCGGGTCGAGCGAGGCGACCGGCTCGTCGGCCAGCAGGATTTTGGGGTTCTGCATCAGCGCGCGACAGATAGCAACACGCTGCATCTGACCGCCGGACAGGTTTTCCGCCCGCTGCAAGGCATGTGGCAACAGATTCATCCATTGCAGCAAACCAATGGCGTGCGCACGATCTTCATCGGAAAACAGCCTGAAAAACGATTTCAGAGTAGACATCTGACTCAGGCGCCCCAGCAGTACGTTGGTCAGCACATCCAGCCGCGGTACCAGACAAAAATCCTGAAAGATCATGCCGCATTCACTGCGCCACCGGCGCATCTGCCGACAACTGAATTGCAGCACATCCTGTGCCGCGCCTTGCTCACCATTATGCTGGTCAAGATAGTGGACTATCTGCCCTTCGCTGGCAGGAATAGTGCCGTTCATGACGTGCAACAAGGTAGATTTACCCGCTCCGGAACGGCCAATTACCGCCACCATCTCACCAGCGTGCAAATCAAAACTGATGTTCTCCAGTACCCGTTGCTGCTGGCCTGCATATGCCTTACACAGTTGCCGCACTGACAAAACAGGAAGCCGTGATTGCGTCTGGGGTTGATAAGCTTGATAAGCGCGCAGTTGAATAGCGCTTTCGGATGCCAACAATGCCTGTGCCATGGGTTCATCATCGTTTTAGTCAACACTATGGGCATTATTAAGCGCAGTGCAGATGAAGACTTGATGACAGCCTTGTGATTAGAAAATGAACATCGTGGTGGATTTGTCAGCAAATATTCCCATTGCTTTAGGCAGCCTTCCCCTTGCAGGCCAACGCCAACACGGTTCAGGCTGGATGACAGGCAGCCATGCCAACAGCCGCACTGACAATTTATGTAACAATCCACCTATATAATGATTCACCCATATAACAACCCACCTATATAACAATCCACCTATATAACAATCCACGCCCCATCGACTGCGGCGCACACGCCGTTCGGCAGGGTGTTTTGCATCAGCCAGGCATCGGTTTCGTGGCTGATATGGGTCAGCCAGGTTTGTGTTGGCTGCAACCATTCACGCACCTGCAACACCGTGTTGAGGTCACTGTGATTGAGCGGCGGCTTGTCGCGTGGCGGCTGGGTGCAGTCCATCACCATATGGTCGAGCCGTTGGCCGCGCAGAAAATCCAGCGTGTCATCCGGCAGGCCGCAGGTATCCGTCAGGTAAGCCACGGTGTGACTGCCTTGTTCCAGCAGGTAACCAAAGGTAGGTTTGGAATGATTAAGCGGCAACGCCGTCACCCATAACGCCCCCATCGCTACCGCCTGAAACGGCGTCATCGCCGGCTGAAAATCCAGTCGACGCGGATGCTTGTACAGATCGTCGCAGCCCTGTTCATCCGGCGGACCGAATACCGGAATGCGATCACCAATGCCCCAGCGCAGCGAAAACAACCCCTGCACATGGTCAACATGATAGTGCGTCAGCAGGATGCGTCGAATCTCGTTGACACCAAAGCGCTGTTCCAGTTGCGTGACGCCCGCGTCCAGCAGCGTCGTCTCGCCATCGCATCGTATCAACAGGCTACTCGGCCCGCGGCGAAAGCGTGGGTCCAGCCGCGCACGTTCGCAGGCCATGCACTCGCAACCGGTCAACGGCACTTGCTGCGCATCGCCGGTACCCATAAACATCAGTTCCATACCATTAGCTCCGCCTTTCATGCTCTCGTTTTTCAGCCGCCAGCAGGGCGTGGAACGCCTGTAGCGTCTGCGCCAGCGGTCCATCGTTATCCAGCCGTCGGCACGTCGCCGGAACCGGCATCGCACCGGCACGTTGTAACCGCTGCGCGATTTGTGCCTCATCTTCCCGTCCACGCTGGCGTAACCGCTGCGCCAGCACCGCAGGAGACACCTGCAAACACACCGGTAATAACCGACTGCCATAACGCTGCTGTGCCTGCGGGTGGTGAGCGCGGGAACCGTTGACCACCACATCCAGTCCGGCAGATAACCACAGGTCGATTTCAATACCGACGCCGTACTGATACTGGTGCGCCTGCCAGTGCAAGGCGAACAAACCGCACTCGCGCCGACAGGCAAACTCCTGGTCGCTCAGCGCAATGTGATTTTCGCCACCGGCTTGTATTGGCCGGGTAATGTAACGGTGCGCCACCAACAGACGGGCTGGATGCGTCTGTCGCAGCGCATCCAGCAACGTGTCTTTACCGGAGCCGGACGCACCGGTCAGCCAGATTACGCGCGCCATCAGAACACCTGCCGCCCCTGTGCCCAGACATGACTAATCCGCACCTGACCGTGGGAGCGATGTGCCAGCACCAGATCGGCGCGCCGCCCAGCGGCAATCCGCCCCCGGTCAGTTAACCCGACCGCCTGCGCCGGATTATCACTCACCATCGCCACCGTCTGCGGCAAGGTCAACGTATTGCGTTCATCCATAGCGAGGCGAAACGCTGCATCCAGCAGGCTGGCGGGATAATAGTCGGATGACAGAATATCCAGCAGCCCCTGCTCCGCCAGACGAGACGCCGCCACGTTGCCGGAATGGGAGCCGCCGCGCACGATATTGGGGGCGCCCATCAGCACTTTCATGCCGTGGGTGTGAGATACCTGCGCGGCTATCTCGGTGGTAGGAAATTCGGCAATCACGCAGCCTTGCGCCAGCGATTCATGCACATGCGCAGCAGTAGCGTCGTCATGACTGGCCAGCGCGATGCCGCGCTTGCGGCAGTGGGCGGCAATCGCCAGCCGGTTCGGCGTTGACCACTGTTCAGACAGTTTGCGCTGTTCGGTTTCAAACGCATCCATCTCGGCATCGTTCAGATGATATTTGCCCTGATAATACTCACGGTATTTTTCCGGCGTGGCGAACTGCCGTTGCCCCGGCGAATGGTCCATCAGCGATACCAGCGCCACTTGCGGTAGCGCCATCAACGCCTCAAATAATGGCAAGGTGGTGTCGTGCGGCAATTCACAACGTAGATGCAGCAGATGCTGCGCCCGGTTCACCCCTTGTTGCTGACTGTGAATAACCGCGTCAATCATGCGTTTCAGGTTATCAAGCCGGTGACCGCCGTCGCGTACATCGCCTATCGCCACCGCATCCAGCACCGTGGTGATGCCGCTGGAGACAATCAGCGCATCATGGCTGCTCATTGCCGAATGCGCTGGCCACTCCACCTTCGGGCGCGGCATGAAGAACTTGTCCAGATTGTCGGTGTGCAGCTCTACCAGCCCCGGCAACAGCCAGCCCCCTTCGCCATCCAGCGCCTGCGGCAGTTGACTGGGCGAGGAGGAAAATGCCTCGATCACGCCGTCGCGCCAGGCCAGTGACCCGCTAATCACTTCATCCTGTAACACCAGTTGCACATTATTGATGATCTGGGTCGTCGCGCTCATGCCGTGAGTTCCTGCGTTGCGGGTGCCATGTGATGCAAGCGGTCCGCCACGCGGGCGCGTACCTCTGCATCGTGAAAAATACCGACGACTGCCGCGCCGCGGGCGCGCGCGTCTTCAATCAACCCGACGACGGCCTCACGGTTGGCGGCGTCCAGAGAAGCGGTGGGTTCGTCCAGCAGCAGCAACGGATAGTCGGCGATAAACCCGCGGGCGATGTTGACGCGCTGCTGCTCGCCGCCGGAAAAAGTCGCGGGAGCCAGCGTCCATAACCGGCGCGGAACGTTGAGCCGGGTCAACAACTCGCTGGCACGCGCCTCACATATCGCCCGGTCTTCGCCGCGCTCCAGCAGCGGTTGCATCACCACTTCCAGCGTCGAAATACGCGGGATCACCCGCAGAAACTGGCTGACCCAGCCGATAGTGTCGCGCCGCACCGCCAGCACCTGCCGGGCCGGCGCGGTCACCAGATCCACCCAGGTATGACGATGTCGCACCCACACCTGGCCGCTATCCGGCTGGTAGTTGGCGTACAGCGAGCGCAACAACGTGGACTTGCCGCTGCCGGAGTGACCATGCAGCACCACGCATTCACCCGCCGCTACCGTCAGACTGGCCTGATGCAACACCGGCAGCCGGGCGGCGTGCTGGTTATGCAGCACAAAAGTTTTACTCAGATTTTCCACGCGCAGAATGGTCATGGATGTGCCTTCGGTTGTCATAGTTCATCTCATCGCCAGTTGCGTTTATCCCAATACCGACGACACCAGTAACTGGGTATAAGGATGATGCGGATCATCCAGCACCCGGTCGGTCAGGCCGCTTTCCACGACCTTGCCTTCGCGCATCACCAACAGCCGGTGCGCCAGCAGACGCGCCACGCCGAGGTCATGGGTCACAATCACCACCGCCAGCCCCAGATCACGCACCAGCGTGCGCAGCAGGTCCAGCAACCGCGCCTGCACCGATACATCCAGCCCGCCGGTCGGTTCATCCATGAACACCAGCTTCGGATGAGTGACCAGATTGCGGGCTATCTGCAACCGCTGTTGCATCCCGCCGGAAAAGGTGGTGGGCAGGTCATCGAGCCGCGACAGCGGGATTTCCACATCCTGCAACCACTGCCCGGCCTGACGACGAATATCGCCGTAATGGCGAGCACCGACCGCCATCAGCCGTTCGCCGATGTTGCCGCCCGCCGATACGCTGGGGCGCAGCCCATCCAACGGATGCTGATGCACCACTCCCCACTCGGTGCGCAGCAGGCGGCGGCGATCACTTTCGCTCATGGCGTACAGCGAGCGGCCCTGATAATCAATCTGCCCAGCCTGCGGCGTCAGTCGGGCGGAAATCGCCCGCAACAGCGTGGTTTTGCCTGAGCCGGACTCGCCGACAATACCCAGCACCTCGCCGGGATACAGGTCGAACGACACCTCGCTGAACCCCTTGCCGGGCGCATACAGGTGGGTCAGATTGCGCACCTGCAACAGCGGTATTTCATCGTCACCGCCAGCGCCCGTGACCAGCACGCCCGTCTTATCCACGCAAGCCTGATCCACGAAAGCCTGATCCACGAAAGCCTGATCAATGTGATTCATGGTGCCCGGCCTCCTGACGCTCGCGGCAATAATCGGTATCGGAACAGACGAACAATCGGGTTCCCTGATCGTCCATCACCACCTCGTCGAGATAGCTGTCGCGCGACCCGCACAGCGCACAGGGCTGATCCCAGCGCTGAACGCTGAACGGATGGTCGTCAAAATCGAGGCTTTCTACATTGGTGTAAGGCGGCAGTGCATAAATGCGCTTCTCGCGCCCGGCGCCAAACAGTTGCAGCGCCGGCATCTGATGCATCTTCGGGTTGTCGAACTTGGGAATGGGTGACGGGTCCATAATGTAGCGACCGTTCACTTTCACGGGGTACGCGTAGGTGGTGGCGATATGCCCGAAGCGGGTGATATCCTCATACAGTTTCACCTGCATGATGCCGTACTCCTCCAGCGCGTGCATTTTGCGCGTTTCCGTTTCCCGTGGTTCGATAAAGCGCAGTGGTTCGGGGATCGGCACCTGATAAATCAGGATCTGGTCTTCGCGTAGCGGCGTTTCCGGGATGCGGTGGCGGGTCTGAATCAGTGTCGCCTCGACGGTACGCTCGGTAGTCGCCGCCCCACTAACCCGCTGAAAGAAGCGGCGAATCGACACCGCGTTGGTGGTGTCGTCAGCGCCTTGATCAATCACTTTCAGCACATCGTCATCACCAATCAGGCTGGCGGTAAGCTGGATACCGCCGGTGCCCCAGCCGTAAGGCATCGGCATCTCCCGTCCGCCAAATGGCACCTGATAACCGGGGATCGCCACCGCTTTGAGAATGGCGCGCCGAATCGTGCGTTTACTTTGTTCATCCAGATAACCGGGGTTATATCCGTTCAGCGTGTTCATCGCACTCCTCCTGCGGTGGCTGGCGTAACTGGCGCAGCAAGGCCAGTTCGGCCTGAAAATCGACGTAATGCGGTAACTTGAGGTGAGAAACAAAACCCGCCGCCTCTACGTTGTCGGCGTGCGACAGCACAAACTCTTCGTCCTGCGCCGGGCTGCCGACCGGCTCCTGATAGTCCGACGCTTGCAACGCCCGGTCCACCAGCGCCATCGCCATCGCCTTACGTTCGGCCCGGCCAAACACCAACCCGTAGCCACGAGTAAAATGCGGCGGTTCCGCCTCCGGCACGGTAAAGCCGTTGACCATTTCACATTCGGTCAGCAGGATGTCGCCAATCTCCAGCGTAAACCCCAGTTCTTCCGGCTCAATTTCCACCGTGACGTAACCGGTACGAATCTCACCGGCAAACGGATGGGTGCGGCCATAACCACGCTGGGTGGAATAGCCCAGCGCCAGCAGGAAGCCTTCATCACCACGCGCCAGTTGCTGCAACCGGGCGCTGCGCGGCATCGGGTACACAGGCGGATCACGGGTGATATCCAATGGCTCGCAGCCGTCGTCCTGCTCAGTCGCCGCCAACCCCTCCGCCGTCATCATGGCGAACATGTGCGGACAGTGCGCCGCCAGTGGTTTCTCAGCCGTTGGCGCGACTGGCTGCTCGCCTTCCGCCAGCAGCGCAAAATCCAGCAACCGGTGGGTATAGTCATAGGTCGGGCCGAGCACCTGCCCGCCGGGCAGATCCTTGTACACAGCTGAAATACGCCGCTCCAGTTGCATCCGCCCGGTATCCAGCGGCAGGCTGTCCGCCAGCCGGGGCAGCGTGGTACGATAGGCCCGCAGCAAAAAAATCGCCTCCACCAGGTCGCCGCTGGCTTGCTTTATCGCCAGCGCCGCCAGTTCCCGGTCATAAATACCGCCTTCGGTCATCACCCGGTCTACCGCCAACCCCAGTTGCTGTTCAATCTGCTCTGCCTTCACCTCCGCCAGCCGGGTATCGCCGCGCCGCAGATTGGCCTGTAACTGATGGGCCGCCTCAATGGCTTTCTCCCCCCCTTTCACTGCGACATACATCAGCACACCTCCACATGGGTGGTACGCGGCAGCGCCATCAGCGTGCTGCCGCAGGTAAACATGAAATCCAGCCCGGCGGGAAACGGATGCGGGCGATGTTCCAGATAATTCAGCACGCTGTCGGGTAACTGCGGCGCAATCATACGCGCTTCGGCAATACCCGGCCCGGTCAGGCGCAATGCGCGACCACCGCCCAGTGTGGGCACTTCCAGCACCAGCGTCGTGCTGTTTTCCGGCGCGATGTCGTCGCCAGCGGCAAATCCTTCCAGCGACAGCTCCCGGCTGACCGGCAACAAGGCGAATGCCGCCGCCTCACGCGCCACCAGCTTCACACCAGTGTGAAAACGCAGGTTGGACAACAACGTTTCCTGCGACAAAGCCGGGTCGAGCCATAACGGCGTTTCACGGTCCATCAGCGTTAACACCACGGCAGTAGCGGAAGACGATAAACCGTCCCAGCCATTGCCATGGTCCAGCGATACCACCACACCCGGCTCGCTCATCGCTTTCAGAATGCGGCGAAAAGCGTACTGCGCATCACGCCACGGATGGGAAAATCCGGCCAGTAACGTCATGCGTTATCTCCCCGCACCAGCGTAAAGAAATCGACCTTGCTACTGGCTATCTCACACGCCCGTTGCTGACGCAATTCATCACGGGTCGCGGCCAGCGGCACGATCAGTTGTTGGTAGACAGCGCTTTGCACACCTTGTTGTTGCAGCAAAGCGTCGATCAGCGCACACAGTTCGGCGTGAGACTTGTTGCGACCGGTGATGTAGCTGTAGCCGCAGGTGCCATCGTCCAGCCGAACTACTGCACGGGTGACGGTCACATCGCCCAGTACAAAGCGATTACCGGTCGCACCCATGCGCGCCTGTAAGCGGGCCAACCCGATTTCCGGGGCGCGTAGCAACTGCCAGGACGGCTGCAACTCCAGCGACAGCCAGTGACGCCGCAGTTGCTCTGCATCGCTATGCGCCAGTACCGACAGCCAGTACTGCCGTGGGGTGTGGGTTGTCATTCAGTGCTCCATGGTCAGTTCGATCATGTCGGCCCGCGCCAGACTGACGGAGTACTCCGCCACCCGGTCGCTGCCGTTACAGGTATTGAGCGTGCGGATACACATCAACGGGGTTTGCCGCGCCACTTCCAGCAGTTGCGCTTCTTTCGCCTGCGATGCACGGGCGCTGATGCGGGTCTGGCGGCGGGTCAACGCTTGCTGTAGCTCACGCGACAGAAAATCATGCAGCGACCCGCTGGTGAAACGCTGCAACGCCGGCCACCAGTTGAGTTCCGGCAGGTAGTGATCGATTAGCGACACCGGCACGCCGTTAACCCGGCGCAGCGTGCGCAGATGAATCACCTCGTCGCCCTCTTTCCGCCCCAATGCCGCCGCGACCCCGGCGTTAGCCGGGCGCAGCACCGCCAGCAAGCGCTCGCTGGTGGGGTGACTGCCCTGTTCCAGCAGGTTCTGACTGAAACGCGCCTGTGCATGTAGCGGGTAATCATAAGGTCGCATCAACACCAGAATGCCGACACCGTGCCGACGCTGTACCAACCCTTTATTCACTAACTCGTCCACCGCCCGGCGCAGCGTATGGCGATTGACGTCATAACGCGCCGCGAGTTGCTGTTCAGACGGCAGGTAATCGCCACAGCGATACACCGTGCGCAGCTCTTCTTCCAACCGGGCAGCGATAACCTGATACACAGTGGTAGGATGTCTAGATAACCTGTCCATAAAAAACTCCTGCTCGCAGGTTCAACTCCGCATCCCAACTGGCACACGGATTTTGCTTAACCCCGACACGCAACCAGACAATGCATCGATTCAGTCAGGGGAATAGCGGCTATGTTGACAGGACGGTGTGACAAACTGGCGAAGCGTGGATGACGAAATAGTGAAGAAAAAAGGACAGGCAGTGAGGCGGGTTGAGTTAATATTTTAGATCTTTTTTTGATTTCAATAGTAACGGGAAGGCAATAATAAAAATGAATAATATTGTGAGTAGTCAAATTGACATGACTGATCTCAGTATAAACAGAAAAATATAAAACACCCCTATAATATAAAGAGTAAAAAAAACCTTTTCATTAAACAGGAATACCAACACAGTGCTTCTGGTAAAATCCTGCAGGAATAATTAATTTACAACCTGTTTATTCACCCCTTTTGACAAGGGGTGAATAAACGATTTATCAATCAGGATTTATTTTCAATATACGCAACGACCTCCACTTCAACTAAAGCTCCCATTGGCAGTTTTGCGGCTTGAATACAGGAGCGGGCTGGTGCAGTGTCCGTACCAAAAAAATCTTCATAGATCTTATTAAAATCTGAAAAATGAGCCATATCCGACAAGAAACAGGTGGTTTTAATCACATTACCCATCGTCGAGCCACACTTCTCAAGGATTGACTGAACGTTTTTGAGTGATTGTGCAGTCTGCTCTTTAATTCCTCCATCTGGAAATTTCATTGTTACCGGGTCCAGAGGAAGTTGGCCGGAAGTGAAAATAAGATCCCCAAACTGGATAGCCTGAGAGTAAGGGCCGATTGCTGCGGGGGCCAGCTCAGTATTAATTTTTGATTTCATAGAGACACCTATCTGTTACTTTGTTTTTTACAAAAAATGTCTATGCCTGATGTATTCAGATAAATAGTTATCATCATTAAAGATGAATCGATATAATATAGAACGATATTATCGCCCATTAAAAACCGTTATTATCATCACGTTGTAAAGAAAAGAGTCGTTATATAAGTATGATGCGCTGCAATCAGAACAAATGTTTAATGATATTCAAAACACCTGCAAATAAAGCACAGATACCTGTCAGGATCACGAACCAGTTCATAAAGCCACCTTTTAAATGACTCAGTTTTGGTACCTTGTGAAATGCATACTGAGGTAAGAAAAAAACAATAAACACACTGATAGGCACCATGAAATATTTAATAATATTAATAACATCCAGATTTGCAACTGTAGGTATCAACGTAATAATGAAGACGACGCCAACAGATATAAGACGCATACCCAGTCCGTTAGAGAACGAATTTCCGCATTTAAATATATTAAGAGCCATGCCAATCAAACTTTCTCGTGTGGCTATAAATGTACCGAGGAAAGCTTTCATTGCCGCAAAGAAAATAATCACCTGGGAACAAATAGCAAGCCAAGGCGCATCAAATTTTCTCGCCAGAATAGATAAAGAAGTAAGATTCTCAATTCGTGCTTCTTTAATTTCTGCTGGCGTTAAAGAAAAAATACAACCTAATGCGAAGAATACCACTGTTGAAATAATGATGATTAAAGAGAGAATCAAAATCTGATCAATTTTTCTAAATGCCTGTTCCCCGTGAGACTGCTTGTAATGAGCAACCAGACTGGAAACAATTGGGGTGAAGCTGAACGCAAAGATCAGAACTGGCAGATTATTAAATGTTGATTTGACAATTTCAGGAATGGAATTTGTATTTTCTTCTGCTGTCAGAAAAGACATACTCCAGTGAGGTACTGACATTACACCAAAGAAAATGAGTGAAAGTATGAAAGGGAAGACTATTACGCCAACAACCTTCAGTATTGTTTCTGTTTTTCCAAGAGAAATTAATGACATAGCAAGGATTATTCCAAAAACGGTAGCATTTCTGTTTAAAGGAGGAAACCCAAGCTGTGTTTTAAAAAAATCCAGAAAAGTATTACTCATTGTAATGGCATAAACAGCCAATGATGGAATCATGATAAGGAAATAAGCAACTGTCAAGTACTTCACCGCTTTATTCCCCAGCAATTCATTCGTAGTATCAATAAGGTTGCTCTTGGATGTTTGCGAAACTGTTCCTACGGCAATATATTGTGAAAGGACCCGGTAAGTGAAATATGTTACCGGGAATGCTAAGGCAATGAGTATAACCATTGACCAGAGGCCAGCGCTGCCGAGACTTATAGGCCAGAAAAGTGAACCGCTACCCACAGCACAGCCATAAATAGCTAAAATCCATAGTACATCTGTTTTGAAACTGTTTCCTATCATATTGGACGTAAGGATACTGGAAGACATATAAATCTCCTTAATTGAGGAACTATTATATTTTATATTGTTACTTACAGAGTCTTTTTGAGGGCGTAATCCAGGTCGTCAATGAGCTTCTGACTGTCTTCAAGGCCAATGGAGACTCTGATTAACGATGAATGCCCTTTAAAAAATGAACGTGACTGCAACGATTCAACCGAATAGTAAGCGATAAGGCTTACGGTTCCGCCATAACTGGCACCAATCCTAAACCGGGATAACGCATTAAAAAAATCATCCAGGCGTTTTTCGTTTTTAAGGGTGAAGGAAAATACAGAACCATATCCTTCGAAATATTTATTATACAGTGCATTATCTTCTGATGAGGCCAGCCCCGGATGCAATACCGAGGAAATTGCAGGGTGATTTTCCAGCCACTGCGAAATAATCCTCGCTGAGTGGGAATGTTTTTCCTGACGTAACGGATAGGTTTCAATCCCTCTCAGGGCAAGGTAACAGTCATCCGGGCTAACATACATTCCCATGACATCCTGCAGATTCCTGAGTTTCGTATGCCATCCGATATCTTTTGTGCTGATACTTCCCAGCAGTACGTCAGAATGCCCATTCAACATTTTTGAAACAGCTTCAACCACAAAGTCCGCCCCAAATTTCATTGGTTTGAACAGTAAAGGACCAGACCATGAGTTATCCATTACCGTCAGAATATTTTTCTGCTGTGCAATTCTGACAATCTCTTCTGTATCCTGAACCTCCATTGTCAGGGAACACGGCGATTCCAGCATGATCAGTCTGGTATTATCCTGAATAACTTCACGTAAAAAACTGGTTTCTCTCGGTGGTACGAAAGTCACGTCAATCCCCAGCGCAGTTAAATTTTCTGTCAGGAAATTTCTTACCGGACCGTAGCATGAATCAGGGACCACAACATGATCGCCATTCTTTAATGTTGCCATTAATACCAGTACCAGCGCAGATTGCCCGGAAGGGAGCACAATAGTATGTTTAGCGCATTCAAGTTCTGAAATTACATTTTCTAACTCCCTGTGAGTAGGGGAACCTGTAATCCCGTAACTGAATCCATCTGGCTGACGTTTTCTTCGTTCTTCAAAACTCTTAAAGTTATTAAAGACGATTGTAGATCCTCGGTATATCGGTGTGGCTAAAGAGTTAAATGAATTTTCGCAATTATCATTATTCATTCCAGTTACCTGCTTTGGTTGCTATCACAGGCTTCACTATTGCGCTTCAAATTGTATATTTCTATACTTCCAGCTAATGACTTCATAAGTGCAGGTAATATATTTATGTACCGGGAAATTGAGACCTTCAGGGCGGTGATGCTTACAGGCAGTGCCACGAAAGCAGCTGAAATGCTTGGTATTTCTCAGTCGGCTGTCAGTCAAAAATTAAAAATTTTTGAAAATGATTACGGAATTGAGCTTTTCAGACGTGAGAGAGGCAGATTGGAAGCAACCGAAAATGCTCACATACTTATGGCAGAAGTGGAGAAGCATTTCAGGGGTATTGAACTCATTGAACACAAGATGAAATCCCTTAGAAATCGAATAGATACAACCATTCATCTGGCCGCCCATCCCGTATTCGGACAAAAGCTGACTCCGAAAGTCATTGCAAGCTATGTAAAATCATCCGTGACGCAAGTCAAATTTTCAATTAACAGTTCACGCGATATCTATGAGACGGTTGACTCAGGTGAATTTGATTTTGGGCTTGTAGCCAATGAAATATATGGAAATAGTTGCGTGTTTTATAGTTTTTGTGCGGTAAATGGCGTTGTCATTGCTCCCAGGAACACCATCAAAGGGAACAACAAGATGATTAGCCTGTCTGACATGGCAAAGCACAATTTCATCTCCCTAAACGCTGAGGATACGACACGGATAGCGCTTGAAAAGGAATGCAGAACAAAAAAAATAAATTTAAACGTCATTGTTGAAACACCTTTTTGTCATACTGTCATGGAAATAGTTAAGGCTGGCTCA
The DNA here is from genome assembly GCF_007858975.2 of Dickeya poaceiphila. Classification (GTDB taxonomy): domain Bacteria; phylum Pseudomonadota; class Gammaproteobacteria; order Enterobacterales; family Enterobacteriaceae; genus Dickeya; species Dickeya poaceiphila. The sequence continues at coordinate 2,663,293 of NZ_CP042220.2, forward strand.
GGTATCGGCATTGTTCATCCGTTAACACTTATAGATATTGGTCCGGATGAACTTGATGTATTCAATCTCGATGAAAAAATCACATTTGGAACAAATTTAATATTCAGAAAAGATAAAATTCTCAAGGATAGTGCAAAAGAGCTCATTAAAAAGTTAAGAATTCAAACCGCAAGAGAACTGAAGGATATTTCACAGAATCACCATATTGATATAAAAACAAAACAATTTAATATTTGAATAGTAAGAATATTTATTCGCTGCCTTATGGCCCAATAAATGTGTATATAAGGTAGTACAATGCCTAAATCACGCCAGCGGGAAATTGAGCGAGAAGCAAATAAGTACTGTAAAGCGGCGAAAAAACAGCAGGATGAACTCAGATACAAATATAAAGGAAACCAGCCGATAGAGGATAAACTCAGCGAATATAATTTTTAATTTCTCTTCGATACCGACCGTTTACCCCCTAAAAAAAGCCAGTCGATTAATCAGACTGGCTTACGTATCGGCTCAGCACCGGGCTGAACGCATAAGGGTGGGTGTTCACTGGAGTGGAGTGCGAGTTCCTTATTAACAGGTTTAGGTTTGGCGTCATCCACACCGGTTGCCCGTAGCCTCGCCAGCGCCCGTTCCGCCTCTTGCAGCACGTGCTGACATTGCTCCGGAGTAATGGTCAGTGGTGGTTCGATGCGAATCGACTTGGCGTTGTTCAGCGTGCCTGCCACCAGTACGCGGCGCTGGAACAGCTCGCTGGCAAACGCATAACCAATCGAGTTTTCCCTGAATTCAATTGCCTGTAGCAAACCTTTGCCGCGCGCCTCCACAATCAGATCAGGATACGCCGCCGCCAGTCGTTGCAACCCGGTCAGCAGAATTTCTCCCTGACGCGCCGCCTGCTCCGCCAGATTATCACGCAACAGCACGTTGATGGTCGCCAGCGCCGCCGCACAGGCCAACGGGTTGCCGCCAAAAGTGGTGGTGTGCAGGAACGGGTTGTCAAACAGCACCGAGAACACTGCTTCGGTAGCGACTGTCGCGCCAATCGGCATCACGCCGCCGCCGAGCGCCTTCGCCAGACACAGGATATCCGGCTGCACGCCATAGTGCTCGCAGGCAAACATCTTACCGGTACGCCCCATGCCGGTCTGCACTTCATCCAGAATCAGCAATGCGCCAACCTCATCGCACAATGCGCGGACAGCGGGTAGATACGATTCCGGCGGTACAATCACCCCACCTTCGCCCTGAATCGGCTCCAGAATCACCGCGGCAACCCCTTCACCGTTGCGCTGACACTGTTCGACTTTCTGTCGCATCGCCTGAATATCGCCAAACGCCACATGGTGGAAATTCGGCAATAATGGCATAAACGGGCGACGAAACACCGGCTTGGCAGTGGCGGACAACGCCCCCAGCGACTTGCCGTGGAATGCGCCGTGGGTGGCGATGAAGCTGAACTTTCCGCGGGGTGACTGATAGGCTTTCGCCAGCTTCAGCGCCGCCTCCACCGACTCAGTGCCGCTGTTGCTAAAGAAACTATACTTCAGCGCACCAGGGGTGATGGCCGCCAGCGTTTTTGCCAGCATAGCGCGCAGTGGGTCCAGCAGTTCCTGACTGTGTAACGGCTGTTTGGACAGTTGCTTTTCCACCGCGGCGACCACCATCGGGTTACGGTGACCAACATTGAAAATGCCATAACCACCAAGGCAGTCGAGGTATTCATTGCCCTGCGTATCAAGCAGCGTATTGGGACCGCTGGCGCGCCATTCTACCGCACCATAGCTGCCACCAGAGGTGACGGATTTTCTGTACTCCAGAAAACCGGGATTGACGTATTCACGAAATGCACTGAGGGTTTCAAGATTGAGCGCCGTCATCGCATCGGCGGACAAGGTATCGCTCATAATCCAATCAAGAGCCTGCTGAGAACACTCTAGCGGGTTGAGATGTGACGGTTGTCTGGACAAAATGCGCTCCTTGGGAGTGAGGTATCACGTGATACCAATTTAAGTAATGCATATAACGCACCACCCTGCCCACCCAATCCGAAAATCACGATTTCCTCCTTTTTTAAATTATTTTTACAAAACTTTATAAACAAAATAGTCTGTTCACTATTACGTCTTACCGTTAACTATGAAATAAAGAGTAAAAAACGCTCAAAAAACAAGGCGAGCGCACCGTTATTGTGCAGCTCGCCCTACTGTTGGGCATTTTTTCACCGCCCGCCGGTTGTCACTCGTACCGTCAGTGACGAATCATAACGTGCCGCACTACGGTGTAATCCTCCAGACCGTAGACAGACATGTCCTTGCCGTAACCAGACAGTTTCTGGCCGCCGTGCGGCATCTCGCTCACCAGCATAAAGTGGGTGTTGACCCAGGTGCAGCCGTATTCCAGACAGGCGGCGACACGATGCGCGCGGCCTATATCTCGCGTCCACACCGAAGAAGCCAGCCCATAGCGAGAATCGTTAGCCCACGCCACCACCTGCGCTTCATCGTCAAATGGCGTGATGGATATCACCGGACCAAATACCTCACGCTGCACGATTTCATCTTCCTGCCGGGCATCCGCCAGTACGGTGGGTTGAAAATAGTAACCCCCGCCAGGCACCCGCTCCCCGCCGGTAATCAGCCGGATATGCGGTTGTGCACGGGCGCGCTCGACAAAACCGGCAACCCGCTCCAACTGTTCAGCAGTGATCAAGGGACCCAACTCGGTGGACGGATCGTCGGGCGTGCCGATTTTGAGCGTAGCAACCGCTTTGCCGAGCTTTTCCACTAGTTGTTCATAGATGGGGCGCTGCACGTAGAGACGGCAGGCCGCAGTGCAGTCTTGCCCGGCGTTGTAGAAACCGAAACTACGAATACCATCTACCACTTGATCCAGGTCGGCATCGTCAAACACGATCACCGGCGCCTTGCCACCCAGTTCCATATGGGTGCGTTTCACGCTGGGTGCCGCATGACCAATAATATGCGAACCGGTAGCGATAGAACCGGTCAGCGATACCATGCGCACCCGTTCGTGGCCGGTCAGCGCATCGCCGATTTCCCGTCCCTGTCCGAACAAGATATTGACGACGCCCGGTGGGAACAGATCGGCCAGCAAGCTGGCCAGATACAGCGCCGTCAGCGGCGTCTGCTCCGCCGGCTTCAGCACCACGCAGTTACCTGCCGCCAGCGCCGGCGCCAGCTTCCACGCCGCCATCATCAGCGGATAATTCCAGGGGGCGATAGACGCAACAACGCCCACCGGATCGCGGCGGATCATCGAGGTATGCCCTTCCAGATACTCACCCGCCGCCGAGCCGTTCAGGCAACGCGCCGCACCGGCAAAGAAGCGAAACACATCCGCCACCGCAGGCATCTCGTCATTCAACGCTGCATGATAAGGTTTACCGCAATTCAGCGACTCCAGCCGGGCCAGCGTTTCGCTGTGTTCTTCAATCAAGTCCGCCAGTTTCAGTAACAGCGTGGCACGTGTTTTCGGCGTGGTCTGTCCCCAGTGGGCAAACGCTGCATCCGCCGCCATCACGGCGGCATTCACTTGTGCCAGATCCGCCTGCGCCATCGTGATAATGGCGTCTCCCGTCGCCGGGTTGTACACCGTATAAGGCGCTCCGCTACCTAACACCCGCTTTCCGTCAATCAACATGTCAATCAGCAAATTGTCGTGCATACCCCGCTCCCTTGAAACGATAGCTGTAGACGTACCCTATAGCGTTCATCTAGCAAAATACCTGCCATCTTCTGCAGTCGCTCACCGATAAAAACGGTACTTGCTGCCTCTCAAGCGTAGCTGAGCCATAACCACAAGAGAGCCGGAGGGAAATGACGCCGCTCACATAACGCAGAGATAACCGGAGTATCGCCTGGCGTTACTCTGCACCCCATAATGAATGACGGTGTTTTTCAGACAGAGGGAGTTTATGTCGCCGGGTTCTCCACACAGAGGTTTTCCTCGCAACGGTCCGCCAGGAAACCGGCCAGTGGGGGTTTTGTCACTATCCGCCCATGTGCTGGCGCCATAACGCGACACAGTGCCGGGCCAGTGCTTCGGTACTGTCGATACTACGCGCCAACCAGTGTGACTGCACGGCGGCCAATCCAGGAGCAACTTCGGTGCAGGCCAGGATCAGATGAGTGGCGCCACGCGCAGCCAGCCGTTCGGCCAGTTGCTCGAAGCGTTGTCCGCCTGCCGCAGCCTCACCACGCTTGACGGCGTAACAGCCCGGCACAAACAGGTTATCCATCTCCTGTTCATCGGGCAGTACCATTTCGACATCCAGTGCCGCCAACCGCTGTTGATACCACCCCGCCGCCAACGTGCCGTGAGTAGCGATCACCCCCAACCGTAGGGACGGAGTGCCGTCCAGGGCAAACCGCACCTGCGCCAGCGTGGCATCGGCGATATGCAGCACCGGTGCACGGCTGGCCGCTCGCAGTTCATCAAACCAGTGATGCGCAGTATTACAGGGAATAATCAGGTGACTAATATCCAGCCGGTTGAGGTGTTCAACGCCATCCAACAACGCAGGCAACGGTGATGCGCCAATCCCCGCCAGCGCCCGCTGGCGATCCGGAACCTGCGGCACATTCCACACTGCGAGCGGCACATGTTGCTGGTCACGCTCAGCGGGCGTAGCGGCGATGATCTTCTGCAACAGATCTACGGTGGCGAGCGGCCCCATGCCGCCCAGCACTCCGGCCAGAAAACGCGACGACGACGGCATCACCAGCTTTCCTGCTGTTCAAACAGTTGACGGTAGCCAAACAGTCCAGCCGCTCCGCCGGTATGAATAAACAGCACGTTTTCGTTTTTGCCGAACTGCCCTTTGCGTACCAGGTCGATCAACCCGGCCAACGCCTTACCGGAATAGACCGGGTCCAGCAAAATGCCTTCCAGTTGCGCCGCCAGTTTCAAGGCTTCCAGCGTACCAGCGGTGGGAATGCCGTATCCCTGCCCAACATAGTCGCTGTTGACCTGAACCGCCTCGCGCGGCACCTCGCCCGTCAGCCCCAGCTTCTGCCAGGTGCGCTGCGCCAGTTGCCACACGTTCTCTTCCTGCTTCGTCTTTGGCGCCCGTACGCTGATGCCCAATACAGGAATACCGCTGTTGCTGGCAGTCAGCCCGGTTACCAGTCCAGCCTGAGTACCGGTGCTACCGGTGGCGTGTACGATATGGTCAAGACTTAGTCGCTGTTGACTGGATTGATACAGCAGCTCTTCAGCACAGGCGACATACCCCAGCGCACCGGTCGGGCTGGAACCACCGCCGGGAATAACGTAAGGCCGGTGGCCCTGTTCGCGCAGCGTGGCCGCCAGTACCTCCATCGCCTGCTGCATGTCCGTGCCAGCAGGCAGATGCCCCACAATGTCGCCGCCCAACAGTTTGTCCAACAGCACATTACCGGAACGCTGGTAGTCAACACCATAATCATCAACCCGCTTTTCCAGCAGAACCTGCGTCTTCAACCCCAATTTCGCTGCGGCGGCGATAGTTTGGCGTACATGGTTGGATTGCGTGGCCCCTTGGGTGATGATGACATCAGCATCCTGCTGCAAAGCTTCTGCCAACAGAAATTCGAGTTTGCGGGTTTTATTACCGCCGGTCGCCAGCCCGGTGGCGTCGTCACGCTTGATATAAATCGTCGGTCCGCCAAGATAAGCCGATAACCGCGGTAGCGGTTCCAGCGGTGTGGGGAAATGCCCTAATGACAAACGGGGAAAACGGGCGAGATGCATTGTTATCTCCTCGATAAATAATATAAACAAAGTGAATCGTATAAGGTATTCGTATAGTTCCAGCTACAAAACTGATGAACAGAGAATAAAAAAACATCATGAAATAATCGCTTCCCCCAAAATAATGAGAAATGCGATTTCATGTGTTATCGAAATAACACCATTACACTACGCAATAACTGATTCAGGCTATCTGTCGCTCCAGTTCGGTTAATTGCCGCCAGCTTTCGTCATCGACAAAAATACCGTTTGTCAGCCGTTGGCGATAAGCCCGCTGTTCCGGATCACCGGGCAGCAGCAATTCGCCATCGGAACGCGACTGTCGCACCCAATCCAGCAAGGCAGGAATTTCTTGTTGATAGCTGGCCGCGCCGCCCATCCGCTGCGGATCGATCAGTATCGATAACATGCTGTTGATGATCCGCTTGCCTTGCCCCGTAGCAGTACGCTCGGTCGCCCCGCCGGTCAGCGCCGCGCCAAGCAACGAGCACACCAGCGCCAGCCCGGAGCCTTTATGCTGGCCAAATGACAGCAGCGCGCCGAAAGGTTCCTCCATCAGCCAGCGCGGGTCCACCGCAGGCTGGCCCAGATTATCGACAATCTGCCCTGGCGGCAGTTGTCGTCCTTCGTTCCAGGCAATGCGCGCCTTGTTGCCGGCAATCACGCTGGTGGCAAAATCAAGAATCACCGGCGGACCACCCACGACCGGAACACCGACGCAGAAGGGATTGGTGCCGAAACGCGGTTGCTGCCCCTGCCAGGGCATGACGATAGGGCGAGTGTAGACATTGGCGAAATGCAGCGACACCAGCCCGGCATCGGCCGCCTGTTCCGCCCAGGCGCCGATACGCCCAAGATGGTGCGCATCCGACAGGCTGATCACCGCAACGCCCTGCTGCTGCACACGCTCAATACCCTGTGCTATCGCCTGTCTGGCCACTACCTGACCAAAACCATGCTGCCCGGAAAACGCTATCATCGGCCCAGCGTCGAGGGTCTTTTCCACCTGAGCATGTGGCGCCAGCCCACCTTCTCGAATGGCGGCGATATAACGCGGCAACATGCCGACGCCGTGAGAATCATGGCCCTTCAGGCTGGACTCCACCAGATTATCCGCCACCAGCCCGGCGACATCTGCTCTCACCTCCGCATCGCTCAGGCGTTCGCGTAAATAATGCCGTAAATAATCGTGAGAAAAAACAGGCATGTTTCTGGTCCCCGTAAATCAGAATGTGTTTACTATAATCTTCGCGGAAATCGGGGTAAGTGAATAATACAGGAAACGATAGCAATAATAGTGCTTAACCAAATACCGAATCTGTTTATCAAAAATAACTATAAACAGGATTCAACTAACTTATTTCCAAATGGTCTTTGTCATCAGGCGTTATAAAAATAGCATTCAAAGTTATCTTTTTTTGAAATGAAATCGACCACCGAATTTCATTAATTAAACAATTAACTGCGAGACTATATTGATGGCGCCAGTGGCAATGCAATTCATAGCAATAAACCAGGTCGTAAAAATAAACCGGGCGAAAAAGACGACTGGGCAGACGAATACCGCCTCCAGCCATGTCAAAAGCGGTTGGCTGCTGGCACTGACGCTCACGCTGGGTGCTGCGTCGCTGGCCGCACAAGCGGAGGGCAGCATCAGCATCGCCCAGCAGTTCGGCATCGGCTACCTGATTCTGGACGTGGTGCGCGACCAGCAATTAATTGAAAAAAATGGTAAACAGCAGGGGCTGGATATCAAAGTGGACTGGCGAACGCTATCCGGTGCCACGGCCATTAATGAAGCATTGCTGTCCGGCGCGCTGGATGTCGCGTCCGCCGGGGTGCCGCCGATGCTGACGCTGTGGGACCGTACGCTGGGCAAACAGAACGTACGCGCCATCGCCTCGCTGGGTTCTATGCCGAATTATCTGTTAACTAACAATCCGGCGGTGAAAACCCTGCGCGACCTCAGCGACCACGACCGCATCGCCACCCCCGCCGCCGGCGTCGGTTTCCAGTCACGCACATTGCAGATTGAAACCGCCAAACTGTTCGGCGACAGTAACTACAAACGTTTCGATAATATTACCGTCAGCCTGCCGCACCCGGACGCCAACGCGGCGTTGATCGCCGGCGGTTCGGAAATCACCGCCCATTTCTCCAGTCCGCCGTTTCAATATCAGGCACTGGAACACCCGAACGTGCACAAAATTCTGAGTTCTTATGACGTGCTGGGCGGGGCAGGCACCTTCAATGTGCTCTACACCACCCAAAAATTTCACGATGAAAACCCGAAAACCTACCGCGCCTTCTATGACGCACTGAAGGAAGCCTCTGACATCATCAACGCCAACAAGGCCGCCGCCGCCGAAACCTATATCCGGGTGGAAAACTCACGCCTGCCGTTGCCTCTGGTCAAGCGCATCGTCGAAGACCCGGAGGTAGATTTCACCATCGTGCCGCAACGCACCTCGGTGTATGCCGAAAAACTGCAACAGCTCGGCGTACTGAAAAACAAGGCGGCGTCATGGAAAGACTACTTCTTCAGTGAAATCTACGATCAGCCGGGCAGTTAATATCCGGCAACAGGAGATGGCGATGTCCGCTCACCCATTGCATCCGCTGTTGCAGGTCAATAATGTTGACCTGCGTTACCGAACCTATCGCGCACAGATACAGGCGACCCACGACGTCAGTTTTGATGTGTTTCCGGCAGAACGTTTTGTGCTGCTGGGGCCATCAGGTTGCGGCAAATCCAGTCTGCTGAAAGCAATCGGCGGGTTTCTGTCGCCAACCAGCGGTTATATTCGGCTGGAGAACCAGCCCGTCACGCGCCCCGGTCCGGACCGTATGATGGTGTTTCAGGAGTTCGACCAGTTGCCGCCGTGGAAAACGGTGCTGGAAAACACGCTGTTTCCGCTGGTCGCCAGCGGCAAACTGACGAAATCAGACGCGCGCGAACGGGCGCTGCACTTTCTCGATAAAGTCGGACTGGCGAACTTCGCCAATGCCTACCCCCACACGCTGTCCGGTGGTATGAAACAGCGAGTGGCGATTGCCCGCGCGCTGGCGATGCAACCGAAAATACTGCTGATGGACGAACCCTTCGCCGCACTGGACGCTCTCACTCGCCGCAAAATGCAGGAAGAGTTGCTCACATTGTGGGAAGAGGTGCGCTTCACGCTGCTGTTCGTCACCCACTCCATTGAAGAGGCGCTGGTGGTCGGCAGCCGGGTCTTGCTGTTGTCTCCTCATCCCGGTCGGGTGCGGGCGGAAATCAACTGCCATCAGTTTTCGCTGAACGATGCCGGCAGCGAGGCCTTTCAGCACACCGCTCAGCACATCCACGATCTGTTATTCCCGCCGACACCAGCCCCTCGCGGCCCGTCGGCTTCACACGAGGTTCCTCATGAATATGTTGCCCCCGATCAGGCCAGAGTATCAGCGTGAACTCACGCCATTGGCGCCCGATACGCTGGAAGCACCACTGCCATGGCTAACCCGGCTGGCTCAGCATACCGGGTTGCGCCGCTTAATACTGGTGCTGTTACTGCTGGCGTTATGGGAAGTCGCTGCTCGCTGGCAGAATAACGACCTGATGCTACCTGGCTTTTTCCAGACGCTGCAGGCGTTCTGTCAGGACTGGCTGAGCGGCGAATTACCAAAGAAAACAGCCGTGTCTCTCGGTATGCTGCTCAAAGGATACGCTATCGGCAGCCTGCTGGCACTGTTGCTCAGTACGCTGGCGGTATCGGTACAACTGGGGCGCGACCTGCTGGCTCTGCTCACCGCTATGCTTAACCCGCTGCCCGCCATCGCCCTGCTGCCGCTGGCGCTGCTGTGGTTTGGCCTCGGTGAGAAAAGCCTGATTTTCGTGCTGGTGCATTCGGTGATGTGGCCGATGGCACTCAACGCTTACAGCGGTTTTCTCGGCGTTTCCGATACCCTGCGCATGGCCGGGCGCAACTATGGCCTGACCGGCTGGCGTTATGTCGCTCACATTCTTATCCCGGCAGCGCTACCTGCCATTATTTCCGGTCTGAAGATCGGCTGGGCCTTCGCCTGGCGTACCTTGATCGCCGCTGAACTGGTATTTGGCGCCTCCAGCGGCAAAGGCGGACTGGGATGGTATATCTTCCAGAATCGCAACGAATTGTATACCGACCACGTGTTCGCCGGTCTGGCGTCGGTGATCTTGATAGGGTTACTGGTGGAAGGGTTGATTTTCGCCACGCTGGAACGTCTGACCGTTCGAAAATGGGGAATGCAGCGCTAAGCGGCATTCCCATGATGACTGGTACAGGCCTGTAAAGCATCCCAGGACAGACGATAGGTTTATTGCGGTATGAGAGGAAACTCAATGCCGCAACATGCTCTGGCTTGTTCAAGTACGTCGGAGACGCTCAATGCCGTATCCAGTAATTCATAACACCGGTCGCTATCCCAGGCGCTAAAAATATCCCTGAATATCTCGAATTCATACACCATATATAGCTACTACTATTCGCCGAGTCTTCAAATCGCGTCAGCATCCCTTGTTTCGAGCATTCGATACGCCTCTGCTTCTCTAGGGCAATACTTATCGATACCCTTATACCGATACCACGCGTGCAGGCCAGGAGTATAAAAAAACCGGGCCGAAGCCCGGTTGCAACATCATAGAAAACAAGATTATTCCTGACTGGCAGGTCGCACAACCAACGTTGCCTGCTCTTGCTCATAGGCACGCGCTTTCTCTTCGTCGAACTGCCCTTCCCACTTGGCGACAACCAGCACCGCCAGCGCATTGCCCACTACATTCAGTGCGGTACGCGCCATATCCAGAATGCGGTCTACCCCGGCGATAAACGCCAGACCTTCCAGCGGAATACCCACGCTGCCCAGCGTCGCCAGCAATACCACAAAGGAGACACCTGGTACGCCGGCAATCCCTTTAGAGGTGATCATCAGCGTCAGCACCAGCACCACCTCATGCCCCAGACTGAGATCAATGCCGTACAGTTGCGCGATGAAAATAGCCGCGATGCTTTGATACAGCGTGGAACCATCCAGATTGAACGAGTAACCGGTCGGCACCACAAAGCTGGTGATCGCTTTTGGTGCGCCGTAGGCTTCCATCTTCTGAATGATACGCGGCAGCACCGTTTCGGAACTGGCGGTCGAATAGGCAAGAATCAGCTCGTCCTTCAGAATGCGGATCAGCGTCATAATGCGCAGGCGGCACATACGCGCCACAGCCCCCAGCACCACCAGCGCAAAGAACAGAATCGCGGCATAGACCAGAACCACCAGCTTGGCGAGCGGCCATAGCGAAGCGAAGCCGAAGTTGGCAACGGTCACGGAAATCAGTGCAAACACCCCAATCGGTGCATAACGCATGATCATGTTAGTGACACGGAACATGGTTTCCGACGCACTGCGGAACACATTCAACAGCGGATCACGCTGCTCGCGCGGCAGAGATGACAGCCCAAGGCCGAACAATACGGCGAAGAAGATCACTGGCAGCATGTCACCCTTGGCCAACGCGGCAAAAATATTGGGTGGAATCAGCGAGAGAATCGTGCCTACCAGACTGTGCGAACCGCTTTGCACCTGTTCGGTGGTTTTCTCATACTGAGAGATATCCACTTTGGTCAGCATCGACATGTCAACGCCGTGCCCAGGATGAAACAGGTTGGCTAATGTAATACCGATGACAATCGCCAACGTGGTAATGACTTCAAAATAAACGATTGTTTTAAAACCGATGCGCCCCAGCTTTTTAGCATCACCGACACCAGCGATGCCGACCACCAGCGTGGTGATAACAATCGGCACCACAATCATCTTGATCAACCGGATAAAGATATCCCCGGCTGGACTCAACAGGTTGGCGATCAACCATTGTTTATTGGCTGGGTTTTCATGCAGCCAGGCACCGACAGCAATACCGATGAACAATGCGATGAGAATTTGCCAGGCAAGGCTAACTTTTTGTTTTTTCATGATACGAATCCATTGTCTGTGCTCCCTGCTACTACTCGCCGATGGCTATACCACTGCCACCGGACATTCCAGCGAATGCTGAATTGCTACAGATGAAGGGGGAGGTTGAAGGTTATTTTTCGCACAAATCCGCTACCCACAGGCAAATATGTGACTGACCAAAACACAGAATGCGCAATCAAATAGCTATTCACTTATAATGCACAATTATTTGCATAAAAAAGAAAATAAAAAGGCATAACTTATTGTTATGCCTAGTCATGCTACTATCCTCAGGTATTGAGATCAAGCGATACGTTCTGAGTGTTTTTCATAATTATGCGTTTCGTCACTCTATATTGGTTAATAACAGGCAGGCGAAAACCGCAACATTTCAGCGTGGGATGGGAGCAAAACGCGAGCAAACTCGCGCTTGCAGACAACGGAATCATCCCCTATCAGATCTGATAATCGATCACCGGTTCGTTGTCGTCGGCAAACACCCGGCTCTTGATATCATCCTGAGTGAGTTCCGGATTACACAGTTGAATAAACTTCCAGATATAATTGCGCTGTAACTGACCGCGCTTCAGACCCAGCCAAACCGTACTGGTTTCAAACAGATGACGCGCATCTAACCGTACCAGTCCGGGATCGCGGGTTTCATCAAACGACATGTCGGCAACGATCCCCACCCCTAACCCCAGCTCGACGTAAGTTTTGATCACGTCGGAATCTTGCGCACTGATCGAGACATGCGGCGCCAAACCAGCCGCAGCGAATGCCTGATCGATACGTGAACGGCCAGTGATACCTTGCCGATAGGTAATCAGCGGTACCGCGCTGAGCTTGTCGAGAGTGACCACCGGCTCTTGCGCCAGCGCATGGCCTTCCGGCACCAGAATCGCATGTCGCCATTGGTACCAGGGAAAAGCCGCCAGCGAGTTTACATTCATCAGTTGTTCGGTAGCGATGCCGATATCCGCTTCGCCCGACTCCAGCATCGTGACAATTTCATCCGGCGTACCTTGATTAATCACCAGTTGCACCTGCGGATAGAGCGAGCGGAACGCCTTAATCACCTCCGGTAGACTATAGCGCGCCTGAGTGTGAGTCGTGGCGATAACCAGTTGGCCGACATCATGGTCGCTAAACAGGTTTGCCAGCCGACGAATATGGTTGGCGTCATTTAGAATACGCTCAGCCATGACCAACAGCTCTTTACCAGGTTCCGTCATCCCCAGCAGGCGCTTACCGCGACGGATAAAAATCTCAATGCCCAGTTCGTCTTCTAATTCCCGGATATGGCGACTGACGCCAGACTGGGACGTGAACAAGGTATTAGCGACATCGGTCAGGTTATAGTTGCACCGTGCCGATTCACGAATAATCTTCAGTTGTTGAAAATTCACACCCTTATCCTTTGTAAGCGGTTTTGTTTTCACCATTCATACGAAGGATTGTTATTCCATACAAATAACAAAAATTTACTATTTATAATTTTTTACGATATATTGCCTGTTTTATCAGCCGCATGAATATAACCCTGATGTGTTGTTAATTTACGTGCAGGAGCAGTGCCTGATAACACAGTATCTTGCAAACCGATATGAATGGGGCAAATGGTTATATTTATTGACCAATAAGTTTATTTCAGAGTGTGATTCTCCAATCGTTTTTGGCCATGCCGATTATGGCTCTTTCGATTCAAATCGATCGGGTCAGAAAATCGCTGACATCCGACTCCACTTCCTCCATCTGCCGCAGCGCATCCAGCGTATCGCGCGCCTCCTGTTCATCCAGCAGGCTCATGGCGAAACCAACGTGCACCAACACCCACTGACCAATCAGTGATGAGGGTTGCCCTTCTTGTTGTACCAGCGTCACATTCACTTCACGCCGCACACTGCACACATCCACCCATGCCAGTTGCTGATCCGTTGACGCCCACGCCACCACCTGCCCCGGAATTCCCAGACACATAACACCCACCCTGTTAGTTGAAGTCACCGTTTCTATCCAACAGTTTAAGCAAATTTGATGCCAGCTGACGTTATCCTGCTTAGCCAGAGCGTTTAACGCTGACAACCCAATAGTATGTTGTAACTAATATAGCTATCAGGCTGCTAAAACCGGGCTAGTCGTCAAAAGTGTCGAGAAATTTCAGTGTAGTGATCGTGGTTCACGCACTGTCGAGGGTGACGACATCAGCGTAATGGTTCGTCGAAAAACCTCGTCACTAATGTCGAGCAATGGAGCGGCCCAGAACGCGTCGGGGGAGGATAAATAACATAACCTACTGATTAAAAAATAATTAACCCCATATTTTTCTTATGGCATGGAATATGCTTGCGGCGCAGGAAACATTTCTATCACCCCGGAGGGTATGGCTATGAACCGCTTCGTCATTGCGGAGCCGACACGTTGTATCGGATGCAACACCTGCATGGCGGCCTGTACGCAGGTACATCGGCAGGCAGGGCTACAGTCTCATCCGAGACTGACCGTTGAGCGCGATGCCGGTGGTACGGCCCCGGTGCTGTGTCGCCATTGTGAGGACGCCCCCTGCGCCAAAGTGTGTCCGGTCAATGCCATCAGGCATCAGGACAACGCCGTGTTGCTGGACGAAAACACCTGTATCGGCTGCAAACTCTGCGCCATCGCCTGCCCGTTTGGCGCTATCACGCCATCTGGCAGTACCCCGCTGGCGACACCGACGGCGTTTGACCAACACATCCCGCTGACATTGCTGTCCGATGTCCCCGTCAGCTTGCCGTCAGTGCATCCAATGCTGTCGTGGAACGCCGGGGTTCGCAGCATCGCGGTGAAATGCGACCTGTGTGATTTTCGCGAGCAAGGGCCGGAATGCGTACGCGTCTGCCCGACCCACGCGTTGTATCTGGTAGATGACACCACGCTGGACGATGCTATCGCCGCTAAACGCCGTCAGGCCGCACAATGGCCGCAGGGCAACGTCCCTTTCCCTCCCACCGGGGCTGACAGGGAGCAAAACCTATGATGACCGCATTGCAATTATTCACGCCACTGCAATGGTTGGGCCTGTCGTTGGCGCTGTATCTGGCAGGTGCAGTGCTTTCACTGCTGTGCTGCCGTCAGGAGTCGCTGGCTATCCGCTTAAGCGGGCTGTGTGCGCTGGCAGGGGGGTGTGCCGGCGTACTGGCCGCCGCCCCGATACTGCTTGGCGGCAATGTGCTGACTGCCGTATTCGCCGGGCCGTTTGACGCCTTCGCTCACCTGACGCTGCGCTTTGACACACTCGCGGCATTTATGACGTTAGTGATTTCGCTATTGGTGGCGGTGTCCGCGCTGTATTCACTGGCCTATCTGGAAGAGTACCGTGGGCGCGGTGCCTGGGCGATGGGGTTCTTCATGAACCTGTTTGTCGCCTCGATGGTGGCGCTGGTGGTGGTGGATAACGCCTTCTACTTCATTGTGCTGTTCGAGGTGATGTCGCTCAGCTCCTACTTCCTGGTGATTGCCGATCAGGACGACGAGGCCGTCAGCGCCGGGTTGCTCTATTTCCTGATCGCTCATGCCGGTTCGGTACTGATCATGACGGCGTTCTTCCTGCTCTACCGCCACAGCAGCAGCCTCGATTTCGCGGATTTCCGCCATGCATCGCTGTCGGCACCGCAGGCTTCAGTGGTGTTCCTGCTGGCATTTTTCGGTTTTGGCGCCAAAGCCGGGATGCTGCCGTTGCACGGTTGGCTGCCCCGCGCTCACCCGGCAGCACCGTCGCACGCCTCCGCACTCATGTCCGGCGTGATGGTAAAGATAGGGGTGTTCGGCATTATTAAAGTCGGCATCGATTTACTCGGGGCGACAGAGACCTGGTGGGGCGTCGTCGTGCTGGCATTCGGCGCGGTCTCGTCGGTGTTGGGTGTGCTGTACGCGCTGGCCGAACATGACATCAAGCGTCTGCTGGCGTACCACACGGTAGAAAACATCGGCATCATTCTGATGGGTGTCGGCGTCGGCATGATCGGTATCGCCACCCATCATCCGCTGCTGGCGTTGCTTGGCCTGTTGGGCGGGTTGTATCACCTGCTCAATCATGCGGTGTTCAAGGGATTGCTGTTCCTCGGTGCCGGTGCGGTTATCTACCGCGTCCACACCAAAGACATGGAAAAAATGGGCGGACTGGCACGGTTGATGCCGAAAACCGCACTGGCGTTTCTGGTAGGTTGTATGGCGATATCCGCTCTGCCGCCACTCAACGGCTTCGTCAGCGAATGGTTTACCTACCAGTCACTGTTCACTCTCAGCCATAACGGCGGCATTGGTCTGCAGTTGGTTGCCCCGATTGCCATCGTGATGCTGGCCATCACCGGTGCGCTGGCGGCGATGTGCTTTGTCAAAGTGTATGGCATCAGCTTCTGTGGCGCACCGCGCAGCGAAAAAGCTTCGCACGCCCGTGAAGTCCCCTGGCCGATGACACTCGCCATGCTGCTGCTGGCACTGCTGTGCATCCTGCTTGGCATCGGTGCCAGTGTGGTGGCACCGGTCATTACCCGTATCGCCGCCGACCTGGCACACACCCCGGCGGTCGCCATGGCGCAAGAACTGGGCGTATTCCCCGGCGACAGCCAGCAAACCAGCCTCAACACCCCGCTGATCTTCATCCTGCTGCTGGCACTGCCATTACTGCCGCTGATGATTTACAGCCTGCTGCGAGGCCCGCGCCTCGACTTTCGCCAGAAAGGCACGCCCTGGGCTTGCGGTTACGGCTACGAACAAGCCATGTCAGCGTCTGCCGGTAGCTTTACCCAGCCGTTACGGGTGATGTTCGCCCCACCCTATCGCGTGCGTAAAACCCTCAACCCAGCCCCAGCCATGCAACAGGCGCTGGAGAAAACCACGCAAGCGGCAGCGCGTGCCGAACCCGTCTGGGACGACCATGTAGTCATGCCGGTCGTCAGCATCGTGCAACGCATCAGTCGGGCGGTGCAATGGATTCAGCACGGTGATTTCCGGGTGTACTGCCTGTATGTCGTGGCGGCGCTGGTGGCCCTGCTGCTGGTCACTCTGGTTTAAGGAGACGGAACATGACTCACGGTTCACTCATATTTCCGCTGCTGTGCGCGCTGTTGCAAGCCGTACTGCTGATGGCGGTAGCACCGCTGCTGTCAGGCCTGTCGCGCGTGCTGCGCGCCAAAATGCACTCCCGACAGGGGCCAGGGCTGCTGCAGGATTATCGTGACATCGTCAAACTGCTGCGACGCCAGGAAGTGGCGCCCCAGCACAGCGGCGGCGTCTTTCGCCTGATGCCCTTCATCCTGCTCGGCACCATGCTGCTGGTAGCAATGACACTGCCCGCCATGACTGACGCGTCGCCGCTCGGTGCGGCGGGAGATGTCATCACCCTGCTGTATCTGTTTGCGGTATTTCGCTTTTTCTTTTCACTGTCTGGTCTCGATTCCGGTAGCACCTTCGCCGGTATCGGTGCCAGCCGCGAGCTGACGCTCGGTATTCTGGTAGAGCCTATCCTGATGCTCGCGCTGCTGGTGGTAGCACTGGTGGCCGGTTCCACCAATATTGGCAACATCAGCGTCAAGCTGGCGAGCGGTCACTGGGTCTCCCCTACCGCCACCGTACTGGCCTTACTGGCCTGCGCATTCGCCACCTTCATTGAAATGGGCAAAATCCCGTTCGATGTCGCGGAAGCCGAACAGGAACTGCAGGAAGGGCCGCTGACCGAATACGCCGGTGCCGGGCTGGCGCTGGTGAAATGGGGCATCAGCCTCAAACAAGTGGTGGTCGCCACGCTGTTTCTGTCGATTTTCGTGCCGTTCGGCAAAGCAGAGACGTTGTCTGTTGCCTGCCTGCTGTGGGGTGCGCTGGCGCTGTTCATCAAGTTGGTGGTGGTGTTTGTCATCGCCGCAGCTATCGAAAACAGCCTGGCGCGCGGGCGCTTCCTGCTGACCGGCCGGGTCACCTGGCTCGGATTCGGTGTCGCGGCGCTGGCGTTCGTTTTCTACCTGACTGGATTATAAGGAGTCGACATCCATCATGGAGAATATTGCTCTTGCCACCCTACTGCTGCCGTTTCTCGGCGCGCTGCTAATAGCGTTTGCGCCGCAGCGCCTGGCCAAAGGGTTATGTACGCTGTTCGCCCTGCTGGCGACGCTCGGCATGGCGCTGCTGGCCTGGCGCTATTTCGATGGCGGAAAAACCGATTTGGTCGTGCCGCTTTATCGTTACGGTCAGGCAGATTTATTCGGTTTTGTGTTCGACCGCATCAGCCTGTTGATAGGCTTTGCGGTGGTCTCGCTCGGTTTCCTGGTGAGCCTCTATTCCTGCGGCTACCTGACACTGGGCAACCGCGAGCATCCGCACGATGGCAGCAATCGCTACTACGCGTTTTTGCTGGTGTTTATCGGCGCGATGGCCGGGTTAACACTGTCATCCACCATCCTTGGTCAACTGCTGTTCTTTGAAATTACCGGCGGTTGTTCCTGGGCGTTGATCGGCTACTACCAGAAACCGAAGTCACTGCGTTCCGCGCTCAAAGCGCTGCTGGTGACCCATGTCGCGTCCGTTGGCTTGTATCTGGCGGCGGCCTGGCTGTTCGCCACCACTGGTACCTTCGCGCTCAGTGCCATCGCGCAACTGGACGACAGCAGCAAAATCATCGTCTTCAGCGGCATTCTGTTCGCGGCCTGGGGCAAGTCAGCCCAGTTGCCGCTGCATGTCTGGCTGCCGGATGCGATGGAAGCGCCGACACCGGTGAGTGCGTATCTGCACGCCGCGTCAATGGTAAAAGTCGGCGTGTATATCTTCGCCCGCGCGATTTTGTCCGCCGTTGAGGTGCCACATGTTATCGGCGTGGTCGGCGTCATCATGGCGACGATCACACTGGTGTACGGCTTCCTGATGTATCTGCCGCAAAAAGACATGAAGCGACTGCTGGCGTACTCCACCATCACCCAGCTGGCTTACATTTTCCTGGCGCTGTCGCTGTCCATCTTCGGTTCGCACATGGCCTTTGACGCCGGTATGGCTTACATCTTCAACCACGCTTACGCCAAGAGCCTGTTCTTTCTGGTGGCCGGCGCGCTCAGCTACAGCTGCGGTACCCGCATGTTGCCGCAGTTGCGCGGCATGATGACCCGCCTGCCGCTACTGGGTATCGGCTTTTGCGTAGCCGCGCTGGCGATCACCGGCGTTCCCCCGTTCAACGGCTTTTTCAGCAAGTTTCCGCTGTTTGCCGCCGGGTTTGCGCTTTCCAACGACATCTGGTGGTTACTGCCGTTGATGATAGTGGTACTGGTGGAATCGGTCGCCAGCTTTGCCTGGTTCCTCTACTGGTTTGGTCGCACCGTGCCGGGCGAGCCCTCCGAGGAAGTGGCATCCGCGACGCCAGTGCCGATGTCGATGAACCTGGTGCTGCTGGTGCTGATAGTGATGTCGCTGTGCTCCAGCGTTATCGCCGCACTCTGGCTGAAATAAGGAACTCCCATGACTGGATCACTTCTCGTCAATAATCTGGCAGGTTTGCTGATCATCACCTCGTTGCTGGTGATCGCTGCCAGAAAACCCACGGTGTCCGCCGCGCTGTATGCATTACAGTCGCTGGTGCTGGTGCTTATCTTTATCTCGCTGGGTGGACTACTCGGTTCGCATGAGCTGTATCTGTGGTCGCTGACCGCCTTTATCACCAAGGTGGTGATGGTCCCCGCCATTATGAGCTTTGCTTTCTGCCGACTGGCCGACCCGAAAGCCGATGGCGGTGTGATTGGCACCGCCACATTGATACTGATCGCCACCTTGATTGTATTGCTGAGCTACTTTGCCGTTTCACCGGTGAAACTGCCGATGGTCAATGACCTCAAACCGGTGCTGGCGGTCTCACTCGGCCACTTCCTGATTGGCCTGCTGTGCATCGTCAGCCAGCGCAACATCCTCAAACAGGTGTTTGGTTACTGCTTAATGGAGAACGGCGCTCACCTGACGCTGGCGCTGCTGGCTTACCGCGCGCCTGAACTGGTGGAAATCGGCATCGCGACCGACGCTATCTTCGCCGTCATTGTGATGGCGCTGATGGCACGCAAAATCCACCGCACGCTGCACACGCTGGATGTTCAGCAACTGACTGCGTTGAAAGGATGAAACCATGACGACTTTGGATCTTTTTTCCCTGCTGCTGGGTGTGCCGTTTGTCGTCGCCCTGCTGGCGTTCGCCTGCCGCTTTACGGGCGCGGCGGCACGCTCGCTGGTGAGCCTGATTCATCTTGCAGGCATCAGCGCCCTGCTGCTGGTGGCATTACTGGTAGTCGGGACTGTCTACCAGCAAGGTGAATTGCTGGCAGCGCATCGCTGGCTGCACCTCGACAGCCTGAGTGCGCTATTCCTGGCGATTCTTGGCGTCATCGGCTTTCTTACCGGCCTCTACTCAATGGGGTACATGCGCCACGAAGTCGACAGCGGCGAAGTCAGCGTTACCACGCTGTGCCACTACTACGGCTTTTTCCATCTGTTCCTGTTCACCATGTTGCTGGTGATCACCAGTAATAACCTGATCCTGATGTGGGCAGCGATTGAAGCCACCACGCTAAGTTCGGCGTTTCTGGTGGGGCTGTACGGTCAGCGTTCCTCGCTGGAAGCAGCATGGAAATACATCATTATTTGTACCGTCGGCGTCGCATTCGGTCTGTACGGTACGGTGCTGGTGTACGCCAACGCCGCCAATGTAATGGCCGAACCGGGCAATGCCATTTTCTGGACGGAAGTGCTCAAGCACGCTGGCGAGCTGGACAGCACGCTGATGCATCTGGCGTTCATCTTTATTCTGATCGGGTTCGGCACCAAAACCGGCCTGTTCCCGATGCACGCCTGGTTGCCGGACGCCCACAGTGAAGCGCCCAGCCCAACCAGTGCCCTGCTCTCTGCGGTACTGCTCAACTGCGCGCTGTTGGTAATCGTGCGCTACACCATTTTGATCAGCGCCGCCATCGGCCCGGAATTCCCGCAGCAACTGTTGCTGGTGTTCGGCCTGCTGTCGGTGGCCGTCGCCGCCTTGCTGATTCTGGTACAGCGCGACATGAAACGCCTGCTGGCTTACTCCAGCGTGGAAAACATGGGGTTGATCGCCGTCGCCCTCGGCATCGGCGGCCCGCTCGGCATTCTGGCAGCACTGCTGCATACCTTAAATCACAGTCTGGCGAAAACCCTGCTGTTCTGCGGTTCCGGCAACGTGCTGCTGAAATACGGCACCCGCGATATGGATGCGGTGAAAGGCATCCTGCGTGTCGCGCCGGTAACCGGTGCATTACTGGCAGGTGGTGCGCTGGCGCTTGGCGGGATGCCTCCGTTCAACGTATTTCTAAGTGAATTCATGACCGTTACCGCCGGCATTCACGCCGGTCACCTGCCGCTGGTGCTGGTGTTGCTGGTGCTGTTGACCGTCGTGCTCGCCGGGCTGGTACGCATGATTGCTACCAGCGTGCTGGGCAGCCAACCGGAAGCCGTCAGCAAAGGCGAGCTGGGCTGGCTCACCACCGCGCCAATGCTGATCCTGCTGGTATTAATGCTGGTGATGGGTACCCGCATTCCACAGCCGGTCACCCATTTACTTGAGCGTGCTACGGCCATTGTGCTGAACGGTAATGCGTTGAACGGCAATCAAGCCGGTGAACAGGGACAACCCAGCATGGGCTGGCCGTCATTGAGCGCACGCACGAGCACACCAGATACAGCACCTGCGTCATCGTTAACCCCTTCCCGTCAGGAGATGTACCGTGATTAATTCATCCAACGCGACCAACGCTGAAAATCTGGGCGCGAATTATGTCGCTCATGTCAGACAGCAATTCCCGACGGCGATTCTGGAAGAAGAACGGCAAACCGCCAACCAATTGACGATCACCGTCAAACTGCATCAGTTGCCGGAAGTCGTCGAATACCTTTACTACCAGCACGGCGGTTGGTTGTCCGTCTTGTTTGGTAACGACGAGCGCACCCTCAACGGCCATTTCGCCGTCTACTATGTGCTGTCGATGGAACAGGGTGAGAAGTGCTGGGTGGTAGTAAAAGCGCTGGTTAACCCAACAGTGCCAGAATTCCCCTCGGTGACACCGCGTGTGCCTGCCGCCGTGTGGGGCGAGCGTGAAGTGCGTGATATGTACGGGCTGATTCCGGTCGGCCTGCCGGATGAACGCCGACTGGTGCTGCCGGATGACTGGCCAGACGAACTCTACCCGCTGCGTAAAGACGCCATGGATTACCGCCAGCGCCCGGCCCCTACTCGTGATGACGAATCCTACACCTTTATTAATGAAGCCACCGGCGACACCCGTGTCGTGCCTATCGGCCCGATGCATATCACTTCCGATGAACCGGGGCATTTCCGGTTGTTCGTCGACGGTGAGCAAATCATTGATGCGGATTACCGCCTGTTCTACGTGCATCGCGGTATGGAAAAGCTGGCGGAAACCCGTATGGGTTACAACGAAGTCACGTTCCTGTCCGACCGGGTGTGCGGCATCTGTGGTTTCACCCACAGCGTGGCCTATACCTCGTCTATCGAGAATGCGTTAGGTGTGATAGTACCCGCACGCGCCCACACGATCCGCAGCATTCTGCTGGAGGTGGAACGCCTGCACAGTCACCTGCTGAACATCGGTTTGTCCAGCCACTTTGTGGGTTTCGACACCGGCTTCATGCAGTTCTTCCGGGTGCGTGAGAAATCGATGCAAATTGCTGAAATGCTGACCGGTGCGCGTAAAACCTACGGCCTGAATCTGATAGGCGGTATTCGCCGCGACATCCTGAAAGAGGACCGGCTGAAAACCATCAAACTGATTCGTGAAATGCGCGAAGAGGTCACACAACTGACGGACATGCTGCTGGGCACTGCCAACATGACGCAACGTACCCAGGGTATCGGCGTGCTGGACCGTCAGGTCGCGCGTGACTACAGCCCGGTAGGCCCGATGATTCGCGCCAGCGGCTTCCAGCGCGATGTGCGTGTCGACCATCCGTTCTCCGGCTACCTGGACCTGCCGATGGAACTGCATCATCTGGATGGCGGCGATGTTTACTCCCGTGTACTGGTGCGGGTACGCGAAGTGTTCACCTCACTGGCGATGATTGAGTTCGGGCTGGACAACATGCCGGAAGGACCGATCCTCAACGAGCACATCAACTATCAACCGCATAAATTTGCGCTGGGCTTTACCGAAGCGCCACGCGGCGAAGATATCCACTGGAGTATGACCGGCGATAACCAGAAGCTGTTCCGCTGGCGCTGCCGTGCCGCCACCTACGCCAACTGGCCGGTACTGCGCTTTATGTTACGCGGCAACACCATCTCGGATGCGCCGTTGATCATCGGCAGCCTTGATCCCTGCTACTCCTGTACCGACCGCGTCACACTGGTGGATGTCCGTAAAAAGAAAATCACCACCGTGCCGTATAAAGAGATCGAACGCTACGGGCTGGAACGTACCCGCTCGCCGCTGAAATGAGGGAGGCCCCATGATTAAACTGTTTAAAACCATCCTCAAGGCAGGCAACAGTACGGTGAAATATCCGTTCGCGCCGCTGGCGGTACCCACCGGATTTCGCGGTAAACCGGAGTATGACCCGGAGCAGTGTATCGGTTGTGCTGCTTGTACCATGGCCTGCCCGGCGAATGCTCTGACGATGGCCAACGATCTGGACAACGGCACCCGTACCTGGCAACTGTTCCTTGGCCGCTGCATTTTCTGTGGTCGCTGCGAAGAAGTGTGCCCAACCCGCGCCATCGTGCTGTCGCAAGAGTTTGAAATGGCGGTCGCCAGCAAGGCTGACCTGTATCAGCGCGCCACTTTCCGACTACTGAACTGCCATGTCTGCCAGCAGCCATTCGCTCCGCAAAAAGAGGTGGAGTACGCCATGGCGCTGCTGGCGCACGCCGGGGTACCGGAAAATGAGGTGGAAGCACGCCGCCATCAGTTCGAAACCTGCCCGGACTGCAAACGTAAACAAAACATGAATCATCAGGGCAATGTGCGGCTGAGCCAGCACCTGTCCACCCCGACCACCCACAAGGGGAATGCACAATGAGTATGCTGCCCAATGGGGTTGACCATTATCAGACCACCCCGATTACGTTGGACGAACAGGCACAACAGCTGAAAAAGACCTTGCTGAAGGATATCCAGCGCTCCGCCTACGTCTATCGTGTGGACTGCGGCGGTTGCAACGGCTGCGAGATAGAGATCTTCTCCGCCATTACGCCGCTGTTCGACGCTGAACGTTTCGGCATCAAGGTGGTGGCGTCGCCGCGCCATGCTGATATTTTGCTATTTACCGGTGCGGTCACCCGCGCTATGCGTACACCGGCGTTGCGTGCCTATGAGTCCGCGCCAGATCCGAAAATCTGTATTTCATACGGTGCCTGCGGTTGCGGCGGCGGTATCTTCCATGATCTGTACTGCGTGTGGGGGGGTAGCGACAAAATTGTGCCGATCGATGTCTATATCCCTGGCTGCCCGCCGACACCCGCTGCGACGATTTACGGTTTTGCGGTCGCATTGGGGCTGCTGGAGCAAAAACTGCACGGCAGCGCTCACCAGCAGGCCGACAACGAAAAAGCCGCGCTGATTCATCCGGCGCTACCGCTGGACTTACGAGTACAGGTAGAACGGGAAGCCCGCCGGATGGCGGGGTACCGTCAGGGGCGGGAAATCAGCGACCGTTTCCTCAGCCTGCTGGAAAACCAGCCGCTGGAGGGGTTTGAGCAACGGGTCACCGGCTGGCTTGATCAGCACAACGACCCACGGCTGAACGAAATCGCTGGCCGGTTGCTACGCATTTACCATGCCATGTTGAATGGGGAGATCCTGTGATGAGCAGTGTGCGTTTCTATGCCCTGAATCGCAAATTTCTCGACAGCCGCGACAAAATACCGGAGCAGGCGCAACAGGTGATGTACTACTCGCTGGCGATTGGTCATCACGTTGGCGTGATCGACTGCCTGAAACAGGTATTGCAGTGCCCGCTGGCGGACTTCGAAGGTTGGGTCGGCCAGTTGAGCGATGACGAAGCCCGCCGCAAAATGCTGGGTCTGTTACGCTTTGGCGAAATCACCATCGACCATACCCACACCGCCCTGCTGGGCGGTGCTTTCAACGCACTGGCTCAACACGACAGTCACCCGGAGTGGACCGCGACGCTGATGGACTATCTCACCGCGATGCAACGGGAACCGGCTCTTTATCTGATGGTGAAACGTATCGATGACTGAACATCTACATAATGAAGCGCCACTGTATATCGAAAATATCGTGCTGGCGGTCGGCAACACCCTGATGGGCGACGATGGCGCAGGCCCGCTGCTGGTGGAGCGTATGAGTCAGCAACCGGTGACCGGCTGGTCGGCGATTGACGGCGGCGCTATTCCAGAAAACGCCGCTCACACGCTGCGGGAACTGAAACCTCGCCGCCTGCTGGTGGTAGACGCCACCGACATGGGGTTGCCTCCGGGTGAAATCCGCATTGTTGATCCGGCTCGCATCGCTGAAGACATGCTGATGAACACCCATAGTCTGCCGCTGAACTACCTGATTGATAGCCTGAAGGAAGATATTCCTGAGGTGATTTTCGTCGGCATTCAGCCTGCACTGGTGGCATTCTATTTCCCGATTAGCCCGGAAGTCACACAGGCGGTGGAACAGCTTTACCAACGCCTTGAAAGTTGGGAAGGACATGGTGGTTTTGAAGTACTGGCGTGAAGCGCCAGTACGTTAACACCGAATTGGCCTGACTTCTCAACGCGCGAGGCAAACGCCAGCCTCGCCTCTGCCGTTAATCCTGAGCCTATTTTTCTTCCAGTTGCAGCACGGTGTGCGCCAGGCTAACTACCGTCGCCAGGCTGACATTGGTGTTCTTATTCAGCGACTTATATAAGCTGGTGCGGCTTTTCGCCCCCGCTTCTTTCGCTACGGTACTGTTGCCATGTTTTTCCACCGCAATTTTCAACGCCGCTTGCAGAATTTCAGGACGATTTTCCATCACAGCATCATAGAAGGCACGGGAGATAATGTCGGCAAAATTCCGTTCCCGCACCGCAAGTGTGTGGCTGACATACTCCCCTTTTTTCCGTAATGCTGACGAGGAAATGTTGACATCCGGTCCCCATTCCAGCGTGCCGTCCGGCAACAGCCCAAATTTGATAAACAGGCTGGCATTCGAAAACACCGGGTTTGAAGCGTAGTGATAAAGGTTGACGTCACACACCAGGCCATCGTCATAAGTCAGGCGCAACGAAAAATCGCCAACAACGTCAACGTCTACAATCTTATGCATAATCACCTCACAGTTTTCCCGGATTTCTTCCCACTACCGCCCGTTCCCACATATTCAGCAGTTGTTTCCGATGTGCCCTGATATGCGAAAGCGCCAGCTTGCGCTTGTTATTTGGCAGATATCCTTCGATCTCGATTCCGTTACCAATATTGATGATAAGCTCATGATTGCCGTAGCAGACATGCACATGCGGCAGGTGGTGCCGATCATCATCGTAAAAGTACAAATGGAAGATTAACCCCGCCAGTCTGTCAATCTCAGGCATTGGCACTCCTTGTCAATGAACAATATAACACCGTATCCCAAGGGATACAATAGTCTTATTTTCAGTCTTATCGCCTGTAAAAAACTTCATGCTGATTTCACTGAAAAATGAAAAAGCCATTGCGCACCGCTAAATGAGCAGGTAAGCCGCTATCGCTCTGGCATCACAATAAATGCCAGACCTTCTCACCTCGATAAGCTGTTTTCAGATATGGAACGCGCTTTGCAACAGATTTGTTTTCATCGGCCTGTCGTCAAATATGCCGAACCCCCGTCAATTGACACTCGTCATCAGCCAGCCACAAAAATCGCCCCTCCGGAAAATCATATTAAATTAATTTAAAATCAAACAATTAAACCATAAGCATTCATTCTGGCATAAAGCCTGCTTATTGCATGGCGATGTGTCGGTGACCATGTCATCGACATAACCCTTTGTCCACCAGAGCCGCGGAAGGAGACCCAGTCATGAACCGGTTCGTTTTAACAGACCCCAGGAAATGTATTGGCTGTCGCACGTGTGAAGTCGCTTGTGTGCTGGCTCACAGCGATGGCAACCCGTCATCGTTGTCTACAGAACATTTCACACCGCGATTAAAAGTGGTGAAGGGGCTGAATGTCAGCACCACGATTCAGTGCCGTCACTGTGAAGATGCCCCCTGTGCCAATGTTTGCCCGAATGGGGCGATCATTCATGCCGGCGATCATATCCGGGTACAACAAGAGAAATGTATCGGTTGCAAAACCTGTGTGGTGGCTTGTCCGTACGGTGCCATGACGGTGATCAGTAAACCGGTGGCACGCATCAGCCATTATCAGACACTGGGCAACTGCATCAAGGCGGAAGCGCACAAGTGCGACCTGTGCGAGGGACGCGCCAACGGTCCGGCCTGTGTCGAAGTCTGCCCCACCAACGCCCTGCGCCTGATAAGCCGGGACGACATTCAGGAGATGATCCTACGTAAACAGCGGCGCGCAGCACTTGATGAAGCCGCGGAAATGAAATTCTGAGCGTGCCGTAGGTACGATGAAGGAGAGCAATGTCATGCAGAAAGTGATTACCGTCTGCCCTTACTGTGGGTCAGGCTGCAAAATTAACCTGTTGGTGGAAAATGGCAAGGTCGTCGGCGCGGAAGGTGCTAACGGCCTGACCAACGAAGGCGAGCTGTGCTTAAAAGGTTATTACGGCTGGGATTTTCTCAACGATACCAAGCTGTTAACCCCACGATTGAAACAACCGATGATCCGTCGCCAGAAAGGCGCGCCGTTTGAAGTGGTATCCTGGGAAGACGCTATCGATTTCGCCAGCTCCCGTCTAAAAGCCATTAAAGAGAAATACGGGCCGGACTCTATCATGCACACCGGTTCGTCCCGCGGTCCAGGTAACGAAACCAACTATGTGATGCAGAAATTTGCCCGCGCGGTCACCGGCACCAACAACATCGACTGTTGTGCCCGCGTCTGCCACGGTCCATCCGTCTCCGGTTTGCAGGTTACGCTGGGCAACGGGGCAATGAGTAATTCGATTTGCGAAATTGAAAAGACCGACTGCATTCTGGTGTTTGGTTACAACGCCGCCGATTCCCACCCCATCGTGGCGCGCCGCATCATTAAAGCCAAAGAACGCGGCGCCAAAATCATCGTCTGCGACCCGCGTCACATCGAAACTGCCCGCATCGCCGACCTGTGGCTACCGCTGAAAAACGGCTCCAACATGGCGCTGGTCAACGCGTTTGCCAACGTGTTGATCAACGAAGGGTTGTATAACTCGAATTTCGTGGCGCAGCACACCGAAGGGTTTGATGAATACCGCGCCATCGTGGCGAAATACACCCCCGAATACGTAGCAGACATCACCGGGCTCGACCCGCAGTTGATCCGCGATGCCATTCGCATGTATGCCGCCGCTCCGTCCGCCACCATTTTGTGGGGTATGGGCGTGACCCAGTGGACCCAAGGGGTCGATGTGGTGAAAGGTCTGTCCGGTCTGGCGTTGCTGACGGGGAACCTTGGCCGCCCGAACGTGGGCGTCGGTCCGGTGCGTGGTCAGAATAACGTACAGGGCGCTTGCGACATGGGCGCACTGCCGAACCAGTTCCCTGGCTACCAGAAAGTGATTGATGCGGACGTACGCGAAAAATTCGCCAAAGCCTGGGGCGTGCCAACACTGTCTGACCGTATCGGCTATTCGCTGACTGACGTGCCGCACATGATCAAAGAAGGCAAGATCAAAGCCAATTACCTGATGGGTGAAGACCCGCTGCAAACCGAGCCGGACCTGTCGGTAGTGCGTGAAA
The DNA here is from genome assembly GCF_007858975.2 of Dickeya poaceiphila. Taxonomy (GTDB): domain Bacteria; phylum Pseudomonadota; class Gammaproteobacteria; order Enterobacterales; family Enterobacteriaceae; genus Dickeya; species Dickeya poaceiphila. Next base: position 2,691,879 of record NZ_CP042220.2, read on the forward strand.
CCTTCAACCAACTGGAATTGTTGATCGTTCAGGATATCTTCATGACCAAGACCGCCGCAGTAGCGGACGTGATCTTACCCGCTACCTCATGGGGCGAGCATGAAGGGGTGTATTCTGCCGCCGACCGAGGTTTCCAGCGGTTCTACAAAGCGGTGGAACCGCAAGGCAACGTGAAACCGGACTGGGAAATCATCAGCCTGATGGCAACCGCCATGGGCTACCCGATGCATTACAACAATACTCAGGAAATCTGGGATGAGTTGCGTAATCTGTGCCCACTCTACTACGGCGCTACCTACGATAAAATGGCGGGCCTGGGTTACGTACCGTGGCCGTGTCTGACCGAAGACAGCCCCGGCACGCCGTGGTTGTACGCCGGCAACAAGTTCGACCGCCCGAACGGTAAAGGGTTGTTGTTTGCGACAGAATGGCATCCGCCAATGGAGCAAACCGACGTCGACTACCCGCTGGTGCTCTCGACGGTGCGCGAAGTCGGTCATTACTCCTGTCGTTCCATGACCGGTAACTGTACCGCACTACAAACGCTGGCGGATGAGCCGGGCTACGTGCAGATGAATCCGCAAGACGCGGCAGCCCTTGGCATCCGCGACCAGCAGCTCACCTGGGTGGCATCACGCCGTGGCAAGGTGATCAGCCGGGCGATGGTCAGTGAACGCATCAACAAAGGTGCGGTTTATATGACTTACCAGTGGTGGATTGGCGCCTGTAACGAACTGACGCTGGATGAAGTAGACCCCATCGCCAAGACGCCGGAATACAAGCACTGCGCGGTGAAACTGGAACCGATCGCCGACCAGAACTGGGCGGAAAACTACGTCAGACAGGAGTACAGCGCACTAAAAGCTCGTCTGCGTAAAGAAGCGGAAGTCGCGGGTTAATCCCTTGCAGCCCTCTCCTGCTGGCGAGGGCTGCAATTCCTTTCAAAACCGCATCGTATTACTCACGAAATCCCTTCAATTTCCCTGGCGGAAATCCCCATTCGCTGCATACGCGACAACAGCGTGGTGCGTTTAAGTCCAAGCCGGGCGGCAGCGCCTTTCGGGCCAGCGACGATACCGTTGGTTTCCCGCAATACCCGAATAATGCGTTCACGCTCGGACTCTTCGTCCGCATCCAATGGCCGCGATTTTCCAGCTTCAATTGGCGATGCGATGTCGTGGTGAGAGGGTTTTGGCACATCCAGCGGCGACAGATGGTGTTGTAGTTCATCCATCTGCAAATTAAGTGTGGTGCCACGCGTTAAGATAACCGCTCGCTCCACCACATTTTCCAGTTCCCGTACATTGCCGGGCCAGGGTAAACGACTCAACTGACGCAGCATCTCGGATGGAATGCTGTCGATAGTGCGGTTCATTCGTCGGGCAATCTTACGGGTGAAAAATTTCACCAGCAGTGGAATGTCTTCCGGCCTCTCACGTAATGGTGGAATGACGATAGGGAACACATTGAGGCGATAATAGAGATCGCTACGGTATTCCCTATCCGCCACCATCTGTTTCAGGTCGCGGTTAGTCGCGGCAATCAACCGAACATCTACCGGAATGATTTTGCTGCCACCCAGCCGCTCTATCTCCCGCTCCTGAAGCACCCGCAGTAGTTTGGGTTGTAACTCCAGCGGAATATCTCCAACCTCATCCAGAAACAGCGTGCTGTTATCCGCCAGTTCAAACCGCCCCTGACGCTGGCTGGTCGCACCGGTAAACGCCCCTTTTTCGTGCCCGAACAGATCGCTTTCCAACAGGCCAGAGGGAATAGCGGCGCAATTCATTTTCACCATGCGTTGTGATTTGCGCTGGCTCAGACTATGAATGGCGCGGGCAATCAGCTCTTTACCGGTGCCGGTTTCTCCCAGAATCAGCACAGTACTGTCGCTGGCGGCCACCATCGCCACCTGCTCCAGTACCTGTCGAATCGCTGCGCTACGGCCAATAATCTCGCCGAACTCGTCGCCACTGCGCTGATGGATATGTTCGGTCAGTTGTTCCGTCAGGTAGAAATTTTCATGGATCAATGAATCCTTCAGCCGGGTAATTTGCTCATACGCCAGCGCATTATCCAGCGCAATGGCGATACGTGCAGCAATCTGCTGTAACAACCGGAGATCCGCCTCGCTGACTGCCAGCGGCGAGCGATGCGCCAGCTCCAGTACGCCCAGTGTCCGGTTACCGAATGCCAGCGGCAGCAGGCAGGCGTGAGACAATGCACGATCAAACCACTGGCAAAGCGGACGAGGTTCGCTTGTGTTAAGGCGCTCCGTTACCTGTAGCAATTGCGGCTGATGTTGTGCCATGACGTCGTCAGCCAGCGTTTGCGCTCGCTCCACCTCGCCTTGCATCGTTTTCGGCGCACCAGACTGTGGGTAAACGGTAGCAAGATACTTCAGCGAACTCGCCTCCCCTTCACCGTCCTTTAACACCAGTGCGATAAAATCGATGCCGAAGAAACGATGAATCTCGCGCGATACCTCCAACGCCAGCGCCTTCAGCTCCAGTTTGGAAATTACGGTATTGGTGACATCCACCAGAATACGCAGGTGATCACGCTCATGGCGCAACCGCTCTTCTTCCTGCAGTACCTGTTCGCGCTCACGAATAGTTTCCACGACCAGCGCCACTACCCCAGCCAACGCCTGAAAGAAATCCAGTTCGCTGTCGGTAAAGCGGCTGCCGTCGGTTTTGAGAAATTCCACTCCACCCAGCACACGATGAGTGCCACACAGCGGCAACTGGCAGTAGTCGCTTAATCCGATGTAGGCCGGCAGGTCAGTCAGGTGGGGAAAGTCGCGTTGAAAATGTGTCCGGTCGCAATGTAGCGCGGTCTGTGTACTCCACACCACGCCGCCAGGGCCACTGGCCAGCAGAATCGCTTCTTCGCTGCACTGAGTCTGCCCAGACTCACGATCATGGCGGTAAAAATGCATCTGGTTATGCAACGGATCAAGCAGGACAAGGTTCACCCGGCCAAACCGCACCACCGAGAACGACATACCGTCAAGCGTCCGCAACAGGTCAGGTATCGTACGCTGTTGCAACAGCGACTGAGAAATTTTCAGCAAGGCGTCCTGCCACAAAATAGACAGCCGGGATGGGGAGTCTGTCAGTCGTGTTGCCATAACCACCGTAATCCAAATTCCATAGATAGTGTGGGTGAATAGTGTAAGAGCTTCGGTGACGAAATGACACGCCGCCTCACCAATAGCTTGATCTGAATCGTGCTAAACCGGGGCAAACGGGCGATAACCGGTCACCCGATAAGCAGTCATAGTCACCACAGAGTGAATCATAAGATGAATTTATAATTTAGGGTGCATTTTATACATAAGGCACCATCGCAATTCAGCGAGTCAATATAGGGTTTCGCACCTTGATTTACCAGTAAACGCCTAACAAGCAGCAACACCAGAATCACACCAAAACAATAATTGAAACATTTGCAACCTAACCACACTCAATTTAAACAGGCCATTAAATTTACTGCTGTTTTATTCATGTGTAATACAGATTTTTCAGTGCTCTACCGGATTCTATTTTTATGAATAAACGAAAGGGGGCGTTGTTTATTAATTATTCAGATCACCTGGCAATAATAACATCGCCAGTGGATAAAAATGAGCTGACAACAGTTATTGGATTTATTACTGACTCAACCCAAGATATAAGAAAAAGTTATGTTTAATACAAAAACCATCTTGTCAACTGTCCTTGATAAAATAAAATACAAATAAAAATCAATTAATTATCAGAAATTACGAAGACACAGACCACTCGCCATTTACCTACAATCAATAAGGATACAGCCCATTTTTGACCCCATTCAGTGATGTATTTCATTTTATTTGCAGAAAAAAAAGGCAAGTAATCGATTTCGTTGTAATATCCCGCGCGGCAGACACAACACCCCATAAACAAATCAGAGTATCGGCTTGCTATGTCTCACGGCATCTCTGACCGCTACGCTGCAATAACACTGTGTGTTGTCTGGGTACATTCATTGACATGAGGTTTATATGCAAAGGCAGAAGTTATTAATACAGATAATGCTGGCAATTGTGCTCGGTATTCTGATTGGCTGGGTATGCCACACTTATCTGGATGGCACACGAGCCAAGGAAGTGGCGTCTTACTTTAATATGGCTACCGATATTTTCCTGCGTCTGATCAAAATGATCATCGCACCGCTGGTGTTCGCCACCCTGGTTTCCGGTCTGGCCAGCATGGGGAACTCTTCTGCGGTGGGCCGCGTCGGCCTGAAAGCCATGACCTGGTTTATTACGGCGTCTTTCCTGTCGTTACTGATCGGCATGATGCTGGCGAACTTCTTCCAGCCCGGCGTCGGCATGAATCTGGTCGCACCAGTCAACCACGTCACCACCGGTCTGAATACCGATGGTTTCACACTCAAGAACTTTATCAGCCATATCTTCCCGAAAAGTATCATAGAAGCGATGGCGAACAATGAAATCCTGCAGATTCTGGTGTTTTCGCTGTTCTTCGGTTCTGCTCTGGCTTATGTCAAACACCACCATAAGCAGGCCAACTTTATTCTCTCCACCATTGAAGAATTGGCCAAAGTGATGTTCCGCGTCACCGACTACGTGATGGCGCTGGCGCCTATCGCCGTCTTCGCTGCCATTGCGTCCGCCATTACGACACAGGGTTTGGGCTTGATTTATGACTTCGGCAAACTGATTGGCGAATTTTATCTTGGTCTGGCGTTGCTGTGGGCGGTGTTGTTCCTGGTGGGTTACGCTTTCCTCGGCCGTTCCATCGCGGTGCTGGCGCGCCTGATTCGTGAACCCACCATGCTGGCCTTCGCCACCGCCAGCAGCGAATCAGCCTACCCAAAAACCATGGACGCCCTGTCCCGTTTCGGTGTACCGAAGAAAATCACCAGTTTCGTGTTGCCGTTGGGTTATTCCTTTAACCTGGATGGCTCCATGATGTACCAGTCGTTCGCCATCCTGTTCATTGCTCAGGCGTACAACATTGACCTGAGCTTCACCCAGCAGATCCTGATCCTGCTGACGCTGATGATCACCAGTAAAGGGATGGCGGGTGTCGCACGTGCTTCCGTGGTAGTGGTCGCCGCGACCCTGCCGATGTTCAACTTGCCGGAAGCCGGTATTCTGCTGATTCTTGGCATCGACCAGTTCCTGGATATGGGCCGTACCGCGACTAACGTTATCGGCAACAGTATCTCTACCGCCGTGGTGGCTAGCCTGGAAAAAGGCATCACCGACGATGAAGAGGATCTGGCAGAGGCGGAAGTCACACTACAGCAGGCCAGACAAGACGCCTGAACCACACGGAATCATACGATACACGCAGCGGCCATCTGGCCGCTGTTTTTCATTGCGCTGAGCGCAACGCCGTCATCGCCCGCCAGAATGACTCCGATGCCACATTAAGCCGTGCATCCAGCCGATATAGATAGACCTGCATTTTCATCACTGCGTTATCCAGCTTCAGCACGGTCAGCTCCTTGTGCGCCAGTTCATCGCGGATCGCGTAGTCCGGCAGCCAGGCAATACCGTGGCCCTGCTTCACCATGCGTTTAAGCAAGTCACTCATTGAGGAGACAAAACTGACGGTAAAACGCTCAGATGACAGCGTGGAAAGATAACGGTTGACCTGACGCCCCATGTAACTGGTGTCGGTGTAGTTGAGCAACGGCAGCATGGCAGCACGGGCATCAAACCGCGGTTTGCCAGACGCGTCGCAGGCACAAACCGGGTACAAGGTGGAGTCCATGATGTGGGTATGGCGAAACGGCTCAGACATCAGTTCCTCGTTATAAAACGAGAAAATAAAATCGCTGCGCCCTTCCTTCAGGTTGAGTACCGCGTCATCCACGTCAATTGATTCAACATAGAAGATTTTTTCCTGCACATCCGGCACGGCGTTGAGCAATTCAGGCATCACAAACACCGACAGAGAATGCGCCGCCGCAATGGTAATCTTGTTTTTGTAGTGGCTGCCGCCGTGCAGTTTATGAATCTGATATTCCAGATCGTCGAGGGTATTGCGGATATGAGCGTGAAAAATCTTGCCCTGCTCGGTCAGTTGCAGCGGCTGTGCGCCGCGGTCAAACATATCAAATCCCACCGCCTCTTCCAGCGCACGAATACGCCGGCTGAACGACGACTGAGAAATGTTTCGCGTCTCGGCTGCCAGCGTAAAACTACGGTGTTCCTCCAGGGCAAGAAAATCATATAACCATTTGGTTTCAATATTATTTAACATTGTTAGACGCCTTTCAGAAAAACGCATGATATGCATAATACCAACCAAATTATGCAGAAAATACATAGCTGATGGGAATTTCGCAATTCACATTTTCGGGCGCTGTGCGATGATTTTTCCACTCCAACCGACCCTTAACGAGGCGGAAAACATGAACCCTGTAATTGGTATTCTTGGCGGCATGGGACCAGGTGCGACCGTGGATGCTATGCAAAAACTTATCCGGAATACCCCAGCTCGCAAGGATCAGGAACACATTCCGATGATAGCCGTGTCTATCCCGGATATTCCCGACCGCACCCAGTGTATTCTCAATCACAGCCCGTCACCGCTGAAGAAAATGGTTGAGTACATGCGGATTCTGGAAAACGCAGGGGTCACCTGCATCATCATCCCCTGCAATACCGCGCACTACTGGTTCGACGATTTGAAGCGGCATACCCAGGTGGACATGATCAGTATTATTGACGCGACCTGCCAGCAAGTGACCGAACAGCACATCCGGCACGTTGCCATTCTGGCCACCACCGCCACCGTGCGCGGCGAGATTTACCAGCGCGCGCTGGCCAGCCAGCAGGTAGACTGCACCTTACCCACCAGCGAGCAGCAGGATGCGGTGATGAACAGCATCTACGCTTACAAGGCTGGCGATATTGCCCAGGCCAGAACCTTATTGCTGCCGGTAGTCGCCTCGCTACATCAACAGGGAGTAGCAAAAATCATTCTGGGTTGCACCGAACTACCACTCATTCTGGAGACGGAGGTGAGCACCACACCTGATGCTTATCTGGATGCCACCGACGCGCTGATCAAAAAAGCCATCGACTGGTATTATCAGCAGGTGACGCACCCGCCGGTTGCCGCATAATTTTTCTCTGTTACCCACAGTATGACATCACCAGCATTTGTTATGATTACGCCAGATAACACTGTAGGGGCTGATTAACAGAGAACCATGAAAGCGAAACCAGTAACGCTCAATGACGTGGCGGCTTATGCCGGAGTGTCGTATCAAACCGTCTCACGGGTGCTGAATCAGGCACCTCATGTCTCTGTCAGTACAAGGGAAAAAGTGGAACAGGCGATGGCGGCACTCCACTACATCCCCAACCGGGTGGCACAGCAACTGGCACGTCGTAGCACCACCACCATCGGGCTGGCAACAATCGACCTGTCGCTGCACGCGCCTTCCCAGATTGCCGCCGCCATTAAAACCACCGCCAGCGAACTGGGATTCAACGTCGTGATTTCAATGCTACGTTCCAGCGATGGCAATGACGCCCAGTGTGCCGTAAATGAACTGCTGTCGCAGCGGGTGGACGGCGTCATTATCAACGTACCGCTGGAACAAGAGACGGCAGAGCAAATCCACCAGTTGTGCGACACCACGCCGGCACTGTTTCTTGATACGCCCCCTACCGCCACTCTGCCAAGCGTGATGTTCGACCCACAACAGGGCACAAAACTGGCTATCGATCATCTGGTAGAGCTAGGTCATCGGCGAATTGCATTACTCACCGGACCACAAAGCTCCGTTTCTGCGCGGCTGCGTTTCGAAGGGTGGCAAAAGGCATTGGCCGAGCACCTGCTGACGCCTTGCGCGATTGCCGAAGGCGACTGGAGCGCCAGTGCCGGTTATCAGCAGGCACATCTGCTGCTGGCGAACCCGGTTCGTCCGACTGCGATTGCCGTCGCCAACGATCAAATGGCACTGGGCGTGCTACGAGCCATCCACGAATATGGCCTGCGCGTACCGGAACAGATCTCGGTGATCGGTTTTGACGATACCCGCGACAGCGCCTATTTTCAGCCGCCGTTGACTACCATCCGTCAGGATTTCCGGCAACTGGGGCGGGAAAGTGTCAACCGGCTGCTGGAATGCCTGCAACACTCGCAGACCCCAGCCCCGTTGCGGCTGAAAACCACGCTGATTCCCCGTCAGACCACCGCAGCCTGGCGGCCTTCCACCTTGTCGCCCAAAGATGTCGCACAACAGCTGATTACACTGGCGCGACAACTACAGCGCTAATCCATCCTCCCGCGACGCCGGTTTTGTGATCAACACCACTTTCCGGCGTCTCTACACTTTACTCCCCGTCTGCAAGCCGCGATCCTGCCAATAAAGTTGTGAGCGAATAACAAATCTTGTTTATCCGCCTGTCAGGCTCTTTCGGCCACCCACTTTCAGTTAATCAAGGAAAGCTTGTTTTATGTCTACTGCTTCCGCTTACATTCCTCTATCGGGTATCTCACTGGCGGATATTCTGGCCAGACGCGACTGGGAAAATCCGGCTTGTCCTCACATTCGTCGTCTGGATGCCCATCCGCCATTTTCCAGCTGGCGCGATCTCGACGCCGCACGCGATGACCAGCCGTCCAATCGTCGCCAGATGCTGAATGGCGAATGGACCTTCAGCTATTTCCCTCGCCCGGAAGCCGTACCTGAACAGTGGTTAGCCCAGGATTTGAATGATGCCGATTCCATCACTGTGCCCTCTAACTGGCAGTTGGCTGGATACGACGCTCCTATTTATACCAACGTCAAATACCCCATACCGGTCACCCCGCCGTTCGTACCACAAGACAACCCTACCGGCTGTTATTCGCTCACATTTTCAGTTAACGCTGACTGGCTGGCGCAAGGGCAAACCCGTATCGTGTTTGACGGCGTTAATTCCGCCTTCCATCTGTGGTGTAACGGCAAATGGGTCGGTTATTCTCAGGACAGCCGACTGCCGGCAGAGTTCGATCTGACGTCCTGCCTGCAAGCGGGAGAAAACCGGCTGGCGGTGATGGTGCTGCGCTGGTCTGACGGTACGTATCTGGAAGATCAGGACATGTGGCGCATGAGCGGTATTTACCGCGATGTCTACCTGCTGCACAAACCGGCGGTACATCTGTGTGACGTGCAACTCACTACCCCGCTACGCCATAGCTACACGCAAGGTACTCTGTGTGTCGCCGCTCAGGCTAACTTGCCGGAAGCACAGGCATGGCAACTGTATGTACAACTGTGGCGCAACGGACAGTTGATCGGCGAACGCCGCACGCCGTTTGGCACACCGGCTATCGATGAACGCGGCGCTTATCACGACAGAGTGAACCTGCAACTGGAGGTCGCACAACCGGCGTTATGGAGTGCGGAAGAACCCAATCTGTACCGGGCGGTGGTGGCGCTGGAGCACGCCGATGGCACGCTGGTGGAAGCAGAAGCCTATGATGTCGGTTTCCGCGACGTTGCTATCCGCAATGGACTGCTGCTACTCAACGGCCAACCGTTACTGATTCGTGGCACTAACCGCCATGAACATCACCCGCAACACGGCCAGGCCATTGATGAAGCCACCATGCGCCAGGACATTCTGCTGATGAAGCAGCACAACTTCAACGCCGTACGTTGCTCGCACTATCCTAATCACCCATTGTGGTATCGGCTGTGTGACCGTTACGGGCTATACGTGGTAGACGAAGCCAACATAGAGACTCACGGAATGCAGCCGATGAGCCGTCTGTCTGACGACCCGCGCTGGCTACCCGCTTACGCTGAACGTGTCACCCGTATGGTGCAACGCGACCGCAACCACCCTTGCATTATTATCTGGTCGCTGGGTAATGAATCAGGCTACGGTACTACCCATAGTGCACTCTACCAGTGGGTGAAGCAGCAGGACCCAACCCGCCCCGTGCAATACGAAGGCGGCGGTGCCAATACGCCTGCTACTGACATTTTGTGCCCGATGTACGCCAGAGTGGATCAAGACCAGCCCTTCCCGGCAGTGCCGAAGTGGTCAATCAAAAAATGGATTGGTATGCCGGGAGAAAACCGCCCGCTGATTCTATGCGAATACGCACACGCCATGGGCAACAGCTTTGGCGGGTTTGACCGTTACTGGCAGGCATTCCGCCAGTATCCGCGTCTGCAAGGCGGTTTCGTCTGGGACTGGGTCGATCAGGCGCTGGTGCGCGAACACGATGGCAAATCACAATGGGCTTATGGCGGCGACTTCGGCGATAAACCCAACGACCGCCAGTTCTGCCTCAATGGTCTGGTGTTCCCTGACCGCACGCCGCACCCGGCGCTGTATGAAGCCCAGCGCGCCCAGCAGTTTTTCCAGTTCAGCCATCATGACGATGCCCCGCTGACGCTGACAGTGACCAGCGAATACCTGTTCCGCCACAGTGATAATGAAGAACTGCACTGGCGCATCATGCAAGATGACGTGCAACTGGCATCAGGCCGGGTAACGCTCGATATCGCACCGCAAGGCAGTCAGACACTCACCCTGTTGGAACAGATGCCAGCCCCGCAGCACCACGCCGACATGTGGCTGACGGTAGAGGTCGTTCAGCCAAACGCAACCGACTGGTCACCGGCTGGTCATCGCTGTGCCTGGGATCAATGGCAGTTGCCGATGCCGCTGGCGCGCTCAACGCCACGTCGTGACGATGGCAAATGCCCAACGTTAAACCAGACTGACGACCAGTTCGAGGTCATCCACGGTCAGCAGCGCTGGGCGTTCAACCGCCATAGCGGACTGTTGACGCAGTGGTGGCGCGATGGACAACCGCAGTTACTCAGTCCGTTACAGGATAATCTGGCGCGCGCGCCGCTGGATAACGACATCGGCATCAGCGAAGTGGACCGTATTGATCCAAACGCCTGGGTCGAGCGCTGGAAACTGGCCGGACTGTACCGGTACGACACCGACTGCCAGCAGATCCACGCCGACACGCCCAGTGATAGCGTGCTGATCACCACCGAACACGTCGGTCATTATCAGCAACAGGTGCTGTTTATCAGCCGTAAACAGTGGCGAATTGACGCGAAAGGCGTGTTGACAGTGAGCGTAGAAGTGGAGGTGGCTCGTCACCTGCCCTCACTGGCGCGCGTTGGCCTCTGCGTTCAACTGGCGGCAGTCAACCCACAGGTAAGCTGGTTGGGACTCGGCCCACACGAAAACTACCCTGATCGCCGTCTTGCCGCGCTGCATGGCCGCTGGCAACAACCACTGGAAGCGATGCACACACCATACATTTTCCCATCGGAAAACGGCCTGCGTTGCCATACCCAGGAACTGCGCTACGGCGACTGGCTTATCGAAGGCGATTTCCATTTCGGTATTGGCCGCTACAGCCTGCAGCAGTTGATGGATTGCACTCATCACCATCTGCTGCAGCCAGAACCGGGCACCTGGCTTAATCTGGACGGTTTCCATATGGGTGTTGGCGGCGATGACTCATGGAGTCCAAGCGTTGCACCGGATTATCTGCTGACCGCTCCCCGTTACCGCTACCAGTTGCAACTGCGATTGCAATAATCCCTTCAGGCTGGCGGCATCACCTTGCTGCCAGCCTGCTGTTCTAACACCGCAACACCGTGTAAAGCCCGGCTCAATCACGATGAACGTGTGAAAAAACCAGCATATTGCGCATTACCTCACCAAACGCGTAAAAAATGTGGTTTACACCTTTGACATGCACGATAGACCCCGTTATTATGCGCCCCGTTCAAGCAATTCCTCTGTAGTTCAGTCGGTAGAACGGCGGACTGTTAATCCGTATGTCACTGGTTCGAGTCCAGTCAGAGGAGCCAAATTCTTGTTTTCATGCGGCTTTGCGAATCCTTATATGATTCGGATTCAATAAGTTAGCGTGAAATATCTTCCCGATGCATTTTCAGTTTTCCCTCTGCATCGGGAGAATTTGGTGGTCAGATTTGGGGTCAGGTTGGTTCGATGACGGAGTGACCCCCACATGTCTCTTAATGATTCAAAAATCCGCAACGTAAAATCCTTAGCAAAACCTTTCAAAGTATCTGATTCACACGGTTTGTACCTGCTGGTTAATCCCGGTGGTTCGCGTCTCTGGTATCTCAAATATCGCATCAACGGAAAAGAATCCCGTCTTGGCTTAGGTGCCTACCCCGATGTGTCGCTGGCTGAGGCGCGTCAACAGCGTGACGGCATCCGTAAACTGCTGGCGCAGAATATCAACCCCGCACACCAGCGAGCGGCAAAAAAAGCACCCCGCTCACCAGAAAAATCATTCAGGGACGTAGCGCTGGACTGGCACAAGAGCAACCGGACATGGTCGGAGAACCATGCCGCCCGTCTGCTTGCCAGCATGAACAACCATATCTTTCCGGTCATCGGGCACCTGCCTGTTACGGAGCTGAACCCCCGTCATTTCATCAGCCTGCTGAAAGGCATCGAGAAAAAAGGGCTGCTGGAAGTGGCGTCCCGTACCCGGCAGCACCTGTGCAACATCATGCGCCATGCCGTGCATCAGGAACTGATTGAAAATAATCCGGCGGCCAGTCTGGACGGTATTATCGCCCCATCTGTTAAACGCCACTACCCTGCCCTGCCGCTGGAGCAACTACCGGAACTGTTGACTCAGATTGAGGACTACCAGCAAGGACGGGAATTAACCCGGCTGGCCGTATCGCTCACCCTGCATCTGTTTATCCGCTCCAGCGAACTGCGTTTTGCCCGCTGGTCGGAAATTGATTTCAGAAACCACATCTGGACTATTCCCGCCACCCGTGAAGCTATCCCCGGCGTGCGTTATTCCGGGCGTGGCGCGAAAATGCGTACCCCGCATATCGTTCCCCTCTCCCGTCAGTCCATCTCTATTTTGAAACAGATACGGAACATATCCGGGCATCAGGTGCTGGTATTCCCCGGTGATCACAATCCATATAAGCCGATGTGCGAAAACACGGTCAATAAAGCGTTGCGTCTGATGGGTTATGACACCAAAAATGACATCTGCGGCCACGGATTTCGGGCAATGGCTTGCAGCGCCCTGATGGAATCCGGCATGTGGTCACAAGATGCAGTTGAGCGCCAGATGAGCCATCAGGAACGCAACAGCGTGCGAGCGGCGTACATCCATAAAGCGGAATATCTGGATGCCCGAAAAGCGATGATGCAATGGTGGTCTGATTATCTGGATATGAACCGGGAAAGATACGTTGCACCCTATGTTTATGCGCAAGAATGCAGGGAAGACGTGCTTGAGTTATTTCGAAGCAAGAAGATTCATTAGGATTAGGCTCTGCCCTTTAGTTTGACAGCCGATTTAAAAATAGGCTCATCGCAAATCAGCGTGAGCCATAAATAATCCCCGGAAAAGATGGGGCCTGTTCATCAATGTGTTTCAGTCACGGCGGTTCTCAGAGTATAGCGGGTACTGACTTTCATCAGCCAGTAGAACAGGCTGGCTACCAGTAGTGAATTCAGTGCCGGAATTCCCCAAGTTGTATAAAACCCGATACCTGCGCCTGCCAGACTGGCAATAATTGCCGACCAGCCAATATGCGAAGCGCTATCAGGAAGCTCACCGCGATGACGGCTGGCATCCAGCAACGCTCGGCTACTCCTTAAAACATAATAATCAACCAGCATGACCCCTATCACTGGCGGGAAAAACACGCCAAGCAGTGTCAGAAAATCAACAAATCTATCTAATATACCAATCACAGATAAAGTAGTGCCGATAGCCCCAATAGTCAGGGTGATGGATTTATAACCCAACTTTTTACCACACAGGCCTTCTATCGCGTTGGCAACTCCCAGCGCAGACGAATACAAATTGATATCGTTGATACGCAACGTGGAAAAAACAACGGTGACCAGCCCTATTCCACCTGCCGTCTGCGACATGATTGTCACAATATCGGCAGTATTCAGCGCACGCGCTATCAGTATAGCCAGACCGTTAACGATGAACTCACCGACAATAATGGTCAGCATGGTTATCCAGAAAACATGGCGTCCGCTGCGAACGTACCTCGTCAGATCCGGCGTAATCAAAGTGGCAACAATACAACCACCTACAACCATTGTCGCACCGGCACTGACTGAGACTGCAGCACCCGCCCCTGCCCCTTGTAGTAACTGGCTAAAACTGTGTCCTGTCAGGGTCATAACCGAAATATAGGCCACAACCAGAATAAACAGCGGGACAGCAATACGGGCGGTATATCGCAACGCACTGAAGCCAAATGTCACCAGTAGCGTCAGTGCTCCACCCGATAATGCAGCAGACCAGCCAAACCCAAGCTTGTCGCCCAACGCAAAATTCAGTGAGTGGGCAAATACCGCGTTCTGGACGCCAAACCATCCGATAAGACTAACCGCAACGGTCACGCCAATCAGTACCGATCCTACACGACCAAAACCACACCATCGTGCCAGCAAACTACCGGACAGCCCTTCCTTCATCCCCGCATAACCCAGCCCCAGTGTGACGACACCAAAAATCGCACTGCCGACAACAATTGCCAGAAAAGCGTCGCCGAGTGTCATTGAATGCCCTAACACTGCCCCCAACATAAACTGGTCCAGTGCGGTCAGCATGCCAAGATAAACCAAAGCAACATTCAGAAAAGGAAGTCTTGCCGTCACTGGCACACGACTGACCGGATAATCATTAATACTGTTCATGCCATTCCTGTTTTAATCGTGCTGATTATAAGAAAAGGGTGCCTTTAACAAGTAAGCTGGGAGGGATATACCCATGCAGGTTATTTTGATAGCAGTATTCTTCGAATTGCCTGAGATTATGCACCCCCACTTTTTGATACATCCGCTGAATTCGATTATCAATCGTTCGCTTTGACAGGTTTTGTCTGGCGGCAATCTCTTCCTTGGAGAACTGGCACAGCAATAAAAACAGGGTTTCCATTTCAGTTGCACTGAACGGCCCTTCATAACTGGTTGTCCACTCAACCGGAGCGCGCTGTTTGGCTGAGAGGTAGACCGGGGATAACGTCCGTATCGGGCGGGATGTCCAGAGCGTACCGATTATCTCCTTTTCTTCGGAAAAAAGCGGGATTTTTTCGCACTGGTAGGGAACCAGCTCGGGGCTGTCAAACCAGTTGTAGGTTTCGATAACGATAACACGCTCTCCATTGGCCTGCAGGGTACGCCGATCATGCTCCACCATTTCATCAGCAAAATCAGCCCAGCCAACCGGGAATTCAGCATCCAGTTTGCCTTCAACGTTAAAATTTTTCGGTGTGTTGGTATAGGCATAGGCAGCAGAATTCATATAGATGCTCTTTGAGTCGAGATCTTTAATCCCCCAAGGTTCCCGTAGATTATCCAGCACAGTAATTATTCCACCCAAATTATTCATGCTTCATCCTTTATTGAAAACTTAAACCATTCACACTTTATATCAAAATAATTCTTGTTACATAGAGTCTTAACGACTCTTTTTATAAATAACCAAACTGGTTATTATCTTTTTCTGAATAACTTCAATCATGAAATAGAGTTATTACTTTATATTACTTAATTAGCCTGTTAATTAATTTAACATGAGGTAATCTATGGATATCAAAAAAGACTGGCACAATGCCGATATTATTGCCGAACTCAGGAAAAAAGGTACCTCTATGTCGGCAGTATCACGCAAAGCGGGTTTGAGTTCGACCACCTTAGCGAATGCATTGTTTCGCCCCTGGCCAAAAGGTGAATGGCTAATTGCCACTGCTATAGGTGTCCCACCTGAAGATATCTGGCCCAGTCGATATTTTGATAATGGAGTTCTGATTGACAGAAAAAAAAGAATGCGGAATAAGCAACATAATGTCGATTATTTCGAGCAGCCTATTCTGGTTAAATAAACTCTGGGTTATACAAAAAATAATTACGCGATACAGTCTAAAAGTCCGTATTAAGGATGGTGATATCCGTAATACGGGCTCATCAACTTCCACTCCATCCCTCGCTGTGTTTTTTTGTCGTCTCCGGGCATATGCCATTCTGCACTGGAGTAACCTATGACATCTCATCAATTATTACGTCTGAGACAAGTGGAAGAAAAAACCGGCCTGAAGCGCTCGCAAATCTATTTGTATATGAAAGACGGAGCCTTTCCGGCTTCAATAAAGATTGGTCCCGCCAGCGTAGCCCCCTCTGTCAGGATAGTTGTCACCCCCATCGAAAATACTAATGACAAGATGGGAACAGAGCGTGAAGCGTATTTCACCAGAACGTAAATCAGCCGCACTGGCTAAATTACTGCCGCCCTACAACATGACCGTCACCGCAGTTGCGCAGATGGAAGGGATATCGGAAGCTACCCTTTATTACTGGCGTAACAAGGCGAAAGCAGAGGGAATACCGGTGCCGGGGGCAGACAAAACTACAGACCAATGGTCAGCCGAAGCCCGGCTGGCTGTGATTATCGAAACAGCTACACTCAGCGAAACAGAACTCGCGCAATACTGCCGTAAAAAAGGGCTTTACCCGGAACAGATTAGTCAGTGGAAACAAGGCTTTTTGCAGGTATCGTCGCCCGGTGACAAAGCCGCTCTAAAACAGAGCCAGAAAGAAATTAAGCAACTCAAACGCGAACTGGCGCGTAAGGAAAAAGCACTGGCGGAGGCGGCGGCGATACTGGTGCTGCGAAAGCAGTTGCGGGATTACTACGGCGTCACCGACGAGGACGACTGACACCAGCAGCAGAACGGCAGGCCCTCATCGGTCACGTGCGGGAAGCGATGGCGTCAGGTGCACGATTGTCCGTGTCGCTCGCTGAAGCTGGATTAAGTGAGCGGACGTGGCGACGCTGGCAAACGTCGTGGGAGGACAAGCGTGTCAGCGCGGTCAGGCCCTCCCCGGTGAACCAGTTAAGTGAACAAGAAGAGCAACAGATACTGGCAGTGTGCCATCAGCCAGACTACGCCAGCCTCCCCCCTTCACAAATCGTACCGGCGTTGGCGGATAAGGGGATTTATCTGGCAAGCGAGTCAACCTTTTACCGGGTACTGCGTCGTCATGGAGAGGTGCATCGCCGGGGACGGCAACGGGCAGCGCAGAAAGTCACCCCGGCTACGAGTTGGCAGGCCAACGGGCCGAATGAGGTGTGGACATGGGACATTACATGGGTTCCGTCAACCGTAAAGGGGCGCTGGTTTTACCTGTATCTGGTGGAAGACCTCTACAGCCGAAAAATCGTGGGATATGAAGTGCATGAAACTGAAAGTGGTGAGCAGGCGGCAGCCCTGATACAACGCACGGTCCTTCGGGAAGGATGCTGGCAAAACCCGCCGGTACTTCATGCGGACAACGGCGCGGCGATGAAATCACAGACGTTGCAAATGAAGCTACACGAGCTGGCGATAACACCCTCTCACAGCCGGCCGAGGGTGAGTAACGATAACGCGTATGTGGAGTCGCTGTTCCGGACACTGAAATATGTCCCGCAGTGGCCGTCATCAGGGTTCGGCAAGTTGGAGGAGGCGCGTGAATGGGTAGAGGTTTTTGCTCAGTGGTATAACGAAATGCACAGACATAGCGGCATCAGGTATGTGACGCCGGGTCAGCGACATCGTGGAGAAGACGGTGTGTTGCTGAAAAATCGGGATGAGGTGTACAAAAAGGCAAAAGCGGAACGGCCTGAACGCTGGTCTGGCAGAACACGAAACTGGCATCCGGTAGGCAAGGTAATGCTGAATCCGGAACGGGAAAAAAAGGCAGCCTAAATCAACCGGGGGTGCCAACTATCTTGACACTTACCGGTAGCCTGGCTCGAATCTGAAGAGAGCGTTCAGAATTCTGTGTCACGTTAAAAATTCTACAGCGTCATCACGTTATTTAGTCGCCCTTCAAAATAAATGGCCAACTGTGACAATGTCAAATTCCAGCTCTGGATGGGCATTGTCCATTTTTCCTGTGCGTTCATCAGCCCCAGATAAAGCAGCTTCAACAGACTGTTTTCATTCGGGAAAGCACCTTTGGTTTTGGTCAGCTTCCTGAACTGTCTGTGCACCGATTCGATAGCATTTGTGGTGTAAATGACTTTGCGGATATTTGCCGGATAGCGGAAGTACGCTGACAGATTGTCCCACTTGCGTCGCCACGACTGGAGCACCACCGGATACTGCAACCCCCATTTCGCTTCCAGCTCATCCAGTGCCATTTCGGCCGCTTCTTTTGACACTGCACGGTAGACTGGCTTCAGGTCGGTCATGAAGGCTTTATGGTGCTTTGAGGCCACATATTTAATCGAATTGCGTATCTGATGAATGACGCACAACTGCACTTCCGTCTGCGGATAAATGCTGTTTATTGCCTCTGGGAAGCCGGTCAGCCCGTCCACGCAGGCAATCAGAATGTCTTTAACACCGCGATTTTGCAGGTCGCTTAATACCGACAGCCAGAAGTTAGCCCCCTCACTTTCTGACAGATACAGGCCCAGAACTTCCTTTTTACCTTCCAGATTCAGGGCCAGCACGGTGTAAACCGCTTTGCTCTGATAGCGGCCATCTTCCCGAATTTTATAGTGAATAGCGTCCAGCCAGACGAAGGGATAAACCTGCTCCAGCGGGCGCTGTTGCCACTGTTTTAGTTCAGGGATGACTTTATCGGTTACTGCACTGATGGTGGCAGTGGACACGCTGAAGGCATATAAATCTTCGATCTCCCGGCTAATGTCCTGATAGCTCATCCCCAGTGCAAACAGGCGAATGATCTTGTGTTCGATCTCGTCGGATAACGTGGTCTGATGCTTTTTCACCAACTGGGGTTCAAAAGTGCCATTACGATCGCGCGGAGTCGCCAGTTCGAAGCTGCCCGTCGGGGCTTTAATGGTCTTTTTGCCGGAGCCATTTTTACGGTTAGCTTCAACGTCCTGAGCCAGATGAGAGTCCAGTTCCGCAGAGAGGGCAGCTTCCGTTAACTGTTTGATTAAAGGCGTTAAGATACCATCTTTGCCCGTTAATGCCTGACCGGACTGGAGGGCTTTAAGCGCTTTATCGAAATCGAAGGGCTGGGACATATGTCATTCCTTTTTGATTGTATATTACCGGAATGACACAGAATTTCTAACACTCCCAATCTGAAATTGACGAGTGGATTAATCTCAAATTAGCTAACCGCTTAATGCGCTGATGGAGGATATCGTCTTATGATCCCCTCGCTGAATTATGCGGTGTTAACAAACGCCCTTGCTGCGCTCAAGGACGGTAATTTTCGTTATTGTGAGACGTTAGGGTTCACATTTGACGAATTAAATGCCCTCAATCAGCTCTCCCTCGACGAACTGTTTATCGAAAGATCGCACGACGTTATGCAGTGCTGACCTGACAATGAGACAAACGTTGGCGACCTTTCCCAGAAACGTCTCTATCTTGCTGTTTTTCACTTTACTCACCCGTCTCAGCTACTTTATGGCTTGGCCATTCTTATCCATTATTCTGACGCGCACTTATCAACTTACGCCGCTGGCGATAGGCAGCCTTATGTCAGGTTGCGCGTTGATTTCGGTGATATTAGGAATTTACGGGGGCTCATTGTCTGATCGCTTAGGCAGAAAAACGCTGCTGGTACTGGGCTGCCTGCTGGCGATCGTAGGCTATGCAGGCATTGCGCTGGCAAATGGCGTGTTCGTTTTCGCCTTCGGTCTTTTATTGACCGGCATCTCGTTTTCATGGATAGACGCCCCCAGCCGCGCCCTCATGAGCGATTTACTGCAGGACCCAAAACGGAGAGAGCTGGCGTTGCAAATTCGATACTTCGCGGTCAACATCGCGGCAGTAAGCGGCCCCCTCATTGGCATTACTTTTGGCCTAAACTCGCAAAAAAGCACGTTTTTGCTCACGGCATTCTCTTACATTCCGTTTTTACTCTTTTCTCTATGGTGTATTCCGCCGGGCAAGCCGTTGCATCACGATAGTGCCAAAGAGTCTCATGATGAAGGAATGCCTGCCTGGCAAGTCGTTCGACTTATATTCCGAGACAATATCTATATCATTGTCCTGATCAGCAGCATTCTCTGCTATTTGGTATATGCGCAGATCGAATCGATCGTACCGCAATATCTATTAATGCTGGACACCGTACGCGCAGTTGATGTAGTGACGGTAATTTTGGTGACCAACGCCCTTACCGTACTGGTCGCCCAATTTTATCTGGTGCCTTTGTTCGCCAACACTCCGCTCGAACAACGCATTATGATTGGCACCTTGATTTTTGCACTTTCCCAAATGCTGTTTTGGGCCAACGACACCACCAGCACGCTCTGGTGGGGAGGATGCGCAATGGTATTCAGCATCGCGGAAGCTATTCTGTTGCCTAATTTGAGCATTTTGCTCGATCGCCTTGCGCCGGAACGCTATCGTGGCGCGTATTTAGGTGCCTCGACACTGGTCGTGCTGGGTCTGTCTTTGGGGCCATTTGTTGGCGGAGCGCTGTTAGAGTGGTCGGGTAAAGGGGTGTTTATCATGATGGCGCTATTTTGCCTGAGCATTGCCGTTTTAATTTTGATAAACAAGAAGAAAATAAAGCACAGACTGGAAGAATAAGGTATGAACAACAAGGTTACTCTGATCACTGGCGGTGATCGCGGCATCGGTCGAGCGACCGCGCTCTGCCTAGCAAACAAGGGACATAAAATCTGCATCGGGTATCGAACGCGTGAAGACTGCGCGCACGAAGTCGTGGAAAGGATCCGGCATTCCGGCGGAGAAGTTATCGCCGTACAGGCCGATATCTCCCAGGAAGAGCAGATAGTGGCGTTATTTAAGCAGATAGACAAAGATTTGGGCCCTGTCTCCGGGTTGGTCAACAACGCCGGAATGCTGATGCCTCAAGCTTCGATCGAACAGCTAAACGCACAGCGCCTAGCGACACTATTCGCCACCAACGTCAGTGGCAGTTTCATCTGCGCACGCGAAGCTGTTAAGCGCATGGCGCACCGCCATGGCGGCAAAGGCGGTGCCATCGTAAACGTATCTTCCGCAGCGGCCCGCCTCGGCTCTCCGCATGAGTACGTAGATTATGCCGCCTCAAAAGGTGCAATCGACACCTTGACTATCGGTTTGTCTTTGGAGGTAGCGAGTCAAGGTATTCGCGTCAATGCCGTACGCCCCGGATTTATTTACACCGATATGCATGCCGACGGTGGCGAAGCCGCGCGGGTCGATCGTGTTAAAGATAGCCTGCCCATGAAACGCGGTGGTCATCCTGAAGAAGTAGCGCAAGCCATAGCTTGGTTGTTATCCGATGAAGCTTCGTATGTGACAGGCAGTTTTATCGATCTGGCCGGAGGAAAATGAAGGTATAGCGATATAACGCAGTGCTGATAGCCAAACGCTGTCCAGATTATCTCCATCGAGACCGGTTTGAATGACTTTAATGCTCTAATGGTCATTATCAGTGACCGTAAGCCTTTATCCGTCATTGTCAGATGCTTGGAAACGGGAAAGGTCCTTGGGGTGACCTCTTCCCTTTGTTCAGTACTGGCGTAAAGTAGAGTTTCCGGCCTGTCTTCTCCTGAAAAACGAGGTCATCCGTCATAAAAAAGTCACGATTTACCGAAGACCAGATCGCGTTTGCCCTGAAATAGGCCGAAACCGGCGCGCGGATTGACGAAGTCTGCAGAAAGATAGGAATTTCTGAAGCCACTTTTTCAACTGGAAGAAGAAATTTGGTGGCATGGCCGTGGTGGAGTTGCGCCGGTTGCGGCAACTGGAGGAGGAGAACCACCGTCTGAAGCGGCAGCCTGGCTGCTGGAAGTGTACAGTATCGGACTACATCGCGGCTGCCGTCTGATGATGCAAAGTCGTACGGTGTACCACTATCGCAGCTGTCGTGATGATCGGGCCGTCACCTACCGGATAAGGGAAATTGCCGAAACCCGCGTTTGCTACGGTGTGCAACGCATTCATATTCTGCTGAGTCGGAGGGCTGGTTGATTAACCATAAGAAAACACACCGGATTTACTGCCAGGAAGGTCTGAATCTGCGGACAAGGCGTCCCCGTCGGCATGTCCGCACGACGCACAGACAGGCACGTCCGGAAGTGACCGGCACAGACCAGTGCTGGAGCATGGACTTCGTGGTTGATAATCGGTTCAACGGGCGTCGGATCCGAGCGCTGACTGTAGTCGATAATTTTAGTCGGGAATGCTTGGCGATCTAAGTCGGTCAGGGATTGCGCGGGGACGATGTGGTCGGGGTCATGGAGCGTCTGAAGCAGTTATAGAAGCGAGTGCTGGGACAGCTGCAGACCGACAACGGCAGCGAGGTTATTTCCAGAACGCTGGATCAGTGGGCGTACGAAAACGGCATGACGATGGACTTCTCACGCCCAGGAAAACCGACAGATAATGCGCGGATAGAATCGTTTAACGGCAGCGACCAAGACGAGTGCCTGAGCGTTCACTGGTTCCTGTCACTGGAAGATGCTCAGGAAAATACGAGCACTGGAGACATGAATACAACCGGCACAGGCCGCATTCATCGTTAAATAACCAGACTCCGGAGGAATTTGTGCGAAGCCTGCAAAAAGCCCAGATCTCTGATTTAGCTTCGCACCGATTTAGGAAGAGATCAAGATCAACGGTACTGTCAGTTCTCTTTGAACACAGTTCCAGGGAGTGTTAGAAATTCTTTGTCATTCCAGTAATATACAATCAAAAAGGAATGACATATGTCCCAGCCCTTCGATTTCGATAAAGCGCTTAAAGCCCTCCAGTCCGGTCAGGCATTAACGGGCAAAGATGGTATCTTAACGCCTTTAATCAAACAGTTAACGGAAGCTGCCCTGTCTGCGGAACTGGACTCTCATCTGGCTCAGGACATTGAAGCTAACCGTAAAAATGGCTCCGGCAAAAAGACCATTAAAGCCCCGACGGGCAGCTTCGAGCTGGCGACTCCGCGCGATCGTAATGGCACTTTTGAACCCCAGTTGGTGAAAAAACATCAGACCACGTTATCCGACGAGATCGAACACAAGATCATTCGCCTGTTTGCACTGGGGATGAGCTATCAGGACATTAGCCGGGAGATCGAAGATTTATATGCCTTCAGCGTGTCCACTGCCACCATCAGTGCAGTAACCGATAAAGTCATCCCTGAACTAAAACAGTGGCAACAGCGCCCGCTGGAGCAGGTTTATCCCTTCGTCTGGCTGGACGCTATTCACTATAAAATTCGGGAAGATGGCCGCTATCAGAGCAAAGCGGTTTACACCGTGCTGGCCCTGAATCTGGAAGGTAAAAAGGAAGTTCTGGGCCTGTATCTGTCAGAAAGTGAGGGGGCTAACTTCTGGCTGTCGGTATTAAGCGACCTGCAAAATCGCGGTGTTAAAGACATTCTGATTGCCTGCGTGGACGGGCTGACCGGCTTCCCAGAGGCAATAAACAGCATTTATCCGCAGACGGAAGTGCAGTTGTGCGTCATTCATCAGATACGCAATTCGATTAAATATGTGGCCTCAAAGCACCATAAAGCCTTCATGACCGACCTGAAGCCAGTCTACCGTGCAGTGTCAAAAGAAGCGGCCGAAATGGCACTGGATGAGCTGGAAGCGAAATGGGGGTTGCAGTATCCGGTGGTGCTCCAGTCGTGGCGACGCAAGTGGGACAATCTGTCAGCGTACTTCCGCTATCCGGCAAATATCCGCAAAGTCATTTACACCACAAATGCTATCGAATCGGTGCACAGACAGTTCAGGAAGCTGACCAAAACCAAAGGTGCTTTCCCGAATGAAAACAGTCTGTTGAAGCTGCTTTATCTGGGGCTGATGAACGCACAGGAAAAATGGACAATGCCCATCCAGAGCTGGAATTTGACATTATCACAGTTGGCCATTTATTTTGAAGGGCGACTAAATAACGTGATGACGTTGTAGAATTTTTAACGTGACACAGAATTCTGAACGCTCTCCAGTTCCACTATGGGACAGCACTCTTCAGTGCTCGCGCTGGCTACACCTCCATCGCAGCAGATACCACATAAACGATCACCAAATACAGCGAAGCATTCAAACCAGCTTTATGCAACTTGTACCTATTGGTGGTCACTCTGGTGGTCTTGACAGAAAGCAACTTCTCATTTAGCTTAATTATTAGCCAGTTACTGGCAAAGGCGATCCCAGTCAGAGGAGCCAATTTAAAGAAAGCAGACGTTCACTGAGGTCTGCTTTTTTGCTTTTTATCAATTGGTTACCCCCTTCTTTAGGTTCACCCTCGCTCACCAAAAAACGCTCGAAGCCATACCCTTTTGCTGGTAAAAATACGGGTAAAGCGGGTTCGATTTCGTTTTTACCAGCAATCGAAGAGAGCCGTCATGCGTGTTCTTAACAAATCAATATGTCGCAAATACAACTGACCGGAAACTCGATATTGCTGGCTACAGCCACTGGTGTAAAACAGTAGCTGTAGGATGGAAGCGATCAAACCGCAGCGTTAAAACGAATCCCAATTATCGTTAGCCTGATGAGAAGCTATAGCTGGGCGAGAGGTTAGGCCAGAGGTTAACTGCGGCTTTATTGTCATGGCAGACGTCACTTCAGTCGCTACTTTTTTTGCCATAACGTCATGGTGGTCGCGGCTGATTTTAAATGCCGATACCAAATCACTCAGCATTGAAGCTTGCTCTTGCAATGATTGTGACGCAGCGGAAGCTTCTTCAACCAACGCAGCATTTTGTTGGGTCACGGTATCCATTTGACCAATAGCCAGATGCACCTGTCCAATCCCCTGACTTTGCTCAATGGTCGCAGCGGCCATGTCTGAAACAATGTCAGCCACCTGGCGAATGGATGCCTGCATTTTGCCCATATTTTCGCCCACATCAGCCGCCTGTATCGAACCACTTTCCACCAATTGTGCAGAAGTATTGATGAGTTCCTTAATCTCTTTGGCCGCAGAAGAAGAGCGCTGAGCCAGACTACGTACTTCACTGGCAACCACCGCAAACCCCTTGCCTTGCTCTCCGGCACGCGCTGCTTCAACCGCGGCGTTCAACGCCAGGATATTGGTCTGGAAAGCAATTCCCTCAATAAGCCCGGTGATATCCGAAATCTTGGAGGAGCTGGCTTTGATCTCATCCATCGTTTTTACCATCGCTGATACCGAATGGCTGTTTTCGTCAGCCAGCGTATTCGCATTAGTCGCCAGCGTACTGGCCTGACGCGCATTTTCAGCACTGGCTTTAACCGTATCGTTTAGCGATGTCATGCTGGCAGAGGTTTGCTCCAGCGATGCAGCCTGCTGCTCCATGCGCGCAGACAAATCTTCATTGCCCGCCGCTATCTGACTGGATGCAGAACTGACCGATTGCGCAGACGACATTACCGCCGCCAGCGAACTCGATACGCGCGTCATCAGAGTATTAAACGCAGAGGCGGTTTTTCCCAGTTCATCCTGACGGCTATCATTCGCTTTCAGTGTCAGATCCAGCGACTCACTGACCTCGCCCATGACACGTTGCATCGTGTTGAGGTTATTACGGACACCCAGAATGATTTTCACCGCCAGTGTTCCCACCACCAGTATCATCAGGGAAGAAAACAGTATCATCTGCCAAAATACCTGAGAAGAAATCGAGCGGTTTTCACTACGTAGCGTTTTCCCGATGTCGATGTTTAATTCAATCTGGACCTTCAGGTCATTCACCAGTTTTCGAACCTTCGCGCCCACACCGCTGTCCCCTTGCAACAAAGACAAGGCTGCTGCACTATCTTGCGAACGGGATGTAGCAAGAAACGCCGGTAATGCATTTTGAACCGCAGTAATGTCATTCAGTGCGTTAACCGTCATCGCTTTGTCTTCATCATTAGACAGATCATTTGCCATGTAATAATTTGTTAATTCGTTTAGATTAACCAGCAGGACATTAATTTTTTTCTCTATTTCCGGTAATTTTCCGGCATCTTTTACGCTTTGGTATTCATAAAGCGCAAGATTCAATTCACTGGCTGCACTGATCGATTTATCAAGATCCTTAATACTTGGGATAGCATTATCCTGAACATCTGAGTTGAAAATCATCTTTACAGGTCGAAATGATGCTATCGATTCGTCAAAATGGAATCCATTGATATATAACGCCCGCGCATACGATACGACAAGTAAAGCATTCGTATATAAGGCTCATCACGAGCCTTATATACCCGTCATACTTCAAGTTGCAGGTGCGTTGGCTGCCTGCAACCCGAATTATTTAGGGTATAATCGATGATGATGAATCACCCCTGGCCTGATATTATCAATATTTCATACGGTAAGATTCCATCATGAAATAAATTTCACACCTTGCTTTAATATGATGTCACATGCTTTAGTTTTAACTTTCTCGCCCAATGGCGTATTGCCAATTGCATTCAGATTTAGCTGTTTCCCTTCGCCTGTGCTGAGCAGGCCGGACAGCCCCTGCATATAGTCAGTCTTTTTCTGCTGTTCTGATTGAGAAGACAATCCTAGCTTATTCAGCAGCTGATTTTTGATATTTTCGGTATTCGTTGCTGAAACCAGCTTCTGTTTTATGCAGTATTGCAAGATACCCGCAGCATTGTTCATGCTACCGGCACTCAGCGATGGTGTTCCGCTGGCGAGCAGACGGCTCAGTTCACTCATATTGCCAGATGCAGCGCTGTTCTGGTTTAACTGGCTGGTCGCATTGGAAAGAGAATCCTGCCAGCTTGCTGCCTGAACATAACCCGCTATCGTCATCAGGCCGGCTACCCCTATGGTTTTCACTACACGTTTAATTACTGTCATAACACACTTACTCTTTTGTGATCGAAAACTGCGATGCAGTATACCTTCACTTCGGTAGCTCACCATGCGATAAAACTGAAACCACCCCATTACGTAAGCGGTTATTCTATGATTACT
The DNA here is from genome assembly GCF_007858975.2 of Dickeya poaceiphila. Taxonomy (GTDB): domain Bacteria; phylum Pseudomonadota; class Gammaproteobacteria; order Enterobacterales; family Enterobacteriaceae; genus Dickeya; species Dickeya poaceiphila. The sequence continues at coordinate 2,718,783 of NZ_CP042220.2, forward strand.
GCTGATTTATTTTTCGATCAAACGGCGCATAATATTCCACGTCGAAATACCCGGTATCTATCTTGCCGTTTTCGTTTTTCCTGCAACGGATAACTTCCAGCACCCCGCTATTTATGTGGGTATAGGCTTGACCGGGCAAAATATGATGATAAATCGTTTTCAAAAACGACTGATATTCCTGCTCGTCGCCGGAAAAGCTAAAGCGTAAATAACGGTCGCCCGGCGTTTGCGTCTGACTGTCAACACCATCAGTAATAACATGATCATGTGGGTCAACAGCACTCATGTGATACGCCAACCGAACATGTCGGTTAACCCGATTGGCATCAGGAATCACGGTTGAAAAAGAATAAATGACCGCATATTCGCCATCCTGTTGGTGGCTTGCCTGTTCCCACCATTGGATTCTTTGCGAGATATCGTTCGCCGAAATAAAGTCATCAATATGTTGGCTATGTTCAAAAAAAGAGGTCTCTGTCGGCCTGACAGGCAAATCAACTAATTCGGGGATAGGAAGCCAGTCCGTATCAGCCCTCAATGACGGTTGCAGGCTGGAGAAATCCCAGAATGATGCTCTGCGATAATGACCAGGAGACATGCCAAAATGCTTTTTGAAGGTGCGGGTAAACGACTGCTGGGAATCAAAGCAATAGCGTAACGCCACATCCTGAATGGTTTGACTGGTAAGCTTTAATTCAATCGCCGCTTTGCTCAAGCGCCGGTTGCGGATATAAGTCCCTAACGCAACACCGGTTTCTTTCTTGAACAAACGCTGCAAATGCCATTTGCTGTAACCCGATTTCGCAGTGACGTCATTGATCATCAGTGGGCTTTCAAGATGGTTTTCTATCCAGCCAACCAGCTCAGCAGTAAATCTCACCATAGATGGCATCGTTGATAGCATCATTGCAAAATCCTCTTTACTGACTATCAGAAACACGCTTTCGCATCCGCCGATGACGGAACCGACATCAGCATCTATTCACACACCAGCGCGACAACCGCGGCTAGCCTCATAGGGAATGCCCAAAATAATGGATTCAGTAGGGTAAATAACGCGTGATCACCTCATCCGGCAGCATCTTGGTCAACAGACGAATCAACTGCTCGACCTCCTGAGGCGTCAGACGAGCAGTGATTTTCGCCGGTAAAACCTGCATCCCTTCCTGTTCAAACTGCTGGCAAATTGCCCGCCCTTTTTCCGTCAGCGCCAGAATCACCTGCCGTTTATCGCTGGGATGAGGCTGGCGCACAATAAATTCCCGCTTCACCATCCGCTCAATCATGCGGCTAAGCGCGCCACCGTCCATCATCACGTTTTTGCACATTTCCACCGGGCTGGTTAATCCTTTATAGATACTGATCAAGACCTTGAACTGAGGCGCGGTGATGTCGCTGTCAGCAAAATAGTCATTCAGCAAGTGATCCTTGAACTGGTTTGACAGGTGGATCAGCAGGCCAATCGGGCAAAGTGCTTCATCGGACGTATGGTTCATTTGATAAAAAACTGACCAGGCATTAATTGAATTCGAAATTAATGCCTGGTCAACAAAATGTCAATCTGGATTTCCCCCCCCACCTGTTGACGCGGCGAACGGCAAAGGCTTATGGCGTAAGCGCGTCCGGCGGAATGTCCATATGACGCAGCACATCCCCCATAATGTGACCAAAAACCGGGCCTGCAACCGAACCACCGAAATGTTTGCCGGCGTCGGGATGATTGATCATCACGACCAATGCCACCCGTGGGTTGCTGGCTGGCGCCACCCCGGCGGTATAGTTGACGTAGCCGCCGTCGTACTTGCCGTCAGCCCCCATTTTCTCGGCTGTCCCGGTTTTAATCGCCAGACGATAGCCAGGAACGGCAGCCGTTACCCCGCTGCCGCCGGGTAAGGCATCGCTCTCCATCATATGCACCACGGTTTTTGCCACATCCTCATCAATGACACGGGTGCCGATAACCGGCGGCGTCACTTTGGTGATGGATACCGGGCGATAAATACCGAATGAGCCGATAGTGGCGTACTCACGTGCAATCTGCAGCGGCGTGACGCGCAACCCATACCCGAAGGAAAAGGTGGCGCGCTCAATATCAGACCACCGCTCACGGTGTAGTGGGAAATAACCGCGAGTTTCACCTTCAATCCCCAACCCGCTGGCAACACCCAGCCCAAAGCGATGGTAGAGATCAACCAGCACGTTTGCCGGCATCGCCAACGCAATATGAGACACCCCAATATCGCTGGATTTTTGCAAAATGCCGGTGATGGTCAGCCGGCTCCAGTGACCAACGTCTTTAATCAGATGCCCGTTCACCGGATAAGGCGTGGTGTCGATAACTGAATCAGGTCTTATCAGATGACGTTGCAGCCCCGCCATCACGACCAGCGGTTTAACCGTCGATCCGGGTTCGAAACTGTCCGATATCGCCACATTCCGCATGTTTTTCTGCGGTTCGCCTTCGTAATTGTTGGGGTTATAGGACGGGTAGCTGGCCATACCGAGAATCTCGCCGGTATTGATGTCAATCAATACTGCCGCTCCGGAGTCGGCTTTGTTCAGTTGCACGCCATCGCGCAAGTGCGAATACAGAACGAATTGCAGATAGCTGTCGATGCTCAGGGTCAGTGTCGGCGCCTGTTGCGCCGGTTCGTCGGCCATCAGGCTGACTACATTGCCGTAACGATCTTTGCGATAAACCCGCATTCCCGGCTTTCCCTGCAACAACTTATTGAAGCTCCGTTCAATGCCATCCAGTCCCTGACCATCCAACCCGACGATGCCGATGAGGGTGGAAACCGCGTCACTCATCGGGTAATAGCGGCTGGAGTCAACCGGCGTGGAGATGCCGCCAATATGTAGTTGGCGTACGTAATCGGCTATCCCGGCCTCGACCTGACGTCCGATATAGAGGAAATGACGGTGCGCATTCTGTTCAATTTTCTGTTTAATTGTGCCTGGAGGCAGCGATAACGCGCTGGATAGCGCGTTCCACTGTGCACCGGCGAGCGTGGGGTCGCTTTGCAACACATGGATTGGGTCGGCCACCACATCATTGGAAGCCACACTGACCGCCAGCGGGTGACCATTGCGATCAGTGATGGTGCCGCGCAGCGGCTGCATAACCAGTTCGCGTAATGAACGTTGATTGGCTTCTTTTTCAAGTTGCAGGCTTGTCACCACTTGCAAATACCCGACGCGAGCCACCAGTAATATCAGGCAGACCATAATGCCGACACACAGTAAAACAAAGCGCCCCTGAAAATAGGTCACCCCTACACTGACAGAACGTCTTTTGAGCATAAACCGCGCCAACTAAAATACGGTTACACTGCGCAATGGTGCGTAGCGACTGCGGAGCATAACCTGAGGTAAAAATACCGATTTATCGTGTGGCGGCACTATAAATGACATCAGCAATGGGTACAGAAGCAGGAAACATCCCTACGTAATTCATTAATACTTGCAACGAAAGATACAAATAAAAATAATCATTGCCGCAAAAACGTTCGCTATCGCATCGTCCCCCTCTCCTCTCTGCCCTGACAATCCGGCAGTCATAGTGCTCAATCATCGAACCGTTAACAATTGCTTTACTTATTAATTCCCAAAATTAAATAGCCAGCATCTATCACAATATTCACGAAATTCGATTTCATCTCTCACCAGCCGCTGACTAAGATAGACAGTGAATTTCAACCAAAGGATGCTAAGAAATTCAAATTATTGCGTCAGACCCTGACGCAACACCACATACAAGTAGCATCAGCCATTTTCTGTCCACAGCGCATTGCCCGGCAACCTGTTCAGACCGGACGACCTGAGACACATAGCAATAAGGTAGAGAACGATGACAACTGAAAACAAATGCCCGTTCCATCACCAAAGCACACCTGTTACCGGCAGCGGCACCGATAATCGTGACTGGTGGCCCAATCAACTGAATCTGAAAATCCTGCACCAACACTCCTCCTTGTCTGACCCGCTGGATAACAACTTCAACTATGCCGAGGCGTTTAACAGCCTTGATCTGGACGCACTCAAAAAAGACCTTCATGCCCTGATGACCGATTCGCAGGAGTGGTGGCCGGCAGACTTCGGCCACTACGGCCCGCTGTTTGTCCGTATGGCCTGGCACTGCGCCGGGACTTACCGCACCGGAGATGGCCGTGGCGGCGCTGGTGCCGGCCAGCAACGCTTCGCACCACTCAACAGTTGGCCCGATAACGTCAACCTCGATAAAGCACGCCGTCTGCTGTGGCCGATTAAACAGAAATATGGCCAGAAAATTTCCTGGGCCGACCTGCTAGTCCTCACCGGCAATGTGGCGCTGGAATCGATGGGATTCAAAACCTTCGGTTTTGCCGGTGGGCGTGCGGATGTGTGGGAACCGGAAGAAGATGTGTACTGGGGTTCGGAAACCACCTGGCTTAGCGGCGATAAGCGCTATTCCGGCGAACGCAATCTGGAAAACCCGCTGGCCGCGGTGCAAATGGGCCTGATTTACGTCAACCCGGAAGGCCCAAACGGTAACCCGGACCCGGTTGCCGCCGCCAAGGACATCCGCGAAACCTTTTGTCGCATGGCGATGGACGATGAAGAAACCGTGGCGCTGATCGCAGGTGGTCACACCTTCGGGAAAACCCACGGCGCTGGCGACGCGGCGCTGGTTGGCCCGGAACCGGAAGCGGCCAGCATTGAAGAACAGGGACTGGGCTGGGCAAGTTCGTTTGGCAGCGGCAAAGGCGGCGACACCATTTCCAGCGGACTGGAAGTGACCTGGACGCAAACGCCGACGCAATGGAGCAATTACTTCTTCCAGAACCTGTTCGGCTACGAATGGGAGCTGACCAAAAGCCCGGCTGGCGCTCACCAGTGGCAACCGAAAGGCGGCGCAGGCGCGGGGGAAATGCCAGACGCGCACGATCCATCCAAACGCCATGTGCCTACCATGCTGACCACCGACCTGTCGCTGCGCTTCGACCCGGCGTACGAAAAGATTTCCCGCCGTTTTTACGAAAATCCGGATCAGTTCGCCGATGCATTCGCCCGTGCCTGGTTCAAACTGACGCACCGTGACATGGGTCCGCGCGCCCGTTATCTCGGCCCGGAAGTCCCAGCCGAAGAGCTTCTCTGGCAAGATCCGATCCCGGTCGTTAACCACACTCTGGTCAGCGAGCAGGATATTGCCGATCTTAAAACGAAAGTACTGGCCTCCGGCCTGACGGTTTCCCAGTTGGTGTCTACCGCCTGGGCATCCGCGTCCACCTTCCGTGGTTCCGATAAACGCGGCGGCGCCAACGGTGCGCGCATTCGTCTTGCCCCGCAGAAAGACTGGGCGGTCAACCAGCCGGAACAACTGGCGAAAGTGCTGGGTACGCTGGAAAACATCCAGAGCGAATTCAACCGCGCTCAGTCCGGCAACAAACAGATATCGCTGGCAGACCTGATCGTGCTGGCTGGCACAGCCGGGGTAGAACAGGCCGCGAAAGCTGCCGGTCATACAGTAACGGTGCCCTTCACGCCTGGGCGGATGGATGCCACTCAGGAGCAAACCGACGTTGAGTCGTTTGCAGTGCTGGAGCCTATCGCCGATGGTTTTCGCAACTACCTGAAAGGTCGTTACAGCGTGACAGCCGAAGCCCTGCTGGTGGATAAGGCACAGCTGCTGACGCTGAGCGCGCCGGAAATGACAGTACTGGTAGGTGGGCTGCGCGTACTGGGCGCAAATGTCGGTCAGGCGCCGCATGGCGTGTTCACCACACAACCCGGTACGCTGACCAATGACTTCTTCGTCAACCTGTTGGACATGGGCACCGTCTGGAAAGCCGCAGCAGAAGATGGCGTGTTTGAAGGACGTGACCGCATAACCGGCGACCTGAAGTGGACCGGCACCCGCGTCGATCTGATCTTTGGTTCCCACTCGCAGCTGCGCGCGCTGGCGGAAGTCTACGGCAGTGCGGACGCACAGGCGAAGTTTGTCCATGACTTTGTCAACGCCTGGACTAAAGTGATGAACCTCGACCGTTTCGATCTGGCGTAATCGTTACCCTACCCCGGCGTTCTTAACGCCGGGGTATCTCCAGCCAACGTATCCTCAGTCAACATCGCTATGCTCTCACTTCAGTTTAGGTTCCTGATATGAAAACACCGTCATTCTGTTCCATTCGTTTTATACACTCGCCGAATATTCATAAAACATTCACAATAAGTAAAAATAAATAGTATTCCCCATCGGCCATCTACCGAATGAAAAAATATCAGCAACAATTACCCAGCAAAAATAAAAAAAATTGATTTTAAATAAAAAATTTAAATTTTTTCATTCCAGACGTTACGCCATTTCACGAAAATATACTTTGGTATAAATGGCCTATACCTTTTAATCGTGGACGCTTTGTCTCGATTATTTTATTTTCCTGCCACTCATTAAAGAATATGCCGCCCCATCGTCGTATTGCTCAGCGCACACTGACAATACCGGTATCCCTAGAGCCTATCCCAGTAGGCGTTATTGGCGTAGCCAGTTTGGACTTGGGAAGCCGCGGAGAACCCGGAGCGTACACGTAGTACGTGAGGAGTTCGAGCACTACCCAGGGCCAAAATGGCAAGTGAAATAGCCCTAATGGGATAGGCTCTTATTTTGGCAACCAGATTTGGCAAATAGCATCGGAATGACTTTCCGGCTACTGCCTGACATTACCGGGAGGAAAATCATGCGCCATCCACTCCAGGACATCATGACTGACCATCGTGCACTGCTCACCAGGCAGCGCGCTGCGCCGTCCTATCGGGCCGATATCCTATTTTTCACGCTGCTGGCGCTGGTGATTGCGCTGGTGGTGTACGGCATGGAACAAATGAGCCTGCCGCTCTCCATTCTGGATGCCAGCCCGGTCAGGCTCGATATCGCCCTGCTGCCGGAATATGCGCTACGCACCACCCTGCGCATGTTTGTGGCACTGGCGGTATCGTTGCTGTTCACGCTGGTCGTCGCCACGCTGGCCGCCAAGAGCCGCAAGGCCGAAATGGTGATTATCCCGGCGCTGGATATTCTGCAATCGGTGCCGGTGCTGGGTTTTTTGACCTTTACCGTTACGTTTTTTATGGGGTTGTTTCCTGGTCGCCAGATGGGCGTGGAATGCGCGGCTATTTTCGCCATTTTCACCAGTCAGGCCTGGAATATGGCGTTTAGCTTTTTCCAGTCGCTGCGCACCCTTCCCGGTGATTTGAGCGAAGTCAGCCAGCAATTCGGCTTCTCGCCCTGGCGGCGGTTTATCCGCCTCGAACTGCCGTTCGCTATCCCCGGTCTGGTGTGGAACATGATGATGTCGATGTCCGGCGGCTGGTTCTTCGTAGTCGCTTCAGAAGCCATCACCGTCGGCAACACCACCGTCAGCCTGCCGGGGATTGGCTCCTGGCTGGCGCTGGCAATCGCGCAGGAAAATCTGACGGCTATCGCCTGGGCGGTTATCGCTATGACCATCGTGATAGTGCTTTACGATCAACTGCTGTTCCGGCCAGTCGTCGCCTGGGCGGATAAATTCCGTTTCGAACAAACTGCCTCACAAAAAAGGCCGCGCTCCTGGGTTTACGACCTTGTCCGTCGCACTCACATCTCGACGGCGATCATCAAGATACTTGGCTGGCCGTTCTACACGCTGGCAGCGTTGCGCTGGCCGCAGATGCCGCGTTTTTTACGCTATGCCCCCAGCCCCCGTTACAACAAGGTCACAGATCGGTTGTGGCTGGCGCTGGTGATTATCGGTGTGCTGACAGGCGTGGTACAGCTGGTGCAATACATCGGTGCCTCACTTGGCATGGCGGATGTGATTGCGGTATTCGGCATGGGTATGGCGACGCTGGTACGAGTGGTGGTGCTGATTGCGCTGGCCAGCGTCATCTGGGTGCCTGTCGGTGTGTGGATCGGCCTGCAACCCAGTGTGGCTGAACGTCTGCAACCGCTGGCGCAGTTTCTGGCCGCCTTTCCGGCCAACGTGTTGTTCCCGTTCGCCGTCATCCTGATTGCCGGTTTTAACCTCAACCCGGATATCTGGCTGTCACCGCTGATGATACTGGGTACCCAGTGGTACATCCTGTTTAACGTGATCGCCGGTACGGCGGCCCTGCCGACCGATCTGCTGGAAGCCGCGCGTATTTACGGCATCCGGCGCTGGCAGTGGTGGCGTCAAGTCGCGCTGCCGGGCATTTTCCCTTATTACGTCACGGGCGCGCTCACTGCCTCCGGCGGCTCCTGGAACGCCAGTATCGTGTCCGAATCCATTTCCTGGGGGAAACAACATCTGGAAGCCACCGGCCTTGGCGCTTACATCGCCAACGCGACCACCGCCGCCGATTTTCATCAGGTCGCGCTCGGCATCGCGGTGATGTCGGTATTCGTGATCGCGTTTAACCGCCTGCTGTGGCGCCCCTTGTACCAATTCGCCGAACGCCGCCTGCGCCTCGGTTAAGGAGAACATGATGACTATTCTTCAGCCAACCCATCTGGCTCATCAACAGAACTGCCTGGTGAATGTACAACACGTTCGGCATCTGTATGGTAAACCCGGCAGCGCCGAACGGCTGGTGCTGGATGACGTCAACCTGACGTTGTACGACAACGAAATCGTCGGGCTGCTCGGTCGTTCCGGTTCCGGTAAATCGACCTTGCTGCGCTCCATCGCCGGGTTGCTCACGCCAAGCGCCGGTCAGGTAGATTTTCCGCCGGGGCCGGATGGCAAACCGACGACCGTCAGCATGGTGTTCCAGAGCTTTGCGCTGTTTCCCTGGCTGACGGTGCAGCAAAACGTTGAAGTCGGGCTGGAAGCGCAAAATGTACCGGTAGAACAGCGGCGCAAACGGGCGCTGGCAGCGATTGATCTCATCGGTCTTGACGGCTTTGAGAACGCCTATCCTAAAGAGTTGTCCGGCGGGATGCGCCAGCGCGTCGGGCTGGCGCGTGCGCTGGTGGTGGACCCGGACATCCTGTTGATGGACGAGCCGTTTTCCGCGCTGGACGTGTTGACCGCCGAAACCCTGCGCACCGATCTGCTGGATTTGTGGGGCGAAGGCAGAATGCCGATCAAATCCATTCTGATGGTGACGCATAACATCGAAGAAGCGGTACTGATGTGTGATCGTATCGTTCTGTTTTCCATCAACCCCGGTCGGGTCGCCTGTGAAATCCGCGTTGACCTGCCGCAACCGCGTAATCGCCAGGACCCGGCATTTCGTGCGCTGGTTGAAGACATTTACGTTAAAATGACCTCTGATAACAGCGCAGGCGCCGCACGGCAGGGGATTTTCCCAGGTACCGGGCTGGGTATGGTGCTGCCATTGGTATCCACCAACTCGCTGGCTGGCCTGATTGAAGCCGTTCACGCCGCGCCCTATGCGGGTAAGGCGGACCTGCCTGAATTGGCCAATGCCTTGCAGTACACCGCTGACGAGCTGTTCCCGGTGGGGGAAATTTTGCAACTGCTGCGTTTTGCTGAATTGCAGGGCGGTGATATCCGGCTGCTGCCTGCCGCCGCGCGTTACGCCAACGCCAGCGTGGACGAGCGCAAACAGCTGTTCGCCCAGCACTTGCTCAACTACGTGCCGCTGGTGGCACATATTCGGCGGGTACTGGACGAACGCTCGTCTCGTACTGCTCCGGCGCGTCGTTTCCGCGACGAACTGGAAGATTTTATGTCGGAAATCGATGCCGCCCAGACGTTGAACTCGGTCACGCAGTGGGGACGTTACGCGGAATTGTTCGCCTACGACGATACCCACGACCAGTTCAGCCTGGAAAATCCGTCGTAATCACGCGCCGCCGGCAGTGGGAACGACACAGAAAAAGGTCTTTGTTCATGAGTGGTAAAACATGAGTGATAAAACACGTGTCGGTCACGCTGCCACCACACTGCGGGTCATCCCGCTGGTGCTGATGGCAGTAGGTATCTCGGTGGTGGATACCCTCACTGATCTGGAAATTGCGGTGGGGGTATTTCAGATTGCCATCGTACTGCTGGCGGTACGTTTTCTTACCCCGCGAGGCGTCACCGCCATTGCCGCGCTGTGCATCGTGCTGACGTTGCTCAGTTATAAGCTCAGCAAACCCAGCGGCAATGAATCCAGCCTGATCAACTGCGGCATCAGCCTGCTGGCGATCACGCTATCGACGTATCTGGCACTGAAAATGTCGTCGGCCATCAACGCCTTTCATGAAGCACGCGCCCAACTGGCGCAAATCTCCCGCGTTAACCTGATGGGCGAGTTGACTGCGTCAATAGCCCATGAAGTCAACCAGCCACTGGCTTCTATTGTTACCAGCAGCCACGCTTGTCTGCGCTGGCTTAACGCCACACCGCCCAATCAGGAGCGTGCGGAGCTGGCGCTACAGCGCATCATCAACGATGCCAATCGCGCCAGCGAAATCATCGCCCGTATCCGTGGATTCGCCAGCCGAACCCCTGTGCACAAGGCGTGGTTAAACATCACCGACACCATTGATGAAATGCTGCTGTTGATTCGCAGCGAACTGACGCAACAACGTATTCTGTTCGACCTCAACGTCGCAGAAGGGTTACCACCCATTCTGGCCGATAAGATCCAGATTCAGCAGGTGCTGATGAACCTGATCCTGAACGCGGTGGAGGCCATCAGCGCTGCCGACACGGAACCACGCACGCTATCAGTCACGGTGGATCGTGATAACAGCGGCGATATCCGCTTTGCGGTTTGCGATAATGGTGTTGGCTTCACGCCGGAACAACGTGAGCGACTGTTTGAAACCTTTTTCACCACCAAATCAACCGGCATGGGGATGGGCCTGACCATTAGCCGTTCGATCATCGAAACCCACGGCGGCCAGATTTGGGCCAGCGCCAACCACGACGGCGGCGCCACCTTTTACTTCACCCTGCCGGGGACGGAAAAAAAGCACCATGAATGACACATCGCTGCATGAAAATACGCCGCTCGTTTATATCGTCGATGATGACGCATCGGTACGGGCCGCGCTGGAAGATCTGCTGGCATCGGTCGGGCTGGAAAGTCGCGCCTTCGAGTCGCCGCAACAGTTTATCAACGCGCCCCGGCCAGACCGCCCAGGCTGCCTGATTCTGGATGTGCGGATGCCGGGCATGAGTGGGCTGGACTTTCAGGATGACATGCACCGCCACGGCATCATGCTGCCGGTCATTTTTATTACCGCCCACGGCGATATTCCGATGTCAGTACGTGCCATGAAAGCCGGTGCGCTGGAGTTTCTGACCAAACCGTTTCGTGAACAGGAGCTGCTTGATGCCATCCAAAAAGGGCTGGAACGGGACAACGAACAACGCCGTCAGGCTGATATTCAGGCCAGGCTACAGGCGTGCTACGACAGCCTGACCACCGGCGAACAGCAAGTACTGGAACAGGTGGTGACCGGGCAGTTGAACAAACAGATCGCCGCACAGCTTGGCGTTAGCGAAATCACGGTGAAAGTGCGGCGCGCAGCAGTGATGCGCAAAATGAATGCCGACTCGCTGGCCGAACTGGTGCGGTTATACGATGCGCTGAGAAAGACGGCGCAGGGATAACGCGGCTGCTCTCCATAACACTGCTGCTCTCCATCCGGACAGGCGATTACCGCCCATTCCCTCCCGGCAACTCGTCCTATAATCGATAAATATCGTCCTGATTTGATAATAAGCGCCACAACTAAGCGAGCGATAATCAACACCGTTATCCACCCAATTTTAGCGTGGCAGATGCTTTCATGAATACCGTTACCCTCCGCTTCTGGCATCAGGCCAGAGCGTTTTTACTGATTTACGCTTGTTTGTACCTTGGTATCGGCCTTGCCGCCGTGCTGCCTATCACCTTACCGGGCAGCATCATCGGTATGCTGATCCTGTTTTTGTTGTTGTCATTACAGATTATCCCGGTGAAGTGGGTCAAACCGGGTTGCCATGTGTTGATCCGCTATATGGCGCTGCTGTTTGTGCCGATTGGCGTCGGTGTCATGCAGTATTTCAACCTGCTGCGTGCCCAGTTCGCGCCGATTATCGTTTCCTGCGCCGCCAGCACGCTGGTGGTGTTGATTACCGTCAGCGTATGTTCGCATATGCTCCACGGGCGTAAATCAGCCCGTCATCAGACCGGGACAGAAGAGGCAGAAAAAGGAGCCGATCATGTTGCATGATATCGTCTGGTCGCTGCCGTTGACGCTACTGGTGTTCTTTTTAGCGCGTTGGCTGGCACAGCGGCTGAATTCACCGTTGTTAAACCCGCTGCTGGTGTCTATGGTGGTGTTGATTGCGTTGTTGCTGGTCTGCCATATCCCATACCAACGCTATTTTCAGGGCAGCTCGGTGCTAAACAGCCTGCTGCAACCCGCGGTGGTGGCGCTGGCGTTTCCGTTGTATGAGCAGTTGCATCAAATCCGTATGCGCTGGAAGTCGATCATCAGCGTCTGTTTTATTGGCAGTCTGGTGGCGATGGTGAGCGGCACCTGGATTGCGCTGCGGCTGGGCGCCACACCGGCGATTGCCGCCTCGATCATGCCGAAATCAGTCACCACGCCGATAGCCATGGCAGTAGGCGGCAGCATCGGCGGTATCCCGGCTATCAGCGCGGTGTGCGTGATCTTCGTCGGTATTCTCGGCGCGGTATTCGGCCACACACTGCTTAACGCCATGCGCATACACACTAAAGCATCGCGTGGGCTGGCAATGGGCACCGCGTCGCACGCACTTGGCACTGCCCGCTGCGCCGAGCTGGATTATGAAGAAGGCGCATTCAGTTCGCTGGCGCTGGTGATCTGCGGCATCATCACCTCGCTGGTTGCACCGCTGCTGTTCCCGATGCTGGTCGCTCTGGCGCACTAATCTGTACCCAAAACAGTCGTACCAAAACAGCCGTACCACCGGTCGAGAAAGCGGGAATTAATAGCGTGTCGGCGGCACGCCAAACATTTGCCGAAACGCGAAGGTAAACGAGGCGGTGCTGGCATACCCTAGTTCCAGCGCCACCTGCGTTACGCTGTGGTTATTCTTTAGCATCACCACCGATTCCAGCAGCCGCATACGTTTCTTCCACTCGCTGAACGCCACGCCGGTTTCCTTTTTAAAACGGCGCGAAAACGTACGCACCGACATCCCGGTGCGCGCCGCCCACTCGTCAATACCGTGCAGCGCATCCGGCGTCTGCTGAATAGCGCGGCACACCCGCATCAGCGTGGCGGAAGGCGGCCACGACAGTGAAAAACCCGCATCCGGCAACTGCCGCAGCAACGTCGTCAGCACCCTGACCAACCGGGCATCATCCCCCTCGTAGTCATACTGTTCCGGCACATGCCCGGTGGCATAGTGAATAAACTCGCGGATGAAATCGCTGACCAGCACCACCTTGCAACCACTGTGGTCGATAGCTACATACTCCGGCTCGATATACAAACTTTCCAGCAACACATCACTGGTCGCCAGAATGCGGTGCGGTACATGCGCCGGTATCCAGACGCCGTACAGCACCGGCACGATCAGGGTCTTGCCTTCAATCTCCACCCGCATTCCCCCTTCGCGCGCGTACAGAAACTCGACAAACGGGTGCTGATGCGACGCCACTTCCGTCTCCTTCGTCAGCGGGTAGCTGCGAAAGTAGACCGGGCGCGGCAGGGAAAGCAATACCGGCGCAGGTTGCCCTGCTATCGGCAAATGGGGAGACGACACAAGCGCATGGGACATAACGAACCTGACCTCTACTCGATGAAGTTTGTCTTGATAGGGTAACGCAGGACAGCCTGATTTGCCCGATAATCAGCATCTATTCAGCAGGTGTCAGCTCATAACCTGAAGAACAGATTCTCTGTGATTATACGATTTTTCAAACCAGCCTATGGATTGAGGAATAACTCATGGAAGCGACATTCTATTTATGTCTCGGCCATTCGCCGTTTTTAGCCATACCTTGTTCGTACTTTGATACTTGTTCATTTTTTGATGAAAGACGTCATATTGCCGATAGCAGCATGATGTCACCCGAAATAACAGTACCCCAGTAGTCATTAATTTTAATAATAGGTAATTGAATTAACTGTTATTTAAAGGAGATATCATGAGTAATGTGTGCATCGTTGATGATATCAGCGAGAAAAATGAATGGCGGCGTATCACGCAGGAATTATTACATCAGGCCAGCATTACTATTAATGGCACCGAACCCTGGGATATTCAGATTAATGATTCACGCTTTTTCAAACGGGTATTGCAACAGGGTTCGCTTGGGCTGGGTGAGAGCTATATGGAAGGCTGGTGGGACTGCCCGCGGCTCGATATGTTTTTCCACCGTATACTGGCTGCCCGGCTGGATGAACAACGCCCGTCACGCTGGCGTGATCTGATGCGCATCGCACTGGCGCGGCTGGTCAACCTTCAGTCCCGCAAACGCGCCTGGCAGGTCGGCAAAGTGCACTACGACCTCGGCAACGACCTGTTCAGTCATATGCTTGACCCTTACATGCAATACTCATGCGGCTACTGGAAACAGGCCGACACGCTTGAAGAGGCCCAGCAGCACAAACTGGCGTTGATCTGCGAAAAGCTCCAGCTCAAACCCGGTATGACGCTGCTGGATATCGGCTGTGGCTGGGGCGGGCTGGCGGTATACGCCGCTCAGCATTACGGTGTCACCGTACATGGCATCACCATTTCTGCCGAGCAGAAAGCCTTTATAGAAGAACGATGTGGCGAGCTGGATATCCATATTCTGTTGCAGGATTACCGCGATCTGCACCAACAATATGACCGTATTGTCTCCGTCGGCATGTTTGAACACGTGGGGCCGAAAAATTACGCCGACTATTTTGAGATGGCAGACCGGTGCCTGAAGCCGGACGGCCTGTTCCTGTTACATACCATTGGGTCGAATACTACAGCTCATAACGTTGACCCGTGGATTAATAAATACATTTTCCCCAACGGATGCCTGCCATCCATTAAACAAATCGCCAGCACCAGCGAACCCTATTTTGTGATGGAAGACTGGCACAACTTCGGTGCCGATTACGATAAAACCCTGATGGCCTGGCTGGCCCGTTTTAATACCGCCTGGCCGCAACTGGCTGCTGATTATTCGCCCGCCTTCCGACGAATGTTTAGTTATTACCTGACGGCGTGCGCCGGCGCCTTTCGGGCCAGAAACATCCAGCTATGGCAGGTCCTCTTTAGCCGGGGCGTCACTCACGGGTTGTGCGTGCCGCGTTAACGGTTCAGGCCACTGCGCAGGCCAGCGAACTGATGATGATAAGCGCCACAGTGATTGTTTTAACCGATACGCTTTTAAATCAATACGATTTAAATCAATAGATTGCCAACCCCTACAAACAGGAAGCTAAAACAACATGAATGTTAATTTCTTTGTCACCTGCATCGGCGATGCGCTCAAATCGCGCATGGCGCGTGACAGCGTGCTGCTGCTGGAACAGCTCGGCTGCCGCGTTCACTTTCCTGAACGACAGGGCTGCTGCGGCCAACCTGCCATCAACAGCGGGTACATCCGTGACGCGCTACCGGGCATGAAAACCTTGATAGCCGCGCTGGAAGAGAACGATGACCCTATCGTCTCACCAGCCGGTTCCTGCACTAACGCTATCCGCCATTATGTCGACTGGCTGATGGATGAACCGACATGGGCCAGCCGTGCCGAACGGGTCGCCAGCCGGATGGTTGACTTCACCTCGTTTATTGTCAACCAGCTTGGGGTTACCGATGTCGGTGCGCGCCTGCCAGGCAAAGCGGTCTATCACCCCTCTTGTAGTCTGTATCGCAAATTGGGCGTTCGCGAAGAGCCGCTGGCCTTGCTGCGTCAGGTGCGTGATCTGGAACTGCTGCCGTTCCACGCACAGGAAACCTGCTGCGGTTTCGGCGGTACGTTTTCCGTCAAAATGGCGGAGATTTCCGGTGAAATGGTGAAAGAAAAGGTGGCGCACATCATGGAAGCCAAACCGGACTACCTGATCGGCGCCGATGCCAGTTGCCTTATCAACATCGCCGGACGGCTAAAGCGCGAAGGGCACGCCGTTAAAGTGCTGCATATCGCTGAAGTGCTGATGAGTCGTTAAGGAGACGCCATGTACCTCAAAACCAGCAATACCCCATTCCATGAGCGTATCCGCCAGCAGATCGACGACCCTATCATGCGTCAGGCGGTGGCCAACGCGCAGGAACGTATCGGCGCCAACCGCCAGAAGATGGTTGATGAACTCGGCCAGTGGGATGTCTGGCGCACCCGCGCTGCGCAAATCCGCGCCCATGTGCTCGATAATCTTGACGCCTATCTGTATCAGTTATCGGAACAGGTCACCGCTCGCGGCGGCAACGTGTTTTTTGCCGAAACACGCGAAGACGCTACCCGTTACATCTTGCAAGTCACACAGGCCAAACAGGCCCGCAAGGTGGTGAAATCCAAGTCGATGGTGACCGAAGAGATCGGCATGAACGCCGTGCTGGAAGCCGCCGGCATCGACGTGGTGGAAACCGATCTGGGCGAATACATCCTGCAACTGGACAAAGACGCCCCCTCTCACGTGGTGGTGCCCGCCATCCACAAAGATCGCCATCAAATCCGCCGTGTACTGCAACAGCAGTTGGGCTACGACGGCCCGGAAACGCCGGAAGCGATGACGCGTTTTATTCGCCAGAAAATCCGCGCCGACTTCCTTAGCGCCGAGGTGGGGATCACCGGCTGCAACTTTGCCGTGGCGGAAACCGGCACCGTGAGTCTGGTGAGCAACGAAGGCAACGCCCGGCTATGCACCACCCTGCCACGCATCCACATCGCCGTCATGGGCATGGAACGTATTGTTCCCACCTTTGAGGAACTGGATGTGGTGCTCACCATGCTGGCGCGCAGTGCGGTTGGCGCCCGGTTGACCGGCTACAACACCTGGCTGACCGGCCCACGTGATGCCGGCGGCATCGATGGCCCGGAAGAGTTTCATCTGGTCATCGTAGATAATGGCCGCTCACAGGTGCTGGGGTCGCCGTTCCACGATATTCTGCGCTGCATTCGCTGCGGTGCCTGCATCAACACCTGCCCTGCTTACCGTCATATCGGCGGCCATGGTTACGGCTCTATCTACCCCGGACCCATCGGCGCGGTGCTGTCGCCGCTGCTGGGCGGGTATAAAGATTTTAAACATTTGCCTTACGCCTGTTCACTGTGTACCTCCTGCGACGACGTCTGCCCGGTTCGCATTCCGTTGTCCTCGCTGATCGTGCAACACCGGCGTACGCTGGCAGAAAACGGCATGACGCCAGCCGCTGAGCAACGCATGGTCCGCTGGTTCAACTACGCCAACCGCCACCCTGGAATATGGAAAGTCGGGATGGTGGCAGGCGCACGTGCGGCACGCTGGCTGATTCGTGACGGCAAAATACCGTTCAACATTGGCGCGATTAGCGAGTGGACCGCCGCCCGCGACCTGCCGGATGCCGATGGCGAGAGTTTTCGCAGTTGGTTCAAACAGCACCAGCGTCAGAATAAGGAGCAACGCTAATGGAAAACCGTGACGTCTTTCTGTCCACCCTGGCCCGACGACTTGGCCGGGAACCCCGCCAGACGCCGCCGCCGATGCCGCCGATGGAAAACAACCCGGCGCAAATCCGCCTGACCGAGCTGACGCCGCAACAGCGCTGCGACGCCTTCATCGATTACGCCAGTAACGTGATGCTGGCGCATTGCGAACGCACCCCGCTGGCTGAGGTGGCGCAGGCCGCCGGGCGGTTGTGTCAGCGTTATGGCGGCGCGCCGGTGCTGGTCAGCGGCGATGCGCGGCTGGCGG
Organism: Dickeya poaceiphila; assembly: GCF_007858975.2. Taxonomy (GTDB): domain Bacteria; phylum Pseudomonadota; class Gammaproteobacteria; order Enterobacterales; family Enterobacteriaceae; genus Dickeya; species Dickeya poaceiphila. The sequence continues at coordinate 2,736,595 of NZ_CP042220.2, forward strand.
AGCTGGGGGTCACCGACTACCTGCAACAGCACCATCAGGCCCAGTGCTGGGACCCGGCAGCAGGCGAAAACAACCTGAAGCTGGCGGCACAAGCGCATATCGGCGTGGTCTACGCCGATTATGGCCTGACCGAATCCGGCGGCGTGGTGCTGTTCTCAACCCCGCAACAGGGGCGAGGCCTGAGCCTGCTGCCAGAATCAACGCTGTTTATTGTGCGCAAAAGCTGCCTGTTGCCGCGCGTCGCACAACTGGCCCAGCATCTGCGCCAGCGGGCGCAACAGGGTGAAACCTTGCCGTCGTGTATCAATCTGATCGCAGGCCCCAGTTCTACCGCCGATATCGAACTGATCAAGGTGGTGGGGGTACACGGGCCGTTAAATGCCGCGTACCTGATTATTGAGGATTGCTGATAACCTGCGGCATGAGGTGTATGACAGTACAGTGATGACACCCATTAAGAGCCTATAACAGTGTGGCCCCCGCTGGGGGCCACACTGAGGTTAGGCCAATCCCAGCAAGGCGTTGAGGCGGGCTATTTCTTGCCGCCATTGCGTCTGTAGCGCGGGTTTCTGGTGCTTCGCCTTACGCGCCAGGTCTTCAGCCAGCCGGTTTTCCAGTTCAACCAGTTGCGCCAACAGCCTGTCGGCTTCATCGATACGCTCTGATGTCACCTGTGACGCCGCCGCTGGTGGCGGTGCCGAAGAGGGTGCGGTGTCAGCAGATGCAGCCCCCAGACGCTGATAGATCAAGTCCAGATCGTGCCACTCGCTCAACACGCCGTGCTCAACCAGCCAGAAGCGGTTACAACTCTGGCTTATCAGCGCCCGATCATGCGTTACCAGCAACACACCGCCAGCAAAGGTTTTCAACGTCTCGGCCAGCGCCTCTTTGCCCTCCATGTCCAAGTGGTTGGTCGGCTCATCCAGCATCAACAACCCGTAACGCGCCAGTGACAACCCGACAAACAGCAACCGGGCACGTTCGCCGCCGCTCAGGGTGGCGACGGTTTGCTGATGGCGCGACCACGGGAAACCGGCACTGATCAAGGCCATTTTGCGGTCCTGCGCCACCGGTGCGAACGGTGTCAACGCATCAAACAAGGTCTCGTCATCACGCAATTGATGCAGCGTCTGGTCGTAATACCCCAGCCGGACACGGGGATGCAGGCGAATGGCTTCATCCTGCGTCGGATGCTGGTATTGCTGCCATAACAGACGCAACAGCGAAGACTTGCCACAGCCGTTGCGGCCAATAATCGCCACCCGATCACCACTTTTCACTCGCTGCAACGGCAGGGTGAACAATGCCGGATGCTCCGGTGCCGGGCTTACCGCCAGCGCCGTCATCTCCAGCAGACGATCCGCACTCAGCGCTTCGCCATGCAGCGCCAGTCGCCACCGACTACCGGCGGTCAGCTCGGTCTGATCCTCTTTTAGCCGTTCGATACGCTTTTCCATCTGCTTGGCCTTGCGCGCCAGGTCTTCGTTATCGTAGACCTTGCCCCACATCGCCAGCCGCCTGGCACTGGCAGTTACACGGTCGATTTCCTTTTGTTCCGCGTTGTGGCGCAGCGCATCACTGCGATCACGCTCCGTCAGCGCGGCACGGGCAGCGCTACAGGGCAATCCAAAGTAATGCAACTGTTGGTCACGCAGGATGTAACTGCCGTTGGTGACGTTATCCAGCAACTGGCTGTCGTGAGAAACCAACACAAAGCTGCCGCTCCACTGTTGCAGAAACTGCTCCAGCCACAATAATGTCGGCAAATCCAGATGGTTGCTCGGCTCATCCAGCAGCAACAGGTCTGGCGAAGTAATCAGCGCTCTCGCCAGCAGCAGCCGGGTATGCTGGCCGCCGCTCAACGTGCCGGAGGGCAGCAGCCAGTCCTGTTCGCCAAAGCCCATTTCCGCCAGCAAGGTTTCCGTCCGCCAGCGTTCGCTGACGCGCTCCGTTTCAGGAAGGCGTGCCAGCACCGCCTCCAGCATCGTCAACGAATGCAAATCCACTGGCAGATGTTGCTCAACGCGTGCAAGCAGACAGTGATTGGCGAGCGTCACATTGCCGCGGTTTGGCGATAACGTACCGTCCAGTAGTTTTAACAGTGTGCTTTTGCCGCAACCGTTATGGCCGATAAGACCAAGGCGGTCGCCCTGATTCAAGGTAAAAGAAATGTCGTTCAGCAGAGGGCCGAAAGGGGTATCCACGCTCAATGCGTGTACTGTCAGTAAAGTGCTCATTGCTTACTCAAGAGTTACAGGCACAACTGTGCCTCGTCAACACAACGCCGACGATAACCCGGTAAGGCCGAGGGAAGGGAAAATACGGTTTGCTTCGCTCAAGCCACCGTTATCGCAGCACGATATCGATAACGCTTGAGCAGCGGCGATCACCAAGAGGATGTGAAGTGTTAAACATTCCACAGAGCAGCATAATTATCCTCCTTAATTGTTATCCAAAGGTTAATCGATGCCCGGATTGTAACGGCAACGGGTGGGCTACGCCACCCGTTTGCAGATTATTTCCCTGCCAGCATCACCAGCGCCACACCTATCAGCACCAGGCAGAATGCCAGCCGCAACACCACCACCGGCAGTTTGTGCGCCAGCGCCACCCCCCACGACACACTGAGAATGCCGCCAATCGCCAGCGGGATGCCGGTCGCCCAGTCTACATTACCGGCCTGAGCGTAAGATGCCAGCGCGGCCAGTGCGCCGGGCACCACCAGCGCCAACGCAATGCCCTGCGCCTGCGTTTGGGTGAAACCGAACAGTGTCACCAGCGCCGGCACCACCACCAGCCCGCCACCCACGGTAAAAATACCGGACATGAAGCCGCTCGCCACACCGAGCGCAGGAAGATAACGTTTTGATAATACTGAGGTCGGCATGCGACTGCGCTGGCTGTTGACCCACTGCCAGATGTAGTACGTCGCCAGCACCAGCAGGAAAATGGCAAACGCCTGTTGCAGGTTATCAACCTGAATGGCGGCAGCCATGTGCGCGGCAACATAGGCCGACACCGTAGCGAAAGCGCACAGCATCAGCGTCATGCGGGTATCTATCTTGTTGCGCTGTCGGTAGCGCAAAAAGCCTATCAGCACGTTCGGCGTAATCATAATCAACGCCGTACCCTGCGCGAGGTGCTGGTTCATACCAAACAGCATCCCCAACACCGGAATGGCGATCAGCCCGCCGCCGATGCCTAACATCCCGCCGCACACCCCAAGTCCCATCCCCAGAATCAAACACAACACTACATTGGTCATCAGCAAACTGGCCATAACTCACCACCACACCCGTTATATCGCTTGTTTATTATTCGATTATTTATTATTCAATTGATGGCTGAACGATTGCTCGCTGACCAGCAGCCCAACGGCTCGGCCAGCAGTTGGCCAGCGTAGCTCGAACAATGCGCCGCCTGATGGCGCAGGGCCACAACTCACCTGCCCGCCATGCGCCTGAGCAATCGCCTGCACCACCGCCAGCCCCAACCCACTGCTTTTGCTGTTATCCACACGCGACTGTTCACCACGCTGAAACGCCTCAAAAATCAGCCCGGCGAACTGCGGGTCAATACCAGGACCACTGTCTTCAACCCGCAGATACGCCCACCCACGTTCTACCGCTGTCCGGATGTGTAACGGTCCGGGGGTGGCATGTTTTTGCGCATTCTCCAACAATGCCAGCAGCGCCTGACGAATCCGCACCGGATCACATTGCACCACCCGGTCTTCCAACGCCAGCGACAGGCTAAACCCAGCGCTTTGCAGCGTGGGACCAAACGCATTGACGACCTCGTTCACCTCGTCAGATAAATGGGTTGAAGCCCAGCGCAGTTCAAGATGACCACTCTCTGCTAGCCCGACCACCCGCAAATCCTCAATAAGCCGTCCCAGCCCTTCTACCTGCGTCAGCAGATTGCGAAACAACCCGATATCGGGTTCGAATACACCTTCGGTCAACCCCTGCAACCGGCCACGTAAAATGGTGACCGGCGTGCGCAGTTCGTGCGCGATGGCGGCATTCCAGAACGCCCGTTCCTGCGCCATGCGCTCCAGCCGCTCCGCCATGGTATTAAAGTCACGCACCAGCAATGCGGCCTCACCCAGCGAATAATCGTCAGTTTCGGCGCGCGCATTCAGCTCACCTTCGGCGATTTGGCGCAAACTATGCGCTACCGAATTCAACGGCACCAGAATACGGCGCGACAGACGAACCGCCAGCACCGACGCTATCATCAGCGCCAGTAGCGTGGTGCCCCCCATCCAGAACCACTCTATCGTGGTCGGCATCCACTGATCATTCGGCGACAGGCTTTCTGGCGAAATCGTCAGCATAAAGGCATAGAAAATATAAGAGCCAACCACCATCACCAGCGTGACGGACAACGCCAGCAGCGTCATGGAGCGCAGAATTTGTCGGCTTAAGCTGCCTTTGTGCTTCACGATGATTCACCCAGCCGGTAACCAACGCCGCGCACGCTGGACGGCACGCCGATAAGCCCCAGTCGCTCCAGTTTCTTACGCAGTTTGCTGATGTGGCTGTCTACAGTGCGTTCCAGAGAATCCCCTTCCGGCAGGCAAGATACCAGCAGTTCCTCACGGCTGAAGACCCGCCGCGGCGCACGGGCCATATGGGCTATCAACCGAAATTCGGTTAGCGTCAGATCCAACGGCTGGCTAACGCCATTGCATTCCACAACCACTTCATGGCTTTCCAGATCGATTTGAAAAATACCGGTACGCAGGAAACGCGGCGACTGACGCTCGGCTCGCAGCCCGGCGCGGCGCAACACCGCCTGCACCCGCGCCACCACTTCAGCAGGATTGAATGGTTTAACCACGTAATCGTCAGCGCCAATCCGCAAGCCCATCAGTTTGTCGATATCCTGATCCAGCGCAGTCAGCATAATCACCGGCGTATCGCCACGCAGACGAATCCCCGACAGCACCTGCCAGCCATCAACCTGCGGCATCTGCACATCCAGCAGCACCAGATCCGGTTTCATGGAAAGATGAAGCTCCAGCGCCTGACGCCCGTTGGCGGCATGAAGGGTGCGTAAACCGCTACGTGTCAGGTAAGCCCGGAGAATATCGGCAATTTCTGGTTCATCTTCGGCGATAAGCACCAATCCATGGATCTCGTCAGCCATTGGCATGGATGGCGTATGCACAATCATCAGTCATCTCATTAATAAAAAATGCAAGGTTCTCCATCATATCTCCATATTTATCCAACGAAAACCGCACACAACAGGCGCACACTCCCGCAGTCTGGCCGCCCTATGGCCGATAACCAGAGATTACGACGTTATATGAATATCAGGAAAACGCCTCCATACCCGGTCGCCTATATTTTATCGGTGCTGCTGCTGGCAACGCCCGGTGAAACGCAGGCGAACGGCGAAGTCACTCGCCTGCCCGTGTCACTGAAGCAGTTGTGCCGCCACGGCGTACTGCTGGCGCTGGTAGGTCTGCTACTGGCCGGCTGCGACCAGCGTGACGCGCCAGTCGAATCACCGCCGGCGAAAGTCACCGTCATGGCCGCTAAACCGATGCCCATCACCCTGACCGACGATCTACCTGGCCGGGTCACCGCCGTGCGCACGGCAGAAATTCGCCCGCAGGTAGGCGGCATCATCCAGCGCCGCTTATTTGAACAGGGTGCAGAAATCCGTGCCGGACAGCCGTTGTTCCAGATTAACCCGGCGCCGTTCAACGCTGATGTCGATACCGCCAGCGCCGCGCTGCAACGCGCCCAGTCGGTGCTGAACCGGGCGCAAATTCAGGTCGCCCGGCTCAAGCCATTACTCAGCACCGGCGCTATCAGCCAGCAAACCTATGATGATGCGATAGCACAACGCGACCAGGCTGCCGCCGATGTGGCACAGGCTCGCGCCACGCTGGCGCGTCGCCAGCTTGACCTGACCTTCGCTACGGTCGAGTCCCCGATTGCGGGTCGTATCGACCAGGCGCTGATTACCGAAGGCGCGCTGGTCAGCACCAACGACAGCACGCCGCTGGCACGAGTTCAACAAATAGACCAGGTATATGTTGATGTACGGCAACCCGCGTCTTCACTGGAGCAACTGCGCGACATGCTGAACAAGCACGCCGGCAGCAGTGACGGCATCCCGGTGGTGATACTGCGCAGCGACGGCACCCCCTACCCGATGTCAGCACGTATTCTGTTTTCCGGCATGAATGTGGATACCGGCACCGGCGACGTGCTGCTGCGAATTCTGGTCGATAACCCACAGCGACAGTTGCTGCCGGGGATGTTCGTACGCGCTCGCATCCCGTTCGGCCATTACCCGGATGCTCTGCTGGTGCCGCAACAGGCCGTCACACGCAACGGCGGCGAGGCCAAAATCTGGGTCGTTGATGAGCAAAACACGGCGCACGCCATCACGGTTGAACCTGCCGAGCTGATCAACCGGCAGTATCGTATCCGTGCCGGGCTTAATGCCGGTCAACAGGTGGTGATCGAAGGCGGGGAAAGGTTGAGCGAAGGTAGCTGTGTGGCGACCCAACACTGGAAAAAGGTGCCGTCTGCCACTGATGTGGCGTCACGCTAAGAGCCGGGGAGTTTAGGTATCATGCCGCAATTCTTTATCCATCGCCCGGTGTTTGCCTGGGTGATCGCCTTGTTCATCGTCCTGCTGGGAACCCTCGCTATTCCCCAGTTGCCTGTCGCGCGTTATCCGTCCGTCGCGCCGCCGATGATGACAATTAACGCCTCTTACCCCGGCGCAACGCCCCAAACGATGAACGATTCGGTAGTCGGGTTGATAGAACGCGAGTTGTCCGGCGTAAAAAACCTGCTGTATTTCGAATCATCCGTGGATACGTCCGGTTTGGCGCAAATTAATGTCACGTTCAAGCCGGGCACCGACCCGGAATTGGCGCAGGTGGACATACAAAACCGCATCAAATCGATTGAACCCCGGCTGCCGCAAACGGTCAGGCAAAACGGCCTGCAGGTAGAGTCCGCCTCATCCGGCTTTTTGATGTTGGTCAGCCTGACCTCCGATAACACACGTTACGATCAGGTAGCGCTGAGCGACTACATGGCGCGCCACATTGTCGAAGAATTGCGACGGGTTGAAGGGGTTGGCCGCATCCAATTATTTGGTGCAGAGCAAGCCATGCGTATTTGGGTCGATCCGAACAAGCTGCTGTCTTACGGACTGACCATGAACGACCTGTCAACCGCCATCACCCAGCAGAACGTGCAAATCGCCCCCGGACGGGTTGGCGATGCCCCCACTCTGCCGGGACAGCGCGTGACCATTCCGCTGACGGTGCAAGGGCAACTGGAAACGCCGGAGCAATTCGCCGCGATGGTACTGCGCGCCAGAGAAGACGGTTCACGGGTGGTGCTGGCCGATGTGGCGCGCATCGAGCTGGGTGCGCAATCTTACGGCTTTTCCGTGCGTGAAAACGGTAAGGACGCCACCGCCGCCGCCGTTCAACTGGCGCCGGGCGCCAATGCGGTACGTACCGCCAACGCCATCGCACAACGTATGGCCGAGTTGAAAATATCCATGCCGGCAGGCATGAACTATTCATTGCCGTTCAACACCGCCCCATTTGTCAAAATCTCTATCGAGCAGGTGCTCAGAACGCTGATTGAGGCGATGGTGCTGGTGTTTCTGGTGATGTACCTGTTTTTGCAAAATGTGCGTTATACCCTGATCCCGGCGATTGTTGCGCCCATCGCTCTGCTCGGCACCTTCATGGTGATGCTGGCCGCGGGTTTCTCCATCAACGTGCTGACGATGTTCGGCATGGTGTTGGCGATAGGCATTATCGTGGATGACGCTATCGTGGTGGTGGAAAACGTTGAACGGCTGATGGCGCAGGAACGGCTGTCGCCCAAAGCGGCGACCATCCGCGCGATGAAGGAGATCACCGGCGCGATTATCGGCATCACGCTGGTGCTGTCTGCCGTGTTTATTCCGATGGCGTTCGCCAGCGGCTCCGTGGGGGTGATTTACCGACAGTTTACCCTGTCGATGGCGGTTTCGATCCTGTTCTCGGCATTTCTGGCGCTGACGCTGACACCCGCGCTATGCGCCACGCTGCTGACGCCGATTGCCGACGGTCATCATCAGAAACGCGGTTTTTTCGGCGGCTTTAACCGCCGCTTCGAACAACTCACGCAGCACTACGCTACCGGCACCCGCGCACTGCTGCGCCGTTCCGGCAGCATGTTGCTGCTGTTTGCCGCACTGACCGGCGCACTGGGGTGGCTGTTCCAGGCATTACCGTCCGACTTTCTGCCGGAAGAGGATCAAGGGTATTTTATGACATCATTCCAGCTACCGTCGGACGCCACGCAAACGCGTACGCTGGACATCGTCAAAACCTACGAACACCATGTCGCTTCTCGCCATGGCATTGAGTCCAACATGTCGATTCTCGGCTTCGGTTTTTCCGGCTCCGGCCCTAACGCCGCCATGGCTTTCACCACGTTAAAAGACTGGTCTGAACGCGATAATACCACCACCCGCGCCGAAGTGGCGCTGGCGCAACAGGCGATGTCATCAATCCGGGAAGGCACCGCCATGACGCTGATGCCGCCGGCTATTGATGAGCTGGGCACCTCATCAGGTTTTACCCTGCGCTTGCAAGATCGTACCGGTCAGGGTTATCAGGCGCTCAAAGCGGCAGAGGCTCAACTGCTGACGTTGGCGGCGCAGAGCCACATCGTCACCAGCGTCTACCCGGACAGCCTGCCGCCCGGTAGCACAGTGCGACTGGATATTGATCGCCAAAAAGCGCAAGCGCTCGGCGTGTCGTTCAGCACGCTTAGCGATACGCTATCGGCCGCCATCGGCTCACTGTATGTAAACGACTTCCCGAACGCTGGCCGGATGCAGCAGGTGATCATTCAGGCCGATGCGCCGGCACGTATGCAACTGGATGACGTGCTCAAACTGTATGTGCGCAATACCGCAGGCGGTATGGTGTCGCTGAAAGAAGTGGTCACGCCGGTCTGGAGCGATACCCCGTTGCAACTGACGCGCTATCAGGGCGTTCTGGCGGCGCGAATCTCCGGCATTGCCGCACCAGGCGTCTCCAGCGGCAAGGCAATGGCGGAGATGGAACGGCTGGCCGCGCAACTGCCGCCAGGTTTCACCATCGAGTGGACCGGGCAATCGCTACAGGAACGGCAATCCGCCACACAAGCGCCGATGTTGCTGCTGCTGTCGATGGTGGTGATATTTCTGGTGCTGGCGGCACTGTATGAAAGCTGGTCGATTCCCCTGTCGGTGATGCTGGTGGTGCCGCTGGGGCTGCTCGGCGCCGTGCTGGCGGTGCTGCTGCGCGATATGCCAAACGATGTGTTCTTCAAGGTGGGACTGATTACCGTCATTGGGCTGTCCGCCAAGAATGCCATCCTGATCGTCGAGTTCGCCAGACAGCTGCGCGAGCAAGGGTATGAACTGGCTGATGCCGCAGTGATGGCAGCACGCCTGCGCCTGCGCCCGATCCTGATGACTTCTCTGGCGTTTGCGCTGGGGGTGGTACCGTTAATGTTGGCGTCAGGCGCCAGTGCGGAAACCCAACACGCCATCGGCACCGGCGTATTCGGCGGTATGGTCAGCGCCACCGTGCTGGCGGTGTTTTTCGTACCGGTGTTTTTTGTGGTGGTGATGAACCTACAGGAACGCTATGACCGCTGGCGCAAAGCCCGTCGAACTCAAAACATGACCGATCACTAAAACGATGGGAACGGCGACCAGCCCGAAAGTCACGGCAGGTCGCCGAACGGGAAAAGAAACGCAAGCTGTTGCTCGCCCGGCATCCACGTAGTAATCAATGCATGTAGTAATCAATGCACGTAGTAATCAATGATAGTAAAAAGCCCATCGGCACCAGTGCCGACGGGCTTTTTACATCAGAACCAGACCTCAACGACAAACATTAGCGACCAACCGAGGCACTAGCGGGCAAGCACCCGCCGGGTCGAAGCCGGGTTATTCACCAGTTTTTCCGCAGGCCGGACAGGCCGCCGAACCAGTTCGCCGCCACAGTTGGGACAGTGGCCGTGCAGTCTCTCCTGCGCACAATCAGCGCAAAAGGTGCATTCAAATGAGCAAATCCGCGCCAGCAATGAATCCGGCGGCAGGTCAACATCACAACATTCGCAGTTAGGCCGTAATTCCAGCATGGTGTGTACTCCTGTTGTTCAGGGGTTATCCCGTTATCATGCCTGCCTGAGGTTACGCTGTCAGCAATCGGCTTGCCAGCCAGTCATCCGCGCTTTTTACCCCCGGCAGTACAAAGAAATAACCGCCGCCAATCGGCTTGATGTACTCCTCCAGCGGTTCGCCATTGAGCCGTTTCTGCACCGTCAGAAAACCTTTTTCCAGATCGGCCTGATAACAGACGAACAGCAGCCCCATATCCAACTGGCCGGAATTGGAGACGCCCAGCGAGTAGCTGTAGCCGCGGCGCAGCATCAGGTTGGCGCGGGTTTCCGGGGTACGCGGATTAGCCAGACGAATATGCGCATCCAGCGGAATCACCTTACCTTGCGGGTCGCGGCTGTAATCCGGTTCATCATGTTCGTGGGCCATGCCCAGCGGCGCGCCGCTGTGTTTTTCCCGACCAAAAATGGTTTGCTGCTCCTGCAGTGGCGTGCGGTCCCAGAATTCAACATGGAAACGGATGATCCGCGCCGCCTGATAACTGCCGCCCACCGCCCATGCGGGTTCACCGGACTCTGCGCCAACCCACAGGATCTGATCCATCAACGCCCTATCTCTGGTATCAGGGTTAGCAGTGCCGTCTTTGAAGCCCAGCAGATTAACCGGCGTTTCCTTGCCTTTGCTGCGTGCCGCGTGCGCGGAAATGAATCCTTCCCGCTTCCAGCGCACACTGAGCAAGTCCGGCGTCTGTTTGATGATATCGCGCAGCGCGTGCAGCACCGTTTCGTTAGTATTGGCGCAAATCTGCAACAACAGGTCGCCATGACACAAGCTGGCGTCCAACGCATCATTGGGAAAGCGGGTCATGCGTTGCAGTTTCAGCGGCTTGAGCGCCTGCAAGCCAAACCGCTCATCAAACAACGATGCGCCAACCGACACGGTGATGGTGAGATTGTCTGGATAGATCTCCGGTCCCATGATGCCGGAATCCAGCGGCGGCAGGCGCGGGTCAACGTCCGGCACCTTGCCGCCCTGCGTCAGAAACGCGATACGCTGAGTCAGCAACTGGAACAACCGGTTTAGATCGGGCTTGCTGGTCGCCAGCACATCAAACGCCACCAGCATCATCGCCGCCTGTTGCGGCGTGACGATCCCCGCCTGATGTTCGCCAAGAAACGGCTGTTTTTCCCAGCGCTCATCCTGTGGCGCCTGCGGTTTATCTTCCGCCTGCGCCAGCCGGTCAGCGCCGAGCGCCAACGCCCCGCCCATCATGCCCAGCCCTTGCAACAGGCGACGACGCGACGGCGAGGCAATGTCCGGCTGCGCCGGACAAGCAGAAGGGTGAGAAGCGTGCGGCCCGTCCTGCGGACCAGTGGTATGACTCATGATAGCTCGCCTCAATCCAGTCCAAGCACGCCACGCAATTGCGCCAGGTCTTCCGCCAGTGTGGTGATCGGCCCTTTCAGCGCCGTGCGGTCGGCATCACTCAGTTTTTCGTAGGATTCAAATCCGTCTTTAGTTTTGTACTTCGCCAGCACGCCATCGACTGTTTTGAAGTTGGCGTCGATCTTGCCAAGCAACGGCTTATTGGCTTTCTCCAGCAGTGGGCGCAGCAGGTTGACAATTTTCTGCGCGCCGTCAACGTTGGCCTGGAAATCCCACAGATCGGTGCGGCTGTAGCGATCTTCCTCGCCGCTGATCTTGGTTGCGGCGACTTCTTCAATCAAGCCGGATGCGCCGCCCACCACCTTACTCGGCGGGAATGTCAGGCTGGCGATGCGTTTTTGCAGTTCCTGTGTATCGGCATACAGTTGATCGGCGTAATGCCCCATACCTTTGGTGGAGTGATCGGCAAACAACGCTTTCTCCAGCCGGTGGAAACCGGTGAATTTCGGGTCATCGGCTTTCTTCTCGTAGTCGTCTTCACGGGCATCGATACTGCTGTCCAGATCGGAGAACAGTTCGGCAATCGGCTCAATACGTTCGTAGTGCTGACGGGTCGGCGCATACAGCTTACGTGCCTCTTCCAGCTTACCGGCTTTGATAGCGGCGGTGAACAGTTTGGTCTGCTGCACCAATCCTTCCACTTCTTTGGTAACGTACACCTTGTATTCGGCAATCGGCCCGACCAGATCCAACACGTTGGTTTTTGCGACGGCGGCATCATCGCTGGCAGTCACTGCCAGTTTACCTTTCGGGTTGCTAAGCAGACCGCACGTCATGTCGTACTTTCCCGGCTCCAGGTTGGCAGTCATTTTCTGGGTAAAGCCCGGTGCGATATTCTCACGCTCTTCCACCACCATCACCCCGTTGAGGATTTCCCATTCCAGGTTTTTCTGGCTGGCGTTGGTGACGACAAACTGCGTTTTACCCGCGGCTACCGTGACTTGCATCGGCTCGCACTGCTTGTCATTAACCGTTATCTTAACCTGCGGAATATCCGCGGCCAGCGCATTGAATGCAGGAAAAACCAGCAGGGCAGCGCACAGCGCTGAGCGGCGGAACAATGGTGTAGACATAGAATTATCCCTTTTTACATTAATTGTTAACTGTGATAGTTGTTAGTTATGACAATAATTAATGGTGATGCTTACGCGCCATCGGCGCCGTGGCTGGCTCCATACGTTGCGGCATGAAAAAGAACACCAGCGCCGGAGTCAGATACAGAAAATAGACCACCACTTCGCTAACCGTCGGGGTTTCCTGATAGCCAAACATCCCTTCCAGCAGCGTGCCAGTCAGGGTATGGGTTGACAGCGTGGCGCTAAAATCGAACGCGATTTGCTGAAATTGATTCCACAACCCCGCTTCGTGAAAAGCGCGGATTGCTCCGGCTGCCAGACCGGCGGCAACAAACAGAATGAACAGGCTGCTCCATTTGAAGAACTGGGCCAGCCGCAGTTTCACTCCCCCCCAATAGATCATCATCCCGACCACGACGGCACACAGCAGCCCCAGTACAGCGCCGAGCGGCGCGTAAATGCCGACATCCTGCTGGAATGCCGCCAGCAGAAAGAACACCGACTCCAGCCCTTCACGCGCCACGGCGAAGAACACCATCGCCACCAGCGCCCACCCCTGACGTCGGCTGGCACTGAGCGCCTGATCGATAGCGCCTTCCAGATGCACCCGTACCGAACGCGACACCTTGCGCATCCAAAACACCATGTAGGTCAGAATGATCACCGCAATAACCGCCACTATCCCTTCAAACAGTTCCTGTTGTTTTTGCGGAAACTCGCCGGTAGTGGCGTTGATGAACACCCCAAGCGCTAAACATAACGCCAGTGCCAGCGCAACCCCTATCCAGACCGCCCCTAACCACTGTTCACGCTGGGTGCGTTTCAGGTAGCTGGCAATCAGGCTGACGATCAACGCGGCCTCCAGTCCCTCTCGGAACATGATGAGTAATGGAACGAACATGGATGAATACTCCTTCAGGCAAACCCAGCACGCAGACGAGCACACTGCGCAGGAATACAAATGGGATAAAGAATGATAATAGTTCTTATTAATGAGAAAATGTAAGGTGGGGTAAAGTAATTTTTTCTAATCAAATATTTCAGCGCCAGCGGGCAACGTTTCGGTTTTACTCGTCGCCGCCCAGCGCTGAGGCTGGAATCATTTACTTAATTGCTAACAGCCACTTATTTCATCGGTAACTGCTTTTCCACTAACGCCACCCACATGGCAACGCCGTGCGGAATCAACGCGTCATTAAAGTCATACCTGGCATTGTGCAATGGGTGGGATGGGGTATCACCATCTGCCCCCAACCAGAAATAAGCGCCGGGACAGTATTCGAGCATACAGGCGAAATCTTCAGATGCCATAGAAGGAGCGATGTCCCAATGTACCTGATTCGCACCAAATATCGTTTCCGCTACCTCGCGTACCGTTTGCGCACTCCGCGCATTATTGCAAGTCACCGGATAACCAGGGTAATAACTCATCGACCCCGTCACGCCGAACACCTCAGGAATTTGCGCCACAAACTGCGCAATTAATGCCTTTACCTGTTCACGCACCGAGGCTTGCAGGCAACGCAACGTGCCACGCAGCACCACTTTTTCCGGAATAACGTTGATGGCCTCGCCACCCGCAATCTGCGTGATACTGATCACTACAGACGACTGAGGCGACAGGCGTCGGGAAGGGATAGTCTGTAACGATAACACCAACTGAGAGGCGGCCATGATAGGGTCAGCGCCATTTTCCGGCATAGCGGCATGACAGCTTTTGCCAGTCAGTACAATTTCAAACGAATCAAGCGAGGCCATCATGGCACCACAGTTCAAGCCGGCATGTCCAACAGGCAGTCCCGGCCAGTTATGCAATGCATAAATGCCATCCATCGGGAAACGAGTAAACAGCCCTTCTTCCACCATACGACGCGCACCGCCAAGGTTTTCTTCCGCCGGCTGAAAAATGACTCGCACCGTCCCACTGAAACGGCGAGTCTCGCTGAGATGGCTCGCCGCCGCCAGCAGCATCGCGGTATGCCCGTCATGACCACAGGCGTGCATCACACCGGGGTGCTGAGATTTATAGGGAAGACTGCCCAATTCCGTAACCGGTAGCGCATCCATATCGGCACGCAATCCGATAATCGGCCCAGGGCCATTTTCCAGCGTTCCCACCACGCCCGTTTCCGCCAACCCGGTATGGACCTGAAAGCCAAAGCGAGACAGCAACGTCGCTACCATTTCGGATGTCTGGCGTTCGTGATAACCCAGTTCCGGATTAGCATGTAATTTGTGCCGCCACTCAATGGCCTGCGCAATCAGCGCCGGAGAAATCCCCATACTCTCCTCCTCATTGATTCACACCTCAGCCACCTGCTCCGATGTGTATTTTGCCCCAGACTCAGTCACCCTGTGATGACTTACTCTACCCCAGCCACCAATACGGACAAAGATTATCTACCGGACAGTAAAGATACTTTTGGCATAACGCTTCGTGAGCCATCCACCCTGCTTTGCGTATAACGCCTATGGCGACTGACGTGGCACAGACTTACGTGGCACAGCTTTTTTCAGGAAAAATAAGAGGTGAGTGCGTGTTTCATCGCCATACAAACACAACAACATCAGCAAACTGACTTTTCAAATTCACGTTTCTCCCATCGTGCCGTGATGCGTGGTGTGCCACAATGAACCCCACAGTATGGCATTAGCCATCGCATCAGAAGAAAGGAGTAAAAATGAGTGACGCACCTGCCGCTGGCCTGTCTGCCAGCGAGGCGCTGGACCGACTGGAAGCGCTGTATGATGGCGCAGTCAGAGCGCTGCGTACCGCAATCGGCGATTTCATTAACCACGGCACCCTGCCGGATGCCGCCGCTCGCGCCAATGGGCTGTTTGTGTATCCGGAACTGCGCATTACCTGGGACGGACTGTCGCAAAAGCACAGCAAAACCCGTGCGTATGGCCGCCTTACCCACGGCGGCAGCTACCGCACCACCGTCACCCGTCCACAATTGTTCCGGCATTATCTGGCGGAACAACTGGCGATTCTGGAAAACGATTATTCGGCCACTATCGACGTCGCACCATCGGACAAAGAGATCCCTTACCCCTATGTGATCGACGGTGCCAATCTGAAGCTGGAACGCTCAATGAGTGCTGCTCTGGCGCAGCATTTCCCCACCACATCGCTGGCGCTTATCGGCGATGAAACCGCTGATGGTCTGCTACAGACGCTTGACCATTCCCCCTTGTCACACTTTGACGCGCTGCGTACTGACTTTTCTCTGGCACGCCTGCGCCACTACACCGGCACCCGCGCCGAGCACTTCCAGCCGTTTGTGCTGTTTACCAACTATACCCGTTATGTTGATGAATTCGTGCGCTGGGCTTGTGATCAGATTGCCGATCCCTCCAGCCCGTACCGGGCATTGGCCTGCGCAGGCGGCGCAATGATCACCGCCGACACCGAGAACCCGCAGCAGGCGGTATCCGATCTGGCATGGAAAAATCATCAGATGCCGGCCTATCATTTGATCTCGCGCGAAGGGCGCGGCATTACGCTGGTGAACATTGGCGTCGGGCCGTCTAACGCCAAAACCATCTGCGATCATCTGGCGGTACTGCGACCACACGCCTGGCTGATGATCGGCCACTGTGGCGGCCTGCGGGAAAGTCAGAATATCGGTGATTATGTGCTGGCACATGCCTACCTGCGCGACGATCATGTGCTGGATTCGGTGTTGCCGCCGGATATCCCAATCCCCAGTATTGCCGAAGTACAACGCGCCTTGTATGACGCCACCAAGCAGGTCAGCGGTATGCCGGGCGAAGAAGTGAAACAACGGCTGCGCACCGGTACCGTGGTCACCACCGACGACCGCAACTGGGAATTACGTTATTCCGCCTCGGCGCTGCGCTTCAACCTTAGCCGGGCGGTGGCGGTAGACATGGAAAGCGCCACTATTGCCGCGCAGGGATATCGCTTTCGCGTACCATATGGCACGTTGTTGTGCGTGTCGGATAAACCGCTGCACGGTGAGATCAAACTCCCCGGTCAGGCAAACCGCTTCTATGAAGGGGCGATTTCTGAGCATTTGCAGATTGGCATCCGTGCGGTAGATTTGCTGCGTGCTGAAGCCGAACACCTGCACTCGCGCAAACTGCGCACCTTCAACGAGCCTCCATTCCGCTAAATAAAATAAAACCGCTCTCAGGCTAACGAGAGCGGTTATCGATTGTTCATTCACAGAATCGTTTTATAAAGGGTTGCTGGCCCGCTGCGCCGAAACGGCGTAGATGAAGTAAGAGTTTCTGGTCTATGATGAAAAATGACCGGCAAGTGAACACCGCCGGCCTGATATTCATAGCGAACCAACATGCGATTGACAGAAAAGGAGAGCGTTATATGTCAGGCAGTAAAAAGAAAAAGAGTCCGATTGGTCTGGATGTGCAGCAGTCTGAAAAGATTGCCGCCAAACTGAACACGTTGCTGGCTAACTACCAGATTCTTTACATGAATGTGCGCGGTTATCACTGGAATATTTCCGGCGCGGCCTTTTTCGAACTTCACGCCAAGTTTGAGGAAATCTACAACGAACTGCTGCTGAAAATTGATGAACTGGCGGAGCGTATTCTGGCACTGGGCGTGCAGCCGCTACATGCCTACAGCGACTACCTGGAAGTAGCGGATATCAAAGAAGACGTCAACGCCACCGATGGCAAAAAAACGCTGCAAGGGCTGCTGGCCGGTTATGCGGTGCTGCTGCAACAGCAGCGGGAAATCCTGCCGCTGGCGGCGGATGCCAGCGATGAAGGCACGGCGTCGCTGATGACTGATTACATCAAAGAGCAGGAAAAACAAATCTGGATGTTCAATGCCTACCTGAAATAACCCCGGCCTGACGCCTCGTCACAATCACTACCCCGTCCAGGACGGGGTTCATGCATTAACGGCGTCCAACTAACTGACCAGCAGGACGCCGTTAGCAAGGCTCAATGACGATTAGAAATCGACATTGACGCCCAATTGGAAGGTGCGTCCTGGCATCACCGCCAGTTCACGGTTGTAACTATCCTGATTAGTGCTCAGCGTCAGCTGGCGGCTGCTCAGATAATCCCAGTATTTCCGGTCGGTCAGGTTATAAACGCCGCCGCTCAGCCGCACATTCGGCAGCACGCGCCAGTAGGCAGTCAAATCCACCAGCCCGTAGCCCGGAACGCGCATGTACTGAACGGTCGAATCGGTCAGCGCCGCGCCAGTATTGTTATACCCCTGACGGTTGGTGGCGGTGGCGCGCTTGCCTTTCTGGAAAGTCGTGGTGATGGCGGCACCGTAGCGGTTATCCGTCTCGTCCCAGGCCAGACCGACCACCGCTTTCACCGGCGCTACGCTGTCGAGGTCAACGTATTTGTCGCCCAGATAGCGGGATTTTGACTTGCCTTCGTTATAGCCGACCGCCAGCGTGGTACTGAACCCACCGAGCGCGTCGAACCAGGTGCCCCACTGCACGCGACTGCTGAATTCCGCGCCGTAGATGTAAGCCTTGTCACGGTTTTCCATCTGGTAAGCGGTATAGATATTCGACGGTACGTTGGCGAATTTTTCCGGATTGGCCGCACGGGTGTAGCGGGTGCTGGCGATAAAGTTCTTGTAGTCGTTGTAGAACACGGCGGTGCGGAAGTTGACCCCGTCGGTCACGTCGCCTTTCACCCCCCACTCGTAGTTGTTGCTGGTTTCGGTTTCCAGATTACTGTTGCCGATCAGCGCGTACTGCGCGCGGCCAGCATAGTTGGAACCCAGGCTCCAGGAACCGTACAGCTGGCTGGCATCCGGGAACTGGGCGCCGCGGCGATACTGCAGGTAAGTACTCAGGCGCGGCGTCAGTTCATACTGCAGGCTGAGCGACGGCAGCACTTCAGTATCACGGGTGGTCTTGCCGTACAGCGACTGCACATCGCTCGCGGTGATCACACTGCTGCCCGCACTCAGGCTGGACAGGTTGCGTGACTTCGTGCTCTGGTGCGCCACCCGCACGCCAGGGGTGATAGCCAGCGTCTTGCCGGCCAGCTCGACCTCCATCTTATCCTGCACGAAACCGCCCAGACTATAACTGCGGCTGTCCGCCTCCGGCTGCATGATGGCGTTGGGACCGGTCTGTACCGGTGTTTGATGGAACGGTCGTTCGGTGTCGGACTGCTGAGCGTTAACACCCCAGGTGAACTGGTGCATACCCCAGGATTTCAGCAGGCTGGTTTCAGCGCCGTAGGTTCTGACGTTGTAGTCGGAGTTGACCTTCTGCATACTGCCGTCGTCCAGCGGCATGTCGGTGTCGTCTTTTGCACTGGAGCGCTGGGCGTAGACACGAGAATCCACCGCATCCACCCAGCCGGTGTTGGTGGCGGAGGTCCAGCTGTGGCGCAGGCTGCCGCTCCAGCGTTCGCTGTCGCTGTCCTGCTGTGAGGTACCGACGATGCTACTGCCTGTGCTATTCCAGCCATCGTAATGGGTGTGAGACGTCTTGTTGTAATAGTCGAGCGTTCCGGTGAAACGGTGCTGCTCGTTAGGTTGCCAGATAGCCGAGGTCATCACCGCCGTCGAGTGCCAGTTGAGCGGATAGGCCGACAGACGATCACTGTTAGTGCGGGTCTCCTGACCATCACGGCGGCTGACCACCGCAATGCCGCGCAGAGTTTGGTCGCCGCCAGCAACGGTAACGCCATTGTGCCAGCTGCGGCTGGCGGAGTCGTAGTCGCTCTGATAACCGACATAGTGATCTTTCTGCGCGGATAAGTACTGATCGGGCGATTTGGGACGGAACGACACCGCGCCGCCGATGGCGTTATTGGCGCGTTCGATCGGGGTCGCGCCCGCGTCGATGCTGACCAGACCGTACATGTAAGGGTCAATGTAATCGCGGCCAATACCAAAGGTATTCAGTCCTGGACGCCCGGCATAACTGCGGCCAGTGGCGTTGGGTTGCGGGATGCCATCCACATCGATCGCCACCCGATTGCTCTCCAGACCGCGGATGTTGTAACCGGTATAGCCGCCGCGATCAAACCCGCTTTTACCGGCGCCGGAACCGCCGCTGACGCCGGTGGCGCTCACCAGCGGTTGATAGCGCATGATAGAACCGAAGTCGTTGCCTCCGTTCTTTTGCATCTCACTGTCGGTAATCGTAATAGTGGTACCCGCCTGGGTGACTCGCGGCGACATCACCGTCATCTGATCGCCGGATGAGCCGGTAGCAGCATTGTCCGCCGACGCCGCGTTTTTCTTTCCGGCACCCGCCGTGGCCGAGGCTGCCGTCGTCGATGATGTCGAGGTATTCACGTCCGCCGCCAACGTCGGGCAGGCAAGACCGGTCAATACGCCGGTCAAAATAATTCGGTTTAACCCGATGCGATGCGTTTCTTTATTGTGCAAGAACATACTGCAACCTCAATAGTAGATGTCATTATCTTCTTGCTCAGTGATTGCCAAACAGTATTATTTCAACCCGTTACGGTCGTGTATCCGTTATCGTTCCGGTTGCCGGTGCGCTAACCGCCCTGTCGCAACCGGAGCACTTCCGGGTAACGTTGTTATTATTATGATTGTCGTGCTTTTGGCGTCATCAATGCGCCACCTGCCGCTTAACGGCGCAACGCCACCTGCGGCGTACCGGCATCGAGGTGCCGACTGACCCACACTTCCGCCTGATACCAGCGCTGAATCGCCGTTTCGGTCAGCACCTGCGCCGGCGCACCTTCCGCCACTTTGCAGCCGCCCTGCATCACCACCACCCGATCAGCCCATAACGACGCTAGATTGAGATCGTGCAATACACAACACACCGCAATATTTCCTTTTATAGTCAACGACTTCAGCAATCGCAGCAACCGCTGCTGATAAAACAAATCCAGCGCCGAGGTCGGTTCATCCAGAAACAGCCAGCCTTGCGGACCGTGGCCCCGCCAGAGCTGGGCCAGCGCCTGCGCCAGTCGGACACGTTGCTGCTCGCCGCCGGACAATTGGGGATATAACCGACGGCGTAGATGCTCGCAACCGGTCAACGCCAGCACTGCAGACACCACGTCCGGCTCCGGCGTATCACGCCAGGGGGCTCGCCCCATCGCCACCACCTCTTCCACCAGGAATGACGCGGTTAGCGTATTATCCTGGCGCATCACCGCACGCAGACGCGACAGCGCGCCCGGCGACCAGCTTGTCAACGCACGTCCATCAAGCCGGCATTCTCCCCGTTGCGGGGTCAGATAGCCGGTCAACAACCGCAGCAGGGTGGATTTACCCGCACCATTAGGCCCGATCAGCGCCACCAGTTCGCCGGGATTCAGCGTCAGCGACACATCATCAATCAGGAACCGACCGGCAGTCACCCGGTAACTCAACTGATGCGCCTCCAGTGGCGCAAAACGTGGTTCAGCCATGCTGTCGCCTCAGAATCAACCACAAAAACCAGGGGCCGCCGATCAGACTGGTGAGCAACCCTACCGGCATCTCCGCCGGCACTACTAGCGTGCGGGCCAGCGTATCCGCCAGCAACAGCAGCAACGCGCCACCCAGCGCCGCGCCCGGTAACAGCCAGCGGTGATCCGCGCCCAACAGCAGCCGCATCAGGTGCGGCGTGACCAGACCGACGAAAGCAATAATGCCGCTGACCGACACTGCCGCCGCCACCAGCACCGCACACAGAATCACTATGCGGCGCCGGGTGCGATGCACATCCACCCCAAGGTAATGCGCTTCCTCATCGCCCAGTTGCAGCAAATTGAGCGACGAAGCCAGCCGCTGCAGCCACCACACGCAGGGCACCACCAGCGACGCTACCGCCGCCACTGTTACCCACTGCGCCTGCCCCATACTCCCCATCCCCCACAGCGACAACTGGCGCAGTTGCTGATCGTTGCTGATCCACGCCAGCAGACCGGTAGCAGCGCCGCCGATGGCGTTAATGGCAATGCCCACCAGCAGCAGGCGCGACAGGGAACGCTCGCCCGACAAGCTAAGGGAGAACAACAACAGCATGATCAGCAGGCTACCGACAAAAGCGGCCAGTAACGGTAGGTACAACGCCAGCAGTGTCGGCAACGCCAGCGGAAACAGTATCGCCAGCGCCACGCCGACAGCCGAGCCACTGCTGACACCCAGCAACACCGGGTCCGCCAGCGGATTGCGAAACAGCCCTTGCATTCCGGCGCCGGACAGCGCCAGCGCCATCCCCACCAACAACGCCAACCCCACACGCGGCAGGCGAATATGCCACCACACCTGCCACGCTATGCTGTCGAGCGGTTGGCTCATCAACTGCGTCAATGACACCGACATTGCACCGCTGCCGGCGGCGATCACCGCCAACAGTGCCAGCGCACCCGCCATTGTCAGCAACGTCAAACGTGGAGACTGACTCACTTCGCCGCATCCACGGTTTGACGCAGGCGCAACAGCGCCGCCGGCGTATCCAGACTGAAGCCCAGCAGCGCCATGTCATCGACAATCAGTAACCGTTTGTGCTTGCTGGCCGGCGTCAGCGCCAGTCCTGGCAGTTTCCACACTGCCGCCTCGCCCCCCAGGGATTTCGCGCCATCGGTAGTAATCACCACCCAGTCCGGCTGGCTAGTTACCACGCCTTCCTGCGACAGCGGTTGATAACGGTTGAATCCCTGCATCGCGTTCTGCAATCCGGCGGCACGGAACGCCGCATCCGCTGCGGTGCCCTGCCCGGCCACCATCGCGCTCATACCGCCATGACTGAGAATAAACAACATGCGGGCCGTCGTCGGCTGGGGCGGCACCGCCGCCAGTTGTTGTTTTATCTGCTGTGCCAGCACGTCGCCGCGCGACACCACCCCTAGTGCATTGGCGATCACCTGAATCTTTTCGCTAATGCCTTCGATCGTTTGCGGTTGAGGCACTGTTACCACGCGCACACCCCGGCTGGCGACCTGTTCCAGCACTGTGGACGGTTGCGCCAGTGCGCTTGCCAACACCAGCGTCGGCTGCATCGACAAAATGCCTTCCGCATTTAGCTGGCGCATATAGCCGACATTCGGCAATGCTGTCGCCGCCTCCGGATGCAGACTGGTGCTGTCACGCGCCACTACCTTGTCGCCCGCCTGCAACGCAAACACAATCTGGGTAACATCACCGCCAATGGTCACTATCCGATCAGCGGCCAGCAGCGACAGCGGTAACCACAGCAACAGCAGGCACAGCCCCCTCATGCTGCCACCTCCGGCGTCACCAGCGACATCACCTGCTCACGCCAGCGCGCCTGCTCCGGCTCGCCTTCCGAACGCTGACCAAACAGTTGGGCGATCGGCGTGCCGTCGGCTGCGAACACCTCCAGGCTGGTGACAATGCCGTCTTTGGTCGGCTTACGGGTAACCCAGCTTTCAGCGATGGCGTCTTCAACCAGATGCAACGTGAAGTCACGGTTGAACACATTCAGCCAGTTTTCCATCAGCGTTACCTTTTCGATCACGCCAGTGAAAATCTGCACACAACCGCGGTTGCCAACAAAAATCATGATTTCATTACCCACCTGCTGGGCAGCGCGTAGCAACGTCCCTAACGACTGATTGCTTACCTGACAAGCCAGATCGTCGCTCACCGCACGAAACGCCTGCGGACGCGTGACCTGATGCCGCCTGAGCAACGGGAAGAACTGGTGAACATCGGTCATCGCCCGCCACTCCTGTTCGATCACAGTGGCGTCCAGCACAGCAACTGGGGTATCGACTGGTACCGGTTGCAGCACCAGCGGCGGGTTATCCGCCAGCGTAAAGCGATCAATCAGCGCCATCCAGACGGTCAGTTTCGTGTTGTCGGTGGCATAGACCTTCAGCACTGCGTCGCCGTGACGATCAAAAAACTGAATGCTATGACGTTCGCCGCGCGCGGTCTGTTCCGTTAACGCAAACGCACTGTCCCACTGTTCGGGAAACAGGCGCAGGTCCAGCCCGCGCGGGTTGAGCACCAGACCAACGTGTTCACCAATGCGCTGGTTATGGTAAACCCCAACCTGTTCATGTACTGCGTACTCATTGCGGGTAATGGACTTGGTTTCACCGACGGACTCCAGCCCGGCCAGCAGTGCACGTTTGTCGCCGGATAAGCGTCGGGCATCATGCCCGACGCGCAGCGATGTCAGCTCCGCTTCTCTCAGCCCCATCATGTGGGCCAAATCACGGGCATACTTGTGTGGATGCTCAACTTTTAGTTGCAGGTAGTGTGTGTAGTGATGCTGCATATGCCAAAACTCCCTCGACAGCGCCGTCCGCTGGCTACGGTATTGATGTGTGAATTCCCCACAAAAGATAATAATTATTATTATCATTATAAACAAATGAAAACAAGACACATTCGCAACAAAAATTTACTAATTCATTACATTCCGCAGGGACAAATCCGGGGGTACGCCGTGTCTGGATGATAAATCAGAGTGGTGAGCAAAAAATCAGCTGCGGTTTTCAAATTCAATTTTCATTATTATGGAATAATACCATTCACATTTATCTTGCCATTTAATTTACCAATGATAATCAATCAATTAAAAAATCAATTAATAACCTCATAGCATTACCCATCAGCCTATTAACAACGGTAAAATTCAAATGGCATCAATTGGCCAAAATACCCTTCACCGGCATCTATGATAAGCACACTCAACAGAAAAGAAGTTATAACTCCTTTATTCCATGACAATTTTCTGTCGAAAATAAACATAAATAGCTTAACTATGCCCCAAATAATTCGAGTTGCAGGACAACACGCTCGCGTGTTGAACAACGCAACGCGTTGGCTCATTAGAGCCTTGTAACACGGCAACCGCGTGACAAATTCGTTGGGAACGAATTTGACCAGCCAACGGCTGGCCTCTGGTGAGAGACAGGATGTCTCTCATTTCATTCCCAGTCACTTAATAAGCAAGTGACTGGGGGGGAATGGCAAATCGGCGAAAACTAATTTGAACGCTGCGTACAGCAGCACCGAACTATGAAATGGTCCGGGTAGCGCAGCAGCTGACACACCTTGCTGACGCCACGGTCCGCTCGTTTGCCAGCATTATGCAAGACATCTGTTTCATTATCCCCGAACGCACCAATTTTATGCTGATCTCTTATTATACGTCTCTCCTGGGTATTAAGTTTAAATCAATCCCAAACAGACCTGCGATGAACCAATATTTATTATTTTCACTAAATCAATACTCAACAGCACGGGGGTTATGATTTCTCTTTTCATTGCCCTCGCTATAATCGTTAACCATAGAATGATGCAAGGCCAGCGATAAATGCCAGTCTCGCACGTGAATATGACAGGGGTTTTAAGTTTATTTTATGGTGATACGTTATTGCTCCCCTGTGGTTATTTTTAGCATTATCACTGGGGATTGAAATGGAAAAAAAATCTGCATTGTCACTTTTTTATCATCTGTTAAAGGGCAATTTTTTCTCTGAAAAAATCTGGTGTGCGACAGATATAAAAGCCAAATTTCTATTGCGCTCATTGCTAATGCCGTCAATAACTTTACGTCACCTGCAAAATATTATTGAGATTCCCGCAATGCAGAAGGCGGTAAGCATTCGCCCCATGCTGCCAACCAAGGTGCATCGCCCTTATCTGTCCGCCACGCTACGTGCAGACGAACGAGCTGAGGCGATTCGTAGCCATTATCTTTTCGTGCAACAACTTGCCAACCCGTTTCTGAAACAGGCATTGCTCAGTCAGGATGACTATTGTCTGGCCTGTTTTTCCGGTAAAAACGGCGAGAGTTTTTCGCTGATTTGCAGCAATTCGCGTTACGACAAAGAGGGTGAGGCTACGCTGCGCATTCGTTTCAATGACATGGTGCTGGCGTCGCTGACGTTTTCCGTCATTCGCAGTCAGGACCAACTCACCATCATGATTGGCGGTTTACAGGGAAAAGGCCGTGAGCAGACCCGTGAACTAACCAAAGACGCCTCGAAAGCCTGCTTTGGGCTGTTCCCTAAACGCCTGTTGCTGGAGTGTCTGCTGGCTATTGCCCGTCTCACTGGGATCACGCGTATTCTGGCGGTAGGCGATGAAAACCATGTTTACCAGAATTTGCGCTACTCCTACCGCAAAAATAAAGTACGTTTTTCCAGTTACAGCGAATTCTGGCTGTCAATCAACGCAGACAGAAACGCACAGGGGTTGTATCAACTCCCGCTGGCTATTACACGCAAAACG
Source organism: Dickeya poaceiphila (assembly GCF_007858975.2). Taxonomy (GTDB): domain Bacteria; phylum Pseudomonadota; class Gammaproteobacteria; order Enterobacterales; family Enterobacteriaceae; genus Dickeya; species Dickeya poaceiphila. The sequence goes on from NZ_CP042220.2 coordinate 2,762,440, forward strand.
TTGGATGAATTGCCAAGCAAGAAACGGGCACAGTATCAGCGCCGTTACCAGTTGCTGGACGACATTCATGCCCAGGTCAGGCAAAATCTGGAGCACACCGCGTCATCGGATACAACGGCATCGCCCCGCCAACCAGACAGCCAGTTCAACCGTTCGGTTGATAACAATGGAACCATGAAAATGTCACATCCACACCAACGGGAAGAGGGTCACAGGCAACCGTGTCAGGTTGCTGTGCCGCCGGCCTGATAACCGGTTCATGATGTAGCGACATGACAAGCCATCCTTGCCTGACAAGGATGGCCCCCCAGACACTCACTATGATGACCGGTAATCAGCAAGTGACCAGCCTCAGTTCGCGCATATCCAGATAGTCGCCAACTCTGGCGGCAGAGAGGTTGAATGAGAGTGCGAACAGCCAGGCGCTGCGCGGGATCTTCCAAATGGTGCCTGAACTGCCTTTCTGCAGTTGCTCGCTGTTCTGGATGTAATCGTTACCATCACGCGACAAATCCACCATCACCTGACCGAGGCCGTTTACCGCGTACGCATGGAGTTTTTTGGCAATGACCACCTTAGCGTTAACGGAGGTTCGAGCCTGCCAGGTCACCCCAATTTGATTCTGCCCACTGATCGGTATCAGGAATTGTACCTGTGCGTCACCGCCCTCAGCGATTCTCACAAATCGCCCGTTCTCTTCTTTGATACAGGCGGGATCATAATGGCAGGCGCAACCCGCCACACCGGGATAAACCAGCGTGCTACCGCCATCGTTAAGGGCGATTAACTCCGCCATCTGGTTGGAAAAAATCAGATTGTTTTTCCAGCAGGGGCGATTGGAGATAACGCAGGAGGGTACATTGACGCCATCGGTGGCAAAGCAAACATTGGTCAATGTGGTCTGATAATCAAACGCTTGTTCGAAAATCAGGTAGGGCCGTTCCGGATTCTGGCGCACAAAAATCGCCCCACCGTTGAACACAAAGCTGGCGTTCTTTTTCCTGAGCACCACCGCAGGTTGCTTTCGCTTCACATACTCAACATGACCGTTGATTTCAACATGGCCTTCATTTATTAACGCAATCCCTTCACAGTAATCAAAGCTGCCTGCCTGCCAGTACACGACGCCGTTCGGATTATCGATTTCGAACGCATACCCACCGTTTTGCCAGATACAGCCGATGAAGGTAAAACGTTCGTAGGAATCTGGCTGACGGGTCAGGTACAGCAGGCGATCACAGTTATTAAAACCACAGGAGAACCAGTTCCATCCCCAACCGCCCGCACCGTTGGAAAAGACCCTCCTGAACCCGGTAAACCGGCAGGAATAAATACTCAACAGACAGGAGGCATTACGGTTGGAATTGCTTTCTGGGTTATAAGCAAAAAACAGATCTAACGTTCTCTTTTCAGAAATAAAATGCACACCAGAAAAAAAGCTGTCCACAATATTACTGTAAGCCGCATCCACATCCGGATTTCCGGTCACCACCATCGCATATTTATCAAATTTACCATTTTTGGTAAAAATAATTGTCAGAGGGCCATGAATAGAAACTTTCGATGCATCTATTTTTATCGTAGAAGAAACTAAAACAACGCCTTGCAACATTAACCTGACTTTCTGCTGTGAATTTGATAAAGACTTCGATTCTTCCAACATATCATTAAGAAGCATCTGAAAAGAACCCGTAGAATCTTTCTTTCCAGAAAAATCAATATTGTAACGAGCGAGATCATTAGTGAACGCAACTGTATTATTGCTCTGAGTGTTATTATCCCCCCCCGCCGCCACAGAGGTCACTGCAAATGATGCCAGGCTGCCCACCAGGAAATTTCTTCTGTTCATAAAACCCTCCTACTCCAATAAATTCAATGAATTAAAAATAAAAACCCTCTAGAACCACGGAATGAACGATCAGCACCGATAGATATATCGAAAATAAAAAATAAAAACATAGCGTTAACCCACTGTCATAACTTTCTGCAAAAATAATTAAAAATAAAAATTCATTTGTTTTATCATCCATCGGTACAACACGTTTACTGAATAATGGGAGTTAAAAAATTGGACGCAACCATAAAATACGACCCGCTTTATTGGACAATGCTTTGCATTTTCCTGATACCGCAGTTTGTGTTTGTATTTTTCCAACAATCTTCACTGGCATCAGGCATGATGGTAGCGATAATACCTATTTATATTTATGGCTTGCGCTATATGAAAAACCTGGCATTTCCCAGCGGAAGAATCTTACTTTTCTCAATAGTGATATTTATGTTGCTGGCGCAATCTGGCTATATTGCGGCGATGTATGACAATTACAAACCGCTTTTCACATTACCGGCGCTGGTTATTGTGTTATTCGGCGCCATATTATTCTCCAACCGCTTGTTGACCACTGATCCAGACACCCTTGCCTCTGCTTTTCGTGCTGTTACCTATACCTTGTTGTTACTTGGCTGGCTCTCGGTTATCTATCGCATTGACATCGGCAATTATGCGGCAAAACCTAAAGCGGTGTTTCCTTTTTCTGAGGAGAGCCATTACGCGCTGACGGTAGGCATCTTTGTCTGCGCCAGCGGTATCCTGATGAAAAACCGGGAACGCATGATACTGATGGCGAACCTGCTGTTACAGGCGTTGATTTTCCCCAGTCTGACGCTGCTGGTGTTCTGTATGATGGCGATTTTTGTTTTCTGGATGTCGCGCCGCATTACGCTGATGCTTACGATCATTGTCGTACTGGTCGCAGCAGTGTATGTCATGCTGACCTATTTTTCCGACCTGCCCGCCATCGCCTATTTTGGTTCACGTCTGGCTATCAACGACGACACCGACAACCTGACCACACTGGTATTTCTGCAAGGGGTGGATGACGCTAAAAACGCCTTGTTGGAAAGCCATTACCTCGGACTGGGGCTACAAATGGCAGGCACCAATAGTGTCGGCAAATACGGTTACATCATCCAGTCGCTCGCAGGCAACGACTTCAACCGTACCGACGGCGGCTTTTTGGCTTCGAAAATCGTCAGCGAATTCGGTGCCATTGGTCTGTTGCTTAGTATCGGCTACCTGTGGGTTCTGAAAAAAGCCGTCAATACTATCAATCACATCAGTGATAATACCGATACCGAATCGACACTACTGAAAATCGCCATGGCGGTGATAATCGCCTACGCCGTCGAATTTTTCCTGCGCGGCTATGGCTATTTTTCGCCAGGATTATTTCTGTTCGCCACCATGATGATGGTCAGCAGCAAGCTGTATTACCAGCAGACCAGCGTCGAGCGCCCGCAGGTATCTCCGGCATCGATCCGGCCTCAGTCCTGATAGCCGTCAGCGCCTCCTATGTTGCAAGAGGCGCTGACATCCCCAATCGGCTATTCCCGGTCTACCATGTCGTACAACACATCGCGCCGATTCAGCATCTGCCCACCATCACGAGTCAGTGGTACCCAACCGATGGAGCCGTGGCGGGTAGTCGGCGAGTTAAACAGCAAATCAAACGGAATAGTGAAATAGATGCCTTTGGTGAAGCTGCCTTCACCATAGTCTTTGGCGCTGACATTGGTGACAGTGGCAAAGGCACCGGCGACGATCCCGCTGTCGAAACGGCGCGACAGATCCAGCGTGACGCCTTTATCGCCGGCCAGATAGCGCCCGACACTGATTTTCGCCAACCCGCCTTCAACGAACGGCAGTGACCAGTAGGTAGTCAGGTGACCGGTAGTAACACTGTAATCGCTCAGGCGCTGCGGATCGTTCCAGTCTCGCTGCTTGACGTGGTTGACGTCTATACCCACCGCCCAACGGCTGCCAAAAGGCCGATACAACACCTCGCCCCCTACCCCGGCATACATCATTTCCAGATAGCCGCCATAAGCCTGGGTATACCAGTCGCGTGCCGGATGATCATAACGCGACAGTTGCAGATTGGTCAGTAAGACATCAGAAGCGGTCACGTACTCACGAATATGCGTTCGAACCCGTGGCAACGCCGCACCATCCAGCGGGGGAGATTTGTAGTTGAACCGGTCATAGTTGTTGAGCAAATTGATATTCACCGTACCCCCCAACCGCCAGTTCTCCGTCATGCGGAAATCGGCGCTGGCATTGGCTGACAACTGGTACATATAGAACGATTCCGGGCCGCCAAACGACTGCTGAAGCGAGGGGTCAATGCCATAAGAAAAGCGCGGTGGAGCCGTGTGCAACACCTGCCGGCCACGTGGTTCCGGCAACGGTTCGACGTGATAGGGATTCGGTTCATCCACACCCAACGGCGTACTGCCGGACTCCAGTTGACGCAACGCGCTGGCATCCACTCTGGTGCTGGTGGTCGTCAGCGGGCCGCTGCGGGTAACGATATGGTACTGAGTAACCTTGTCCGGCAGATTATTAGCCAGTACCGTTGCCGCACGTCGGCTGGCTTCGGCATCGCTATTATATTTATATTGCTCCGCCACCACGGTGACCTGCTGATCATCAGCATAAATATCCGGTTGGGCAAAGCCGGCCTTTTTATCCAGCTCTTGTGAAACACGCTGCCAGTCGGTTCCACCCGGTGTATTTTTCGCCGGCAAATACACCGGTGGTTCGTCATCAGGATGAAAGGGCCGCAACCGGTTAAAGTTGGTATTCAGCGTGAACCCCCACATCAGGGTGTTGCCACGTTCCCACGACAGCGAGGTATCCAGCCAGTCAGTGGCGCGATACACCAGCCCAACGTTAATCGGCGAATCCTGCTTGATGTGCTGCGATGCAGGGCGCGTCTGATCTGCCGCTTCCTGGCTGTAATCGTTGCTGTCATATTCCAGCTTGAGCCGCAACGGGTCCCACGGCGTTTGGTACTCCAGCCCGGCAAACAGCGCCGCAGGCCCGTGAAAAAAGTTCTTCACCGCAAACTGCCCGGTTTCGGTAGAGGTAGGACGGGTACAGAATCCTGATGCCAGACGACAGGCTGGGTTAGTAATATTGCCGCTCTGTGCCATGTTGCCCCAGCCCATACCCAGCGTGAAATCGACAGGTCCCCAGCGCTTGCTGGCCACCAGATATTCACTGTCGAACAAGCCCGTACCGGCAATATCACGCAACCCCAGCGAGACTTGCGGTAGCCAGCGACTTTCCTGCCAAAGTCGCGCCTTGACGTCAAAACTTTTGTCTTTGTAGGTCTGATCACCGCTGAAGCCGGGAACGTTGCTGTAAGGCCGGGTGCGGATGTCGGTATATCGTAGCGTCGCCTCCAGCCAGTCGAGCACCTGTAACGAAATGGCGTAGCGACGATATTCCTGGTTATCGCGGTAACTGGCGCTGAACTCGCCGGTATCGGCCATACGTGCCGTCGGCATCTGCCATAACCCAACGCCGCCAAAGTCCATCTGCGATACCCCGGCAGGCTGATAATAGCTGCTGCGATTCGCCGCTTCGCTACTGTCCGCACCCGTTGCCCACGCGGGCGCCCCTAATGCGCTGCCTATCGCCAGCGACAGACAGCGTAATGTCAAAGTTGTGTTATTAGTCATTAGTGTGGAATCCGGTTGGCAAGATAGTCAGCAATCTGCGCATTCAACGAGGTGAAGCCCTCAGGCAGAATAGAAGGATCGAAACCGATAAATAGCGTTTCCCCCGCCGCCGGCTCATGGTGCCGGCGGTTCCAGATGGCCAGCGGAACATTGCGCCAGTGACCATCAACCGAGATCAGGTAACCCGTGTTGCTATCGCCACCCGGTAGAAAACGCCGTTTGCCGATGTACTGCTCAACCGACCAACCGGGCCGCAGGTCAATATCCTTGAACACATTCGGCGTGCCGATATCGATACCGGTGCTGATTAACCCGAACAAAAAGAACTGCTGCCGGTAAGGCGACAGGTAAAGGGTATAGTTACCCACCAACGGACGATTATCCCGCTGAGAAATACGCACGATATCCGGGTCGAGGCTGGCGTGAATCCGCCCCGCGATACTCACCTGCTTCAATGCCTGCGCCATATACCAGGCGGCGATAGCCCAGTCGCCATTGCCTTTAACCTGCCAGATCAGTTGCAACTGATAGAGTCTGGCCTGCAATTTTTCGCCTTCTTCGGTGACTTTTTTCGTCACCATCTCATTGGTAAGTAGTGCGCTCTGCCAGTTAATCTGGTCCGGAAACGTTATCTGGTCATAAAACCGATCCAGACGAGTACCATCACCCAGCACCACGGCAGGCCGTGTTTCACCCGCATAATTTAGCGTTAGTTGTGCCGCCCCTGATGTTCCAGCCACCAGCAATAACAAGGCGACTAATCGATTGAATAACGACATAAAGTAACCTTATTGAATGTATGGCCTAAGGACAGTGAACTGGACCAAAGCCATGTTTGGCCCCATATACTGATGACTTTGAACGACCTGACCAGAATCCGGGTCAAGCCAGTATTGGTTGGTATAATGTTTGTTCAGCGTGGGTACGGTCACCTGTTCGTCGAAACGTACCGTTTGGCGCGGTTCATTCAGTATCGTCAGGATTTCCGGGCCTTTGTTCTCGAATACCGACTGCACGTCATAACCGCCGCGTAATACTTGCGACCAGCTGACAATGGTGTGCCATTGTTTCGGCGTATCAGGTTTCAGCAAACCGAGACTAAGCGGGTCGGAATCCAGATTGCCGACATGCTGAATGTCTTCTCCGAACCCTTGTGTTTCCACCAGTCGCCCAAAGCGAGTGACGACTCTATTTTTATCCGCCGTCAGCCATTTCAGTTGCTGGTTATCAACAAACGCCAGCACCACAAAGACACGCGGAGCTTCACCCACTTTCAGATACGCCGACGCATAAGGAATTTGTTCGACCTGTTGTGACGTCATGCTGGTGTCTTTCGGTCCTGATAATGCCGACAGGAAGGTCTGACTCCATTGGCTGAACTGCTGAGAACAACCTGTCAGCCCCAGCAGGATTAAAGGAATGACCAACAGCACACAAAATAAGTCTAATCCAATGATTTTTTTCATTGTTATGGGTCTCGCCTTAACATCCCGAAGCAGAAAAAAGGCCACCGAAGTGGCCTTGGTTATTAGCCCATCATTAACCGCGAGTTGACGTCGTGGTTGAAGTGCTGGTGCTAGTGCCAGTGGAGGTACTGGTAGAGGCAGAAACTACGCCACCTACAATGGCAGTACCCACCCCATGACCATAGCCGTAGCCATAGCCCGAACCGTTACCACTAGCCGAACTCGACGCGTGTGAACCAGCCGAGACACCACCACTATAAATGGAACTCCCAGCGGAACTCCCAACTGCCAGGGCGCTTACCGGTACGGCTAGCGCCAGTGTCAGGATCGCCAACATTTTCTTCATCATTACCATTTCCTTTCATTTCCCGTTAAGGACATCGGGCAGGGAAAACCGAAAGTTATTCCCTGTCCCCCGACTGGCTGAATTAATCAGCCAGGTTGGATCTTTCCCATGACCGGTGAAAAAATTATTTCAGCTTATCCTTCATGAAATAATTCCCGCGCATGGGTAAGATCCGAACAAAAATTCAGATAGAGAATAAGAAAAACAAGTTTGAGTGATTAAGAAAATAAGAAAAATCGCAAGAGCGTTATTATTTTCCAATAAATTACAATGAGATGATGAATTATCAGAAAGTTCTTAACTATTAACGAAGAGATACTGAGAAATAAAAACCGGATATTTCTACCCGGTTTAATAAAATAAATAATACTCTGAGAATATTATTCTAACCATTCGGTGTGGAATACACCTTCTTTATCAATACGCTTATAAGTATGCGCACCAAAATAATCACGCTGAGCCTGAATCAAGTTCGCGGGTAATACCGCAGAACGGTAACTGTCATAATAGGCGATTGCCGCAGAGAATGTCGGCGTTGGAATTCCTTGTTGTACCGCATAGGACACGACATCACGCAGCGCTTGCTGGTATTCGTCGGCTACCTGGCGGAAATACGGTGCCAGCAACAGATTAGCGATGTCGGCGTTTTCGGCGTAAGCATCGGTGATTTTCTGTAAGAACTGCGCACGGATGATACAACCGGCACGGAAGATCTTGGCGATTTCGCCGTAGTTCAGGTTCCAGCTGTTTTCGTCAGATGCCGCTTTCAACTGGGAAAAACCCTGCGCATAGGAGACGATTTTCCCCAGATACAGTGCACGGCGTACTTTTTCCACGAACCCGGCCTTGTCACCGCTGAATGCCTGCGCAACCGGGCCGCTCAACACCGTAGACGCCGCCACGCGCTGGCTCTTCAGCGAGGAGAGATAACGAGCAAACACCGACTCGGTAATCAGAGACAACGGCTCACCTAAGTCCAGTGAACTCTGGCTGGTCCATTTACCGGTGCCTTTATTAGCCGCTTCATCCAGAATCACATCGACCAGATATTTACCCTCTTCGTCTTTCTTGGTGAAGATATCGGCGGTGATTTCGATCAGGTAGCTACTCAGCTCACCTTTGTTCCACTCGGAGAAGGTATTCGCCAGCTCATCATTGGAGAGCGCAAGCGCCTGTTTCAGCAGCGCGTAGGCTTCAGCAATCAGTTGCATGTCGCCGTACTCAATGCCGTTATGCACCATTTTCACGTAGTGACCGGCACCGTCAGCGCCAATATAAGTCACACAGGGTTCACCATCGGCACGGGCGGCAATCTGCTGCAAAATCGGCGCCACCAGTTCATAGGCTTCTTTCTGACCACCCGGCATAATAGACGGGCCTTTAAGCGCCCCTTCTTCACCACCGGAAACACCGGTACCGATGAAGTTAAACCCTTCTGCAGACAGTTCACGGTTACGGCGGATAGTATCTTTATAAAACGTGTTGCCGCCGTCGATCAGGATGTCGCCTTTTTCCAGATACGGTTTCAGCGACTCGATGGTTTTGTCCGTCGCTTCACCTGCTTTAACCATCAACAGGATGCGGCGCGGTTTTTCCAGAGATTCAACAAACTCTTCAACGGTGTAACACGGTACCAGTTTTTTCCCTGGATTCTCTGCAATCACCTCATCCGTTTTGTCTGCGGAACGGTTAAAGACGGATACGGTATAGCCACGGCTTTCAATGTTCAGCGCCAGATTGCGCCCCATTACCGCCATACCGACAACGCCAATTTGCTGTTTGGACATTAAAACAACTCCTGTCTGAAGGTAACCTGCCTGCGGCTAATTGCGCCTCAGGCAACAAAAAGCAGGCTAACATGGTAACCCAGCTAAGGCTGGGTGGGTAGTTATTGGTACAACAGGGGATCAGACAGGAATTCCACAAAAGGAATGGATGACACATAAACGGAATAAAAATCAAAAAAGCGGCACAATAAATTACAATGCTATTGATTATACGGATAACTACCTGAGCAACGACCGGAAAAAACCCGATAACACCGACGCATTATCGGGTTTGAACGGTTGATTAATACTTGCTCAGCAACGCCTTGATTTTGGTTTTGAAGGCATCACCCAGCTCCGGGTTGCGCAAACCATAGGAAACAAACGCCTGTACATACCCCATTTTACGGCCACAGTTGAAGCTACGCCCCGCCATCTGAACGGCATCAACCTGCTGGGTTTTAATCAGTTCGGCAATGGCGTCGGTCAGTTGGATACGTCCCCACGCGCCCGCCAGCGTTTTTTCCAGAATCGGCCAGGCTTCGGCAGTCAGAACATAACGCCCAACCGCAGACAGATCTGACCCTTCCACCGGAGCCAGTTCCGGTTTTTCGATCATCGCGGTGATAGCCGAGGCGTCGCCCGCCTGATTCAGCGACGTTTCGCACTCCACGATGGAGTATTCCGGCAGTACCTCGTACGGACGGTGTTTTACCAACACCTGGCTGTGCCCGGTCTCTTCAAAACGGGAGATCAACAACGCCAGATTGTCTTTTGACTGATCGGCGGAACTGTCATCCATCACCACATCCGGCAGCACCACCACAAATGGCGAATTGCCGATAATCGGGTGAGCGCAGGATACTGCGTGCCCCAGCCCCAGTGTCTGCCCCTGACGCACATTCATAATGGTCACGCCCGGCGGACAAATAGACTGGACTTCTGCCAGCAACTGGCGCTTGGCACGTTCTTCCAGCATCGATTCCAGCTCGAAAGAGGTATCAAAATGGTTTTCAATGGCGTTCTTAGAGGCGTGCGTTACCAGCACAATCTCTTTAATTCCCGCATTAACGCATTCGTTGACAATCTTTTCGATTACCGGCCTGTCAACCAGCGGAAGCATCTCTTTCGGAATCGCTTTAGTAGCCGGCAACAAATTCATCCCTAAGCCGGCAACGGGGATAATCGCTTTTAATGCTGTCATTTCGTGTTCTCTCAAAAACATGCTGCTGTTTGCCGCGACGAGGCAAAGACCACGCCACATTAATTTTTCTGATGCCAGAATACACCTAATCAGCCCCAAAGAGATCGCGGGTATACACTTTTTCCATCACATCAGACAATTCCGGCGCCATTCGGTTCGACAAAATCACGTCAGACATCTGTTTGAACTCATCGAGATTGTGAATAACGCGCGAACGGAAAAACTCTGACTCTTGCAACGCCGGCTCATACACCACCACATCGATCCCTTTAGCCTTGATACGCTTCATGACTCCCTGAATCGCGGAGGCACGGAAGTTATCAGACCCGGTTTTCATCACCAGCCGGTAGATACCGACAATCTTCGGATTCCGTTTGATCACGGAATCGGCGACGAAATCCTTGCGGGTGGTATTGGCGTCAACAATCGCCCGAATCAGGTTGTTCGGTACCGACTCATAGTTAGCCAGCAGTTGCTTGGTATCCTTCGGCAGACAGTAGCCGCCATAACCGAACGACGGGTTGTTGTAGTGCTGGCCGATGCGCGGGTCCAGCCCGACGCCTTCGATGATCTGCTTGCTGTCCAGCCCCAGCGTCTGAGCGTAGGTATCCAACTCGTTAAAGTAGGCCACACGCATCGCCAGATAGGTATTGGCAAACAGTTTGATCGCTTCGGCTTCGGTGGAATCGGTAAACAGTACCGGAATATTGGTTTTGATGGCGCCGTCCACCAGCAGGCGGGCAAAACGCTCGGCACGTTCAGAACGTTCCCCCACCACGATACGGGAAGGATACAGGTTGTCATACAACGCACGGCCTTCACGCAGAAACTCCGGCGAGAAGATAATGTTTTCCGTCTCGAACTGTTCGCGGACCTGCGCGGTGTATCCCACCGGGATGGTGGATTTGATGATCATGACCGCATTCTGGTTCACCTCCAGCACCTTGCTTATCACGGCTTCCACCGAGCGGGTGTTGAAGTAATTGGTCTTCGGATCGTAATCCGTTGGTGTAGCGATAATGACGAACTCCGCATCCTGATAGGCGGAATTAGCGTCCAGCGTAGCACGAAAATTCAGCGCCGGGTTGCGCAGATAAGCTTCGATTTCCTTATCCACAATAGGAGAAATGCCTTTGTTAAGCATTTCTACTTTTTCGGCGACGATATCCACCGCGACGACCTCATTATGCTGCGCCAGCAGCATAGCGTTGGACAAGCCAACATAACCGGTACCCGCAATTGCAATTTTCATTATCTGTCCACATTCATTCTACCGGGTAACATGCTGTACCCGTCACAGAACAATAGCAAAGCCGCAGAAACGTCCGCCGCATCATGCCGTCCAATTTCTCTTTAATTCGTTCAGGCTTGATAGAAATCCTGGTACCAGTCCACGAAGGCCCGTACCCCGTCTTCCACCCCAACCTGTGGTCGATAGCCTGTCACAGCGAACAGGTCGCTGGTATCGGCATAGGTCTGATAAACGTCGCCAGCCTGCATCGGCATGAAATTTTTCACCGCCTCTCTCCCCAGCGCCGACTCCAGTGCAGTCACGAAATCCATCAGCCGTACCGGGCTGCCGTGACCAATATTGTAGAGTCGGTATGGTGCAGAACTGGTGGCTGAAGAACCATTTTCCACCGCCCATTCAGCGTTGCGTTCGGGAATTTTATCCACCACACGCAATACGCCTTCTACGATATCGGTGACATAGGTGAAATCACGCCACATATCGCCCCGATTGTAGATATCGATAGGTTCGCCAGCCAGAATGTTGCGGGTGAACTTGAACAGCGCCATATCCGGACGCCCCCATGGCCCATACACCGTGAAAAAGCGCAGCCCGGTCACAGGCAAGCCATACAGATGCGAATAGGAATGCGCCATCAATTCGTTGGATTTCTTGGTCGCGGCATACAACGAAATGGGATGATCGGTCGAATCCGTAGTGGCAAACGGCGTTTTGCTGTTCAACCCATACACCGAACTGGAAGAAGCATAAATCAGGTGACCAACATCATGATGGCGACACCCTTCCAGCACATTCAGGTGGCCGATGAGATTGCTTTGCGCGTACACCATCGGGTTTTCCAGCGAATACCGCACCCCAGCCTGTGCAGCGAGATGGATAACACGCTCGAATTTTTCTGCCGCGAACAGCGCCGCCATCGCCTGGCTATCCACAATATCTATCTGCTCAAAACGGAACCCCGGCAGCGTACGCAATTTCGCCAGCCGCGCTTCTTTGAGCGATACATCATAATAGCTGTTGAGGTTGTCTATCCCCACCACCGTATGGCCGGCAGCGCAGAGTGACTGACAGGTATATAAGCCGATAAAGCCGGCAGCGCCAGTAACAAGAAATTTCATTCAGGAACTCTTAACGTGACTTGAATGGCGGAGATAATACCATTCACTACCTTGATTCAGCACCCGCTAACCACCGAAAAAGCCAGAGGGTGCCCAAAATCACCTCAACACTGGCGCAACAGCGCTAAAATTGTTCGGGTTTTTTCCTCCATTAATCGGACATTCTGGCGCGACTCGACATTGAGCCGCACCACCGGTTCCGTATTAGAACGACGCAAATTGAAACGCCAATCAACGAACGTCAGACTGATGCCGTCAGTTTCATCTATCGCCAACGCCTGCGGCTCCAACGCCGCACGCACGCGGGCAATCGCTGCAACCGGGTCAGTCAACAAGGAGTTGATCTCTCCAGAGGCGGGATACGCCATCATGCGCTCACTGACGAGTTGCGACAGCGATTGCCCACGCACGCCGATCAACTCCGCCACCAGCAGCCATGGAATCATGCCGGAATCGCAGTAGGCGAACGAGCGGAAGTAATGATGCGCGCTCATTTCACCACCATAAATGGCATCTTCCTTGCGCATCCGTTCTTTGATAAAGGCATGGCCGGTTTTAGACATCACCGGATTACCGCCTTTACCGATGACGATATCCACCGTATTCCAGGTCAGGCGCGGGTCGTGGATGATGGTGGAACCCGGTGCCTTGTTCAGGAACGATTCCGCCAGCAAGCCGACAATATAGTAACCCTCGATAAAACGCCCCTGATGATCGAACAGGAAGCAGCGGTCAAAATCACCATCAAACGCCACACCGAAGTCTGCCTGATGTTCAACCACCGCACGAGCGGTATCCTCCCGACACTCCGGCAGTAGTGGGTTAGGTATACCGTTGGGAAACGAGCCATCCGGCTGATGATGAACCTTGATAAAGGTTATCGGCGCGCCATGGCGGTGCAACTCGGCCTCAAGGGCGTCCACCACGTGACCAGCCGCCCCATTCCCGCTATTAATAACTATCTTCATCGGCGTCAAATTGCGCGGATCAATGTACGCCATCAGATGCTCGACATACGGCTTCAATATCTCCAGAGGCTCATACCCCCCACGACGCGGCAGGTCTATAGCTGCAAAGCGATTTTCTTGCGCCAGACGCTGGATATCCTTCAGTCCGCTATCACCGCTGATAGGTTTAGCACCGGCACGCACCAGCTTCATTCCATTGTAATTAATCGGATTATGGCTGGCGGTCACTTCTATCCCACCGTCCATCTCAAAATGGAACGTGGCAAAGTAGATTTCCTCGGTACCGGACAAACCTATGTCATACACATCCACTCCGGCATCGCGCAGGCCATCCGCCAGCGCACGTTTTAGCGCTTCGCTGGTCAGCCTCACATCGCCGCCCACCACCACACGCCGGGGTTGAATCACCTCGGCATAGGCTCGACCGATGCGGTAGGCGATATTTTCATTCAGTTCAGATCCCAGTTCACCGCGAATATCATAAGCTTTAAAACAGGTTAATTCGGACATCGGCTTTTCCCCCTTCATACCCGACCATAGCGGTCATGCAAACGGACGACGTCGTCCTCTTCCAGGTAACGGCCTGAACGCACCTCAATGATCACAAGGTCGATCAGGCCAGGGTTTTCCAGCGTATGTACCGCGCCTGGCTGAATAAACGTGGACTGGTTTTCTGCCAAAAAATAGGTGTTGTCATCGACATTAACCCTGGCCGTACCCGACAGGACTATCCAATGTTCCGCTCGATGAAAATGTTGCTGCAGCGACAAGCCCTGACCCGGACGCACGGTGAGTTTTTTCACCTGATAGTGATCACCCGCGTCAATATTGCTGATCTTACCCCAGGGGCGGAACGACTCGGCGTGATCACGAACCTGATGCCGGTTTTGCGCTTTCAGACACTCCACGACCTTTTTAACGTCCTGCGCCCGTTCTTTGGCTGCTACCAGCAGCGCATCCCCAGTATTCACGATGATAGCATCGTCGATACCGATGGTCGCCACCAGCGACGAAGAGGCGCAAACGTAGTTGTTATGGCTATCCAGCGCAATCACATCACCGACATTGACGTTACCCTGCGCATCCTTCTTCGATACCTCCCACAGTGACGACCACGACCCCACATCACTCCAGCCTGCATCAAAGGCAATCACCACTGCATCATGGGTCTTTTCCATCACGGCGTAGTCGATGGAGTTAGCAGAACAATCGGTAAACGCACGCGACTCCACGCGGATAAAGTCCATATCACGCTGGCTACGCGCCATGGCTACACGAGTAAATTCGTAAATATCCGGTTGATTTTTTTTCAGCTCATCCAGATATTTTGCGGCACGGAACAGGAACATGCCGCTGTTCCAGCAATATTCGCCAGATTTGAGGTAACGTTCCGCTGTTGCCAGATCCGGTTTTTCCACAAATTCGTCTACCGCAAAACCGCCATCAGACAACGCTGCACCGGTTTTGATATACCCATAACCGGTTTCAGGGGCGCTCGGTATAATGCCAAATGTCACCAGTTTGCCTTTATGGGCATAAGGCAACGCCTGCCGGATCGCCTGATGAAAATTCTCGGTTTTTTGGATCAGATGGTCCGCTGCCAGCACCAGCAACACACTGTCGGGGTCAGTCTTGATGCTCAGGTGAGCCGCCAGCGCAATCGCCGGCGCAGTATTGCGACCCACAGGCTCCAGAATAATGTTGCCTTCCAGTTGTTGTTGTTCACGCAGTTGTTCAGCAACCAGAAAGCGGTGCTCCTCGTTGCAAATGACCAACGGTCGCTGCTGCGTCAAAAACGGCGCCCCCGTTAATCGCGCCAGCGTATTTTGCAATAGGCTATAGTGACTCTCATCGCCCAACGGCAAAAACTGTTTGGGGAATAATTCACGAGACAATGGCCATAGTCGGCTGCCGCTACCGCCAGCCATAATGACAGGAATAACGTTAGACATATCGCACCTTTAAATATGCGTCATACGTCGAGCCGCAGGTATAATAGTTCCCCTGCAGCTCGGATTATTTTGGGTATATTGGTGTCATTCCGCTGACTAAACGGAAATAAACTCACCCCTTTATATTAGACCTCAGGCGTTATCAGAAATAAGTCAACCTAATGCATCGACATATTTATTAATAATAACGAGTAGAAAAAATTAACTACAGCGAGGGTGTTTGCCACGAAAAAAAGCCAGCATGGCAATCATTACAATTTTGAAGCGCAGCTGAACAAACTGCTTCAACAACCGCCAGCCCAGGTGATAATACAAATGAAACTGAGGGTAACGACGTGCAGAAATAGCCAGGTCGATCAAGTTTTCCTCTATTCTGAATTCGCTTTCCTTTTTTTTCGAACGAGAAAGCTCATGCTCCAGATAACAACTACTTCTCAGTACAATTTTCTCACCACACGCGCTCAAACGATGTATGCGCCGGAACACGCTGACATCAACGCCGTACAACGCATAGTTTTCATCAAACAGCGACAGACCATGCCGCTTAAAAACATCCCATAATCGGCGATGGATAATCAGCCCCGAACCGATAGAGAAAGCCGTTGCCGGGTCCAGATCCTGATAATTCAGTACAATTTCCCCCTCAGACACCGGATAATAGGTTTTATAATTAATGCTGGAAATAATCCGTGGACATTCAATATCCGCCTGACTATGCTCGACCTGAAACCAGAAAACCTCGTTAATAGTTGTATCATCATCAAGAATAACCCATCGTTCCACCTGCAGATTATTAGCAACAAACTGATTATATACCTGGCTCAATGGCTTATTTTCCAGACAATTTATCAACTCCACCTGCTCATAAATCGTTTTCAAATAAATAAAAAACTTATCTTCTTCAGATACACGAAACGGACCATTATTATGGATGGTCAGCTTGATATTTTTAAATGGATGCTGAATCAAAGTTTGTAATGTTGTGGATGACTCCAGTCCTTTATTGTACAACACCACCAGAATTGCATTTTTAATCATGACTCTCTCTCCTGGAAAACAGGATTGCAATGACGATTCCATTCAGATGCACGGCATGTCCATTTATCATTAAATGCTGTCGCGGCAGTTATTTTATTGGGGGGACGCCTGATATCTAGTTACCAAGAATATTCTTTTTCATCACCATAAAAAAGAATATAAGCGTGATAATAAATTCAGTTGCCCCCACAGCAACCGCAACGCCATACACCCCCCACCATTTGGCAAAGAAAAACAGATAAGAAAAATGACATAACAGGCCGACGAAATAGACCCGTTTTAGATAGGCACTTAACCCGGCAGGAATAATAATCAAGTTGACCAAAATGATCGATAACGAGATTACAAACTGAGTGCCGATCATTATCGTCAACAGATGACTAATATTGTACTCTTTACCGAAAACCCAGTGGATCAACGGCGTTCCCACCAGTAGATTGCCAAGAAAAGCGCCGCTGGTCAGCAACAAAAACATCACCAGCACTTTCATCAACTGAGTCTTAATCACCGTGTACGCCTGTCGGCTGTACAAACTACAAATATGGCTGAAATTACCCTGCACAATCGGGTTATACAGCTGGCGCAGTACGGATGCCAACCGGTCTGCCACGGCGTAATAACCAAGCGCGGCATCACCAAACAGAAACTTGATTACCACGGGATTCAGATAAGTAAACCCCAGCGTGAGCAGTGATGCGGAAAAGTTGTGAAAACTATCCTTGATTTCACCTGCCACCGTTTGCCGACTCACGCAGCCAGGCAGCCATCTTACCGACTCCCGACGCCTTAGCTGGTATTGAATCACCACCCCGACCAACACCGGCGGGGAAAGCTGAATAACCGCCGCCAGATAAATATCCGCTGACGAATCCACCAGCGGAAAAATCAGGCCCAGCGCCAATACGCGGAAAACTAAATTCAGAATAGCCAAATAGGAGTTTTTCCCCAGCCCCTGAAATAACCAGGCTGCGGATAACAGCGAACTCAACGACGACACCAGGCCCATGAAGAACAAAACACCATCTATCTTCGACTGGGCCGTTACTGAATCCACCACCATCCCTACTCCCATCACCACCACAAACAACAACGCCTTGGCGGATTGCACATTGGAGTACAACGCATTGATAATGCTCATGTCACCAGCATGTGCGCTGACTTTTCTGGCTGCGGAGAAGTTAAAACCAAAATCGACAATAAAGAGCGCGATAAAGCTGATGGACTGGGCATAACTGAGTTTACCGAAATACTCGGCACCCAGTACTCTGGCAAGATAAGGAAAGGTCGCCAGCGGCAGCAGCATATTGGAAATCTGGATAATATAGAGATAGATAACTTCGCGCTTTATTGCCTTTTTATCACTCATACCATCCACCAGATTGCACAGCTCAGCAGTCTCCGCTCACCATTACGGGCGCGTCGCATCAACGACAGTTTGCTTAGCACTCCAGCCTCTCCACGAATTACACGTAGAAAATCGGCATGACCAGACTGATGCTGCTGACAAAAATGCTTCAGGGCGGCCAACATCATGCGACTGTGTTTCTGCCCCGTAGCATAACCTCTGAGGCACAGCAGGCTATCCAGCAGCAGACGTTTTCGCAGAATACCGGGGGCGCCGACGGTGTTATTACCGTGCTGACGGTACTTAATCAGCGGCTTATCAATGTAAGCAATCTTGCCGCTATGAGCGGCGATCATCGCAATCCACCAATCATGCATACGGATATCGTCCGGCATCGGCTCTACCAACTGCTTCAATGCACGATTGAACAACATGGCGCAGCCTGGGATATGATTGCTGACCACAAAATCTTCCGGCTGGCTGGCCGCAGAAGATTTGATAGAAGCGCGATAGAAAGAGGGAAACAACGGTTCCAGCGCTGCATTCACGATCTCCAGATCGGAAAACGCCAGCACCGGCATGGTCCCTCCTCGTTCATGCGATTTGACCTTGCGCAGCAGCCGTTCCAACTTTTCCGGTACCCAATAATCATCCTGATCACACAGCGCAATATAGTTGTCTTCACAACAGGCAATAGCGCGACGGAAATTTTTCATCGCCCCCAATCCACCCTCACCGGTATAAAGGCGAATTTTACCCTGCTGATAAAGCTCATGACTCCGGACCACATCCAGTGTGTTATCACGGGAGCCATCGTCACACACATTAACGATAACGTCCTGATGCGTCTGATGCTGAATGGAATCCAACTGCTGTTTAATGTAACGCCCACCATTATAGGTAGCCAACGCGATACTGATCCGATCGTGACCTGTCATCTCTGCTAACCGAAGATTGAAGATTAAGAAAATGCAAGAATGATGTGCAGCAATCCGTAGCCGGAATTTACTGCACCTTGATAGTCATCAGACCAATTTGGGAATGATAATGCCCAACGCCTCCCGCCAGGCGGAGGGCTGTACACCAAACCGGGAGATCTTGGCACAATTCAGCGAGGAATAAGCTGGCCGCGCGGCTGGCGTTGGGTATTGCTCTGTGGTAATCGCCTTTACCACCGGTGTTGTAGTCAACACCTTTTGCTTATCGGCAATGGCGAAGATAGCACTGGCAAAATCATGCCATGACACTTCTTCATCACCACAAAAATGATACAAACCACCGTCACCCTGCTGCTGCAACAGGCAAATGATGGCACCCGCAATATCGCCGGCATAAGTAGGACAACCATGCTGATCGGCTACCACACCGAAACTATCCCGCTCCCGGCCTAGTCGCAGCATGGTTTTGACAAAGTTGTTGCCATATTCGCTAAACACCCAGGCGGTACGCACAATCTGCGCCGCCGGATTTACCTTCAGCACGGCGCGCTCGCCATCCAGCTTGGTCTGACCATACACGCCCAGCGGGTGAGTAATGTCCGTTTCGATATATGGCTGGGTCGCCGTACCATCGAACACATAGTCGGTAGAAACATGGATAAAACGAGCGCCCCGCTGGCGCGCCGCTCTGGCCAGATACTCCGGACCCGCAACATTGATGCGTGCCGCCAACTCCGGTTCTGATTCCGCTTTGTCGACAGCGGTATAGGCCGCCGCGTTAACAATCGCATCCGGCTGCCACGATGCCACTGTCGCCTGCACCTGCGCCTCGTCGGTGATATCCAGCGAGTCGCTGTCCGTTGCCAGTACTGACCATCCTTGCGGTAACCGATCCTGAAAGCAGCGCCCCAATTGACCATTAGCGCCGGTTAACAAGATTTTCATACCCATAACTCCTTAAATTTTTTACCTTTATTATCTTTCTCCGACAATAGAGGGGATGTAATCGGCCAATCGATGCCGACATCCGGGTCATTCCATAGCAGACAACCTTCGTGGGCCGGGTTGTAATAATCAGTGCACTTGTATTCAAAATCCGCCAATTCGGAGAGCACCACAAAACCATGCGCCAGACCGGGCGGAACCCAAAACTGTTTCTTATTTTCCTCCGACAGGATGACGCCTTCCCAGCGGCCGTAGGTTGGGGAGTCAGTGCGAATGTCTACCACGACATCGAACACCTCACCGCGCACCACACGCACCAGCTTGCCCTGCGGATTGACTGTCTGAAAATGTAAGCCACGCAGTACGCCTCTGGCCGAGCGGGAATGGTTGTCCTGCACAAAGTCGAGATCGATATCCAGCATCTCCTGATAGCGATTTTTCTCAAACGTTTCCATAAAAAAGCCTCTGGTATCACCAAAGACTTTTGGCTCAATAACTTTTACGCCCTGAATAGCAGTATCACGAACTTGCATGTTCTATCCCTGTCAGTAACTGAGCCAGATACTGGCCGTAATGAGTCTTGGCGAGATAACGCGCTTCATCCGCCACCTGTTCATGGGTCAACCAACCGTTGCGAAAGGCGATTTCCTCCAGGCAGGCCACCTTGAATCCCTGCCGCTTCTCAATAGTGCTGATGAATTGAGACGCTTCCAGCAGGCTGTCATGGGTACCGGTATCCAGCCAGGCAAAGCCGCGTCCCAGTACTTCCACGTTCAGATTGCCCTGCTGAAGATACATGTCGTTGATCGCGGTGATTTCAAGTTCACCGCGCGATGAGGGTTTAACCTGTTTCGCCATTTCCACCACATGACGGTCATAAAAATAGAGTCCGGTTACCGCCCAGTTGGACTTCGGTTTGCTGGGTTTTTCCTCCAGCGAAACAGCCTGATTATTTTCGTCAAACTCCACTACGCCGAAACGTTCAGGGTCCATGACCTGATAACCGAACACGGTGGCACCTTCGGTGCGAGCGGCAACCTTCTCCAGTTTCTTGCCAAAGCTCTGCCCAAAGAAGATGTTGTCGCCCAGCACCAGCGCGCAGGGGTCACCGCTGATAAAGGTTTCGCCAATCAGAAACGCTTGCGCCAAACCATCCGGCGACGGTTGTTCGGCATAACAGAGATTGATACCGAACCGACTACCGTTGCCCAGTAACCGACGATAAGCGGATAAATCCGCTGGTGTGGAGATAATCAGAATGTCCCGAATACCGGCCAGCATCAGTACCGAAATCGGATAATAAATCATTGGTTTATCGTAAACGGACAACAGTTGCTTCGATACCCCGCGGGTAATCGGATAGAGCCGCGTTCCGGAACCACCAGCCAGTACAATGCCTTTCATTGAACTTTCCTTAACTAGAAGACGATTAAAGGGGCAAACCTAAGCGTTCACCGGTATAGGAACCATCTTTAACGCTGCGCCACCACGCCTCGTTCGCCAGATACCAGATCACCGTTTTGCGAATTCCGGATTCGAAAGTTTCCTGTGGTTTCCAGCCCAGTTCGCGGTAGATTTTCGACGCATCAATCGCGTATCGCAGGTCGTGACCCGGCCTATCAGTCACATGGTTGATAAGCTCAGCGTAGTGGCGGATGCCCGCCGGTTTCTCAGGCCGCAGTTCATCGAGCAACGAGCAAATAGTTTGCACCACCTCGATATTTTTCCGCTCGTTGTGCCCGCCGATGTTGTAGGTTTCGCCTACCTCACCGGTGGTCACAACGGTATAGAGCGCCCGTGCATGATCTTCGACGTATAGCCAATCGCGGATCTGGTTGCCCTTGCCGTAAACCGGCAACGGTTTGCCTTCCAGCGCATTGAGGATCATCAGCGGGATCAGTTTTTCCGGGAAGTGATACGGGCCATAGTTGTTGGAACAGTTGGTCACCAGCGTCGGCAGACCGTAAGTCCGAAGCCAGGCGCGCACCAGATGATCACTGGCGGCTTTGGAGGCGGAGTATGGGCTGCTGGGTGCGTACGGCGTGGTTTCCGTAAATAAATCGTCCGTACCGTGCAGGTCGCCATACACTTCATCCGTCGAGATATGATGGAAGCGGAACGCCGTCCTACACGTCTCCGGCAATGTTGACCAGTACTGCCGCGCCGCCTCCAGCAGGGTGTATGTCCCAGTAATATTGGTTTCAATAAAAGCGGAGGGACCATCGATAGAACGATCAACATGGCTTTCCGCCGCCAGATGCATGACCGCATCCGGCTGAAAAACCCTAAACACCCGATCCAGCGCATCCCGGTCACAAATGTTGACTTTCTCAAACAAAAAACGGGGATCAGAGGCTATGTCTCTCAGCGACGCCAGATTACCGGCATAGGTCAGACTGTCCGCCACCATTACCCGATCCTGGGTATGCTGAATGATATGGCGCACCACAGCTGAACCAATGAATCCAGCCCCACCCGTTACAAGAATATTCATGAATAATGACCTTTCCAGAAATGAGTTAATACGCAGACTTGCCTACAAATCCTTTGAAAATTGTCAGAAAGATGATTTTGATATCCAGCCAGACACTCCAGTTTTCGATATAGAAAAGATCACACTCCACACGCTTTTCCATCTTCTCCAGTGTGTCGGTTTCACCACGCCAGCCGTTGATTTGCGCCCAGCCGGTAATGCCTGGCTTCATTTTGTGCCGCAACATGTAACCCTTGATCAGCTTGCGATACTGTTCGTTGTGCGCCACCGCATGTGGACGTGGCCCGACAATCGACATTTCGCCACGGATGACGTTGAAGAACTGTGGCAACTCGTCCAGCGAAGTACGGCGTAAAAATGCCCCCACCGGCGTGATACGCTTATCGCCCTTACGGGCCTGAATGACGGTGTCACCGTTTTCCATCACCGTCATACTGCGAAATTTCCACACTTCTATCGCTTTGCCATCTATGCCGTAACGCGTCTGCCGGAAAATCACCGGCCCAGGCGAGGTCAGTTTGACCATCAGCGCAATACCCAATAGCAGCGGGGAAATAAGCACAACAATCATCGACGCAGTGACGATATCTTCCAGCCGCTTTAGCAGGCAGTTCACACCGCTCATCGGCGAGTCATACAATGACACCACCGGAATGCCGTTGATGATGTCGCTACGCGATTGCAACACATTGAATGCCAGAATATCGGGCACCAGCATCACAGTGCAGGTGGTATCCGCCAATTCCGACATCAGGTAGTTGACCAACTCAGCTTCCTGCAACGAGAACGCGATATAAATCTTGTCCATCTCCCCTTTATGCGCCCGTTGAATCAGCTCTTCTACATTCCCCAGACAGCGCACGCCATTACGCTCATAGCTGTATTGAAACTGGCTGTTTTCGGAAAAATACCCAATGATATTCAGCCCCAGCCAAGGTGCCCGGTTAATGCTCTGCGCCAGATAAGGCCCGGCAGGTTGCGTACCGATAAACGCCACGTTGACCGTGTTGTAACCCAGCTTGCGCAGATAATGTGTAATACCCCGAATCAGGGTGCGTGATATCACAAACCCCACTACGGTCAATAAAAACCAGACCGCGTGAAAATGGTAACCAATATATTGATTCGGTACTAAAGACAGAATACCGGCACCGAATGTGATACTGAGCCCCCAATTAATAATCAGCGTGCGAATTTCAGTATAAATCCCCACACCACGCCATGAACGATAAAAATGGGTAAACCCCGCCAGCAATTGAAAAACAGAAAAGCTAACCAAGGCAATCAAATAAGACGACATTGATATCTCTTTTCTTGTCACCAGACACGCTAACACCACGCCAATAAATATTACAGCCATATCAGAAAAACGCTGTAATACTGAAACCAGAGAGGGAATTGCATAAACTACATTTTCTTTTTTCCTGACCATAGTCGTTCACCTGTACGAGTAGAAGTTATTGCCAGAATCTTTTATGCATACTCAGTTTCCTGATTAAACCATGAGGTATTTTTCGATAATTCTGCCCCAGCTTATATCCTGCAATTTTCAGGGTATTGTGCACACAAGCACGAGGTATCCACAGATAGTGATTCTCCTTCATCAAGTAACGCAGCTCTGAAAAAATAAATCGCATTCCTTCGCCGCCTGCGCTGCCAAATTCCTCCCTAATCCATTGTTCATCGTGATGAAATACACCGATATCAAAATAACGCTTAAACTCTTCCATCGGCGTGTAATTATGTGAGTGTTTAACCGCCGCCTGCGCCACATAGGCCACCCGGTATCCGGCCAATACCGCCTGAGCCGCCAGATACATATCCTCACTGAGAATGGTGTTGGATGGGAAGCCGCCCAGTTGATGGAATACCGTCTTCCTGTAGGCCGAAAACGAGTTCGAGTTAAACACCGTCTTGATGCCATAGTGCGACTTATCCATCAGCCCCATAACATGACTGCGGGTGCTGTAGTTGAAGCGGCGCGCATGACGGGCCAGCGGATTGGCATCGTCATGCGGCAACTGCCGACCATAGGCAACGGCTACCCTACCGTCATCAAATGTCGATAACATCTCACGAATGAAATGGTGCTGAGGAATGGCATCCTGGGTCAGGAATATCACCACATCGCCACGACTCATTTCCACACCAAGATTGCGCGTACTGCCGTGATTAAATTCGGCAGGGGTAATCGTGTGACAACGAAAACCGTATCGGGCAGCCACGTCACGCGAGTTATCCCGCGAGGACGAATCAATCACCAGTACCTGCTGGGATGAGAGTTTTTCAGCCGTCAAACAGGCATGAAGCGCTGCCGCACTCTTTTCCCAGATATCTCCGCCGTTATAAACCGGAATCACAAAATTGACTTTCATATCGATTCTCTTGCACACCTGAAAAGTGAAAAGCAGCTGTCGATTTGGTTACACCGTGCGTTGGCCTCAGTGTTCCAGTACACGTAACGTTTCAGATGCACACCGCTTCCATGTCAGCGATTGAGCAAACGCTTTACCTTTTTCCCTCATCCCAGCCGGTCCCTGATCGGTGACCAGTTGATAAATACCTTCGGTGATAGACTCCACCGACAGTGGGTCAACCAGAATCGCCCGCTGCTCACACAACTCCTTCATTGATGTGGTGTTGCTGGTCAGCACCGGCAGCCCGTAGCACATCGCCTCCAGTGGCGGCAATCCGAACCCTTCATACATGGAGGGGTAGCAAAAACCCTGCGCATGTTGGTATAAATTCACCAGCTCCTTATCACTGACGTGGCCGGTAAACATCACCGCGTCGTTGTCGGCTCGCGCCTTTGCACCATCGTCGGCGAAGACCCGCGATACCCCTTTCTTACCAACAATCACCAGTCGAATGTCGCTATTGCACTCCTGCCTGAAACGCAGAAATGCCTTAATTAATCGGGGAATATTCTTACGCGGTTCCAACGACCCCACCGACAGTAAATACGCGCCGTCCACCATCGGTGTGCTTTTTTCCGAAACATCGGAGTCAGCCGGTGGCTGTAGTACATCCACACCGTTGTAAATCACTGAAATTTTGCTCTCCGGCACCCGTAAATGGTGCATGATGCGTTCTCTGGAAAATTCAGAAATGGTGATAATATGCTCCACTTTTTTTGCCAGTCGCGGCTGCATAAATTGGTACCAGGCAACAAACTGCTTATTCAGCCATTCAGGATGGTCAAACGGTACGGTATCGTGAATAGTGACAATTTGCTTTTTAATTAATAATGGCCCGGTATTGCAGGGGGACCATAATACTTCTTTAGAGGCTATTTTTTGTGGCAGAGAAAGTTGCTCCCACACATGTCCTTTTATGCCATAAATAATATTATCAGGCTGTATTGACGTCACTTTAATACCAGCACTGGAAATATAATCGATGATTTTTCTGGTATAGCGCTGCACGCCGGTAGTATGCCCCAGCAAATTACGTGTATTCACATACATTAATAACATCCCCTTCCGGTTACGCCGAATGGCGTAACCGTTGAAATATAGATAAAGTGATTGTTTTCAGACTCCCTATCCAAAAACCAGCCAATCAGAATGTATACTCGTCATACTTCAAGTTGCAGGTGCATTGACTGCCTGAAACTCGAATTATTTAGGGTATATATCATTTATTCTTTCCCTGTGGCGGGAGATAAATTTTTCCGACAGCATTCAGACATGGAAATATCCATATAAACCTTTTCGAATTCTCCAACAATGGCATCCGGCGTAAAGGCATTGACTATTTCTGGAGAAAGGGGTTCCACCTTTTTATTGATAACCTCTTCAAACGCGCACTCTTCCATAAAATAGATATTTGGCAGCAAGGTGGATAATTCGCTGACAGCGCCCATGCGGTTAGTCAGTACAATCTTTCCATAAAAGACACTTTCCACGACTACCCGGCCAAACGGCTCATGCCATTTCACCGGCAACACCACAATATCCACCTGTTGCATGAACGCTTCCATGTTGATAAACCCCAGCAGCTTCACACCACTGCGCCGAGCTTCCTCTACCAGCGGATTACCCGGTGCGATGCGTCCCGCAGCACAAAAGACATAGTCTGGATGACGACGGTAATGCCGGGCCAGCAAGCAAAACTCGTCAAATCCCTTATCCTCAGACAGCTTACCGATAAAGCCGATACGCCATTGCCTTCTGGTTACCCCACCAGCGTTATCAGAATCAGGCCACTGAGCGGCGGGCAGTACAATGTCATAAATAAACGACTGATGTACGCCAGGGAAAAAACCCGCCTTATGATGACGTTCCAGGATAAACTGACTGATGCCAACATAGCCGTCTACCAGGCGACTGTAGCGCTTTTTTAACCAGGACTGCAGATGAACATCAGTGGCGTCTGGATCTTGATTCCGACCTCGTCTAAACAAGGTTGTATTAGGGTGAAACAGGTAATAATCCCGACTGGTATGTAGAATTTTTACCCCACAGGCTTTCGCCGCCGACCAGACCGACACAGAGAATCCGGCAATATTATTGGTGTGTACTACATCAGGCGCAAAGTCCCGAATCACCGCCATCACGGTATTACGCATGTCGGTGTTGTAATAATCTTTCAGATGCCAGCGAAGCTTCTGGTAGAAAGACTTTTTTTCCCCATCAAATGGCCAGTAACAGTTCGCCAGCGGCACATAGCACACGGCAACACCGTTAATCACCTTTTCACTACGCTCTCTTTCCGGCGTCAGACACAATACCTGCACCTGATGATGTCGCCGGACCAGCGCCTCTGCCATGAGTTGCACGGATACTTCGGCACCGCCCACTTTGTACGGATGATACAACGTGTTAATAATCAAAATTCGCATATGAGGGTTGTCCATGACGAATACGGAATGTCGTGTTCTGCCATAAAATGGCATGGTCGCCATGTCCGCAGTAAATAGTGATGATGGATAGAGATAGAGTAACCCAGAGCTACAAAACAGCCTGGCAAGGGCAACGTCCTTGGTAACGGCACGATGATTTCCCGTGCAGCTTTATGCGCTTCCTTACTTTCGGCAATCTATCGACAGAGACAGCAGTGTGCATCTTGTCCATCGTTATTTGTCAGTCAACCAGGTACTAATCGCCATAATGCGAAATCCGCCAGCACGTTCTATCAGGCACCAAGCACGTTGCGGTAAGCCTGTTCATATTTCTGCGCAATCCAACTGGGTGTGAAATGCGCCAGCATGTCAGGGCCAATCGGTTTGGGGCAAAGTGGTTTGGCATTCTTTATCACCTTGTCCACCGAGGTTTCCTCCATGAAATAGATATTCGGCAGCAGAGACGCCAGTTCACCAACACCCCCCATCCGGTTGGTCAACACCACTTTTCCATGAAATATGCTTTCTACCACCACCCGCCCAAATGGCTCATGCCATTTCACCGGAAGCACCACCACATCCACCTGTCGCATGAATTCTCCAGGGCTGGCAAATCCCAGCAATGTCACACCGCACTGCCGCGCTTCACTCACCAATGGATTATCCTCTGTAACACGTCCCGCAGCATAAAAGGCATAACCGGATCGGTTACGGTAATGCCGTGCCAGCGCGCAAAAGTCATCGAACCCTTTCTCTGGCGAAAGCTTGCCGATAAAACCTATCCGCCGGAGATTATCAGCTCCAGCCGTCCCGCTTTCCCCAGCACACTCTACTGCCGGCACCGTGTTATAAATAAATGAATGGTGCGCATTGGGGAAAAAACCGGCTTTTCGATGCATCTCGCAAATGAACTGACTAATACCGACATAACCGTCGACCAGACAACTCAACCGTTTTTTCATCACCGACATCATACGAATAGCCGTTGCATCAGGGTCCTGATTCTGCCCTTCAGAAAACAGGGTCGCATTATGGTGAAACAGGTAGTAATCCCGGCTGGTATGCAGAATTTTCACCCCGCACGCTTTTGCCGCCGACCAGACCGACACGGAAAATCCGGCGATATTGTTGGTGTGCACGATATCAGGCGAAAATGCCAGAATTTCGTCCATCACCGCCATGCGCATGTCGCGGTTATAGTAATCCTTTATGTGCCAACAAATTTTCTGAGCGCAAGAGCGCGGTTGTCCGTCAAACGGCCAGTAACGATTCGCCAACGGCAGATAGCACACCGATACACCGTTAATAACCTGCTCACTACGCTGTGGGTCGGGCGTCAGGCACAGTACCTGTACCTGATGCCCGCGTTGCGCCAGCGTTTCAGCCAATAGCTGGACCGAAACTTCAGCGCCACCCACTTTATGAGGATGATATAAGGTATTGATAATCATGATTTTCATATTAGCTGTCCTTGTATTTAATCCCTTTCTTTCAGAACCCACTTTCGCCTCCACGAAATAGGCTAACGGCCCTTCCTGGGGCGAGAGATAACTGTCAGGCACTCCTCCATAAAGCTATCCAATACAGCTACTGTCTTCTCTTGTTATGCGATACGCGCAGGCTCTTCTCATTTAACACGCGGTTTTTCACTTTCCGCCCTGTTACCTTGATGAAGCGTACCGGTGTGTTCTGCCATGACGTGTCTCGCCATCATGATGTGCAACACCCGCTAGTTTTTATCCGCGCCGTAAGAATATTGATATGAATCATAACCATAGCTGTAGTAACTCAACGCCCGACGGATCACCGCATTCAGGATCACTCCCTTTATCGGTGCGCCATTCTGCTCAAAGCGTCGGATGCTGATCTCCACTTCTTTCGGCGTATTGGTTTCAAACCGCGCCACCAGCAGCGATGTGCCCGCCTGTCGGCCAATGATCGCGGCATCGGTCACAGCCAGAATTGGCGGCGTATCCAGCAGCACGATATCGAATTGCTGAGTAGCCCAGTCGATAAAAGCGGTAAAGTTGCCGTGCATCAGGAGTTCTGATGGATTGGGCGGAATCTGTCCGCGCGGGATAAAAAACAGGTTTTTCACCACCGTGGTTCGTAACGCCTGCTGCGCGTCAATTTGCCCGGACAACACATCAGATAGCCCGTTTTCAGGCGTCGTTCCCATTAAATGGTGGGCATATCCCTTGCGCATATCGCAATCGACTATCAATACCCGTTGCCCGGCCTGAGCAATCACTGCACCCAGGTTGACGCTAATAAAGGATTTGCCGATCCCCGGGCTGGCACCGGAAATCATCAGGACATTGTTTTTTGCTTCCATCATTGCGAAATGCAAGCTGGTGCGCAGACTGCGGATAGCCTCAAGCGCCATATCGGCTGGGTTACCTACCGCCAGCAGCGAATCAGAACGCGCGTTGCGTTTGCGGTTCCTGCCGACGAATTCGCGGTCTTTCTTCTGTTGCCATTCCGACAACGGTACGCTGGCATAGACATTAATACCGCGTTCTTCCAACTGTTCCGGGCTTTCAATGCCCTGGTGCAACAGGGTTTTCAATAGCACGAACGCGATAGCCGCCACACCGCCAAGAATAGTTGCCAACACAATCACCAACGCTTTCTTCGGCTTAACCGGTTTTAACTGCACGACAGCCGGATCAATAATGCGAACATTACCGATGGTGCTGGCCTTGTTGATGCTTAATTCCTGCTGCTTATTCATCAACTGGACATACACTTCCTGTCCGACATCCACATCCCGCGTCAGTCGCACAATTTCCTGCTGCGTTTTCGGCATACTGCTGATACGTCGGTTCAGATTGTCCCGCTCTTTTTCCAGCGTGACGCGTTTTTCCAGCAATGATCGGTAGGCAGGATGTTCGCGGGTATACAGCTTGGAGATTTCCGCTTCGCGGAACGTCAGTTGGTTAAGCTGAGACTCGACATCCACCATGGTGTCCAGCACCGACTTAGCCTCCAGCGACAAATCCACCGAATCTTTCTGCTGACGATACTTGTTAAGTTTGTCTTCCGCCGTTTCCAACGATGCTCGCACCAACGGCAGCTGTTCTTTCAGAAATGCCAGACTCCTGGCCGCCTCTTCCGACTTTCGGTCCACATTCTGTTGCAGATAGTTATTGCTGATACTCGCCAACGTTTTTCTCACCAGATTGGGATCGCGCCCTTCCAGCGTCAGTTGCAGTACGCCGGTATCTTTGCCTTTATCCATAACGGTCAAATTGTCCTGGATATCGTTGATAGCGGTCAGCATGTTCTTTTTAGTGACCGAAAATACCGTTCCCGGCGTAGCCGTGGTGTCACTGACCAGCAGGCTAAAACCACCATGAGACTCCAGTTGCCCGATATGACCGATAAAGTCCGCATCTTTACCGGCGATAAATCGGTAGGTCCCCCCTTCCTGGATAGTCACGGTCATTTTTTCATCCAGCCAGCTGTTTGGCACCGACAGCCGGGACAACGCGATTTGGGCGGGTTCTTCATCCTTTAATTCATCCCTTAACCGGGCGATACCTTTGCCCACTATCGGGAAATACTTCTGCTCGGCCCTGATTTCCAGCCCCAAATCCTGTACCGTTTTGCCCACTACCATTCGGGAACGGAGCAGCTCGACTTCCGGAGCGGATTGCGGCTTGCTATCCGGCAAGACTTTGGAAATATCGTTCATCAACGAATCGCTGATGTTTTGTTCTACCTGCACCATCGCATCTGCCTGATATACCGGCGTTGCCAGCAACGCATACAGAATACCCAGCATGGTGAAGATGGCGGTGATGCTGATAATCAGCCAGCGGTGGTCCAACACGGTTCCCAGCAAACGACCCAGGTCAATTTCATCCGCCTTGCCCGCTTCGGTTTTTTTCACGGTAATTCTCTCTGACATCGTAATCCCTGACTGGTTAACGGCTCAGCGCCTGCGCCCACTTGCGGGCAGATTGTTCAAGTTGGGTGTAAACAAACTCAAAGGCTTCCCGGCTTTTGCGGTACGGGTCAGAAATCTCCTGCTGGTTAAACCAGTGCCCGAACAGCAGTATTTTCCCACGCACTTCCGGTGCAACGCGGCACACCGCATCGATGTGCTCTTTTTCCATCACCAGAATCAAGTCGTAGTGCCGACACAGCGATCTGGTCAGTTGACGCGCAATATGCCCGTCCAGCGATAAACCGTGGTCGATGGCTACCAGGCTGGCCATTTCATCAGCCGGTTTTCCTTCCATCGCCCGCCAGCCAGCCGATGCCACCGTTTTCTCTGGCAGAACCTGTTTCAGCAAGCGCTCACCGGTCGGCGAACGGCAAATATTGCCCTCACAAATGACAAGAATACTGTTGAACATCGTCACATCCCCCACTACGACTAAGGCCAGGTACGAACGCGCAGGCTGCCTTCGCTCAGTTCATTAAACCCACTGATGGTCGGTACCAGTTGCGAAATCAGGCGATTCCAGCGCGCTATCGGCGCAGAGGTGACATACACCACGTCATACGGTTGCAACGGGAAATCCGATCCCATCACCAATGCGGTGGCGTCTTTCGTATTGAGTTGATAGATGTTGGCCAGTTTCGGTCCTTGCTTACCGCGCAGAGGACGAATGACAAATACGCCTGTGGCATCAGCCACCATTTGGTTAATCCCTTCTGCGCTGCCCAACGCTTCAGCCAACGTCATACCGCTGCGATCCATCCGGAGGGTGGACTGCTTATTCACTTCCCCCATCACAAATACTTTCAGATCATCGTTGCGTGGAATGAACAGAATATCGCCGGGGTACAGCAGCCGGTTCTGAGACAGGTCGCCGTTCTGCATCAACGCCTGTAGAGAAATCCGCTCATCTTTGCCGTTATGCGTCAGCACCAGATTGCGCCAGTCAGCGAGTTCACTCAGCCCACCGGCATTGTTGATAGCATCCATAATGGTCAAAGGCACGTTGGTGATGGGCTGCTGACCAGAATGCATCACTTCCCCAGTCACATAGGCTTTCTGTGAACGAAACGCAGCGATACTCACTTCCACCTGCGGCGATTCGATATACTGCGCCAGCCGATGCATGAGTTCGTCGCGCACCTCGGTGAGGGTTTTATCCACGACGCGCATCTTGCCGATATAGGGATAAAAAATAGTGCCATCAGAGTGAACCCAGTTACCGGTGTCGGCGGCGGTGCGGTAAGTCCCTGCCGGCGTGGTCAACTCCGGATGATCCCAGACGGTAACCATCAGTACATCGCCGATACCGATATGGTATTCGTAGCGTTTCAGTTCCTCTTCCAGTGCAAGATTAGTTTGGGCAATTGCTGGTCGAGGGCGCATTTTCTCTATCAGAAACGGAGTGATAGGGTAAATATTAACCAGCTTGTTGATATTGAAATCATCATCTGGTTGTTCTACGACCTCTTTTCCACTGGTAGAAAGGTGCGTACCTGGCACTAGCGTACAACCCGCCAGGAATGTCGCCGACAACATCAGCGGTATAACTTTCAGTGTTGGTTTTAACATCCGTCATGCCATCGCTTTTTAGTAAAGTGAGAAACAAAAGAACAGTCTTGCTTGACCGATACCCCATTAGATGGGCAGGCACTGCTCGTTAATGGGTTGCTCGATAAAGATTTGAGTAGAAATGTTTTCACCCGCCCTAAAATCTAACGACTTATAGCTACCCTCCCCCGCCCTCATCAGATGACGGTTCAGAATGAAATAATCCGTTGTTTCAGATGGAAAACTGCTGGCAGAGCACCACCTGCCGTCTGCGCTCTGATGCGGGACAACGCCAAATACGCATGAGCCATGAGGCTATTTTTTGGTCTGGATAAGGGAGAAAAAGCGTCAGCATCGATCGGTTGGGTACAACCTGTTTCGTCAGGCTGAGCGGTCACATCGCTGTAGGTAGAATAAGAAGGCACGAGCGCAGACAATGCGTCGGCCTGGGGAAATGTTGCTAATTGTATCTGCAGTATGAATTGTAGTGTCAGGTTTAACATCCTTACGCCATCGCCTTTCAGTCAAGTGAGTAACAGACAGCCCACACGTCAGAAGTTCACGGTGGACCCACCGACATTGTTGCCATCTCGCCCATAGCCAGACAGGCGGCAGCACCTGCTCTGTGGCGGCTAAACGGTTTCAATGTCCTGAAGGCATCGCCTGAAACACCAGCTTGTGCTGTTGGGTAAATCGACTCAGGTACGCTACCGCCCTTGGCTTGTAGCTACCAACTCGCTGTCCCATTTTTGTTCCAGACTCGCCCAGCTATTGCTGTGACTCGTCATTAACTGATTCGTAAAGATGATCCGCAAAAACATTAACAAATCTAATGATTTGGATTGGATATTTTTAAAGTTATGTCAATATCGCCACCCCGGAGAGTAGTAAAAAATATTTGCTTATAACAAGACAAATATCTTTCTGACGTTTCTTTTCGGAAAAAGACTAATCCCCCATGTCGTAGTCATTATGAAAGATAATGTTTATTTATAAATAAAACATGAACTTGAATTAATAGGGAATGTCTTAATAAATATTTCATTTTCATATAATAATTTGGCCAACATATCAGTTGGCGCATTAAGTGGTCGTTACTGCCCCCTTTTTCCGGTCCATCCCCATATTTGATATATAATGCACTTAATTAATGAAATGGATTATTTTTTGACCTATTTGATGACTTTTTGATTCCACAAATTGCGCTGTAATCCATTCCATCTTGCTGAAAATATTGTGATCTTACTCACATGAAAAAGTCGGATGAGTGACACTCTGTAATTTGATGTCCGTCAATCGTAATCAGTCGCGTTATGGTTGAGCGGTGCAACGCCTGATACGCTATGCACCTGTCGACCTGAAAAGAAAAAGGTGAACTCAGTCTATGGAATGGATCGTTGATCCAACAATCTGGGCCGGTCTGGCCACATTGGTGGTTCTGGAACTGGTATTAGGTATCGATAATCTGGTGTTCATCGCCATTCTGGCGGAGAAGTTGCCGGAAAAATCCCGTGATCGGGCGCGATTTGTCGGGTTGTTGCTGGCTCTGTTGATGCGGTTCGTACTGCTGTCATCCATCTCCTGGCTGGTTTCGTTGATCCACCCGCTGTTTACCGTTTATGGGCACCCGTTCAGCGCGCGCGACCTGATTATGCTGGTGGGAGGTGTGTTCCTGCTATTTAAAGCCACCATGGAACTGAATGAACGGCTGGAAGGCAAAGATCAGGCACAGCAAAACCAGCGCAAGGGCGCACATTTCTGGCCAGTAGTCGCCCAAATAGTCGTACTGGACGCCATTTTCTCACTGGATTCGGTGATTACCGCCGTCGGGATGACCGAACACCTGCCAGTGATGATGGCAGCAGTCACCATCGCCATCGGCCTGATGCTGTTAGCCAGTAAACCCCTGACACGTTTCATCAATGCGCATCCCACCATTGTGATCCTGTGCCTGAGTTTCCTGCTGATGATTGGCTTTAGTCTGGTAGCGGATGCGTTTGGCTACCCGATTCCAAAAGGTTACCTTTACGCTGCCATTGGTTTCTCCGTGATGATCGAAATGCTCAACCAGCTTGCGCAATTCAACCGTCGGCGCTTTCTTTCATCATCAACCCCATTGCGTCAGCGTACAGCTGAAGCCGTATTGCGATTACTGCGCGGCGAGCATGAAGAAGCAGAATTGGACAAGCAGACTGCCGACCGTATAGCGGACAACACCGGCAGCCCCGGCCAACCGGTGTTCAACCAGCAGGAACAACGCATGATCGAGCGCGTGCTCGGCATGTCCCAGCGTTCAGTCAGCAGCATCATGACCATCCGCCATGATATTGAACATGTGGATGTCAACATCGATCCGGCGAACTTCTATAAACTGATGGAAAAAAATCAGCACACCCGACTGGTGATGTTTGACAGCCATGCTTCCAGCGAACCGTTGGGCGTGGTGCATGTGATCGACCTGCTTCGCCAGCAATTACACGGGCAGCCGTTGAACCTGCGTGCGCTGATTCGCCAACCGCTGGTCTTCCCAGAACAATTGTCACTGCTTTCAGCGCTGGAGCAATTCCGTGAGGCACACACACATTTCGCCTTTGTAGCTGACGAGTTTGGGTCTATTGAAGGCGTTGTCACCCTGAGCGACGTCATGGAAACCATTGCCGGTAATCTGCCGCTGGAGGGAGAAGAGCTGGACGCCCGCCATGATATTCAGGAAAACGACGACGGCACCTTAACCGCTAACGGCTATTTGCCGGTCGAGGATCTGCTGATGTATATCCCGCTGCAACTGAATGAAAAGCGCGACTACCACACGCTGGCTGGTTTGCTGATGGAGTATGCTCAGAAAATTCCTCAGGAAGGCGACGAAGTGCTCATCGATAATACACTGTTCCGGGTACTGACGGTGGAAA
Source organism: Dickeya poaceiphila (assembly GCF_007858975.2). Taxonomy (GTDB): domain Bacteria; phylum Pseudomonadota; class Gammaproteobacteria; order Enterobacterales; family Enterobacteriaceae; genus Dickeya; species Dickeya poaceiphila. The sequence goes on from NZ_CP042220.2 coordinate 2,798,050, forward strand.
GCCACCGTATCATGAAAGTATTGATTATTCCCGAATCCGACCCACAGCCGGATTATGAGGTGTAATCCACAAGGCGTATCAACGTCAACCAGCATGTATGCACAACAAAGGCGGCCTGAGCCGCCTTTAGCAAGGTCTTCTTCACTGCAAACGCTTCATGCTCGTCACATGCCTGTCGCCGGTGTTTTAGGCGTCGGCTGATTCTTATCAGCCCAGTCATTCAGGCGTTTTTTCATCTCATCCTGCAACCGCTTACGCAGTAACTGATCGACCTGCAACTGGTAGCTTAAATGACCGAACTCGCCGTACAAACGGAACGGAATAGCGGTATCCTGCAACAGTTGCACCCATTGTCCATCGCCTTTCCACCCTTGCGTGACACGTACATCCATATTGATGTCGCAACGCCGTGCAGGCAAATCAAACTGACCGTCACCATTCACCGTCAGTGCTTCTGACTGACCGGATAGTGACTGCAAATCCAGTTTGCCTGCATCAAGCATCGCTTCACCGCGCATTTGCCGAATGTCGGTATAGCGAGAATAGTCGTCCGGAACCTGGATACTACTGTTGTTGCGCGCCACCGCCTGCTGAATCAACTGCTGGATGTTAAGCCCGGAGAGCCGCAACTGGTCAATCTGCACCGAAGCAGAGCCTCGCCATTGCGCGATCAACGCTTGCTGTGACAGATCATCACCGCTAAACCGCCCTTGCAGACTCAGTTTACCGTCCAGACCATCAGGCAGGCCAAACAGCGGCAACAGTGTCGCCAACGTCACCGACGTCAATGTGGGTTGAATAGTAATAGCGGGAGATGCATTCACATTCATGGTTCCCGGTATCGAGAAATGCCCCTCGCCTACCTGACCGCTGAAGTCAGTCACCTTGACGGTGCCACGCTGATTACTGCCTTTAAGGGCAAACTGGTTAACCGTTATTCCATGATAGACCAGCGTATTGGCGCTCACCGTTACCCGGTCAATAGAATTGCGTAACCCCTGATAAGGCTCGGATAGCTGATCGTGCGAGAATACCGGTTTAGCAATCACCGTTTTGTCGCCGCTTTCGCCACGTTGCGAAGGGGGTTCCAGTCCCAGCAGCGCATCCAGATCCAGTTTTTCCGACTGCAACGCCAGCGTATATTCCGGCGTCGTCCCAAAAGTAGCGGATAATGATCCGTTCAACTGACTATTATTGGCACTGAGCGTAAACTGGTTGACGGTCAGTTTCTCTGGCTGGCGCTGGTAACTGCCGCGAATCGCCCCTTTACCGCTGATACCCTCTGCTGGCAAACCAGCGCCTTGCAACTGATAACTGATACTGCTGATATCAGCGCCGATCTGTTGCGGATAGTTTTGCATACCCAGCACGGCGTCGAGTGAAAATGACAAGTCACGCTGGTCTCGGTTAAAACGGCTGGAGAGCGATACCCGCACCTGCCGGGTGTTATCGCTCTCCAGCGTCAGGTTGATGTCACGGACATTCAGGGCAGGAGCGTCTCTACGCTGGAACACCAGCACGCTATCGGCCACCTCTACCCGGTTGATGTCAAAACGCCACGGCGTCTCCGGCTCCGGTGACGGCGAGCCAGCCGGGGCAATCGGCACCGGACCGGCTACCCGCGCCTCACTGTCTGGCGTCAGACGAATCACCGCGCCTTTCAGCATCACCTGTTTGACTTCCAGTTGGTGAGACAGCAACGGCCAGAGCTTCACATCCAGCCGCATATTCTCAGCGCTGATGACCGGCGTTGCCGCGCCTGGCGCGCTTACTGACAGAGTACCGGACAGAATGCTCAGTTGCGGCCACACATGCCAGCGCAGGTCCCCATCCAGATTTAACCGGTAACCAGTACGCGCCTCAACCTGATGCACCATATAGGCCCGAAAATCGTTCGGATTGATCAACACCACCAGCGCCGTCATGCCTGCTGCCAACACCACCAGCAGAATCACCAGCGCGGTAAACACTCTTCTCATGCCATCCTCGTTCGCGGTCGTACCTGACCCAGCTAGTCTTTATCAATCCGGCTTGCTACCGCGCCCTGCTGGTCCTTGTATTTCGCGTCTTCACGGCGGTTATATGGCCGTGCGGCGGGACCAGAGAGCGGTTCGAAGCTCAATGCGCCGATAATCATGCCGGGGCGCAGCGCCAGCGGCAGCTTACCTGAGTTATAGAACTCCAGCACGATACGTCCTTGCCATCCTGGATCGATACGGTGGGCGGTCACATGCACCATCAGTCCCAGACGAGCCAGCGAGGAGCGGCCATCCAACCAGCCCACCAGATTATCCGGCAGCGTGACCGACTCCAGCGTTACCGCCAGCGCCAGTTCGCCCGGATGGAGGAAAAACGCCTCGCCTTCCGCCAGATTGATCTCATCACTCATTACGCGATCCAGCGCAGCGCTCACCTCATCTTTCGGCCCGCTCAGATCAATGAACGGTGCGGTATGACCGCTAAACACCCGGAACTGATTGCCCAGCCGCACATCCAGCGTTGCGCCGTTAATCCGCTCAATCGGAGGACGTGGCGTAATCACCAGACGTCCATCATCCAGCCAGGCTTCAATATCACGGTCACACAGTCTCATTATCTTCTCCAGTAAGACGCTTGCAGGTTTTCAAACTGCCACAGCAGCGCCGGAAATGCCATGCCGTTTCCACCCGCTTACTCAAAGAACTGGCTGATTTTCGCCTTCAGAATATCAATGGCGATGCGGTTCTTACCGCCGCGCGGGACAATAATGTCCGCATATTGTTTGGACGGCTCGATAAATTGCAGGAACATCGGGCGCACCGTTTTCTTATATTGTTCCATCACCGAATCCATCGAGCGACCACGCTCCTTGACATCACGGCACATACGACGCATCAAGCAAATATCCAGAGGGGTATCGACAAAAATGGAGAAATTCATCTCCTCCCGCAGTCGCGCATCGGTCAGCAACAGAATGCCTTCAAGAATAATCACCTTTTTCGGAGCCATCTGTAACGTTTCCTGCAAACGCGTATGCTCCACATAGCTGTACTGCGGTAATGCGATCGGCTGACCGGCCTTAAGCATCTGCAGATGTTGCAACAGCAGGCTGTGATCCATCGAACTGGGGTGGTCGTAGTTGGTTTTGACCCGTTCTTCCATGGTCAGGTGAGATTGATCCTTGTAATAGCTGTCTTCCGGAATAACGCCAATATGTTCATCGCCCACCTGATCACGCAGTTCGCGGTACAGGGTACTGGCAATAAGACTTTTTCCGGATGCGGACGCGCCGGCAATCCCGATGATGACACACTGGCGAGACTTATCAGTCATGGCAATAAGGACCTGATTAAATAAAGAAGGAGGGGGACACACACCGAACGATTCAGGCGCGATTCATACGGGATCGTGCGCCGAAGAACAGCCATCAGCAGCATACGGGTTGATTGCAGAACATGGTCGGGGTGTCTGGACGCGGCAATTATAGGGAGTTCGCGCCATTCGCGCCAGTATTACGCAGGCGGATACTCGCGGTGCACACAGCATCTGCCGTTATATATGCCAGATGTCGAAAACAACGGATACCGCACCTAACTTCACGGTATCCGTTTAAGGCGGTCAAACCGCGCGGAACGCGATTTCTGTTGGGATCACCTCACCCTGCCAGTACAACTGGGCCGCCACCTTCCCCGCCAGTTCGCGGTACAACTGAGTAAATTCACTGTCCGGCTGGCTGACTACCGTCGGCTCGCCGCGGTCCAGGTCTTCACGCAGAGAAATATGCAACGGCAACTGTCCCAGCAAGGCACAGTGGTATTTTTCCGCCAGCTTTTGCGCCCCACCGGTGCCGAAAATCGGCTCAAGATGGCCGCAATTGCTGCAAATGTGCACGCTCATGTTCTCGACAATCCCCAGCACCGGTACGTTGACTTTCTCGAACATCACGATGCCCTTCATCGCATCCATCAGCGCGATATCCTGTGGGGTCGTCACCACCACCGCACCGGTGACCGGCACGTTTTGCGCCAGCGTGAGTTGGATATCGCCGGTGCCCGGCGGCATGTCCAGCACCAGATAATCCAAATCCGGCCATAGCGTATCCTGCAGCAACTGCAGCAGCGCTTTGCTGGCCATTGGTCCACGCCATACCATGGCGTTATCGTCGGTCACCAGATAACCGATAGAGTTGGTAGCAAGACCATGCGCCATGATCGGCGCCATGTGTTGCCCGTCCGGCGAGGTTGGCCGCTCACTGGCCGCCCCCAGCATGGTAGGAATCGACGGTCCATAGATATCCGCGTCCAGAATGCCAACGTTGGCCCCTTCAGCCGCCAGCGCCAACGCCATGTTCACCGCCGTACTGGACTTTCCGACGCCACCCTTGCCGGAACTGACGGCGATAATGTTCTTCACGCCTTTGACGCCTGCCTGATTATTCACCCGGCGCAGCGTGGCGATGTTGTGGGTCAACCGCCATTCCACTTCACGAGCGCCGCACAGGCGCAACAATTCCTCACTGACGCTGTCTTTCAAATCCGCCAGGCCATTCAGCCAGACGAACGGCATGGTCAACTCAATATGCAGTACATCGTCCAGCAGCGCACAGTGATGCAACGCATTAAGCGTGGTCAGGTTATTTTTCAGTGTCGGGTGTGAAAAAGAGGAAAGTACGCCATTCACCATGGCGCGCAACATCTCTGGGTTTTGCGCAGGGAGTTTATCGTTCATCCCGGCTCCTTGAGTTTGAATTAAAGTCGTTATCACAGCGGCCTTAGCATAGCAGAACGCCCGCACGTGGGTGTATCGCGCACATTCACGATGTAGAAAAAAGGGTTGAATCGACCTTCCAGCCAACGTGAAGCCAGTCTTGTGATTTCGTCATTGTTACCGGCAGAAGCGGTTTTGTTGCAACCCGTATCGCCCCAAGGTTTACGCATTAAGGCACGATGGGGTAACATCTGGATTCCTTCTTTATTTATTCACCAACCAACAAGCAAGTTCCCCACTATGACTCAAGTCGCAAACAAAATTTTGGTAACGTGCGCGCTGCCTTATGCTAACGGTCCGATCCACCTGGGCCACATGCTCGAACACATTCAGGCGGATATTTGGGTCCGTTACCAGCGAATGCGCGGCAATCAGGTGCATTTTATTTGTGCAGACGATGCCCACGGCACGCCGATCATGCTCAAAGCACAGCAAATGGGCGTGGCGCCAGAGCAGATGATTGCGACGGTGAGTCAGGAACACCAGCAGGATTTCGCCGGATTTAACATCAGCTACGACAATTATCACTCCACGCACAGTGAGGAGAACCGCGAGTTGTCGGGGTTGATTTACCGTCGGCTGAAGGAAAACGGTTTTATCAAGAACCGCACGATTTCCCAGCTATTCGACCCGGAAAAAAGCATGTTCCTGCCGGATCGCTTTGTGAAAGGCACCTGCCCGAAGTGTAAGGCGCCGGATCAGTATGGCGATAACTGCGAAGTGTGCGGTGCGACGTACAGCCCCACGGAGCTTATCGACCCGAAATCCGCCGTGTCCGGTGCGACACCGGTGATGCGTGAATCAGAACACTTCTTCTTCGATCTTCCGGCATTCAGCGACATGCTGCAAAGCTGGACCCATTCCGGCGCGTTGCAGGAACAGGTCGCCAACAAGATGCAGGAGTGGTTCGACGCCGGACTGCAACAGTGGGATATTACCCGCGATTCGCCTTATTTCGGTTTCGAAGTGCCGGACGCGCCGGGCAAGTATTTCTACGTCTGGCTGGATGCGCCAATCGGCTACATGGGTTCATTTAAAAACCTCTGCGATAAGTGCGGCGACCTCAGCTTCGACGAATTCTGGCGTAAAGACGCCAGCACCGAGCTGTATCACTTTATCGGCAAGGATATCGTCTACTTCCATAGTCTGTTCTGGCCGGCGATGCTGGAAGGCAGCGGTTTTCGCAAACCGACCAACCTGTTCGTGCACGGCTATGTGACGGTGAACGGTGCCAAGATGTCTAAATCGCGCGGCACCTTTATCAAAGCCGACACCTACCTGAAACATCTGGATGCCGACTGCCTGCGTTACTACTACGCCGCCAAGCTTTCCTCACGCATTGATGACATCGACCTTAATCTGGAAGACTTTGTGCAGCGTGTAAACGCCGACATCGTTAACAAGGTGGTCAACCTGGCTTCGCGCAACGCTGGTTTCATCAACAAACGCTTTGACGGCCAGCTGGCCGCTCAACTGGCCAACCCGGCGCTGTATCACACCTTTATCGACGCCGCACAGACCATCGCCGATGCCTTCCACAACCGTGAGTCCGGCAAGGCTATCCGCGAAATTATGGCGCTGGCGGATCTTGCTAACCGCTATGTGGACGAACAAGCGCCGTGGGTGGTCGCCAAACAGGAAGGCCGCGACGCCGACCTGCAGGCAATTTGCTCAATGGGCATCAACCTGTTCCGCGTGCTGATGACCTACCTGAAGCCGGTACTGCCGTCGTTGGCGGAACGTGCCGAAGCCTTCCTGCAAGCCGAACTGCGCTGGGATTCGCTGGCACAGCCGCTGGTAAACCATCGAGTCGGTGCGTTTAAAGCGCTGTTCAACCGCATCGACATCGCACAGGTACAAGGCATGATCGACGCTTCTAAAGAGGAAGCCGCCGCAGCCGTGGCCAAACCGGCATCTGGCCCACTGGCCGACAAACCGATTCAGGACACCATCGACTTCGCCGATTTCGACAAAGTGGACATGCGCGTCGCGCTGATCCAAAAAGCCGAACTGGTGGACGGCTCGGACAAACTGTTGCGTCTGACGCTGGACCTGGGCGGTCAAACTCGCCAGGTATTCTCCGGCATTCGTGCCGCCTATCCGGCCCCTTCTGCGCTGGAAGGCCGCCTGACGGTGCTGGTTGCCAATCTGGCGCCGCGTAAAATGCGCTTTGGCGTCTCCGAAGGCATGGTGATGGCCGCCGGCCCCGGCGGAAAAGACATCTTCCTGTTAAGCCCTGACAGCGGCGCTCAACCGGGGATGCAAATCAAGTAAGCCCATTAACACCAGGCTGGTTCACCGGCCTGGTGTCATATCCACTTCGGTATTATCCTCCCGTCTACACCTCTGACGTGTCGTTATTCGGACAAACAGCAATAGCGCGTTCATCTCGACCATGATACACAGTGACAAGTCGTGATTATCACGCCACGTACTCAGCTACGTGGTGCGTAGTCGGCCTGCACCTTCTCGCCATGCGTGATGGTCACGACGCCAGCCACATCATCGATCATGGAGGAACATCGAATGCTTCGTATGACCCCTTTGCTGTTGAGCGCAGCGCTGCTTGCTACCACCGCGCCAGCTATGGCGTCCAGATCGCTAAACAGTGCCGACGACGTGATTACTACCCTGAATAAGGGGAACAGTGTTAACGTCACTATCGATCTGTCCGCTTGTACACCACAGAATGACACACCAGCCAGCAAAACTCGTGGCGGCCTGCACATCAACGCCTATCGTCTGATTGATAACGGTACGTTGTCGTTTAGCGATGAGCACTTCACCGTTGCCAACGATGGCACGCCGATTCAGCAATTCATGCGCTATCAGGTACAGCCGGATAATACGGTGCGCTTCACGACCTTTATGTTTAATCTGCCCAGTCTGCAACAGCGCGGTAATACCCTAAGCTACCTGTGCAAGCTGGGTCAGGATATCCGCTTCTTCGAACAGTAACCTTACCAGACGCGCCCGACCGGCTGGTCTGGGCGCGTTTCTCCACTGGCCTGTATAATGGCTGGGAAAAGAGTTCGATTCATTGTACCGTCATGAATGACGCTTGAACAAAAATGAGTAACCGCTATACTATCCTAGGCTAAACTGTTCTTCATTCAACGTAGGCTAGGTGATCATCATGGGTGAAATTATTCGACACGATTATCCAGAGTTGGATAAAGTATTGTGGGATTTTCACACTCAGAAAATCCCCGCAGATTTGGCATTTCGCATGTACGAAGAGCGGTGGAGTTTTATTGATGCCAACAATATCAGCAGCAATGAACGTTTTCTTATTGAGAAACTAACTAATTTTTACGGTAATGGTATTTTCATAGCTGCATAAAGAGTACATGTAGTGAGCGAATATAAATTAACGCATCATAAAATAATCAGGTCGGTATTGGAAAAATTCAATGCCGACTTTTTTATTGAAAACTCCATTTTTTTTGGTGGAGGTACACGAATTGCTCTTGAGATAAATGAATACAGAGAGTCCGTAGATATTGATTTTTTATGTCCAAATAAGGCTGCATACAAAGCTGTCCGGGAGCAGGTAACGTCTGCATCACTTGGCAGTCTTGTAAAGAAAGAGTTCATTTATGCCAGAGACATTAGCTTCGACCGATATGCAGTTCGAACATTCATTCGTGAGCAAGATACGAACATAAAGCTTGAGATAGTTAGCTTTGATAACTATGAGTTAGTCGGGGACTCTCGTGCTCTTTTCCCTGTCCCTTGTATTGATAGAGAAACATGCTTTTATACAAAGTTACTTGCAAATTCGGATAGATGTTTACAAGGCCAATGTAAGGATATATTTGACATCTTAGCTATGTATGATGCCTGGGGAGCAATACCCATAGATGCATTCAAAAAAGCAGAGGAACATTATGGTTCCTCTATATTAATTGACCTAACTCGATCCTTAAATGATATATGCAATAATGGTGAAAAATATTACAAATTTGCAGATGCTATGCTAATCCAGGAAGATGTTGCTAGTAAACTCATTAGAACTACAGCGCAAGAATTATTATCCCATATTTAATAAATAATTCTTTACTCGTATCGAGAGTAACCACACGATTTATTAAATTTTTATATTAATGAGATAAAATCTGTATATTTCCCACCAGCCTGCCCACGTATCCCATTGAACGAAAAGTTATAACTTAAACCCAAACGACATAATCCGCCCCCTTTGCACACCGCAGAGTTACCCGCTATGATTCCTTATCACTAAAATAGACATCCAGACATAAAGATATCCATAAACTGGCAAACCTGATTCACAACACCGAGGATTGAACATGAAAAAATTCCCTGTTGCGCTGCTGGCCCTGAGCCTGACTGCCTCATTCTCCACGCTGGCTGCGCAGACACCCGCCACTGCCGTGCCGGTTCCTGCCGCTATCGCCAACCATCAGGGACCGGTGCGCATCGCCGTGATCCGCAACCTCGGTTCAGATGACAACACCACCCAATTCGTTTCCGGTGTGCTGGAAGAAGGCAAAAAGCTGGGGTTCAAGATCAGTACCTTCCTGAGCAACGGCGACGACGCCAAATTTCAGGACTTCGTCAATCAGGCTATCAGCCAGAAATATGACGGCATCATTCTGTCTCAGGGCCGTGCGCCCTATTCCACTGAACTGATCCAACGCATTGTTGACAGCGGCATCAAAGTAGCCGTGTTTGACACTGCGGTGGATCGCACCATTCCCGGTGTGACCGTTACCCAGCAGGACGATGCGTCGCTGGCGAACGAATCTCTGGGCCAGTTGGTGAAGGATTTCAACGGCAAAGCCAACATTGTCAAACTGTGGGTGGCCGGTTTCCCGCCGATGGAACGTCGTCAGACGGCCTACCAGCAGATCCTGAAAGACAATCTGGGCATTAAAGAGCTGGAATCCATCGGTGCGGTCTCCTCTGACGTACAGGGCGACACGGCCAACAAAGTGGGCGCGATTCTGGCGAAATACCCGAAAGGCAAAATTGACGCTATCTGGGGCTCCTGGGATGCCTTCAGCCAGGGTGCATACAAGGCGCTGAAAGAAAACGGTCGTACTGAAATCAAACTCTACAGCATCGACATTTCCAATCAGGATCTGCAACTGATGCGTGAGGCCAATAGTCCATGGAAAGTGAGCGTAGCGGTAGATCCGAAACTGATCGGCAAGGTCAACCTGCGTCTGGTTGCCAATAAGATAGCCGGCGAGCCGACACCGCCAACCTACGAATTCCGCGCCGCCAGCATCCCGCAGGCACTGCTGCTGAGCCAACCCGGCCCAGTCAACGTGACGGGGCTGGCAAAAATCATCCCAGGCTGGGGCCAGACCAATGACTTTATTGCACCGTGGTTTGCTACACTGGAAGCCAAAAGTAAATAAAGGTCTGTCATAACGGAGGTTCATATGGCATCAGCGCCCCTGCCCATGCCGGAATACAGCCGCAACATGCGGCTGATTGGACACAGTGATCAGGGCGGGCGCCCTGATGGCGTGCAGGTCATGGTTCATCGTGGTTACGCCTATATCGGACACATGGTGTCGCAGGGCGTTTCCATCGTCGATGTGCGTGACCCGAAAAACCCCAAACCAGCTGGCTTTATCGCCGCACCACCGGGCACCTGGAATATTCATCTGCAAACCCACGATGACCTGCTGCTGGTGGTCAACGCACGTGATCTGTTCGCCGACGCCCGCTTCGCCGAAGAAAAAGTCTACTACACCCGCTCGGTGGCAGAGACGGTGAGCAGCGACCAGCAGGATAAATACTGGAGTGCCGGACTACGGATATTCGATATCTCTACCCCGGATCAGCCGCGTGAAATCAGTTTCCTGCCGCTCGATGGCATCGGTATCCACCGCATCTGGTACGTCGGTGGCCGCTGGGCGTATGTTTCTGCGCTGCTCGATGGCTACAGCGACTACATTTTTCTGACCATAGACCTCGCCGACCCGCGTAAACCGCACGTCGCTGGCCGTTATTGGCTACCGGGTATGCACACCGCCGGCGGCGAAACACCGAACTGGCCGGAAGGTAAGCGCTACGCGCTGCACCACGCCATTGTCAGCGGCGACACCGCCTACGGCAGTTGGCGCGACGGCGGCCTGACGCTACTGGATGTAAGCGACCGAACCCAGCCCACGCTCATCAGCCATCGCAACTGGAGTCCGCCTTTTGGCGGCGGCACCCACACCGCGTTACCATTGCCGGACCGCGACCTGCTGATCGTGCTGGATGAAGCCGTGCTGGATAATCAGGAAGACGGGGAAAAGCTAATTTGGGTGTTCGATATCCGCGAGCCGTCCAACCCGGTGAGCATCGCCACCTTCCCACAGCCCAACGAAACCGATTATGTGAAGAAAGGAGCGCACTTCGGTCCGCACAATTTGCATGAAAACCGACCGGGCAGCTTCATCAGCTCGACACTGATTTTCGCCACCTACCAGAATGCCGGGGTGCGCGCTTACGACATCAGCAATCCGTATCGGCCAAAAGAAACCGGCGCACTGGTTCCTGCCGCACCTGAACGCATGATCGACAAACGCCCCGGTCGCCCTCAGGTGATCCAATCCTGCGATGTGTTTGTCGATGCGCAAGGAATTATCTATAGCACCGACTATAACGCCGGATTGTCGATCATCGAATATCGCGGCTAACCGCTGGAAGCCTTCGCGCTGCCCTCCGGCAGCGCGTGATTCAGGCGTCGCGCGTCGGTGATTAGTCCAGCGCCAGTACCGACACCCACATCGGCCCCTGCCCGACCGGGTAGCGAGCCTGCGGCGTCAGGCCGCCATTATCCGGTTGAATGCGGTACACCTCAATGTGGTGAGATTTCTGACCGGCGGCGATCAGGAACTGGCCGCTGTGGTCGATGTTAAAACCACGCGGTTGCGCTTCCGTTGGCTGATGTCCCGTCAGGGTCAACAAACCATCCTGCGCCGATACCTGGAAAATGGAGAGCAGGCTGACGGTGCGATCAGTGGTGTACAGGTGGCGACCATCCGGCGTGATATGGATATCCGCCGCCCAGCAGGTGCCGGTAAAATCGGTCGGCATCGCGCTTAGCGTCTGAATTCGCTGCCCTTCACCCTGCGCATCCAGTTCGAACACATCCACCGAGCTATTCAGTTCGTTGACGCAATAGGCGAAACGGTTATTCGGATGGTACGCCATATGGCGCGGCCCGGCACCCGCGGCAGCACGCTGTTCAGCAGGCTGATGTTCGCTCAGGCGGCCATTGCTGTCGACATCATACAAGCGAATGCGATCTTCCTTCAGGCAAGGCGCCCACAGCACGCGGTTAGCCGGATCGATATTGGTCGAGTGGCAGCCTTCCAGCCCATCTAGCTGTTGGACAGGCGCTTGTACTACGCCATCGTCGCCAATCGGGCTGACGCTGACGCAAGCATTGCTGTAAGAGGCACTGAACAGGAAACGCCCGGTCTGATCAGTAGACAGGTGCGTCGGGCTGCCCGGCAACGGTGCTACACCGGCTTCGCTCAGTTTCCCTTTTTCGTCAATGCGATAGCTAATGACACGAAACTCAGGGCGCACGCCGACATACAGGTGGCGCTTATCCGGCGCGATAACCATTGGTTGCACCTGACCGGGGACATCAACCACCTGTAACAAGCTCAGCGCCCCGCTGGAAGCGAGTTGCCAGACATGGATCTGCTGACTTTCCGGACTGGCGATATAAACCACTTGCTGCATTCGATTCTCCTTGTTGGCACCAGTGAGGCGACAGGCGCGCCTCGTTACGCTCAGGCTAGGCTTTCGTTTATCGGTGCCGGCTTCCCAGCGAGAGAGTCAGCACGGAAAAAGGGCCTGTTGCTTCAGATGACTTCCAGTGTACCATCCCAATGAAGTGAACCCGATAACCCGTTGAGAATACCATGACTTATCGCATCATTGCCCTCGATCTGGACGGCACGCTGTTAACGCAAAAGAAAACGATTTTACCGGAATCCCTACAGGCGCTGGCACAGGCCCAGCAGGCGGGCATCAAGGTCATCATCGTGACCGGTCGCCACCATTCGGCTATCCACCCGTTTTATCAGGCACTGGAGCTGGATACCCCGGCAATTTGCTGTAATGGCACCTACCTCTACGATTACCAGACCGGACAAGCCAGCGAAGCGAATCCGCTCACGCCAGCACAGGCTAAAAACGTCTTACAGCGGTTACAACAGTTTGCCATTCACGGTCTGATGTATGCAGACGACGCCATGCTCTACCAGCACCTTACTGGTCACATTACTCGTACCCAGACCTGGGCGGAAAATTTGCCTGAATCACAGCGTCCGGTGTTCCGCAAGGTAGATGACCTGCTGACCGCCACCAACCACTGCCGTTCTATCTGGAAATTCGCCACCCACCACACCGATACCGCTCTGCTGAACGATTTCGCGCAACAGGTTGAACAAGAGCTGGGACTGGCCTGCGAATGGTCATGGATGGATCAGGTGGATATCGCCCAGACCGGCAACAGTAAAGGCCGGTTGCTGCGACGCTGGGTGGAATCTCAGGGACTTAGCATGAACGACGTAGTGGCATTCGGCGATAACTTTAATGACATCAGCATGTTGTCTGCTGCCGGATTGGGTGTGGCAATGGGCAATAGCGCCGACGGCGTCAAAGCCCATGCCGATCTGGTGATCGATCACCATGAACAACCCGGTATCGCTGAGGTAATTCGCCATCGGGTGCTGGTCTGAGCTTGTCACGCCCCCCGCCAGGACGAGGGCGTAGTTGAGGCATTATGCTGTTATCGACACGCTCTTGACCTGAGCATACAGACGCTGCCCGGCAGCCAGCGCCAGTTCGTCTCGCGCCCAGAGCGTAATACGCGCCCACAGGATTTGTCCGCCGATATCCATCTTGACCTCAACCTGCTCACCGACCTCAAGGCATTCCACCACACTGGCCGACAGCACATTACGGATGCTGCTCACTGCTGGCCGCTGCATCACCAACGACACATCCGCCGCATTGATGCGGATACGCAATGCTGAACCAAGCGGCGCGTCAACACGCCCCACCCACAGCGGTTGTTCGCCCAGCGACAGCGCCGTCATCGCGTAATGCGGATGGTGCTCCATCACCGTCACTTTCAGAATGCTGCTCTGCTCTTCTCGCGGCAACCAGGCACGCAGGGCGTTGCTGGCCCACACCTCTTCCAGCGAGCCTTGCGCCTTCACCTGCCCTTTATCCAATACCAGCACCCTATCCGCCAGCCGCACCACTTCTTCCAGACTGTGGCTGACATACAGAATGGGTGTGTTGACCTCACGCGCCAACCGCTCCAGATAAGGCAGCAGTTCACGCTTGCGCAGTGCATCCAGCGACGCCAGCGGCTCGTCCATCAGCAGCAATTCCGGCGCAGTCAGCAATGCACGGCCAATCGCCACCCGTTGTTTCTCGCCGCCGGACAAGGTTAACGGATAGCGTTTGAGCAAATGTCCGATGCCAAGCAGTTCCACAATGTCATCGAACTGCGCTTGCATCGGCGCTGCCATGCCATAACGCAAGTTCCCCAATACCCGGTAATGCGGGAAAAGCCTCGCATCCTGAAAAACGTAACCGATACGCCGTTTTTCCGGCGGCAGAAACACCCCTTGCGTCCGATCAGACAGCACCCGATCATTGAGCTGAATCCGCCCGCTATCCGGTCGGGTCAGGCCAACAATGGCATTGATCAGCGATGTTTTTCCCGCACCGGATACGCCGAATACGGCGGTAATCCCGCTGGCGGGAAGCTGGGTGGCGACACTGAGCGTCAGGTCACCCAGTTGCTGGGTAAAATCCAGTTGCAGCATTATCCCCCCAACCGTTTACGGCTCCAGCGCGTGAGCCATTCCGACAACAGCAGCGACACCAACGACAGCACAATAGCGATGATGCACAATCGGGCAGCCTGCATTTCCGCGCCCGGCGTTTCAATCAGCGTATACATGGCATTCGGGATGGTGCGGGTTTCACCCGGAATGTTGGACACAAAGGTGATGGTAGCGCCGAACTCGCCCAGCGAACGGGCACACGCCAGTACAGTGCCGGCAATAATACCCGGCAGTGTCAACGGCAGCGTGATGGTGAAAAACACCCGCCAGCGACCAGCGCCAAGCGTACGCGCCGCCAGCTCCAGCCGGGTATCCACCGCCTCCAGCGCCAACCGGATAGCACGCACCATCAGCGGGAACGCTACCACCGCCGACGCCAGCGCCGCACCGTGCCAGCTAAAACTGAAACTGAAACCGAACCAGTGGTAAAGCCAACCCCCCACCACACCTTTGCGCCCCATGACTATCAGCAACAAATAGCCGATCACCACCGGCGGCAGCACCAACGGCAGGTGAATCACGCTATCCAGCAGCGATTTACCGACAAAGCGGCAACGCGCCAGCACCCAGGCCGCCAGAATACCCAGCGGTAAACTGCAACTGACCGCCACCACCGATACCTTCAGGCTCAGCGAAACCGCCTGCCATTCGTAATCACTGAGCAGCATTAACCGGCGTAAATCCGTATTGTTTAAACACCACGGCTGCCTTCGGTGTTTTCAGGTAATCAAAGAAGGCATTGACTGCCGGGGTATTGTGCCCTTTGACGATAGCCATCGGATACTCCACCGGTTCGTGGGTATTATCCGGGAAAATGCCGACCACTTTCACTTTGGTGCTGGCGACGGCGTCCGAACCGTAAACAATCCCCAGCGGCGCTTCTTCACGTTCTACCAGCACCATGGCGGCGCGTACGTCATTGGCGCGGGCCATCAACGGCGACAATGAATCCCAGGCATTCAGTTTCTGCAACGCTTCTTTGGCGTAAATACCGGCGGGTACGTGATCCGGGTCGCCCACCGACAGTCGTCCGCCTTTCAGCAGTGCTTTCCAGTCGGTTTTATCGTCGATTTTGAACCCTTTGGTTTCAGCGGACTTAGGCGCGATCACCACCAGTTGATTTCCCAACAAGGTAAACCGGGTGTCGTTCTCGGTCAGTTGCTTGTCCTGAGCGTAATCCATCCACTGCTGGTCGGCTGAGATGAACAGATCGGCTGGTGCTCCTTGCTCAATCTGACGCGCCAGCGTTGACGACGATGCGTAGGATGCCACGATGGAAACCTGTTTTTCCTTCTGATACTTCGCGGCGATATCCTGTAATGCGTTGGTCAGCGAAGCGGCGGCAAACACCGTTACCTTATCCTGCGCCAGTGCTGTATTCGTGTTCATACCCAGCGCTAACGCGGCGGCGCTCAGCCAATAAGTCCATTGTGGTTTCATTTTCTCTCCTGACATTTTCGTTATGTAGTTAATGATATAACGATGAATACCGAATCTCGACGGCTTTGTCATTGTTCTTAAGCAAAAAAATCCGGCAAATGCCGGATTGATCAGAAAAGGAAATCAGAGAAGGGGTTATTTGCGCGCTACTGACGACTCACGATGACCGATGGCGGAAAACAGGTTGAATACTTCACCCAACCCATAAATAGCCCCCAAAATCAGCGCCATCATGACCGGCACCATGCACACCGCAAACAGCAGGCTTTTCAGCAACTCCAACATATCGACCTCATTTTTCACCGTGGCTGGCCGTTACGCCGCCAGCATTTCATGGATTTATGGGTAGACTATCCTCACCCCATTGCTGTTAACGAGTTTACCTGAATCGCCGGAATTAGAGCGGCCATTTGTGCGGTTTGCCTGTTTGACGCAAAACGATGACAATACAAACGATTAGCGGCCCAGATACGGATGTGCTCATGCAAGCAGAAATTCTTCTTACCCTAAAACTTCAGCAACGGCTCTTTGCCGACCCACGTCGCATCACGCTGCTCAAACAGGTGAAACAAACCGGTTCCATCAGTCAGGGAGCGCGTCTGGCCGATATCAGCTACAAAAGTGCCTGGGACGCGATTAATGAAATGAATCAGTTGTCCGAACAAACCATCGTTGAGCGCACTACCGGCGGAAAAGGCGGCGGCGGTGCGGTGCTGACGCGTTACGGCGAACGGTTATTGCAATTGTATGAGCTGCTGGGGCAAATCCAGCAAAAAGCTTTCGATGTTCTGCAAGACGATGACCTGCCGCTGGACAGCCTGCTGGCAGCCATCGCCCGTTTTTCGCTGCAAACCAGCGCCCGCAATCAGTTTTTCGGCACCGTACTGGAGCGCGACCAGCAACGGGTGCAGCAGCACCTGTCTGTCCTGCTGGCGGGTGGCCATACCCGCATTCAGGCCGCACTGACCCAGCAGAGCGCCGATCGATTACAGCTCACCAGCGGCAAAGAAGTGCTGGTGCTGATAAAAGCCCCCTGGGTCGCGGTGACGCCGCAAACCGTTCCATCGCCCGCTCACGATAATGTATTGCCGGGCCGCATCAACCACCTGCAACCCGGCCCGACACAGAGCGAAGTGCTGGTAACGCTGGAAGGCGGCGAGGTCGTGTGCGCCACCCTGCCCAATGATGCCGTGGCGCTACAGGGATTGCAGCCGGAGATGGCCGTCTACGCCAGTTTTAATGCCGACCAGGTGATTATTGCCACTCTGTGTTAATTGCCAGATAAGTTCAGTCGTGGTGTGGGGGCGTAAACACAACCAATACATTAACATTGCTAAATATTTTATTGACCCTGCCGTTTATTGGATCTACCGAACAGGATTCTTTGTCACAAATAGCCTTCACGTAAGGAAAGCATTCGCTGGGACTATAGCTATTAGCAACGCCTCCCACATTTTTGATGATGTGACAAATCGCAGAGTATGACTAACAAAGGGTTACAGCATGGAAATTCGCTCTGATACCACCACCTATTTTCAGGTTAAAAATACATCTGACAACACGCAAAAAGTCGCTCAAAGCGCGCTTTCACAAACGGATCATCAACAAGGGCCGCTGTCGAATACTCAGCAGGCAACCTTCAGCGGCAAGGGGCTGATGATGTCTCGTCTGTTTGGTGATTCGAGCGCCACTCCCACCGTCCAGACTCAGTTGACTGAAACCACGATGAAAATGTCATCGGTTAACTTTCTCACCTATCAAGACCGGGACATGCTGTCAGCACTGTATGCCAACGCTCAACAATCCGGCGTGGATTTGCAATATGTTGATGATTTGGCGAGAGACCTGGGAGACTACCGCATGTTTGGCAGTGTGAGCGTCAGCGTAAATAACGGCAAAATGTACGACATGAATGGGCGTGCACAGACCTTTCATTTCACCGATACCGATGCCGCTACCGCCACGCAGATTCTGAATAGTGAAGGTATTACTACCACTACGTTAGATACCGGATTCTTGCACTACCAGCTCGATCCGGGCTTTTCGTTCAATCATCGAACCAATTTTGCTTTTTTGGCAGAAGTGGTCAACACATTCGGCCAGGGTGCAACCCATGCCGGTGAGCCATTAAGCTCCTCATTTCCCGCTTATCAGGCGCAGGGAAATAATAACTTTGTTGTTAAAACCGCCACTGACAGCACCCTTCCTCCTGTCGAAGAGCCTGATTTTCGTTCGGTTGATGGCATCATCTCTATTACGCCAACGGGAGCAAAAAATGGATTTCAGTGGGTCAATGACAAGTTGGTAAAAAGCTTCAGCATGACGCTACTCGATTTGTTGACCTCCGAGAAAAATCGCACGTTAACCCAACTGTAGCTGTTTATCTCCACATCAGCGCCGGAGAAATACGTTAGCAACTTGACAAGCCGCCAGCTTCCCTTTACCCGTAAGAGGTCTGCTATTTCGCAAAGGGAATCATCATGTCATTGCTGCATATCCATCAGGCACAGTTCCGGTTAAGCGATACCCGGATGATGCATCTGGATGAACTCAGGTTGCATCAGCAACAGTGCTGGGCGTTTGTCGGCGCTAACGGCAGCGGAAAATCGGCGCTGGCACGTGCGCTCAGCGGCGAATTACTGCTGTTGTCCGGTCAACGCCAGTGCGACTTCCAGCGTGTGGCGCGCCTCTCTTTCGAACAACTGCAACAGTTAGTGTCACAGGAGTGGCAGCGTAACAACACCGATATGCTGGGCGTCGACGAGGACGATACCGGGCGCACTACTGCTGAGGTGATTCAGGACAGCGTGCACGATGCCGACCGTTGCCATCAGTTAGCCACACAATTCGGCATCGCTCACCTGCTGGACCGGCGCTTCAAATACCTCTCAACCGGTGAAACCCGCAAAACCATGCTGTGTAAGGCACTGATGGCACAGCCGGACTTGCTGATTCTCGATGAACCGTTCGATGGTCTGGATGTCGCTTCACGCGCACAGTTAACCGACCTGCTGGCGTCGCTGGGAGCACAAGGGCAGACGCTGGTGCTGATTCTCAACCGCTTTGAGGACATTCCGGCATTTATCGACCAGGTCGGCGTGCTGGCGGATTGCACCCTGACGCGACAGGGTAAGCGCGAGACGGTTCTGTCCGATGCGCTGGTTTCACAACTGGCGCACAGCGAAACTCTGGCCGGTATCACGTTGCCGGAAGCGGAAGACCCAAGCCAGCGGCCAACTCTACCGCCGGATCAACCCCGTATTCGTCTGCTGCACGGTGTAGTGAGCTATAATGACCGCCGTATTCTGGACGATTTGAGCTGGGAAGTATTGCCGGGACAACACTGGCAAATTATCGGGCCGAACGGCGCGGGCAAGTCCACCCTGCTTAGTCTTATCACCGGTGATCATCCACAAGGTTACAGCAACGACCTGACGCTATTTGGTCGTCGGCGCGGCAGCGGTGAAACCATCTGGGACATCAAACGCCATATCGGCTATGTCAGCAGCAGCCTGCATCTGGAGTACCGCGTCAGTTCCAGTCTGCGCAACGTCATCCTGTCCGGTTTTTTCGATTCCATCGGCATTTATCAGGCAGTATCGGACCGCCAGCGTTTTCTGGCGGCACAGTGGTTATCGCTGCTCGGTCTGCCGGACAGTGTGGCCGATGCCCCGTTCCAGTCACTGTCCTGGGGGCAGCAACGGCTGGCGCTGATTGTGCGCGCACTGGTGAAACATCCGGCCTTATTGATCCTCGATGAACCGCTACAAGGCTTAGACCCACTTAACCGTCAGCTTATCCGCCGCTGGTTAGATATTCTGATCAGTCAGGGACAAACCCAACTACTGTTCGTTTCCCACCATGCGCAAGATGCGCCGGACTGCATCACCCACCGCCTGACTTTCGTACCAGACGGCGACAGCTATCACTATCTGATACAAACACGCTGAATACTTCACAGCACGGTTTCGCTTCAGGCGAAACCGTCAACCCAGTTAGTGATAACGTTACCACAGAGCACAACCTGTTTTCACCGTCCTCACATCGCGCTATGCTGGTTACTCGTTAAGCCAGGGAAAAGGCGAAGACTGAACCACTCGCCTCGACTATCACTATTTACGGCGCTGATCACCTTTTTCCGGTTACATCCATGCTATTTTTTCACTCAGTTTTCTGCAACAGAGGTCATTATGAAAGTATTGGTTACAGGTGGTAGCGGTTACATAGGAAGCCATACCTGTGTGCAATTGATCGCCGCCGGTCATCAGCCGGTTATCCTCGACAACCTGTGCAACAGCAAAGCCAGTGTGGCAACAGCTATTGCCCATGTCAGCGGACAGACGCCGGTGTTTTATCAGGGCGATATCCGTGACCGTGGTCTGTTGCAGACTATTTTTGCCGAGCACGATATTGGCGCAGTGATCCACTTCGCAGGTCTTAAGGCGGTGGGCGAATCCGTGCGCGAACCCATCAGCTATTACGACAACAATGTCTACGGCACGCTGACGCTGGTGGACGCCATGAAGCAGGCAGGCGTCAAAACGCTGATTTTCAGTTCATCGGCCACCGTATATGGCGACCAGCCGCACGTTCCGTATCAGGAAAGTTTCCCCACCGGTACCCCCGCCAGCCCTTATGGCCGCAGCAAGCTGATGGTAGAACAAATCCTGCAAGACCTGCACCGCGCGGAACCAGACTGGAGCGTGGTAGTGTTGCGTTACTTCAACCCGGTGGGTGCCCATCCGACAGGAGAAATGGGCGAAGACCCGCAGGGCGTGCCCAACAACCTGATGCCGTACATTGCCCAGGTGGCGGTAGGCCGCCGCGAGTCGTTGGCGATTTTCGGCAACGATTACCAGACCATCGACGGCACCGGCGTGCGGGATTATATCCATGTGGTGGACCTGGCCGACGGTCATGTCGCCGCCATGAACACTCTGCACGGCAAACCCGGCGTACACACTTATAACCTTGGCGCTGGCGTCGGTTACAGCGTATTGCAAGTGGTGGAAGCCTTCAGTCGCGCCTGCGGCAAACCGCTGCCGTATCATTTCGCGCCCCGCCGCGACGGCGACCTGCCCGCTTACTGGGCTGACTCAGAAAAAGCCGCCCGCGAACTTAACTGGCGCGTCAGTCGAACACTGGACGAAATGGCCGCTGATACCTGGCGTTGGCAATCCCTCCATCCGAATGGTTTTTCGGACTGATGGCTGGGTAAATTCATTTTTTCAGCACGTACCCTTTTTCGAAAACAATTTTTTCGATGACAGCACGCGTTTTTTGATGAAGAACGTTTTTCGACGACAAACGTTCTTCAATGACCAAGTAAGGTATCCCAATGGCGTATTTTGACCCCGTTGAACATCCGCATCGTCGCTACAACCCACTGACTGGTCAGTGGATCTTGGTATCGCCGCACCGCGCCAAACGCCCATGGCAGGGACAACAGGAAAGCGTATCCTCCGATCCGCTGCCGTCGCACGACGCCACCTGCTTTCTCTGCCCCGGCAACGTACGGGTTACCGGCGATACCAACCCTGACTATCCGGGCACCTTTGTTTTCACCAATGATTTCGCCGCACTCATGGCGGACACGCCGACCGCGCCGGAAAACAGCGACCCGCTGATGCGCTGCCAGAGCGCGCGCGGCACCAGCCGGGTCATCTGCTTTTCACCGGACCACAGCAAAACGCTGCCGGAACTGTCGCTCGCCGCACTGGAGCAGGTGGTCGCCACCTGGCAGCAACAGAGCGCCGAACTGGGGCAAACTTACCCATGGGTACAGGTGTTTGAAAACAAAGGCGCGGCAATGGGCTGCTCTAACCCACATCCGCACGGGCAGATCTGGGCCAACGACTTCCTGCCCAACGAAGCGGAACGGGAAGACCGACTGCAACGCGACTATTTCCAGCAGCACGGTTCACCGCTGCTGGTTGATTACCTGCAACGCGAATTGCAGGACGGCGCTCGCCACGTGGTGGAAACCGAGCACTGGCTGGCGGTGGTGCCCTACTGGGCGGCCTGGCCGTTTGAAACGCTGCTGCTGCCCAAAGCCCACATCCTGCGGCTGCCGGACATCACCGCGACACAGCGTCAGGATTTGGCGTTGATGCTGAAAAAACTCACCAGCCGCTACGACAACCTGTTCCAGACCTCATTCCCCTACTCAATGGGTTGGCACGGCGCACCCTTTACCGACGGCGATCAGCAACACTGGCAGTTGCACGCGCATTTTTATCCGCCGCTGCTGCGTTCCGCCACTGTGCGCAAATTCATGGTGGGTTACGAAATGCTGGCGGAAACCCAGCGTGACTTAACCGCCGAGCAAGCCGCAGAGCGGCTGCGGGCGGTCAGCGACATTCATTACCGTGACGACAGTCACTCTCGTGATTCAGGAGTTCAGGCATGACCTTATCAGCACGCACCCAGGCGATTTTCCAGCAACAGTTCGGTTATCCGGCAGCCCTCACGGTACAGGCGCCGGGCCGGGTCAACCTGATAGGGGAACATACCGACTACAACGATGGTTTCGTTCTGCCCTGCGCCATCAACTATTCGACCACCATCAGCGCCGCACCACGCGATGACCGGCAAATTCGGGTGATTGCGGTAGATTACGACAACCAGCAGGATCAGTTTTCGCTGGATGCACTGTTCGAACATCATCCGCAGTGGCAGTGGGCGAATTATGTCCGCGGCGTCATCAAGCATCTGAAAACCCGTAGCGATGCCTTTGGCGGCGCGGATCTGGTGATAAGCGGTGACGTGCCGCAGGGGGCCGGGCTGAGTTCGTCGGCATCGCTGGAAGTGGCGGTCGGTAAAGCCATTCAGGCGCTGTACCAGCTGCCACTGGACAATGTAGCGCTGGCGCTCAACGGCCAGGAAGCGGAAAACCAGTTCGTCGGTTGCAACTGTGGCATCATGGATCAGATGATTTCAGCGCAAGGCCAGCGTGGCCATGCATTGCTAATCGATTGCCGGTCACTGGAGACACGCGCGGTATCGATGCCGGATAACGTGGCGGTGATGATTATCAACTCCAACGTCAAACGCGGTCTGGTAGACAGTGAGTACAACACTCGCCGCCAGCAGTGCGAAGCCGCAGCGCGTCATTTTCAGGTTAAAGCGTTGCGTGACGTCAGCGAGGCAGATTTTGCTGCCAATGCAGCCGGTATGGATGAGGTTGTGGCACGCCGTGCACGCCATATCATTACCGAAAATGCCCGCACGCTGGCAGCAGCCGATGCGTTGACGCGCGGCGACCTGCGCCAGATGGGCGAACTGATGGCTGCATCTCATGCCTCAATGCGGGATGATTTCGAAATCACCGTGCCGCCTATCGACACACTGGTGGAGATCGTCAAAGCGGTGATCGGCGATGAAGGCGGCGTGCGGATGACCGGCGGTGGATTTGGTGGCTGTATCGTGGCGTTGATCCCACAACAGCACGTAACAGCGGTGCAAAATGCCGTAATGCAGGAGTATCCGGCGAAAACCGGATTGCAATCCACCTGTTACGTCTGCCAAGCCTCGCCAGGAGCCGGTTATGTCGAATGACCCTGTTGAACCGCGCGCGCCCCACACGGCGCTCGCCCCGGATGGTCAGCCCTTTCAGTTGACCTTATTGCAAAATCGTCACGGCACGCGAGTGACGCTGATGGATTGGGGAGCCACCTGGCTCTCCTGCCAGTTACCGCTGTCTGGCGGCACAACGCGTGAAGTGCTGCTAGGGTGTGCGCCTGAGCAGTACCCGCATCAAACCGCCTATCTGGGCGCGTCAGTAGGGCGTTACGCCAACCGTATCGCCAACGCCACACTGCGTCAGGGCAATGCGCTAATTCGACTGAAGGCCAACCAAGGGCTGCACCAGTTACATGGCGGACCAGATGGATTCCATGCGCGGCGTTGGCAAATACTGCAACAGAGTGATGATCAGGTCACCTACCAGTTACATTCGCCGGATGGCGATCAGGGTTTTCCCGGCACACTGATCGCACAGGTCAGTTATCAACTGACTGATCAGAACGCATTGGACATTGAGTATCAGGCCGAGGTAGACCAACCCTGCCCGGTGTGCCTGACCAACCATGCCTATTTCAACCTTGATGGCGAACTGACCGACGCACGGCATCATCGGCTGCAACTGCTGGCGGATTACTATCTGCCGGTAAATCAGGACGGCATCCCCGGTGATACATTGCGGGAGGTAGCGAACAGTAGTTTCGACTTCCGCCAGCCCAAGACCCTGATGCAGGATTTTTTGTCCGATGCCGACCAGCAGGCTGTGCGCGGTTATGACCACGCCTTTCTGTTGCATCGCACCGGTGGCTCCATCGAAAGCCCAGCAGCCAACCTGTGGTCATCAGACGGCAAGGTCCACATGCAGGTCTACACCAGCGCCCCGGCGTTGCAACTCTACAGCGGTAACTTTCTGGCTGGCACGCCGTCGCGCGATGGGTCGCCTTATGCCAACCATGCCGGGCTGGCGCTGGAAAGTGAGTTTCTACCGGACAGCCCCAACCATTCGGACTGGCCACAACCCGACTGCTGGCTGAAACCCGGTAAGCGCTACCGGTCACTTACCCGTTATGCGTTCACCGTCAGTCCCACTGACGCCCCCGCAGACTGATGCATACCAGAGAGCCAGTACACTGGCTCTCTTAATTGCCATCCCTTTTAGGAATAGGTAGCGGTCTTTCCTCCTTACCGGTAACCGTTTTTCCCCGGCAAATAACAACCGCGATAGAGGGAGGGTATGTCACACGCAGGCCATGTAAATGCCGAAAAATCTTCACCAAACTCAACGCGTCAGAGCCTTTTTGAACAGCGTCAAAGACACCTGATGATTATGGGTACACTACCAGTTATGCTGTTTGGCAGCATCTGGCTGCTGTCTCTGTTTGACTATAATTTACCTGTCGTCAATGCAGTGGAAAAATATCACCGTTGGAAAAAGTAATGGCCAACTGCTGCCATACCTGTGGTTCATGTGAATCGGCGGCATCGTCGGCACGCCATTGCTGTCGATGAGGGTAATTTCTGCACTGTTTTTGTTTCCCCATCGCCTGTGGTGGAGAAACAGACAAGCTGAAACGATAAATCCGCTTAATTTATCGTCATTTTGGCGGCATATAAATCAGGCGGCTGAATGACTAGCGATTGCCGATAACCGCTCTCCGGCCCTATAATGAGCGTAGTTATCATAGAAATCTTAGTATATGAAGGAGTTAAGCTATGGCTGTAACTAAGCTGGTACTGGTGCGACATGGTGAGAGCCAGTGGAACAACGAAAACCGCTTCACCGGCTGGATGGATGTTGATCTGTCCGAAAAAGGCGTCAATGAAGCCAAACAGGCAGGTAAACTGCTGAAAGAAGAAGGTTTCAGCTTTGATTTTGCCTACACCTCTGTGCTGAAACGTGCCATTCACACCCTGTGGAACGTGCTGGACGAGTTGGATCAGGCATGGCTGCCAGTAGAAAAATGCTGGAAACTGAACGAACGTCACTACGGTGCGTTGCAGGGCCTGAACAAGGCGGAAACCGCTGAAAAATATGGTGACGAGCAGGTTAAACTGTGGCGTCGCGGTTTCGCGGTTACTCCACCGGAACTGACCCGTGATGACGAACGTTTCCCTGGACACGATCCGCGCTACGCGTCGCTGAGCGACAAAGAGCTGCCGCTGACTGAAAGTCTGGCGCTGACCATCGAACGCGTGGTGCCTTACTGGAATGAAAACATTCTGCCACGTATCAAAAAAGGCGAGCGCGTGATCATCGCTGCACACGGCAACTCGTTGCGTGCACTGGTGAAATATCTGGATAACATGAGTGAAGAAGAAATTCTGGAGCTGAATATCCCGACCGCAGTACCGCTGGTCTATGAATTCGACGAAAACTTCAAACCGATCAAACGCTACTATCTGGGCAATGCCGACGAGATCGCGGCCAAAGCAGCCGCAGTAGCCAATCAGGGTAAAGCGAAGTAATTCCTGATACGCCAAGACATCATCTGTAGCACAGATGATGGGAAAGTAGTAAAAAACCCGGTTTAGCCCTGAGGGATCCCCATAAAATCAGCGCTAATAAAGCAACACCATACTTCGGTAAGTGTTGGCGAGGTGGCTAAGAACGGTGCTCAGCACCGTTCGTCTTAACATTAGCGGAGAGTGTCGCAGGACATTCTCCGCTAACGTCAGGTACGATATGACACGCCGCGATTTCAGACTGTTGGCCTGATATCTGAGATGTAATCCTTTATTTTCAGCATCATAACCCAAAAGCCAGAGTACCGCTGTTGCCAGCGTCGCAAGCAGACTCAGCACTAACAGGCGTCCTGCCGTACCACTGTGGCTGGCTCGCAGACCAAAACCAAAGCGCTCACTTTTCTCGTCACGAAAATTCTGTTCAATCTGCATTCTGCGGCTGTAAATTTTCATCACTTCACGTGGCTTAAACTCGTCTGTGCTGCTGAAAATAAGCCA
Source organism: Dickeya poaceiphila (assembly GCF_007858975.2). Lineage (GTDB taxonomy): Bacteria > Pseudomonadota > Gammaproteobacteria > Enterobacterales > Enterobacteriaceae > Dickeya > Dickeya poaceiphila. The sequence continues at coordinate 2,824,563 of NZ_CP042220.2, forward strand.
GGGTTCTTTCGCTGCTGAGCGCCCGTCGCGCTCCTGCGATTTACGTTCAATACGGCAGCGGACATGGTGATGTTTTCTGCCTTTTGCCTCTTTTTTATGCAGGTAAAAATGACCATCACAGCGGGAATACTCTGCACGGGCGAATGTCCCCGGCCCGAGATATTCCGGGGTATTACTGGCCTTCAGTTCCTGTCTTCTGAACCAACGCTCCCCCACTCTGTTTAAACGCAGCAGCGTGTTTCCCCGCACACGCCCAATAAAATCCCACCCCAGAGCTTTGATATGACGGAACCACGCATTCTGGAATCCGGCATCGGTCACAATAATGACTTTTTTATCCGGTGTCATGGCGTTGCTCAGTGCATCCAGAAAAGCCTTTTGGACATGGGGACTCTGCTGCTTATCAGAAGGGACAATCTGGCTCATCAGAGGGATAGAGCGACCATCGCAAATCAGGCTGGCACGTAGAACATGGAATGCCTGTGAAGGATAGCCACTCCAGTCAACAGCGATGACGCACCATGAAAGCTGTTGAGTCAGTAGTGACGTAATATTTTTGAATATTAGTGGGATATCGCTGGGGAGTGTTAGAAATTCTGTGTCATTCCAGTAATATACAATCAAAAAGGAATGACATATGTCCCAGCCCTTCGATTTCGATAAAGCGCTTAAAGCCCTCCAGTCCGGTCAGGCATTAACGGGCAAAGATGGTATCTTAACGCCTTTAATCAAACAGTTAACGGAAGCTGCCCTCTCTGCGGAACTGGACTCTCATCTGGCTCAGGACGTTGAAGCTAACCGTAAAAATGGCTCCGGCAAAAAGACCATTAAAGCCCCGACGGGCAGCTTCGAACTGGCGACTCCGCGCGATCGTAATGGCACTTTTGAACCCCAGTTGGTGAAAAAGCATCAGACCACGTTATCCGACGAGATCGAACACAAGATCATTCGCCTGTTTGCACTGGGGATGAGCTATCAGGACATTAGCCGGGAGATCGAAGATTTATATGCCTTCAGCGTGTCCACTGCCACCATCAGTGCAGTAACCGATAAAGTCATCCCTGAACTAAAACAGTGGCAACAGCGCCCGCTGGAGCAGGTTTATCCCTTCGTCTGGCTGGACGCTATTCACTATAAAATTCGGGAAGATGGCCGCTATCAGAGCAAAGCGGTTTACACCGTGCTGGCCCTGAATCTGGAAGGTAAAAAGGAAGTTCTGGGCCTGTATCTGTCAGAAAGTGAGGGGGCTAACTTCTGGCTGTCGGTATTAAGCGACCTGCAAAATCGCGGTGTTAAAGACATTCTGATTGCCTGCGTGGACGGGCTGACCGGCTTCCCAGAGGCAATAAACAGCATTTATCCGCAGACGGAAGTGCAGTTGTGCGTCATTCATCAGATACGCAATTCGATTAAATATGTGGCCTCAAAGCACCATAAAGCCTTCATGACCGACCTGAAGCCAGTCTACCGTGCAGTGTCAAAAGAAGCGGCCGAAATGGCACTGGATGAGCTGGAAGCGAAATGGGGGTTGCAGTATCCGGTGGTGCTCCAGTCGTGGCGACGCAAGTGGGACAATCTGTCAGCGTACTTCCGCTATCCGGCAAATATCCGCAAAGTCATTTACACCACAAATGCTATCGAATCGGTGCACAGACAGTTCAGGAAGCTGACCAAAACCAAAGGTGCTTTCCCGAATGAAAACAGTCTGTTGAAGCTGCTTTATCTGGGGCTGATGAACGCACAGGAAAAATGGACAATGCCCATCCAGAGCTGGAATTTGACATTGTCACAGTTGGCCATTTATTTTGAAGGGCGACTAAATAACGTGATGACGTTGTAGAATTTTTAACGTGACACAGAATTCTGAACGCTCTCCGCCCATTACTGGGGATTCCTCAGGGTTTAGCCGGGTTTTTTCTTATCTGACGATAGCGGATATCAGCCGCGACGCTGACGTACTGCCGCTGCCAGTTGACGCAGCAAGCTATCGGTATCATCCCAGCCAATACAGGCATCAGTAACACTCTTGCCGTATACCAGCGGTTCACCGCTTTCAAGACTCTGGTTACCTTCCACTAAATGGCTTTCCACCATAACGCCCATGATAGCTTTCTCACCACCCGCTACCTGGCGGCATACATCTTCACAAACGTCCATCTGCTTTTTGAACTGCTTGCAGCTGTTGGCGTGGCTGAAATCGATCATCACCTGTGCTGGCAGGCCCGCGTTTTCCAGACCCACTTTCACTGCCTGCACATGCTCTTCACTGTAGTTCGGCGCTTTACCGCCACGCAAAATAATATGACAGTCGTGGTTGCCGCTGGTATTGACTATCGCCGAATGGCCCCACTTGGTCACCGACAGGAAACAATGCGGCGCACGAGCGGCATTAATAGCGTCAATCGCTACCTTGATGGTGCCGTCAGTACCATTTTTGAAACCCACCGGGCAAGACAAGCCAGATGCCAGCTCACGGTGCACCTGAGACTCAGTGGTACGGGCACCGATCGCCCCCCAGCTCATCAGGTCCGCCACGTACTGCGGCGTGATCATATCCAAAAATTCACCCGCTGCCGGCAAACCGGTATCGTTAATATCCAGCAATAACTGGCGGGCGATGCGCAAGCCATCATTGATCTGGAAACTGTTATCCATATGAGGGTCGTTAATCAGTCCTTTCCAACCCACAGTGGTACGCGGTTTTTCAAAATAGACGCGCATCACCACTTCTAAATCATCACGCAGTTCTTCGCGTAATTTCAGCAAACGGGCCGCATACTCTTTAGCCGCTTTCGGATCATGGATGGAGCAGGGTCCAATCACCACCAGCAGACGGTCATCATGACCTTTGAGGATGTTGTGGATAGCGTTACGGGCATTAAATACTGTCTGTGCTGCACGCTCAGTGGCAGGGAATTTTTCCAGCAGCGCGACGGGGGGGAGCAACTCTTTAATTTCTTTAATTCTCAAATCGTCATTCTGGTAATTCATAATGGGTCCATGTCTCCGCAGCAACAGACTATCGTCTCCTGCCTGTTCGGAGGTGAAAACGAAAAAATAAAAGTATCGTTATTTATATTGAAGGCTGATTATTATAAGTCAAGCGGTTAAAAAATTGGCGTAATAATAGCCATGTGTGTTAACCGCTATCCGCTGCGTGCGGGAAACGATTTGGTCGTGCCGCACCCAGCTCAAGCAATGAGCACTGGTGCGCGGCAGACGATAAAACCACAGGAATGAGAAGATTCGAGACAGGCTACCGGAAACCGTGTTACACATGGTTTACGCAACCTCAACCAGGCGAAGCCCATCGCAACCGGGGATATACACCAGCAACCGGCACAACCTATATCATTCGGGCCAGTGGCTGCGAGCGATTATTTCGCGCACCTTTGATCCATAGCCAAGTGCCATTAAAGGCAATCAGCGTCAGCACCATATACTGCAGCGACATGGCATAGACTCCCTGATAAGCAAAAATCACCACGCTGATAATGTCTATCACCACCCATAACAGCCAGTTTTCCACATATTTTCGGGTCATCAGCAGCATGGCCGCTACTGACAATACCGTCATCGCCGAATCCCAGAATGGAAACGCATCTGGTTGCAATGTCGGCATCGTCACATCCAAACCAACAGCCTGCATCAACATCACAGCGGTACGGGTCAGTACGCAAAAAAATGGGTCGATATAATGTGACATCAGCACAATCGCAACCACACATCCCGCACTCCACCATAGCGCTTGCCGTCGCGGCAACCAACGCACCTGCAGTTCCAGTGCTTTGTCATCTATGGTGCGGCTCCATGCGTACCAACCATACAAATTGGCGACGAAAAAGAAAACCTGCAACAGCAAACTGGCGTATAACTGAATCTGAAAGAAGATCAATGCAAACAACGACACATTGACCAGACCAAACAGATAATTCTCGGTCTTTTCTAAACTAGCCAGCCAGATACATATCAGACCGGATAACGTCCCCAGCGCTTCAACCCACGACAGGTCATAACCATTGGCCCCTAATGGGATGTGAACCAGAATATTGCTGGTACTAAAAAAATCCATCTTTACTCCTGAATGGTATTGACTACAGCCTGGGTTTAACTGCGAACTCCAGCATCCGATTCAGCGGCATCAAGGCACGCTCACAAATATCGGCGTCAACCTCAATAGTGTGATGATGGGATACCTCTGGCTTCTCCAGAGCCGTGGCAATCGCCTCAAGCCCATTCATCGCCATCCACGGGCAATGAGCACAACTACGGCAAGTCGCCCCTTCACCAGCTGTCGGTGCTTCCAGCAGCACTTTTTCCGGACAGGCCTGCTGCATCTTGTAAAAAATACCTCTATCTGTCGCCACAATCAGTTCCGAATGCGGTAATTGCTTCGCGGCCTGAATCAGTTGACTGGTCGAACCTACGGCGTCTGCCATCTCCACCACGTTGTGGGGTGATTCCGGATGAACCAATACCGCTGCCTGCGGATATAGTGCCTTCATGCGTCTTAGCGCCTGGGTTTTAAATTCGTCATGCACAACGCACGCGCCCTGCCAGCACAACATATCGGCTCCGGTTTGTTGCTGCACATAGCGCCCAAGGTGACGATCCGGCCCCCAGATAATCGATTCGCCTAAACTATCCAGATGCTCGATCAACTCCACGGCAATGCTAGAGGTAACAACCCAATCCGCCCGCGCTTTGACCGCCGCCGATGTGTTGGCATACACCACCACGGTACGATCCGGATGGCTATCGCAGAAGTCGCTGAATGCTTCAACCGGGCACCCCAAATCCAGCGAGCATTCTGCTTCCAACGTCGGCATCAGCACCGTCTTCTCTGGATTGAGTATCTTCGCTGTTTCCCCCATAAACCGGACCCCGGCAACTAACAGCGTGCTGGCAGCATGGGTGCGACCAAAACGCGCCATTTCCAGCGAGTCAGCCACACAACCACCGGTTTCTTCGGCAAGTGACTGAATTTCCGGATCGGTATAATAGTGCGCTACCAACACCGCATTACGCACTTTCAGCAAATGTTTAATACGGTCACGAAACTGTTGCTTTTCCTCTTCAGATAACCGCCTGGGTTTTGCAGGAAAAGGATAATCGACAGTAAGTGGTTCAAAAAACAAGCCCATCATGGAATTCCACACAATTGCAGACGTTAAGATAATGTCACTATTGAGAATGATTGTTTCATATGCTAAACAAAATATCGTAATAACGTCATAAAGTCTGCCATTTCCTTACTAAGAAATTTCAGAAATACAAAATGTGTTTAATTTATTAAAAATACGATGTCACTGATACACAAGGCGGCCTGAGCAGGCCGCCTGCGAGGTGATCAGGAAAACAGACGGTGCCAGTAAAGAGAGAAAGGAATAATCAGCACCAACGCTGGCAGGAAATTAACTACTGCGAAGGTTTTAATCTGGGCAATGCGCAGCCCGACAGCCATCATCACAATACCGCCACAAGCCGCAAAATCTCCCATGGTGATATCATTCATAAATGGCATAATCAGCCTGGCTGAGAAAAACAGCAGTGTCTGCACTAAAAACTGAGGAATGGCAATCGACATCACGGCAACACCCAACGTAATGGCAAAAATCAACGCAGTGAAAATATCGAGCGCTGACTTAATGATTAACAGTTGATAGTCGCCAGTTAGCCCTTCTGTCATCGCACCAACCACGCCGGTGCCGCTGGCACAGAACAGCACAATCAACGCGGTAAAGTTCTGGCTATACACATCCGGGGGTAGCTTGTGCTCCGGCGGTGGCACAACCCGGCTCAGCAGGCGTTCAATCAGTATCGCCACTTTCTGGACACCAGCTTCAAGACGTAGAAACTCTCCAATGCCAACCCCCAGGATAATCGCCAGCGCAACCGCCGGGAGCTGGTGAACTTTTACCACCAGCGTCGCTCCCATCGCAATCGACACCATGGCGAATGCAGGCGGCAAACCATCACGCATACGCTGGGGAATAAAGCGGTGTAATAACACACCCAGTGCGCCGCCAATCAGAATGGCTGCACCATTGATAACCGGACCAATCATCATCAATTATCTCTTAAAGCCTATCTTTCGACTTGCCAGCTGACAAAGGAATCACTCTCAGTCAGAAACGAAGCCATTACTATACGCTAAATATAATGATGTGATGGAACAGGGCTAAAGCAAAAAGAGATATAACAAAACCCAACATGAGTAAGCAGTGCGTATTATTACTCCGCTCGACTCGAACCTGAGCGCAGCTTCTCACCTGCACGACACGATAATATTTATAGTGACAGCGAAAAAATTTGAGAATGGGGATTTATTTAGCGGTGGTGGGTCGTGCAGGATGACTCAGCCTACGGCTTCGCCCTTCGGGCCAGCGCGATGCGCTGTTGTCTCGCTCCGCTCGACTCGAACCTGAGCGCAGCTTCTCACCTGCACGACATGACAATATTTGTAGTGACAGCGAAAGAATTTGTGAATGGGATTTATTTAGCGGTGGTGGGTCGTGCAGGATGACTCAGCCTACGGCTTCGCCCTTCGGGCCAGCGCGATGCGCTGTTGTCTCGCTCCGCTCGACTCGAACCTGAGCGCAGTCACCTGCACGACATGACAATATTTGTAGTGACAGCGAAAGAATTTGTGAATGGGATTTATTTAGCGGTGGTGGGTCGTGCAGGATTCGAACCTGCGACCAATTGATTAAAAGTCAACTGCTCTACCGACTGAGCTAACGACCCGCTACGAGAAATGTTACATAGAAATCATTTTGTTTTTGGTGGGTCGTGCAGGATTCGAACCTGCGACCAATTGATTAAAAGTCAACTGCTCTACCGACTGAGCTAACGACCCAAAAACGCTGTTGCTTTTAGCGATTCAGCATCACCTTGGCAACGGCGGCATATATTACTAATATAATTTTTCTGTGCAACACTTTTCCCAAAAAAAACATTCAACTGCTTATACCTTGAACGTCCCGGCGCAAAAACCACGCATATCGCGCAGTTTTTGTGCCAGAAAGGGGATTACAAACCCTCTAACCGCTTCTGAGCCTGTTTAGCGCCATCAGTATTTGGATAGTTTTTTACTACCTGTTGGTAGACTGCCTTGGCCTTATCAGTCTGACCTTTTTCTTGCATGATGAGGCCAACCTTAAACATGGCTTCAGATGCTTTGGGTGATTTAGGGTAATTTTTGACAACGTTAGCGAAATAGTACGCCGCATCATCTTTCTTACCTTTGTTGTAGAACAACTGCCCTAACCAGTAGTTAGCATTCGGTTGGTAGGTTGAATCAGGGTATTTCTTGACGAAATTCTGAAACGCTACAATAGCCTGATCATACTGTTTTTTTTCCAGCACCAGCGAAGCGGCTGCGTTGTAATCAGTATTGACATCTCCCGTCATGGCAGGTGCCGCTGCCGAATCAGCACTAGTGCTGCTCGCCGCTCCTGTATCGGCAGTCGCCGCAGGAGTCGATGCCGCTGAGCTTCCCGACTTTACAGCCGAAGAAGACTGACCACCATTCTGAGAACCCAGGTTGTCAATCTGCTGATAGATCTGCTTTTGACGCTCAACGACCTGATTCAACTGATACTGATTTTCCTGAATCTGGCCGCGTAAGCCATCAATATCACGCTGGGTGTCGGCGAGCTGCTGCTGGAGTTGGGTTAATAATTGACTGTGAGCGTTAGAGATGCGCTCAAGTTGAGTGACTCGATCTTCCACCGAGCCAGAGCCGACATTACTGATTGGCGCTTGGGCAGTAGCGGCCCAAGGGACCGCTACGCCAACCAGTAACGACAGACTCAACATGTGATGTCTGAAGTTACTGCTCATGCGATTCTCTTAGTATACCAGAACGGCACGACGGTTTTTAGACCATGCAGCTTCATCATGACCCAGAACAGCAGGTTTCTCTTTACCATAAGAAACCACGGAGATCTGATCGGCAGATACGCCTTTGCCCTGCAGATACATCTGCACAGCGTTAGCACGACGCTCGCCCAGTGCGATGTTGTATTCCGGAGTACCGCGTTCGTCCGCATAACCTTCAATAGTCACTTTGTAAGACGGGTTGCTGCGCAGGAAAGCTGCGTGTGCATCCAGCATCTGAGCAAAATCAGGACGAATGTCGTATTTGTCCAGATCGAAGTAAACGATATTGTTGCGCTGCAGTTCCTGCATCTGCAGACGAGCCTGCTCAGCAGAAGACATGTTACCGCCATTTTCCATGCCAGCGCCGCCATTCAGGGAAGACTGGTCATTATTAGCGTGTTTGTTGGAGCTACATGCGGCAACAGCCAGCACCGGCAGAGCCAACATCAGGCCTTTCAGCACTTTATTGAATTGCATTTCTATGTCCTTTAAATAGGTTATTGTACATATTTTGATTACATATACGGTGACCAGGCAGGGAACCTCACCTGACCATCAGTCGCCGGAAGACGCGCTTTAAAACGCCCGTCGGTCGAAACCAGTTGCAGCACGGAACCCATTCCTTGCTTGGAACTGTAGATTACCATGGTGCCATTGGGTGCGATACTCGGCGTTTCATCCAGGAACGTGTCCGTTAATACTTGAACGCCACCCGTTACCAGATCCTGTTTGGCGATATGCTGAGCGCCGCCGTTAGAGCTGACCATCACCAGGAATTTACCATCACTGCTGATTTCAGCATCCTGATTCTGGGAACCTTCCCAAGTCAGACGCTGTGGCGCACCGCCATTAATACCGATTTTATAAATCTGAGGACGGCCAGCCTGGTCGGAAGTATAGGCTAGTGTCTGGCTGTCAGGGAACCAGGTCGGCTCAGTGTTGTTACTGCGACCATCCGTCACCTGAGAAATCTGACCAGAACTCAGATTCATCACATATAAATTCAGGCTACCGCTCTTGGAAAGAGCAAATGCCAGTTTGGAACCATCCGGCGAGAATGCTGGCGCGCCGTTGTGGCGAGGGAAAGAAGCAATCTGTTTAATGTCGCCGTTGGCCAACGTCTGCACAACCAGCGCGGAGCGACCACTTTCAAAGGTAACATACGCCAGTTTGCTGCCATCTGCCGACCACGTTGGAGACATCAGTGGTTCCGGAGAGCGGTGTACCACAAACTGGTTGAAACCGTCATAGTCTGCTACACGCAATTCATACGGATACTGACCGCCGTTGGTTTGTACCACATAGGCAATACGAGTACGGAAAGCGCCCTTGACACCCGTCAGTTTTTCAAACACTTCATCACTGGCCGTGTGGGCAGCATAACGTAACCACTGTTTGGTTACCTTGAACTGATTCTGGGCCAGCACACTACCTGCATTTCCAGATGTATCAACCAGTTGATAAGAAACCAGATAGCCATCCGCAGTCGGCTGGACCTGGCCAACAATGACAGCATCAATCCCCAAAGCAGTCCAGGCAGCTGGCGTCACTTCAGCAGCACTGCCAGGCTGTTGCGGCATACGACTTGGGTCGATCGGGTTGAATTTACCACTGTTACGTAAGTCTGCAGCAACAATGCTACCTATCTCTTCAGGAACAGCACCGCCCGTTGATTTGAACGGGACAACACCGATTGGCCGCGCAGAATCGACCCCCTGAGTAATTTCAATACGGACTTCTGCATGTAATACAGCCGTCCAAAGCATCAGAAAACTCAATGCAATTTTTAATGCCTGCTTCATCTCATCTCCCTTATCCCGGCTCCAGCGCCTACGATAACCTGGCAGCGTTTTAACAACCCCATATCAACAAACACGATGTGCACGGCGACCAGATATAGTCATAGTCTTAAACTCCGCCAACTGGCAACCGGGTCACTGCGGTTTAAAGTCTATCGGTGCGTTTTTGAAAGCTTCATATACATCAGAGCTAGGTGGCTTCGGTATCCGCGCCTGTTTGGCTGCAGCAATCGCAGCCTGACACAGAGCCGGATCACCACCCTCACTTTTCACATCAATCAACAGGCCATCAGGAGCCAGTCGAATGCGTAACGTACAGGTGCGCCCTTTGTAGGATTCCCAGTCATAAAACTTGCTCTGAATCGCGGTACGAACCTGGCTGCCGTAACTATCCAGTGCAGCGCCGGATGCCCCACTCTTCTTATTATTACCAACCCCAGCTGGTGCGGCACCACCAGCAGCACTACCGCCTTTAGGCGCATTCTTCGATGAAGCCAGACCACCCAGCAGGTCGTCAACCTCACCAGCCTGTTTGGCAGCAGCGGCGGCAGCTTTCTTCTTGTCGTCTGCCGCTTTCTTGGCAGCAGCAGCGGCCTCAGCTTTCTTAGCCGCTTCAGCCGCGGCTTTTTCCTTAGCAGCCTCTGCCGCTTTAGCCTTAGCCTCTTCTTCGGCTTTCTGCTTAGCATCAGCCGCCGCCTTAGCTTTGGCTTCTTCTGCTGCTTTTTTCTTTGCTTCAGCTGCAGCTGCGGCGGCTTTAGCCTTAGCCTCTTCTTCCGCTTTTTTCTTCGCGTCGGCAGCCGCCTGTTTTTTCACTTCTTCTTCAGCTTGCTTCTTTGCTTCCGCTGCCGCCTTAGCTTGTTGCTCAGCTTCCGCTTTGGCTTTAGCCGCAGCAGCCTCTGCCTGTTTCTGCTGTTCCTTCGCTTTTTGAGCCGCCTCTTCTGCCTGCTTGCGTTGCTCAGCTTGCTCCTGCGCCTGTTGTTTAGCCTCTTCCTGTGCCTGCAGGCGCTCTTTTTCCAGCTCTTTCAGACGCTGCTGTTCAGCTGCCTGTTTTGCCTGCAATTCCTCAGCCTGCTGTTCCGCCTGCTTCTTACGCAACTGTTCGGCACGGCGGGCATCACTCTGCTGCTGCTGTTGCCGGTTGTACTGATCGACCACAGCACCAGGATCAACCATTACCGCGTCAATGGACGAGCCACCACCGCCGCCACTGGCGTCATCCATCTTCTGGTTCAGCGAACTCAGAATCAGCAACGTAATCAGAATAACGTGCAAAACGACCGAGATAATGACGGCTCGCTTTAGCTTATCGTTTCGTTCGTTTGCCTTTAACACAAGGGGTTCCCAAAAACAGTTTTGCCAGACAAATGACTATTCATCCTCACAGACTTCATCATTCACAGACTCGCCGGTCAAATCGGCTGTGTCATCAACCCGACTGATTTGACACCGGCCTGATGCAACAGATTCAGCGCCTTGATAATCTCATCATAAGGAACATCTTTGGCACCTCCGATCAGAAAGACCGTTTTCGGGTTTGCGGTCAGACGTGACTGCGCTTCAGCCACCACCTGCTCCGCAGGCAGTTGATTCATACGATTATGATCAACCACCAGACTGTATTGCCCTACACCGGATACCTCGACAATCACAGGCGGATTATCGTTACTGGATACGGTCTTGGATTCGGTTGCATCCGGCAGATCTACTTCCACGCTCTGCGTGATGATCGGTGCAGTTGCCATGAAGATCAGCAACAGCACCAGCAACACGTCCAACAGGGGAACAATATTAATCTCGGATTTCAGCGACCGGCGGCCGCCACGCGCACGAGCCATATCACCTCCCGATTAACGGTTGCCTTCGCTGGAGAAAGCCTGACGATGCAGGATAGCAATGAACTCTTCCATAAAGTTATCGTAATTCTGCTCAAGCTTGTTGACGCGCTGGTTAAGGCGGTTGTAAGCCATTACAGCTGGGATTGCTGCGAACAGACCGATGGCGGTAGCAATAAGCGCTTCGGCAATACCTGGCGCAACCATCTGCAACGTTGCTTGCTTTACCGCCCCCAAGGCAATAAACGCGTGCATAATCCCCCATACGGTACCAAACAAACCGATATAAGGGCTGATAGAGCCGACGGTGCCAAGGAAAGGAATATGGGTTTCCAGCGTTTCCAATTCACGGTTCATAGAAATGCGCATAGCGCGGGATGCCCCTTCTACCACCGCTTCTGGCGCATGGCTGTTGGCGCGATGTAGACGCGCAAACTCTTTGAAGCCGGAATAAAAAATTTGCTCAGTTCCCGCCAGATTTTCACGACGCGTCTGGCTTTCTTGATACAGTCGGGACAGCTCAATCCCCGACCAGAACTTGTCTTCAAACGCTTCGGCGTCTCGCGTCGCAGCATTCAGGATACGGGTACGCTGAATGATAATCGCCCAAGAAGCGATGGAAAAACCGATTAAAATTAACATGATAAGTTTAACCAAAAGGCTAGCCTTCAGGAACAAATCAAGAATATTCATGTCAGTCACTGCTTAAACTCCGCGACAATAGACTTAGGAAGCGCAATAGGCTTCATTTGAAATGAATCGATACATGCGACTAAAACCTCGGCATGGCTCAGCAGGGTGCCATACGAGTCAAGAATGCGCTGTGCGAATGTCAGGGAAGCACCGCGTATCACGACGATCTCGCTCTGTACCTCTAGTAGATCGTCAAGACGTGCCGGGGCAAGATACTCAACCGTCATTTTACGAACAGCAAAAGCAACATGTTCATTCATGAGTACGCGCTGATGAAAATCGTGCGCGCGCAACATTTCGGTTCTGGCTCGTTCGTAGAAGGCCACATAACGCGCGTGATAAACTACGCCACCTGCATCGGTATCTTCATAGTAGACACGTACTGGCCAGCGGAACACTTTATTACTCACTCTACATCCCGGTAATGCGATAAACCCCGCTACTATACGCAAGAGGAATAAGGTTTGGAATGGGTTCTATGTACAGGAAGGTAAATAATTATGGGTTGCGAACAACCCATAACCAAAAGGAATGAGGACTTATACTACAGGAAGTAGTAATACAATCCTGCGGCGAGGATCACAAAGGCAGGAAGGGGCAAGAAGAAGGTACGCCACCGCATCTGTTGCGGACGAAAACCCACACCATGCACGACACCGGTACAAACCGCCCAAATCAGTGCTATCCCCTGCCAGACTGCCAACGAACTGGTGCGAGCGGCAAAACGTGCCGGCTCCCAGAATACGCATCCAGCCAATAATAACGCCATCATCAGGGAAAGGGCCCGTAACGGGCCCTTATCCATACAGCAGTAAAGACGATCAATAAAAGCAATCATTGCGGTTTATCTTGATTCGTCCTGTTTGCTTCGCCCTGTTCCAGTGCCAGAGCGGTAATCACGCCCAGCGAGCAAGCAAGAAGCGTTCCCAATATCCAGGCAAAATACCACATAAATCAGGCTCCTTACTTAGTACAACGAATGAGAATTCTGCTCGACATGCTCTTTAGTGATGCGTCCGAACATTTTGTAATAACACCAGATGGTGTAGGACAGCACGATAGGGACGAAAATAATCGCCACTACAGTCATCACTCTGAGCGTAAGCAGGCTGGAGGTTGCATCCCACATGGTCAGGCTGACATTCGGTACGGTCACCGACGGCATGATGAATGGGAACATGGCGATACCGGCAGTCAAAATCACGCAGGCAATGCTGAGCGAAGAGAACAGAAACGCCATTGCGCCTTTTGCCGCACGAGCCATCACCACCGTTACCAGAGGTAGCAGGACACCCAGCAGAGGGATAGCCCACAACACAGGATGGTTATTGAAATTGACCATCCAGGCACCAGCCTGACGAACAACTTCTTTATGTAGTGGATTAGACTCACCAGCAGTATTAATGACCGACGTCACCGCATAACCATCAATGCCGTAGACAACCCATACGCCAGCCAGAGCAAAAGTTACTGTCAGTGCCAACGAAGAGAATTGAGCGACTTTTTTGGCACGGAAATGCAGATCACCAGTGGTACGCATCACCAGATAAGTAGCGCCCTGAGCCACAATCATGCTTAGGCTAACCACACCTGCCAGCAACCCAAACGGATTGAGTAACTGGAAGAAATTGCCGGTGTAGTACAAACGCAGATACTCATCTACGTGGAACGGCACACCCTGCAGCAGGTTACCAAATGCCACACCGATGACCACCGGCGGTACAAAGCTACCAATAAAAATGCCCCAGTCCCACATGTTACGCCAGCGTAGATCTTCGATTTTCGAACGGTAGTCGAAACCAACCGGACGGAAATACAAAGACGCCAACACCAGAATCATTGCGATGTAGAACCCAGAGAACGCTGCGGCATAAACCATCGGCCAGGCGGCGAACAGTGCGCCGCCTGCGGTGATAAGCCAAACCTGATTACCGTCCCAGTGCGGCGCAATGCTGTTAATCATCACGCGACGCTCTACATCATTACGCCCCATCAGGCGTACCAGTATACCGACGCCCATATCGAAACCATCGGTGACCGCAAAACCGATCAGTAGCACACCAATCAGCAGCCACCAGACAAAACGCAAGACTTCATAATCAAACATAGTGGACTCCTGTTACCGTGCTTCCTGAGCCGTGTTCGGCTGTTCGAAGTGATAAGCACCCGTTTTCAGGCTGCTTGGACCCAGACGCGCATACTTGAACATCAGGTACATTTCAGCCACCAGGAACAGCGTGTAGAGACCACAAATCAGCCCCATGGAAAACAGGATGTCTCCCGCGGTTAAGGATGAGTTGGCGACCGCTGTCGGCAACACTTCACCAATCGCCCACGGTTGACGGCCATATTCCGCAACAAACCAACCAGCCTCAACAGCAATCCACGGCAACGGGATGCCATACAATGCAATAGTATGCAGCCAGCGCTTTTGCCCAATCTTATTGCGTAACACCGTCCAGAACGACAGACCGATGATAAGCAGCATCAATACACCGCAAGCGACCATGATGCGGAAAGAGAAATACAGCGGTGCCACACGCGGAATAGAGTCTTTAACCGCCTGTTTAATCTGTACATCGCTGGCATCAGCCACATTCGGGGTATAGCGTTTCAGCAGCAAGCCATAACCAAGATCCTGCTTGTTCTTGAGGAACTCATTACGTACGGCAGGGTCAGTGTTGCCAGAGCGCAGTTTTTGCAACAGTTGATAAGCCTTCATCCCGTTACGGATACGTACTTCATGCTGTTCCATCAGCTCTTTCAGGCCGGTAACCGTTTTGTTGGTAGAACGGGTAGCAATCAGGCCCAGCATGTAGGGGATCTGGACTGAATATTTATTCTCCATCGTCTCCTGATTCGGAATACCAAACAATGTAAACGCTGCCGGTGCTGGCTGAGTTTCCCATTCCGCTTCGACAGCAGCCAGTTTGGTTTTCTGAACGTCGCCCATCTCATAACCGGACTCATCACCCAGAACGATAACAGACAAAACTGCCGCCATACCAAAACTGGCCCCAATCGCAAAAGAGCGTTTGGCAAAAGCGACATCGCGCCCTTTCAGCAGATAGTAGGAACTAATGCCCAGAATAAACATGGCACCGGTACAGTAGCCTGCAGCGACGGTATGAACGAATTTCACCTGAGCAACCGGGTTCAACACCAGATCGGCAAAACTCACCATCTCCATACGCATGGTTTCGAAGTTGAAATCTGATGCTATCGGGTTCTGCATCCAGCCATTAGCCACTAGAATCCACAGTGCAGACAGGTTGGAACCTAACGCTACCAACCAGGTTACCGCCATGTGTTGAACTTTACCTAAACGATCCCAGCCAAAGAAGAACAACCCGACGAAAGTGGATTCCAGGAAGAACGCCATCAATCCTTCGATAGCCAGAGGTGCACCGAAGATATCGCCAACATAGTGAGAGTAATATGACCAGTTAGTACCGAACTGGAATTCCATGGTCAGACCGGTAGCAACACCGAGTGCAAAGTTGATTGCAAACAGCTTGCCCCAAAACTTGGTCATATCTTTGTAGATTTGTTTGCCGGACAAGACATACACGGTTTCCATGATCGCCAGCAAAAACGCCATCCCCAGCGTTAAAGGCACGAACAGGAAATGATACATCGCTGTCAAGGCAAACTGTAAACGTGACAGTTCGACTACATCAAACATCTTAACTCCTTGCTCCTCGCAGGAGGGTCTTTAGCTCGCTGTACGGACAAGCCACTAAATACCCGGCAGTTAGTAACCTAAAGAACACAACTATTGCTTTAGCACAGGCCTCAATATGCGCTATATGCGTCAACACCGCGCATTTGAAAAGTAAACCAAATAAAAACTACAGAATACAAATAGCATACTCACATTAGAGTATTGGTATATTACGCTTCTACCCCCCTGTGATAAATAGGTTTTTACGTGATGAGGATTGAGTTTTTTGATTCTACGCCAACCCCACGCCGCAGACCATCAGAAGCATAATTGACCTGCCGCAATTTAATCTTATTTCAGGATGGATATCCACTTTATATTTTTGATCTAAAACAAGTATTCGCGCACTTGTTAATAAAAATCGCCTTTTATTTTACATTTCATTAAATGTTAATTTCATGTAATTGAGCAGTTTCTAACTCATGTCGTTAATAATATATTTTTTATTTTAATTAAAAATAACGTGGGTTGATCCCAAATATGGAAATTTTTAATTAATGCAAAAAATGTTATTTTATTGTTGCCGTTATGATTAAATATCTTTTCTTTCAGGCTGAATTTTTGCGACAAGATTCAAATATAAAAAAGGCCACCCAAGGTGGCCAAAACATGTCGAACTTTAAACATTAAAACACTACTTCCGATACGCTGTACCCGGCTTAACGCGCCAGTACCGTTTTTACCGCATCGCCGATGTCAGCCAGACTACGCACTGTCTTAACGCCGGCAGCTTCAAGGGCAGCGAACTTGTCATCCGCCGTGCCTTTGCCACCTGCGATAATCGCACCAGCATGACCCATTCGCTTGCCTTTTGGCGCAGTCACACCAGCGATGTAGCCTACTACCGGCTTGGTAACGTGTTCCTTAATATAAGCTGCCGCTTCTTCTTCTGCAGTACCACCGATTTCACCGATCATCACGATAGCTTCGGTCTGCGGATCCTGCTCGAACAGCTTGAGAATATCGATAAAGTTAGAACCTGGAATAGGGTCACCGCCGATACCTACACAGGTTGACTGGCCAAGACCAGCATCCGTAGTCTGCTTCACCGCTTCATAGGTCAACGTACCTGAGCGAGAAACGATACCCACCTTGCCCGGTAAATGAATGTGACCCGGCATGATGCCAATTTTGCAGGCGCCCGGTGTAATTACCCCAGGACAGTTCGGGCCGATCATACGCACACCGCTCTGCTCCAGCTTCACTTTCACCGTCAGCATATCCAGCGTTGGGATACCTTCGGTGATGCAGATAACCAATTGAATACCGGCATCAATGGCTTCCAGAATAGAATCTTTACAGAACGGTGCCGGTACATAAATAACCGATGCCGTCGCGCCAGTAGCTTCTACCGCTTCGCGCACGGTGTTGAATACCGGCAGCCCCAGATGTTCAGTGCCGCCTTTACCTGGCGTCACGCCACCAACCATCTGCGTACCGTAGGCAATCGCCTGCTCAGAATGAAAAGACCCCTGGCTACCGGTAAAACCCTGGCAGATGACCTTGGTGTTTTTATCGATCAGAATGGACATTATTTACCCTCCACTGCAGCAACCACTTGCTGAGCCGCATCCGTCAGGCTGGTCGCAGCAATGATATTCAGACCACTGTCCGCCAGTTTTTGCGCTCCCAGTTCAGCATTATTGCCTTCCAGGCGCACCACTACCGGAACGTTCACACCCACTTCAGCTACCGCGCCAATAATACCGTCGGCAATCAGGTCGCAACGCACGATACCACCGAAAATATTTACCAGTACCGCTTTTACCTTATCGTCGGACAAAATGATTTTGAACGCTTCGGTCACACGTTCTTTGGTTGCGCCGCCGCCCACGTCAAGGAAGTTAGCTGGTGAACCACCGTGCAGCTTCACGATGTCCATGGTACCCATCGCCAGACCTGCGCCATTCACCATGCAACCGATGTTGCCATCCAGCGCGACATAGTTCAGTTCCCACTGCGCCGCATGAGCTTCGCGCGCATCTTCCTGGGAGTGGTCACGCATTTCGCGCAGTTCCGGTTGGCGGAACAAAGCATTACCGTCAGCACCCAGCTTGCCGTCCAGACAAACCAAGTCTCCCTGTTTGGTGATAACCAACGGGTTGATTTCTACTAACGCCAGATCACGTTCCAGGAACAGCGTCGCCAGCCCCATGAAAATTTTGGTGAACTGAGCTACCTGCTTGCCATTCAAGCCCAGCTTGAACGCCAGTTCACGTCCTTGATACGGCTGAGGGCCGGTCAATGGATCCAGTGCAACTTTGTGAATCAGGTGTGGTGTTTCTTCTGCAACTTTTTCAATCTCAACGCCGCCCTCGGTAGAGGCCATGAACACCACTCGACGAGTACCACGATCAACAACCGCGCCCAGATAAAGCTCTTTATCAATATCTGTCGCACCTTCCACCAGAATCTGATGAACCGGCTGACCGTTGGCATCCGTTTGATAGGTTACCAGACGTTTACCCAGCCAGTTTTCAGCAAAGGCGCGGATCTCTTCTTTGCTATTAACCAGCTTCACACCGCCAGCCTTGCCGCGACCACCAGCGTGCACCTGACATTTAACAACCCACGGACCGGCACCAATCTTGGATGCAGCTTCTTCCGCTTCGCGCGGTGTTGTGCAGGCGTAACCGGTCGGTGCCGGTAAACCATACCGAGCAAAGAGCTGTTTTGCCTGATACTCATGTAAATTCATGATGTTCTATCCATTTAAGTTTGAAAAAAGTCCAGAGACTCTCTGTCGTGGATAACGCCGCCGCTCATTCGCAACGGCCTGCATAGCACATAATTAAAGGCAGCAGAGCGCAGGTCAGCCGCCTTTAATCTGCAACGGGTCAGACATCCAACAGTAAGCGTGCCGGGTCTTCCAGCATCTCTTTAACTGTAACCAGGAAACCGACTGACTCCCGACCATCAATCAGACGATGATCGTAAGACAGCGCCAGATACATCATTGGCAGGATCACAACCTGGCCATCTACCGCCATTGGGCGATCTTTGATGGCATGCATCCCCAGAATTGCACTTTGTGGCGGGTTGATAATTGGGGTTGACATCAGAGAACCAAACACGCCGCCGTTGGTAATGGTGAAGTTACCGCCGGTCAGCTCTTCGACAGTTAATTTACCGTCACGGCCTTTTACCGCCAGCTCTTTGATTTTCTTCTCGATTTCAGCCATACCCAGCAAATCGACATCTTTCAGTACTGGCGTTACCAGACCGCGCGGGGTCGACACAGCGATACTGACGTCAAAGTAGTTATGGTAAACCACATCTTCGCCATCAATAGACGCATTCACTTCTGGATAACGTTTTAATGCCTCAACCACAGCTTTGATATAGAAGGACATGAAACCCAGACGCACGCCGTGGCGTTTTTCAAACGCCTCACCATACTGCTTGCGCAGATCCATAATCGGTTGCATGTTGACTTCGTTGAACGTAGTCAGCATAGCGGTACTATTTTTCGCTTCCAGCAAACGCTCGGCTACGCGCTTACGCAGACGAGTCATAGGAACACGTTTCTCGCTACGGTTCCCCAACGCTGGTGCAGAGGAAGCCGGCGTGGCAGCTGACGCCTGCGCCGGTTTGCTGGCAACCTTCTGACTAGCCAGATGTTTTTCCACGTCTTCACGAGTGATACGCCCACCAACACCGCTACCTTTAATGGCAGAGGCATCCAGATCGTGCTCCGCAATCAGGCGGCGAATCGCCGGACTCAACGCGTCGTTATTTTCATCTTCCAGTCCAGCAGTATGGCGCTGTGCAGGCGTTGATTCTTTGCTCTGTGCTTTTTCGCTGGTTTCTTTCCCGGAGTTGTCTCCAGGGCGCAAACGACCCAGCACCTGGCGAGATGTTACAGTGGCACCTTCTGCTTCCAGCACCGCTTCCAACACGCCGGCTGCAATTGCAGGAACTTCGAGTACAACTTTATCGGTTTCAATCTCAACCAGCACGTCATCTCGCTGGACGCTATCGCCCGGTTTCTTGTGCCAGGTAGCGACAGTGGCATCAGCTACTGATTCAGGCAGATCAGGTACAAGAATATCTACGCTACTCATCATCTATCCTTATTTATTTAATTAA
This sequence comes from Dickeya poaceiphila, assembly GCF_007858975.2. GTDB lineage: Bacteria > Pseudomonadota > Gammaproteobacteria > Enterobacterales > Enterobacteriaceae > Dickeya > Dickeya poaceiphila. The sequence goes on from NZ_CP042220.2 coordinate 2,844,584, forward strand.
CGTTCAGCGCGTCATCAACCAGAGCTTGCTGTTGTTTCTGGTGTACGGACATATAGCCAACGGCGGGTGAAGCAGAGGCCGGGCGACCGGCATACCGCAACGAGGCGCCAAAAGGAATCGCCTCACGAAGGTGGTGCTGGCTGCAATACCATGCACCCTGGTTCAGAGGCTCTTCCTGACACCAGACAAAATCATGTACGTGGGCGAATGGTTCAAGCGCAGCCTGTACAGCCTGATGCGGGAACGGATACAACTGTTCAATACGCACTATCGCCACATCGTTCTGTTCATTCTTGCGACGCTGCTCCAGTAAATCATAGTAAACCTTGCCGGAACACAGCACGACACGCTTCACTGCTTTTGGATCCAGTTCGTCAATTTCCCCTATCGCGGGCTGGAACTGTCCATTAGCCAGTTCATCCAGCGTGGAAATCGCCAGTGGATGGCGCAGCAGAGATTTCGGCGACATCACCACCAGCGGACGGCGCATACCGCGCAACGCCTGGCGACGTAACATATGGTAGACCTGCGCCGGCGTTGACGGAACGCAGACCTGCATATTCTGCTCGGCACACAGTTGCAAATAGCGCTCAAGGCGTGCAGAGGAGTGCTCTGGTCCCTGACCTTCGTAACCGTGCGGCAGCAACATGACCAGACCGCACATACGACCCCATTTCTGTTCACCGGAACTGATGAACTGATCAATCACCACCTGCGCGCCATTGGCAAAGTCACCAAATTGCGCTTCCCAGATAGTCAGCGTACGTGGTTCGGCTGTGGCATAGCCGTATTCGAACGCCAGCACAGCTTCCTCAGACAGCACCGAATCCCAAACATTGAAAACCCCCTGGGCATTGTGAACATGCGCCAGCGGCGTATAAGTGGAACCCCCTTTCTGGTTGTGTACCACCGCATGACGATGGAAGAAGGTACCACGACCGGCATCTTCGCCAGACAGGCGAACAGGAATGCCTTCATCCACCAAGGTTGCGTACGCCAGCGTTTCAGCGCCACCCCAGTCAAACAATTTCTCACCCGCTGCCATTTCAGCACGGTCGTTATAAATCTTGGCGACACGCGGTTGCATTTCCAATGCTTGAGGCACTTCACTGATACGCCGAGCCAGTTCCTGCAGACGCTTGGTTTCCACTTTATGCGGATAAGGCTCGTCCCACTCATGGTGGAGATAAGACATCCAGGTAAAGGACTGCATATCCATTGGACGCCACTCATCTACCACGCATTCACCAGCATCCAGCGCATCGCGGTAAAGGTTGACCATCTCGGTAGCATCTTCCAGCGTTGCCACCCGATGTTGCTCCAGGCGATCAGCATAAATTTTACGCGGCGTCGGATGTTTCTTGATCTTCTGGTACATGACCGGCTGGGTAGCGCTCGGCTCATCAGCTTCGTTGTGGCCGTGGCGGCGGTAACAGACCAGATCGATGAATACATCACGTTGGAAGGTATTACGGAAATCCAATGCCAGACGAGTAACAAATGCCACCGCCTCAGGATCATCAGCATTGACGTGGAAGATCGGCGCCTGCACCATCTTACCGATATCGGTACAGTATTCTGTAGAACGTGCATCGCGCGGATTAGATGTGGTAAAACCAATTTGGTTGTTGATGACGATGCGAATGGTTCCGCCCACCTCATAACCACGAGCTTTGGACATATTCAGGGTTTCCTGAACTACGCCCTGACCAGCAATCGCAGCATCGCCATGAATGGTGATCGGCAGCACCAGCGAACTACTGGGGTTGTCCAGACGATCAATACGGGCACGTACCGAACCCATTACCACCGGGCTTACAATCTCCAGATGCGACGGGTTAAACGCCAGCGCCAAATGGACCTTACCACCTTCGGTTTCCATATCCGATGAGAAACCCTGATGGTACTTCACGTCACCGGTGCCAAGATGGTCTTTGTGCTTACCGGAAAACTCGTCAAACAGATCCTGGGTTTTTTTCCCCATCACGTTCACTAGCACGTTGAGGCGACCACGGTGGGCCATCCCCATCACCACTTCGCGCGTACCATTTTTACCCGCGTGACGGATCATTTCCTTCAACATCGGGATCAGCGCATCGCCCCCTTCCAGCGAGAAGCGCTTGGCGCCAGGGAACTTAGCCCCCAGATAGCGTTCCAGCCCTTCAGCAGCCGTTAATTCTTTCAGGAAACGTTTTCTTTCCTCAACAGTAAAACTTGGCTGCCCTACCACCGATTCAATACGCTGCTGAATCCAGCGTTTTTCCTCGGTATTGGTGATATGCATATATTCCGCGCCAATCGAGCCGCAGTAAGTCTGCTTAAGCACCGCATACAATTCGCCAAGCGGCATAGTTTCTTTGCCGATAGCGAACGAGCCGACGTTAAAGCTCTCTTTCAGATCATCATCAGTCAGGTTGTGGTAAGCCAGTTCCAGATCCGCTACATGTTCCTGCTTCCACAAGCCCAGTGGATCAAGATCAGCATTCTGATGACCACGGAAACGAAAAGCGTTAATCAGCTGCAATACTTTAACTTGCTTGGCATCACTGTCAGGGTCAGTAATGGAAGAAGTATAACGAGAAGCATCCTTCGCCAGACGCCGAAAATAGTCGCGGGTTTTGGAGTGAAGTTGGTCCGGTTTAACCCCAGTGGTAGGAAGTTGTTGAAAAATCGAACGCCAGCTGTGATCGATAGAATCTGGGTCGGTTAAAAAATCTTCATAGAGCTGCTCTATGTAGGACTGGTTCGCGCCCGCCAGATAGGAGGAATCCAGCCAGGCCTTCATTGCGCCGTTCTGCATTGTGATCCCTTAAGCTAATAAGCTTTAGTTTTCGCCGTGGTTAATATGTCTTATCTTGCCGTTATAAAACGGATGACCGTAAAACGGTTCACTTATTGTGCCTGGTTACACGCACAATGCGGATATTCCTATCCCGAAGGAACCTTTAAAAGACGGTTCAGGCGCGTGAGCCAGCTTTTAAAGGTTTCCTGTCGTTACCCCGCGTTAAGGCGGGGGAACAATTTGCTATATACGTCTGAAACTCAAGCGCTACGCTGCAACAACATCGACTTGATGTGACCGATAGCTCGCGTCGGGTTCAGCCCTTTCGGACAGACGCTGACGCAGTTCATGATGCTGTGACAACGGAATACACTGAAAGCATCATTCAAGTCATCCAGACGTGCTTTGGTTTCCGTATCACGGCTATCAATCAGGAAACGGTATGCTGCCAGCAGACCTGCAGGCCCGACAAACTTATCCGGGTTCCACCAGAACGACGGACAGGATGTAGAACAGCAGGCACACATAATGCACTCGTACAGCCCATCCAGTTTTTCCCGTTGCTCCGGCGATTGCAGGTGTTCGCGGGCTGGAGGATTTTTCCCATTATTCAACAAGTAAGGTTTGATTTTCTCATATTGGGCATAGAACTGCCCCATGTCTACTACCAAATCACGCACAACCGGCAGCCCCGGTAGGGGGCGGATCACAATTTTGCTATTGCCATTGCGCAGACTGGACACAGGGGTAATACAAGCCAGCCCATTCTTGCCATTCATGTTCAAGCCATCAGACCCGCACACACCTTCACGGCAGGAGCGGCGAAACGCCAACGTTGGGTCCTGCTCTTTGAGGAGGATTAACGCATCCAGCAGCATCATGTCGCGGCCTTCTTCCGCTTCCAGCGTATAATCCTGCATGTGCGGAGCGTTATCGACATCCGGGTTGTAACGATAAATGGAAAATTCAAGTTTCATCGCTTTCTCTCCGCAAAATTAATAGGTACGCACTTTCGGCGGGAACGCCGGACGCAGTTTAGGCTGCATGTTCACCTCACGGCGCGTCATGCTTTCGGTTTGCGGTTGATACAGCGAATGGCATAACCAATTCTCGTCATCACGATCAGGATAGTCGAATCGGCTGTGGGCACCACGGCTTTCAGTACGGAAATTTGCTGATACCGCAGTGGCATAAGCCGTTTCCATCAAGTTATCCAACTCCAGGCATTCGATACGCTGGGTGTTAAACTCGCTTGACGTGTCGTCCAGACGGGCATTTTTGAGACGCTCGCGGATCACTTTCAGTTCTTCCAGCCCTTTCGCCATGGCGTCGCCTTCACGGAAGACCGAGAAATTGTTCTGCATACACGATTGCAACGCTTTGCGGATTTCCACCGGATCTTCACCTGAACGGGAATTATTCCAGCGGTTAAGGCGTTCCAGCGAGGCTTCGACATCAGAATCGCTGGCATCACGGGTTGCCCCCTGTTCAGCCAGAGACTCCTGCAGGTGCATACCGGCTGAACGACCAAACACCACCAGGTCTAGCAGCGAATTACCGCCTAAACGGTTGGCACCGTGTACCGATACACAGGCAATCTCACCCACGGCGAACAGACCCGGAATCACCACGTCTTCGCCCTTCTCATTCACTGTCAAGGCCTGGCCGGTAACCTTGGTCGGAATACCGCCCATCATGTAATGACAGGTAGGAATAACCGGAATCGGTTCTTTCACCGGGTCTACGTGAGCAAAGGTACGGGACAATTCCAGAATCCCCGGCAGACGAGACTCAAGCACTTCTTTGCCCAGATGATCCAATTTCAGTTTGGCATGTGGGCCCCACGGGCCATCACAACCACGGCCCTCGCGGATTTCAATCATAATGGAACGAGCGACCACATCGCGCCCAGCCAGATCTTTGGCATTAGGTGCATAACGCTCCATGAAACGCTCACCGTGTTTGTTCAACAGGTAACCGCCCTCGCCGCGGCAACCTTCGGTCACCAGCACGCCGGCGCCGGCAATGCCGGTTGGATGGAACTGCCACATTTCCATGTCCTGCACCGGAACACCCGCACGCAGCGCCATGCCGACACCATCGCCCGTGTTGATGTGTGCATTGGTGGTGGATTGATAAATACGACCTGCACCACCGGTTGCCAGCACCGTGGCGCGGGCTTTGAAATAGACGACTTCGCCGGTTTCAATGCAGATAGCCGTGCACCCGACCACAGCGCCATCCTGGTTTTTCACCAGATCCAGTGCATACCATTCGGAAAAAATCGTCGTGTGGTTTTTCAGGTTCTGCTGATACAGCGTATGCAACAGCGCGTGGCCGGTACGGTCCGCTGCCGCCGCAGTACGGGCAGCCTGCTCGCCGCCGAAATTCTTGGACTGACCGCCGAACGGGCGTTGATAAATACGACCATCATCGAGACGGGAAAACGGCAATCCCATGTGTTCCAGCTCCAGAATCGCTTCCGGACCGGTTTTACACATATATTCAATCGCATCCTGATCACCGATATAGTCGGAACCTTTTACGGTGTCATACATGTGCCATTCCCAATTATCCTCGTGGGTATTGCCCAGCGCTACCGTAATACCACCTTGAGCAGATACGGTATGAGAACGGGTCGGGAACACTTTTGACAACAGGGCACAAGACAGCCCCATTTGGGAAATCTGCAGCGCAGCGCGCATACCTGCACCACCTGCGCCGACAACAACGGCATCAAACTCTCTGACTGGCAAATTCATTAGGCACCCCACACCACAACAGTTCCATAAATGACGTACACCAACAAGGCGACCACGATAGCCAGCTGCAAAGTCAGCCGGACAGCCAGCGGTTTGATGTAGTCAGTCAACACCTGCCACATCCCGATCCAGGCATGGACCAGAATGGCGAACAGCGTCAGCAGGGTGAACACCTTGGTGAGATGCATGGCGAAGAAACCACGCCAGACTTCATACGTGATGTGACCCGCACTGGCCACAAAACCAACGATATAAAGGACATACAGCACGATGACGATGGCAGAAGCGCGAAGTAACAACCAATCGTGTACGCCATTACGCCCCAATGCGGAGGCATTGCTTACCATACGAGGACTCCAGCCAAAAATGAAAGCACGACAGTAATGATGAAAGAGATTTTTGCAGAACGAGATCCCGCTGCGAAGTTTTCTTCGATATAGCCGAAATCCATCAGCAGATGACGCAGACCACCTACAATATGATAGGCCAGTGCGGTCAGGATGCCCCAGACAATGAATTTCACGATGAAGCTGCCCATGATAGCCGCCGCTTGAGCAAATCCTTCTGGTGAAGAGAGTGAGAGGCCGAGCAACCACAACAGAGCACCCACAGCAACAAACGTAATAACGCCGGAGACACGGTGAAGAATAGATGCTATCGCGGTAACGGGGAATCGGACCGTTTGTAGATCCAGATTGACAGGTCTTTGTTTTTTCACGAGTTTGCCCACACAGCTTTTATTATTTTCTTCCTCCGGACCTGTTGTGGGGTCAGACAGTGTGAACGATGAGATGATGCTTGTCTCTGTCAATGCGCGGCTGAATAACTGTCCTTTATTTTCATCCGCACAAACCGATCACACTGGGTGCTCCTACTGCAGGGTATTCCGGAGACCTGGCGGCAGTATAGGCACTTCACATTCCCATTACAATTACCCTACAAACTGTTTGGGAACATTTGCCCTGAACAGTGATTAAGATCACGAATTTCACAATTTATATAAAATTAATTATCTGATTTGACAAATCTTAAACATTTAAATTACAACTAAGGCCCAAGAAATCCTTTGTCCTGTTTGTTAAAGCTTATCGGTAACGCTTTCCCATTCATCAAAGTTATGTAACAGTGGAAAGCAAAGTCCCCCTGAAAAGTGATAAGTACTAGCTATAATTAGAGATAGTAGGACAGGGTTAGTACCCAAGCAGGGAGAGTAACGTGTTCATCCTGACTGTGGTCGTCTGGCGATACAGTCAACTCTGTACCCGGTCTGTTCCTAATTACAGAGTGACACCTGGTCTGTTTCCTTTGTCCAGCGTGCGGGCATGACGGTATTTCTGCAGTGACAAATTTTTAAAATTAAAGATTAAAGCGCTAAGGAGACTGTAAATGGCTGAAAAAAAAGCAACACTTACAATAGACGGTAAAGACGCTATTGAGCTAAATGTCCTGTCTGGTACGCTTGGCAACGATGAAATTGATATTCGTAGCCTCGGTTCTAAAGGTTATTTCACATTTGACCCCGGTTTCACTTCTACCGCATCCTGCGAATCCAAGATCACTTACATTGATGGCGATCAGGGCATTCTGTTACATCGTGGTTACCCTATCGCACAACTGGCGGAAAAATCTAACTATCTGGAAGTCTGTTATATTTTGCTGTTTGGCGAAGCACCGACACAAGAGCAGTATGACACCTTCAAAACCACTGTTACTCGCCACACCATGATTCACGAGCAGATTACGCGCCTGTTCCACGGCTTTCGCCGCGACTCTCATCCCATGGCGGTATTGTGCGGCGTAACCGGTGCGCTGGCAGCCTTCTATCATGATTCGCTGGATATCGCTAACGAGCGTCATCGTGAGATTGCCGCTTACCGTCTGCTGTCAAAAATGCCGACCGTGGCGGCGATGTGTTACAAATACTCCATTGGTCAGCCGTTCGTGTATCCGCGCAATGACCTGTCCTACTCTGGTAACTTCCTGCGTATGATGTTTGCAACGCCGTGCGAAGAGTATGTCGTGAATCCGGTGCTGGAACGCGCCATGGACCGCATTCTGATTCTTCATGCAGACCATGAGCAGAACGCTTCCACCTCCACCGTGCGTACCGCCGGGTCTTCCGGTGCCAACCCATTCGCCTGTATCGCCGCGGGCATCGCTTCGCTATGGGGACCGGCTCACGGCGGCGCCAACGAAGCCTGTCTGCGCATGTTGGAAGAGATCAGCTCGGTTGAGCATATTCCAGAATTCATCAAACGCGCCAAGGACAAGAACGACTCGTTCCGCCTGATGGGCTTTGGTCACCGTGTGTACAAGAATTACGACCCGCGCGCCACCGTTATGCGCCAGACCTGCCACGAAGTGCTTAAAGAACTGGGTACCAAAGATGACTTACTGGAAGTGGCGATGGAGCTGGAAAACATCGCACTGAACGACCCGTACTTCATCGAGCGCAAACTTTACCCGAACGTAGACTTCTACTCCGGCATTATCCTGAAAGCCATGGGAATTCCGTCTACCATGTTTACGGTGATTTTTGCTATGGCACGTACCGTCGGCTGGATTGCTCACTGGAGCGAAATGCACGACGAAGGGCTGAAGATTGCTCGTCCGCGTCAGTTGTATACCGGTCATGCCGAGCGCGATTTCACGCCATTAACGACCAAACCTTAAGCACAACGGCGCTATCTGCATACCAGATACTCAGGTCGGGTTTTTTACCCGACCTTTTTTAAAAGTGAAATATAGACATCTCGCCTTTCAGCCACAGAAAAAGCTGGCCATTATTTCCTGATTATCGGGCCATAACCTGTATGCCGTACTGAACAAAACTTTCCCGTAGCCGACGGGCAAAGCTCAGCGCATGAGCATTGTCACCATGCAAACAAACGGTTTCTGCCTGCACCGCAACCCAACTGCCGTTACTGGCACGAACCCGCTGACGCTGCACCATTTCCAGTGTCTGAGCCAGCGCCAACTCGTCACTACTGATCACAGCAGCAGGCTGATCACGCGGCACCAGCGAACCATCGGCCTGATAGTTACGGTCAGCGAAAACCTCCTGACGGGTTTTCAGTCCGGCGCGTTTACCGGCACGAATCAGCTCACTCCCCGCCAGCCCGACCAGACATAACGACGGATCAACTGCCGCCACCGCATGGGCAATGGCCTCTGCCAGCGCGGGGTCGCGCGCCGCCTGATTGTAGAGCATACCGTGGGGTTTGACGTGAAACAGGCGTGCGCCTTCTGCTTTGATAATCGCTGCCAGCGCGCCAATTTGGTATAGCACCTGTGCATAAACCGTTTCCGGCGGCACATTCATCGCCGATCGACCGAAGTTTTCACGGTCAAAAAAACTTGGGTGAGCGCCAATTGCTACACCATACTGAATAGCCCAGCGCACTGACTGACGCATCATGTCAGCATCGCCGGCATGAAAACCGCAGGCGATATTAGCAGAGGAAACCAGTTGTAACAGCGCCTCGTCATGTTGGCCGCCCTCTCCCAAATCAGCATTCAAATCAATTACCATGTAGCCTCCAAGCCAATTGTTCCAGATAGCGGTGCTGCTCTTGTAATGCTCGCTGTGCCTCATCCAGAGAACAACGAATAAAGTGAACCGGTTCACCCAGGCGCAACTGCGCCATGTTGTACAAGTCAGCTTCAATCACACAGCCAATGCGTGGATAGCCGCCAGTCGTTTGAGCATCGGCCATCAGCACAATCGGCTTACCGCTGTGCGGCACCTGAATAACCCCTGGTAGCAGACCATGCGACAACATTTCCCGTGGTTTTTCAAGCATCAACGCCGGCCCCAACAGACGATACCCCATACGGTTGCTCTGTGGGCTAAGATGCCAGCCAGTACGCCAGAAATTGTCACGCGCCGCTTCACTGAACGCCTGATACTCCGGCCCTGGCAATACACGTACCCGATTGCTGAACAGTAGTTGCTTAACCCCGACAGAACGGCCAGGCAAACGCCACGGTTTTCCCAGTGGCAAGGTATCGCCATCCGCCAGTGGGCGTCCTTCCAGTCCACCGATTCTGGCGTTGAGATCGGTACTGCGCGAACCGAGCACTTCCGGCACCGCAATACCGCCAGACACCGCCAGATAACTGCGCATCCCATTGCGCGGCGATCGCAGACGCAGTGTCTGCCCCTTTTGTACAGCGAAGCACCACCCGGTCCACAACGTTTTACCATCCAGTACCGCGTGGCAGTCTGCACCGGTCAACGCTATCCAGCACGGCGTGGTAAATGTGACCACCAGTTGCCCCAGTGTAATTTCCAGCGCCGCCGCGTTCGTTTCATTCCCCACCAACAGATTGGCAAGTGTTAGCGCCGGGCTATCCAGCGCGCCGCACTGGCTGATGCCTAATTGTCGCCACCCCGTACGCCCAAGATCCTGGACCGTGGTCTGCAATCCTGCCCGGATAACTTTCAGCATACGCCCTCCCGCTGGGGTACGAAACGCACCCGGTCCCCCGGTTTGAGCAGCGTAGGCGGCGTTTGCATCGGCTGGAACAACGCCAGCGAGGTGCGGCCAATCAACTGCCAGCCACCCGGTGTGCTGAGTGGATAAACACCGGTCTGGCTGCCGCCGATGCCTACCGAACCGGCAGGCACCTGCAGGCGTGGTTCGGCGCGGCGCGGTGTAGACAGTGCCTCATCCAACCCGCCAAGATAGGGGAAGCCGGGCTGGAAACCGAGGAAATAGACCACATAACGCCCGGCGGCATGACGCTCCACCACCTGTTGCGCAGTCATGCCACAGTGTTCCGCCACGACATTCAAGTCTGGCCCGTGTTCGCCGCCATAGATTACCGGAATGTCTACCTCACGCTGTTGCACGTCGGTAAGCGAGTCACTCTCTTCCCACCAGCGTTGCAGCCGCTCAATAGCATCCAGCGCCTGTTGAGCAGGGTTCCTGAGCACCACCGTCAGGTTGTTCATGCCGGGAATCACCTCGCTGACATCATCGTGCCCGGTCAAACGCTCCGCCAGTCCCCAGATCCGCTGCTGGCTTTCCAGCCTCAGCGGTGGTTCCAGCTCCAACACCACCGTTCTCTCACCCAATAAATAACAGCGTGCGCGTTGCATTTTTCCTCCCGCCTGATGTCATCTGCCTCATTCCGCTATCGCATCATGTACGTCCAGCCTCAATTACGCCGGATTGGGGATATCAATAAATGTCACCTCAACGCCGTGTTGCGACGCCAGCCACTCGCCTAATGCGCGGATACCGGCTCGCTCGGTTGCATGATGACCGGCAGCATAGAAATGCAGCCCCATTTCACGGGCGGTATGGATGGTTTTTTCCGACACTTCGCCGGTGATAAAAGCATCAACGCCAAAATCAGCCGCCTGATCGATAAAGCTTTGCCCGCCGCCGGTACACCAGGCAATACGCCGGATCTGCGCAGGCGCATGGTCGCCGCAATGCAGAACCGGTCGCTCCAGCACCGTTTCCAGCCTGTGACGTAAATCGTCACCGCTGCAAGGCTCGGCCAGTTCACCGTATGGCAACAGCGACTCAATTTCCCCCTGCACCCGAATATCCAGCATCACCGCCAGCCGGGCGTTGTTGCCCACGTCCGGGTGGGCATCCAGCGGCAGGTGGTAACCATACAGGTTGAGGTCATTCGCCAGCAGGGTTTTCAGGCGCTGACGTTTCATGCCGCGTATCACCGCCGGTTCGTTGCGCCAGAAATAGCCGTGATGTACCAGCACCGCATCAGCCTGCTGCGCTACAGCGGCGTCCAGCAATGCCTGGCAGGCAGTGACGCCGGTGACAATACGCCGCACCTCGCTGCGCCCTTCCACCTGTAACCCATTAGGGCCGTAGTCCTGAAACGCCGCCACATTGAGAAAGCCGTTAATCAGGCTTTCCAGTTCAGTATTACGCATAGTTTTGTGCTCCTTGTGTCTGTTGTGGCGATCATGCCGTTTCATTCTTTTTAGCGGCGTCGAATGCCGCCAGTGTACGCGTACGTGCCTGTTTATGGTCAACAATCGGCGCTGGATAGTCGATGCGTCGGTGCTGACGGGCCGCCCAGTCATGAGGATGATGAATCTCCTTGCCCGGAATCTGCGCCAGCTCCGGTACCCAGCGTCGGATGAACTCGCCGTCCGGGTCGAAACGCTCCCCCTGCGTGGTAGGGTTGAAAATACGGAAATAAGGCGCGGCATCGGTGCCGGTGGATGCCGCCCACTGCCAGCCGCCGTTATTGGCCGCCAAATCGCCGTCCAGCAACTGGCTCATGAAATAGCGCTCGCCTTCACGCCAGTCGATCAGCAGGTCTTTCACCAAAAAACTGGCGCATATCATCCGTAGTCGGTTGTGCATCCAGCCCGTCTGATTCAACTGCCGCATCGCCGCATCAACGATGGGATAACCGGTTTCTCCCCGCTGCCACGCCGCCAGCTCATCTGGCGCGTTACGCCACGCGACACGCTGCGTCCAGCCAATAAACGGCTGGTGCTTGCACAACACGGGGCTGAACACCAGCAGGTGACGGTAAAACTCGCGCCACACCAGCTCGCTGAACCAGACAAACGCACCGCTTTCTAGCCGGGTTAACCAGTCCGGGTGTTCCACACGTAGCCGATTGAAACACTGACGTGGCGACAGTACCCCCAGCGCCAGATACGGCGACAACTTGCTGGTCGCGGCTCGCGCAGGCAGGTCACGCTGTTCATGGTAGAACGCGACCTGCTCGCGGCAGAACTGGCGCAGGCGCTGCAAGGCGGCTGGTTCTCCAACCGGGAAATCGGCGTGAACGTCGGTTTGCGGATAGTCGAACGGCGCCAGCGATGAGAGCACGACATTCCCATGCTGGCGGGCTGCCGGCGCAGGCATCGAACTGACATCAGATTGTTGCAGACGTTTGATAAAGGCCGCACGAAATGGCGTAAACACCTTGTACATGTCGCCAGACGCGGTAACCACGCTGCCAGGCGGCAACAACAGGCTGTCGTCAAATCCGCGGCAATCGGTCACCCCCGCCAGCGCCTGTTCCAGTTGTTTATCACGCTGACGCTCATTCCACTCATACTGACGGTTGTAAAATAACTGCGTTACCTGACGCTCACGGCAGAAATCTGTTAGCCAACGCACACTGGCGGCAAAATCATTACACTGATGGTAGTGCAGCGGGATACCTTTCTCCCGCAGCACTTGCTGCAAACAACGCAAATTACCCAACAGGAAAGCAGCCTGACACGACGCCATCGTATGGCTGGCCCACTGTTGCGGCGTGGCGATAAACACCGCTTCAACCCGTGCTTCAGGGTCCTGACAGGCGGCGTGCAACGCCAGATTATCGGTAAGGCGTAAATCGTGACGAAACCAAACCAGATGTGTAGTCATGAACCATCCTTAACGTACTGCTGAAAAATAAGTGCCCATACCGTAACCGCAGCGCCTGCGGGTAAGAATCGGAGTCGCGCTGCTGCCCGACAGTCATGGTATCTCCTTGATTAAAAGAGAATGCTATCGCAATAGCATAGCCTGTGACAGCTACGCAGAGGAAGGAGGTCAGATAGTCAGCAAAAGAGACAGGAAAAGAGACAGAAAAAAGAGAAGAGCGCTAACAACCGCACGGAAGAAAAAACAGCCACAGGTGGCTTCCCTGAGCGGATAGTCAATCAGTAAAAATAGCTGGCAGCATGTTCAGACTGTTCCAGCCACACCGGCTTGTCGCTGGTCTTAAGCCAGACGCGATGCAAGTAGCTATAAAAACGAGCGCGACCACGCCAGAACACCATCACCGGCAACGCCGCCAGACCAAGCAGCACTACAGCGGTTCGACGCAGAACGACCCGGTACCAGGGATAAATAACATAGGACATCATAGCGGCTCCTGATTAAAGGGTTATCTCTGATTAAATTTTACACTCATCGGACCAGATAACAACACAGAAATTGACTATTTTTTCATACTCATCAATAAGTTAAATTTTAGTTAATTTTTTCGCCACCCAAAGTTAAATGTAATTATACGGACCCAATATGTCAGACAGACTGTCAGTACCGGTGGGCCATCCTCCGCTCCTGTACCTCGCTCTGGCCTATCAATAGCCTAACTGACGTATTTTTCACCATTTTTATATTTTTTTTACGCTCACCCCACGGAAATTTGCACCTTCTTTTTTCTACTCTGCGTAGCCTGAGCGCTGTAGGAAGAATCTCATTTTCAAGCGTATAGAACCGGCCAGATGCCGTTGCGCGGTAAGTTTGAACCGTGGGAAACGACCGGATGATAGTTTGTCAACACCGTTGGAGGTGACTGTGAATATTGGCTTGGTGGCAGGCGGTATACTGGTGGTACTGCTGCTGGTTTACCTTTTCTATGCATTGCTCAACGCGGAGGAATTCTGATGCCCAGCGATGCTTTTTTATTGATCGTCAGTCTGTTTGCGATCTTATTGGTGCTGGCACAGCCGCTTGGCCAGTTTATGGCCCGGCTGGTAGAAGGCGAAACCGGCGTATTGCAGCGCTACGAGCTGAACGTGGCCCGGCTATGTGGCTTTTCAACCCGCGAAATGAAGTGGCAACACTACGCCATCTCGATTCTGGCGTTCAACCTGTTGGGCATCGCACTGCTGTTCGTGATGTTGATGTATCAGGACAGGTTACCGCTGAATCCACAGCAAATGCCGGGCCTGTCATGGCATCTGGCGCTCAACACCGCGATAAGTTTTGTGACCAACACCAACTGGCAGGCTTACAGCGGAGAAAACACCCTCAGCTATTTCAGCCAGATGGTGGGGCTAACGGTACAGAACTTTCTGTCCGCCGCCACCGGCATCGCAGTAGCTTTTGTACTGATGCGCGCGTTTGCCCGCCGCACCACCCAGGAACTGGGCAACGCCTGGCTGGATCTGTTGCGCATCACTCTGTATCTGTTGCTGCCGATTTCACTGCTGCTCAGCCTGTTTTTCATCAGTCAGGGGAGCATCCAGAACTTCCTGCCTTATCAGCATCTCACCACGCTGGAAGGCGCATCACAGGTGCTGCCGATGGGACCGTTGGCCTCACAGGAAGCGATTAAAATGCTGGGCACCAACGGCGGCGGCTTTTTCGGCGCTAACTCAGCGCATCCATTCGAAAACCCGAATGCGTTGACCAACTTCGTGCAGATGTTGTTCATGCTGCTGATCCCCGCCGCGTTGTGCTTTACCTTTGGCCGGGTAGTGAATGACCGCCGTCAGGGGCATACCTTACTATGGGCCATGTCACTGATGCTGATTGTCGCTACCACGGTAGTCATGTACGCCGAAGTCAGCGGCAACCCGCATCTGTTATCACTGGGTGCAGACAGCGCACAAAATCTGGAAGGAAAAGAGTCTCGCTTTGGCGTGCTGGCATCAGCTTTTTTCGCGGCTATCACGACGGCAACATCCTCCGGCGCAGTCAACGCCATGCATGATTCGTTCACCGCGCTGGGCGGCCTGATCCCAATGTGGTTGATGCAGATTGGCGAAGTGATCTTCGGTGGTGTGGGTTCCGGTTTCTACGGCATGTTAGTGTTCGTGCTACTGACGGTATTTATCGCCGGGCTGATGATTGGCCGCACCCCAGAGTATCTTGGTAAGAAAATCGAAGCCTGGGAAATGAAGATGGCGGCACTGGCGATTCTGATTACCCCGGCACTGGTATTGCTGGGCACCGCGCTGGCACTCAGTACCGAAGCGGGTCGCGCGGGTATTCTGAACCCTGGGGCGCACGGTTTTAGCGAAGTGCTGTATGCCTATTCCTCTGCTGCCAACAATAACGGCAGCGCCTTTGGCGGTCTCAACGTCAACACCCCGTTTTACAACCTGACGCTCGGCATCACGATGCTGCTGGGGCGTTTCTCATCGCTGATTCCAGTACTGGCGATTGCCGGTTCGCTGGCGGCGAAAAAACGCCAGCCGGAAACCAAAGGGTCGCTGTCTACTCGTGGCCCGCTATTCATCAGCTTGCTGATCGTCATCATTTTGCTGATCAGCGCACTGAACTTTATCCCTGCTCTGGCACTGGGTCCTGTTGCCGAGCAGTTACAGTCAAGTCTGGTTCACTGAGCCGGAGAAAAAAGATGATTCGTAAACAGCAAACGATTTTTGATTCTGCCCTGTTGCGTAATGCGCTGGTGGATGCGGTAAAAAAACTCGATCCGCGCATCCAATGGCGCAATCCGGTGATGTTCGTGGTGTATATCGGCAGCCTGCTGACTACCGGTATCTGGCTGGCAATCGTCAGTGGGCAAACCGCCGGCAACGCCGGGTTTACCGGCGCAGTGTCGCTGTGGTTGTGGGTGACGGTACTGTTCGCCAACGTTGCCGAAGCGCTGGCGGAAGGCCGCAGCAAGGCGCAGGCAGAAACCCTGAAAGGGGTAAAAAAAACCAGTTGGGCCAATAAACTCTCTGCGGCGCATCACGATGCCGCGACCCAAAAAGTACCGGCTGACAGCCTGCGCAAAGGTGATGTAGTGCTGGTGTCGGCAGGGGAGATGATCCCCTGCGACGGTGAAGTGCTCGAAGGCGGCGCCTCGGTGGACGAAAGCGCCATCACCGGCGAATCCGCACCGGTTATCCGCGAGTCCGGCGGCGACTTCGCATCCGTGACCGGCGGCACCCGCGTGTTGTCTGACTGGCTGGTCATTCAGTGCACCGTCAACCCCGGCGAAACCTTTATCGACCGGATGATCGCCATGGTGGAAAACGCCAGGCGCCGTAAAACGCCGAATGAAGTCGCGCTCACTATCCTGCTGGTGGAACTGACCATCATCTTTCTGCTGGTGGTCGCCACGCTGTCGCCGTTCTCCTGGTTCAGCGTGATGGCCAACAACAGCGGGTCGGTCATCAGCATCACGGTACTGGTGGCGTTACTGGTGTGCCTGATTCCCACCACCATCGGCGGATTGCTGTCAGCTATCGGCATCGCCGGCATGAGCCGCATGTTGGGCGCTAACGTCATCGCTACCAGCGGTCGTGCGGTAGAAGCCGCCGGCGACATTGACGTACTGTTGCTGGACAAAACCGGCACCATCACGCTCGGCAACCGTCAGGCATCCGCGTTTCTGCCAGCGCCAGGCGTCAGCGAACAATCACTGGCCGACGCAGCGCAACTGGCCTCGCTGGCCGACGAAACCCCGGAAGGCCGCAGCATCGTGGTGCTGGCTAAACAGCGTTTTGGCCTGCGTGAACGCACACTACAGGATCTGGACGCCACCTTCGTGCCGTTTTCGGCGCAAACTCGGATGAGCGGCGTCAATATTCAGGGCCGCACCATCCGCAAAGGCGCGGTAGACGCGCTGCGCCGCTACATTGAAGCCAATCAGGGTCAGTTCCCGGCAGAGGTGGACGACGCCGTCGCCAGCGTGGCACGTAAAGGCGGCACCCCGCTGGTGGTAGCCGAAGGTAAACGCGTACTGGGTGTGGTGGCGTTGAAGGATATCGTCAAAGGCGGTATCAAGGAGCGCTTCGCCGAACTGCGCAATATGGGCATCAAGACGGTGATGATCACCGGCGATAACCCGCTGACCGCCGCGGCCATCGCCGCCGAAGCCGGCGTGGATGACTTTCTGTCGGAAGCCACGCCGGAAGCCAAGCTGGCACTGATTCGCCAGTATCAGGCGGAAGGCCGTATGGTAGCGATGACCGGCGACGGCACCAACGACGCCCCGGCGCTGGCACAGGCCGATGTGGCGGTGGCAATGAACTCCGGCACACAGGCGGCTAAAGAAGCGGGCAACATGGTGGATCTGGATTCCAACCCCACCAAACTGATCGAGGTGGTGCACATCGGCAAGCAGATGCTGATGACCCGTGGTTCGCTCACCACCTTTAGTATCGCCAACGATGTGGCTAAGTACTTCGCCATCATCCCGGCTGCATTCGCCGCCACTTACCCGCAGTTAAACGCGCTGAACGTGATGCACCTGCACTCCCCTGCCTCGGCGATGCTGTCGGCAGTGATCTTCAACGCGCTGATTATCGTGTTCCTGATCCCGCTGGCGTTGAAGGGGATCAGCTATAAGCCCATGAGCGCCGCCGCGCTGCTAAGCCGTAACCTGTGGATTTACGGGCTGGGTGGTCTGCTGGTGCCGTTTATCGGCATTAAGCTTATCGACCTGTTCCTGACCATCACCGGACTGGCATAACCGAAGGTAATCATCATGAATTATATCCGTTCTTCTCTGGTGTTATTACTGCTGATGACCCTGGTAACCGGCGTTGGTTATCCGTTGCTGGTCACCGCATTGGGGCAATCGCTGTTTCCGGCGCAGGCCAGTGGGTCCCTGGTATACCGGCAGGGCAAGCCGGTTGGTTCAGAGCTGATTGGGCAAGCGTTCAGCCGTAACGGATACTTCCAGGGTCGCCCGTCCGCTACCTCGGACAGCGCCTACAACACCATGGCATCAGGCGGCAGCAACCTTGCCGTCAGTAACCCGGCGCTGGACAAAGCCGTCAGCCAAAACGTAGCGGCCTGGCAACAGCGTCATGGTGACAACGATGCCGTACCGGTGGACCTGGTCACGGCATCGGCCAGTGGTCTGGACCCACATATTTCAGTCGATGCGGCGGTCTATCAGGCCGGTCTGGTCGCAAAAGCACGCGGCCTGTCGCTGGACCAGGTGGTGCAATTAATCAATCGCTATACCTACACGCCACGGCCCGCATTTATCGGTACGTCAGTGGTGAATGTCGTAGAATTGAATATGGCGTTGGACCAGCTTAAACCGCTACCCTGATTAAGGAACCACGTTAACGTCAGGGCACAGTAATGACCGATAAGGAACAGAACAGAAATGACCGACGAGGAACAACGTCGCCCCGACCCGGATAGCCTGCTGAGCCAGATTGAGGAACAACCGCGCGGCAAACTGAAAATCTTCTTCGGAGCCTGCGCCGGCGTAGGTAAAACCTACGCCATGTTGCAGGAAGCGCAACGCCTGAAAGCACAAGGGCTGGATGTACTGGTCGGCGTAGTGGAAACCCACGGGCGCAGCGAAACCGCCGCACTGGTGGAAGGCTTGCCATACCTGCCGATGAAGAAAATCAGCCATTATGGCCGCCATCATCATGAATTCGATCTGGATGCGGCGCTGGCACGCTGCCCGGCGCTGATCCTGATCGACGAACTGGCGCACAGCAACATTCGCGGCTCCCGTCATCCCAAACGCTGGCAGGACGTACAGGAGCTGTTGGATGCCGGTATCGACGTGTTCACGACCGTCAACGTACAGCATCTGGAAAGCCTCAACGATATCGTTGGCGGCGTCACCGGCATCCGGGTGCGGGAAACCGTACCCGACCCGATTTTTGACGATGCCAACGAAGTGGTGCTGGTGGATCTGCCGCCTGACGACCTGCGCCAGCGACTCAACGAAGGCAAAGTCTACCTGCCCATGCAGGCAGAACGCGCCATCGAAAATTTCTTTCGCAAAGGCAACCTGCTCGCCTTACGCGAACTGGCGCTCAGGCGTATGGCAGACCGGGTGGACGATCAAATGCGGGCGATGCGTGCCAGCCAGGGGCGTGAGCGGGTCTGGCATACCCGCGACGCCATCTTGCTGTGCATCGGTCGTGGTGTGGGCAACGAAAAACTGGTTCGCACCGCCGCCCGACTGGCTGCCCGGCTGGGCAGCATCTGGCACGCGGTCTACGTCGAAACACCACGCTTGCATCGCCTGCCGGAAGGCGAACGACGCGCTATTCTGCGCGCGCTGAAGCTGGCGCAGGATCTGGGAGCAGAAACCGCAACGCTCTCTGATCCGTCGGTGGAGCGCGCCGTGTTGCGCTACGCCCGCGATCATAATCTGGGTAAAATCGTGATTGGCCGTCACACCGAACAAAAACTCGGCTGGTGGCGTCGTACCCGCTTCGCCGAGAAACTCGGCAAGCTAGGACCAGACCTCGATTTGGTGGTGGTTTCGGTACAAGACGATGCCACACCGCCCCCACCCAAGACGCCGGATATCCGGGGAATAACGGACAAGTGGCGACCACAACTCTACGGTTGCGGTGTTGCCGCCCTGCTCTGTGCGTTGATCACGCTGCTGGCGCTGTGGTCGCCGTTTTCCATGCTGGAGCCGGTCAATCTGGTAATGCTCTACCTGCTGGCGGTGGTGATTGTCGCACTGTTTTATGGCCGCTGGCCGTCGGTGTTCGCCGCTATCATCAACGTCGCCAGTTTTGATCTGTTCTTTGTGGTGCCGAAAGGTACCTTCGCCGTCGCAGATGCGCAGTATCTGGTTACGTTTGCAGTGATGCTGACCATCGGCATTCTGGTGGGGAATCTGACCGCCGGGGTACGTTATCAGGCCCGCGTCGCCCGCTACCGAGAGCAGCGGGTGCGGCATCTGTACGAAATGTCCAAGGCGCTCAACCGCAGCCTGTCGGTCGAGGATATCGCCAAAGCCAGTCATCATTTTCTGCGTTCCACCTTTCAGGCCAAGATCGCCATTTTGCTGGCCGAACCGGTATCCTCCCCTACAGCGGAGTTGCAGCAGGTCGCGCTCGACGAACCCGATCAGTTGATCGTTGACCGGGCTATCGCCCGCTGGAGTTACGATCATGCCGCCACTGCCGGCGCGGGCACATCCACACTACCGGGCGTTCCCTATCAATTGCTGCCGCTGGCGACACCACAGCTGACTTTTGGCGTTATCGCCGTCGAGCCGAATAACGTTCGTCAATTGATGATCCCGGAACAACAACGCATGTTGGAAACCTTTACTGTACTGATCGCCAACGCACTAGAGCGCCTGCATCTGGTCAACAGCACTGAAAATGCGCGTCTGGATGCCGAACGCGAGCAACTGCGCAACTCACTGCTGGCAGCATTATCCCATGACTTACGCACGCCGCTGACGGTCCTCTTCGGTCAGGCGGAAATCCTGACGCTCAATCTGGCCTCAGAAGGTTCACCGTATGCCCCACAGGCCAGCCAGATCCGCCAACACATCCTCAGCACCACGCGTCTGGTCAACAACTTGCTGGACATGGCGCGCATCCAGTCTGACGGCTTTAATTTGCGTAAAGAGTGGCAAACGCTGGAAGAGTTGACCGGAAGTGCATTGCGGCAGTTGGAAAACTCACTGGCAAGCAATACTATTCAATTACGGTTGCCGCAGGACATGACTCTGGTGTACTGCGACGCCAGCCTGATCGAACGGGTGTTGATTAACCTGCTGGAAAACGCCATCAAATACGCAGGCGAGCAGGCAACCATTATTATCTCGGCCAGCCGGGTATCCTCATCGGTTTCTGGCGACCTGCTGGAAGTGCAGATTCAGGACAACGGTCCCGGCATTCCGGTCGGTCAGGAAAAAATGATTTTCGACAAGTTTGCCCGCGGGCATAAAGAATCCTCCATTCCCGGCGTCGGGCTGGGATTGGCGATTTGTCGGGCGATTGTGGAGATTCACGGCGGACGAATCTGGGCCACCAACGCGAATGAGGGTGGCGCAGTGTTCCATTTTACGCTGCCGCTGGGTGCGCCACCGGCGCTCGAACCTGAAGAGATGGAGTCCTGACCCTGTTACAGACCAACATTCTGATCGTAGAAGATGAAAAAGAGATCCGGCGTTTCGTGCGTAACGCGCTGGAAGGTGAAGGCTGTCGCGTGTTTGAAGCCGAGACGCTGCAACGGGGATTGATAGAAGCCGCCACCCGCAAACCGGATCTCATTATTCTTGATCTGGGTCTGCCCGACGGCGACGGCATTGATTACATCCGGGATCTGCGACAGTGGAGCGCCATCCCGGTTATCGTGTTGTCAGCCCGCACCGACGAACAGGACAAAATCGCCGCACTGGATGCCGGTGCCGAGGACTATCTCACCAAGCCCTTCGGTATTGGCGAACTGCTGGCTCGTTCACGGGTCGCGTTACGTCGTTTTAGTACTCCCCAGCAGGAAACCCCGCTGATTACCTTTTCCAATGTCACCGTGGATTTGATCAACCGTCAGGTTACCCGCAATCAGCAGGAACTGCACCTGACGCCGATTGAATTCCGGCTGTTGTCCACCCTGCTCGCCAGCCCAGGCAAAGTGTTGACGCAGCGCCAACTGCTCAATCAGGTCTGGGGTCCTAACGCCGTGGAGCACAGCCATTATCTGCGGATTTATATGGGTCATTTGCGCCAAAAACTGGAAGACGACCCAACCCGACCACGACACTTTCTGACTGAAACCGCCATCGGCTACCGGTTTATGCCCTAAACTCGCTCTCGTTTTAACGACTGGCGCTGGTTCCCTGCCTGAGTCAGGCGTAGCATCCAAACTTTTACCTACAGAGAAGAATATCAATGAGTAGCTGGTTACTTTACGCCCTGTTGTCAGCGTTATGCGCCGCATTGGTGGCGCTGTTTGGCAAAATTGGCCTGCAACAGCTGGACGCCAATACCGCCACCGCCATTCGCGCCGTAATTATGGCGCTGTTTCTGGTCGGCGTGGTGGTGGTGCAAGGCAAATCCTCACTGTTCAGCACCATACTCGCCAACCATAGGGCGATGTTGTTTATCATGCTAAGCGGTGTAGCCGGTGCGCTGTCCTGGTTGTTTTATTTTATGGCGCTGAAAAACGGCACCGTCGCGCAGGTTGCGCCCATCGACAAACTCAGTGTGGTGTTCGCCGTCATTCTGGCCGTGCTGCTACTGGGTGAAAAGATATCGCTGCTGGCAGGAATTGGCGTCGCGCTGATTTCCGCCGGCGCATTGCTGGTGGCGTTGGGATAACCGCCTGACAGGCCATAAAAAAGGCGCTGTTTACACAGCGCCCTGATTAAAGCTGATGGCTCATTACTTTGCGTTGCTCAGCACCGCGCTGACGATCTCAACAGCTTCTTTCTCGATTTTTTCACGATGCTCCGCGCCAAGAAAGCTTTCGCAATAAATTTTATAGGCCTCTTCCGTACCGGACGGACGCGCAGCAAACCAGCCGTTGTCTGTCATCACTTTTAAGCCACCAATCGACGCGCCATTGCCGGGTGCGGCAGTCAGACGCGCGGTAATCGGATCACCGGCCAACGTACTGGCTGATACCATTTCCGGCGACAACTTTGACAATGCCGCTTTCTGTGCATGGGTTGCTGATGCCTGTAAACGGTTATAGCTCGGTGCACCAAAACGTGCGGCCAACTCATCATAGTGCTGCTGCGGGTTCTTGCCGGTTACCGCAGTGATTTCCGCTGCCAGCAGACACAGGATGATGCCGTCTTTGTCCGTAGACCAGGGCTTGCCGTCAAAACGCAGGAACGACGCACCAGCGCTCTCTTCACCGCCGAATCCCAACGTGCCGTCGAACAGACCGTCCACAAACCATTTGAAACCTACCGGCACTTCCACCAGTTTGCGCCCCAGGTCCGCTACTACACGGTCAATCATCGCACTGGACACCAGCGTTTTCCCCACCGCGACCGACTCGCTCCACTGCGGGCGATGACGGAACAGGTAGTTGATGGCTACCGCCAGATAATGATTCGGATTCATCAGTCCAGCCGGGGTGACGATACCGTGACGGTCATAATCCGGGTCGTTGGCGAAAGCCAAATCAAACCTGTCGCGCAGTGCCAGCAAACCAGCCATTGCCGAAACGGACGAACAGTCCATACGGATAACACCATCATGATCCAACGTCATAAACCGGAATGTCTGATCAATGGCGTCGTTGACCAGCGTCAGGTCCAATTGGTAGCGTTCGGCAATACGCTGCCAGTAAGCAATACCGGAACCACCGAGCGGATCAACGCCAAGCTTTAGACCCGCGCGCTGAATCGCCGCCATGTCCACGACATCGCCCAGCGCCTCGACATACGGCTCGACCAGATCACGTTCGTGCAGGTGGCCGCTTTGACGCGCCTTGTCCAGCGACTGGCGCTTCACATCACGCAGGTTATCCGCCAGCAACGCGTTGGCGCGTTTCTCAATCACGCTGGTGAGGTTAGTATCTGCCGGGCCACCATTGGGCGGATTGTATTTAATACCGCCATCTTCTGGTGGGTTATGCGACGGGGTAATCACAATGCCATCGGCCAGCGCGCCACCCTGGCGGTTGTGAACCAGAATCGCGTTTGACACCGCTGGCGTCGGGGTAAAGCCGTTATCCTGCTGGATAATGACGTCAACACCGTTGGCGGTCAGCACTTCCAGCACCGAAATGAACGCCGGTTCGGACAACGCGTGAGTGTCTTTGCCCACGTAGCATGGTCCGGTGATGCCCTGACGACTGCGCTCTTCGGCAATCGCCTGGGCAATCGCCAGAATATGGGCTTCGTTGAAACTGTGGCGGGCGGCGCTACCGCGATGACCAGAGGTGCCGAATTTAACCGATTGGGCCTGATTGGTCACATCCGGGCGCAACACATAATACTGGGACGTCAACTGTGCGACATTAATCAGGTCGCTTTGCCGGGTCGGTTGTCCGGCTCTTGGGTGATTAGCCATTGGCGTTTCTTCCTGACGCAGTGAGTTAAATGGTGCCGCAAACTTTTTCAGTCAGTTCCGGCGGGAACTTCATCGCCAGCATGATGTACTCGATCATGCTGCGTTTGCGACCGGTATTGGTATTGGTGATAACCCAGTAAGGCGAACCTTCAATGTGCCGGGGTTTAGTCTGGGCGCCGTGCAGCAACAGCGTTTGCTCGTCGGCAGCAAAATAGACGCGAGT
This sequence comes from Dickeya poaceiphila, assembly GCF_007858975.2. Classification (GTDB taxonomy): domain Bacteria; phylum Pseudomonadota; class Gammaproteobacteria; order Enterobacterales; family Enterobacteriaceae; genus Dickeya; species Dickeya poaceiphila. Next base: position 2,868,787 of record NZ_CP042220.2, read on the forward strand.
GCGGCCATGCAACGATTCGGTAGCGGCGGCAAACTCTTCAGGCGACACGTGATATAAGGTAGACAGTACCATCAGAAAACGATTGACCGCCTTATTCTGCTCCGCATAGTCATCTGACAACAGCAATTCACGCACGGTTCTTACCCGGTCACGTGGCTGTTGTACGGCTGCAGGCTGGGTAATGGTCAACGCCGCTGTCGACGGGGCCACCGACGGTGTTGACTGCGCGCCGCTGAATTTCAGCATACGCCGTAAAATATCCGATGCACTCTCGCCGATATGTTGAGTGTGGCTGGCGATATAACGGTAAAGCTCGTCATCGACCTCAATAGTTTTCATCTTTATCCAGTACTGTTTTATGTCTTTAATCAATCATCAGGAATTATACAGGCTATGCGCAACCCACGAACAGCGGCAGACGCCGGTGGCGACATATTCAGGATAATCCTGAATATGTCGTACAAATCCCGTACATGAGCGCGGTTTTCGCTCCCTGCCCGGCTGACGCCGCCCGATAGCGTTTACGCTGCGGCCAAACGCCATGATAAAGTCATGATACCCTAAGCCACTGTCTCTCTGAATGAACTTCACCATGAAATTGAATTATCGCTGGCAAAACGCACAACAACCGCAAAATCGATTACCCGTAATCCTTATTCATGGCCTGTTTGGTAACCTGGACAATCTTGGCGTACTGGCGCGTGATCTGCAAAAACATCACGATACGTTGCAGATTGATCTGCGCAACCACGGGCTGTCGCCCCGTTCTCTGGAGATGAATTATCCGGCGATGGCGCAGGACGTGCGCGAGTTGATCGATGAGCTGGGGTTGGAGCGAGTCATTCTGATCGGCCATTCGATGGGCGGGAAAGTGTCGATGGCGCTGACCGAGACGCTTGCCAAATGTATTGACCGTATCGTGGCAATTGATATCGCCCCAGTGGATTATCAGGTTCGGCGTCACGACAAGGTGTTCGCCGCCATTCGCGCCGCCAGTGACGCGGGTGTGGAGCAACGGGCACAAGCTGCGGCAATCATGCGCGATTATCTGCCGGGTGAAGAGGGTGTGGTGCAATTCTTACTAAAATCCTTTCAGCAAGGAGAATGGCGTTTTAACGTGCCGGTGCTGTGGGATGAGTACGAACACATTGTCGGCTGGCGAGAGGTGCCCGCCTGGACTGGCCCCATCCTGTTTATTCGCGGCAGCGAATCACCTTATCTGGATGATAGCTACCGCGACGTGCTGTTGCGCCAGTTTCCCGCCGCCAAAGCGCATGTGGTGAGTGGCGCCGGGCACTGGGTGCACGCAGAAAAACCGGAGGCGGTGCTACGCGCTATCCACCGATTTCTAACCACTGACTGAGGTATCGGACGCCGGCAGCCATATCCATCGACGTCATACCACAGTTTAATTGAGCCTTGTCCCCAGTAAACGTTGTCGCCACCTCAACGGCTGGGGTATTATGGCGCGCTAAGTATGAGGGACGGCTGTCTGGCCACTTGCATCGTTAACCACATTTCATCAAAACACCGCCTGCGTTGCTGAAAGCAACGGATTACCCCCAGTATTCGAATCCCGGTGATCCAGTGCGGCGTTTTGGCCGAATTTCTTGCAGTACCATTAGTTATGGCAAAAGAACAAACGGATCGCACCACACTGGATCTGTTCGCGGACGAGCGCCGCCCTGGGCGGCCTAAAACCAACCCGCTCTCACGCGACGAGCAGTTACGGATCAACAAGCGTAATCAATTACGGCGTGACAAGGTACGGGGGCTGCGTCGTGTCGAGCTGAAAATCAACAGTGAAGCAGTAGATATTTTGAATGCATTGGCTGAGCAGAAAAACATCAGCCGCAGTGAACTTATTGAACAAATACTGCTGGCGCAGCTGGCGGAACAACAAGACTAACGCTCACTGGCGTCATCCATGACGCCGGTCGTTCTCAGCACATCAGAACGTTTCCCAATTATCATTACTCTTCCTGGCTGTCGCGGCTGGCAATGCTTTGGCAGCAGGGGCAGCCACTGCTCTGACTGGTGCCTGACGTTCACGCCGTGGCTGCAACCCAGCCATCTGTTCCTCTGTCAGCCGGAATACCGATACGGCTTCGGTCAGCACCATCGCCTGTTCTTCCAGCGAACGTGTTGCCGCAGAGGCTTCCTGTACCAGCGCGGCGTTCTGCTGAGTGACGCCGTCCATTTCCGTGATTGCCAGACCCGCCTGAGCAATACCTTTACTTTGTTCATCCGACGCAATGGCAATCTCAGACATGATATCGGTGACATTGGTCACTGCATTAACGATCTCGCTCATGGTGCTGCCTGCATCGGCCACCAGCGATGAACCGTTATCCACGCAGCGAACCGACTCGGCAATCAGATTTTCGATCTCTTTCGCCGCCTGTGCACTGCGCTGCGCCAGGCTTCTTACCTCACCCGCCACCACCGCAAATCCACGCCCTTGCTCGCCCGCACGCGCCGCTTCTACCGCCGCATTCAGCGCCAGAATGTTGGTTTGGAAGGCGATACCATTAATCACACTGGTAATTTCAGCAATCTTCTTCGAGCTGCCGGAGATCTCCGCCATGGTTTTCACCACGTTGTCTACCAATTCACCGCCCTTACTGGCTGTGGTGGACGCCTGACGGGCCAGTTGGCTGGCGTGACTGGCGTTTTCAGCATTCTGTTTCACCGTCGATGTCAGCTGTTCCATACTGGCAGCGCTTTCTTCCAGTGCTGCCGCCTGCGATTCAGTGCGAGACGCCAGGTCGTTGTTACCGGAAGCAATTTCCGACACGCCCTGATAAATGGAATCAGCACTGGTACGAATCGTACTGACGGTATTAGCCAGACTGGTTTGCATATCACGCAGCAGCGGGAATAGTTTACCCACACAGTTGTTGCCAAAATCCAGAATCGGTTTTCCCAGACGACCAGCAGCAATCACCAGGAAATGGTCACGCAAATCGTTAAGCGGACGCACCAGGTAAGCCACCAGATAGCGATCAGTCAGGAACAGCATCAGCAAACCTGCGACCAAGCCTGCCAGCAAAATAGTCTGTCCTACACCGGTGATAGCTTCCAGCCGATTGCCGGCATCGACGAACATCTCCGACCCAGCCTTGTTGAAGTTAGTAAAAGAAACATTGAACTGACGGCTAAAGGCAGGAACGACGTCTTTAGAATATTTGTCGTATTCATCAAATTTTTTGTCTGCCGCACGCTGAAACATGGGATCGACACCCTGAGTAATCAGATTACTCCAGTCGCGGGTCACCGCATCAACCAATTCCTGAGACAGGCCGGCATGGTCAATCTTCTTGAATGCTTCCAGATTAGATTTCAGTAAATCCAACGCAGCCTGTGCTGACTTCAGTTGTTCTTCCGCTTTCTGGTTATCCCCGCTCTGGCGGTAGTCAATCGCGCGCGCCAGTCGGGTGACCATACGAAAATATTGGTCATTACCCGTATTGACCAGGTTCATATTGTTAACCAGTAACGCACTGGTTTTAGAAGTTTCGTTCATGGTTTTGAACGAGTACATGGTGTAAACCGAAACCGCAACCCATAACACGCAGAAGATGCCAAGAACCCACAGCATGGCCGTGCGGATGGCAATATTTTTCAGGAATTGCATAGTTGACTCCATAAACGGGCTATTGATCGAAGAGATAAGGCTTGTTCTAAGTTATGCGATGAAAAAGTCTCTCGCTTTGTAATAAATATTGCTGCACATTTACATTCAATAAAGCACCATGTTCTGTCATCGTCAAAATCACAGGAACATTTAGTGTTTTATGTCGATTAAAAGCCAATAAAATTTATATATTTAATCAATTTCCCATATTTTCAGCCTTCTATACAAACATCGTATTTTAAAAAAATTAAAAAAACATTAAGGAAGTGGTTAATAAAAAACCAATCCGTCACTTCAATGCCATTTATGCACACCGCAACAGATACACGTTTATCCATCAGACAGTGTCTGCTATTATTAGCGGATCGTAGGTGACTCAGGCACCATATCCTTAGGAATCAAGAGGTTATTTTATCTATGGCTCTCATAGGCATTTTTTTTGGCAGTGACACTGGCAATACCGAAAACATTGCCAAGACGATCCAGCAGCAACTAGGAAGCGACGTTGCCGAACTGCACGACATTGCCAAAAGCAGCAAAGAAGATGTTGAGCGTTTTGATATTCTGCTACTGGGTATTCCGACCTGGTATTACGGTGAAGCACAGTGCGACTGGGATGATTTCTTTCCGACACTGGAAGAAATTGATTTTACCGACAAGCTGGTTGCCATCTTCGGCTGCGGTGATCAGGAAGACTACGCAGAGTACTTCTGTGATGCCATGGGTACCATTCGCGATATCATTGAACCGCGCGGCGCAAGCATTGTTGGTCACTGGCCAACTGAAGGTTATTACTTTGAAGCCTCTAAAGGTCTGGCGGATGACACCCACTTTGTCGGTCTGGCTATTGATGAAGATCGTCAACCAGAGCTGACCGGTGAACGTGTATCCAACTGGGTCAAACAAATCAGTGACGAGCTTAATCTGAAAGAGTTGCTGGCCTGATTCGCCTGTGGCTCTGAGGCAAATCGACCCAGAGCCATACCGATGTATATAGATAAAACCTATCACAATCAGTAATACATTTTTTTAACTTTTCATTCTGACAAGGTACACTATCTATTCGGTTAGCCGGATTATGTTTAATGATCGATCCTTGCATACACGTTGTTTCTTGCAGATAACCAGCCTGAATACATCAAGTTAACGGGAATCATCTTGCAAAAGTTCCATGGTTTCCATTTCGATGGCGCGGTTCTATAATTGAGACACGTGACCTTTTTTAAGCCAACCGATGATACTAGGCTAATAGCCTCCCAGATAAAGCAAGTAACAGGACTAAATCCGCATGACTGACAACAACACCGCATTAAAAAAGGCCGGCCTGAAAGTCACACTTCCACGACTGAAAATTTTGGAAGTCCTTCAGGACCCTCAATGCCACCACGTCAGCGCGGAAGACTTATATAAAAAGCTGATTGATATGGGTGAAGAAATTGGTCTGGCCACCGTTTACCGTGTGTTAAACCAGTTTGACGATGCAGGTATCGTTACCCGCCACAACTTCGAAGGTGGCAAGTCCGTTTTCGAACTCACTCAGCAGCACCATCATGATCATTTGATCTGTCTGGATTGCGGTCGGGTAATTGAATTCAGCGATGAGTCTATCGAAGCGCGCCAGCGTGAGATTTCAGAGAAATATGGCATCAAGCTGACCAACCACAGCTTATACCTGTATGGTCATTGTAGTAGTGGCGACTGCCGTGAAGACGACAGCGCACATGACGAACGCTAATCGTCTGATACTGAGCAAAAATAAAACCGCCGCGGCGGTTTTATTTTTATCTGGCTACCGCTAGTCTGGCGGCTGTTACCCTGCCCAACTATCACGCAACCCCACTGTACGGTTGAATACCAGATTGTCAGGACTGGAATAGACACCATCGGCGCAGAAATAACCTTCACGCTCAAACTGATAAGCGTTTTCAGCTTTTGCATTACCCAGACTGGCTTCCACAAACCCCTGAGCAATACTCAGCGAATCCGGATTGATGGTTGAGAGAAAATCCTCTGCTGCACCTGGATTGGCCACGCTGAACAGGCGGTCATACAGACGGAACTGTGCTGGCAGCGCATGAGCTGCTGATACCCAGTGGATCACACCTTTCACTTTACGACCATCAGCCGGGTCTTTGCTCAGGGTTTCCGTATCGCAGCTGCAGTAAATCGTAGTAATCACGCCCTGCTCATCTTTATCAATTCGCTCGGCTTTAATCACATAAGCATTGCGCAAGCGCACTTCCTTACCCAGCACCAGACGTTTGTACTGCTTGTTGGCTTCCTCGCGGAAATCAGCGCGATCAATATATACCTCACGGCTGAACGCCACCTGACGCGTTCCCATCTCCGGATTATTGGGATGATTAGGCATGGTAAGCCACTCTTCATACCCTTGCGGCAGGTTCTCAATCACCACTTTTACCGGGTCCAGCACCGCCATCGCTCGCGGCGCATTCTCATTCAGATCATCACGGATACATGACTCCAGCGCGGCCATTTCCACCGTGTTGTCCTGCTTGGTAACCCCGATACGGCGGCAGAATTCTCGGATAGAAGCAGCGGTGTAACCACGACGGCGCAAACCGGAGATGGTCGGCATACGCGGATCATTCCAGCCTTCTACTACCTTCTCGTTCACCAGTTGGTTCAGTTTCCGCTTGGACATCACCGCATATTCCAGGTTCAGCCGGGAAAACTCATACTGACGCGGGTGGGCAGCAATCGTAATGTTATCCAACACCCAGTCATACAAACGGCGGTTATCCTGAAACTCCAGCGTACACAGCGAGTGCGTGATCCCTTCCAGCGCATCGGAAATACAATGGGTAAAGTCATACATCGGATAGATGCACCATTTATTGCCGGTCTGATGATGCTCGGCAAATTTGATGCGATACAGCACCGGGTCACGCATCACAATAAACGGCGATGCCATGTCGATTTTGGCACGCAAACACGCTGTACCTTCAGCAAAACCGCCGCTGCGCATCTTTTCGAACAATGCCAGATTTTCTTCGACGCTACGATCACGGTACGGGCTGTTTGTGCCAGGGGACGTCAGCGTGCCGCGGTATTCGCGGATCTGCTCCGGCGTCAGCTCATCGACATATGCCAGCCCTTTATTAATCAGTTCAATCGCATACTGGTGTAACTGGTCAAAATAATCAGACGAATAGCGAACATTGCCACTCCAGGAAAAACCCAGCCACTGGACGTCATGCTTGATGGACTCAACGTACTCGATATCTTCTTTTACCGGGTTAGTATCATCAAAGCGCAGGTTGCACTTGCCGTTGTAATCTTCAGCAATGCCGAAGTTCAGACAGATGGACTTGGCGTGGCCAATGTGAAGATAGCCGTTCGGCTCTGGAGGAAAACGCGTCTGAATATTGTCGTGTTTACCGGTAGCCAGATCTTCATCAATAATCTGACGAATAAAGTTGGTTGGGCGGGCTTCAGCCTCACTCATGCTTGGTTCCTCAAATGCAAAAAAACAACCCATAACCACTAATGATCCAACAAGCCACGCTGGGAAACAACCGTTTGTTTCATGAAAATTCAAGATAAAAAAACGGAGCGTACGTTTACGTACGCTCCGTTTGTCGAAATCTGACAGCGATAACGCCTGCTGAATTATTCCTGTGAAACGTCGCGTAACGCCGCTGCGATGTTTTCCGCCTGGGTACCAACGACAATCTGCACGCTTTGCTTATTGAGGCGAATCACCCCAGCCGCTCCCAGAGTACGAGCAGCAGGCTCATCCACCAGCCCGGAATCCTTCACACTCAACCGCAAGCGAGTAATACAGGCATCGATCCCAGTCAGGTTATCTTTGCCGCCAATGGCCTGCAAATAGCCTCTCGCCACCGATTGGGTATTACCGGCAGGTGCGGTTACCCCCTCGGATGAGGACTGCGCCGCGACAGCTTCACGCCCCGGCGTCATCAGGTTAAAGCGGGTGATGGTAAAGCGGAATACCACATAATAGATAACGAAGAAGGCTGCGCCCTGCAACAGCAACATATACCAGTGTGTCGCCAACGGATTACGCGTAGACAGCACCAGGTCCACCAAACCAGCGCTGAAGCCAAAACCGGCAATCCAGTGCATACTGGCAGCGATGAATACCGAAATCCCGGTCAGCACGGCGTGCAGTACATACAGCACTGGTGCCACAAACATGAAGGAGAATTCCAGCGGTTCGGTAATACCAGTGAAAAAGGCCGCAAAGGCCGCTGCCACCATGATTCCCGCCACTCGGCTACGGTTTTCAGGCCGCGCACAGTGATAAATCGCCAGCGCCGCGCCCGGCAAGCCAAACATCATGATCGGGAAGAAACCAGCCTGATAACGCCCGGTAATGCCAGGAATGGCTTTACCGGCATCAATCGCCTGCTGACCACTCAGGAAATTGGGAATGTCGTTAATGCCAGCCACATCGAACCAGAACACCGAATTCAGTGCATGATGTAGCCCGACTGGAATCAACAGACGGTTAAAGAAGGCATAAATACCGGCACCAACCGATCCCAACTGCTGAACATGTTCGCCAAAGGAAACCAACGCGTTATAGATAACCGGCCAGACGTACATCAGCACAAACGCCACCACAATCATCAGCAGCGAAACCAAAATCGGCACCAGACGACGGCCATTGAAGAAAGAGAGCGCTTTAGGCAACTCAACCTGGCTGTAGCGGTTATACAGCTCAGCGGAAATCACCCCGACCAGAATACCGATGAACTGGTTTTCAATCTTGCCAAACGCCTTCGGCACCTCTGCCAGCGGGATGTGCTGAATCATCGACACGGCTGCTGGCGAGCACAATGTAGTCAACACCAGATAACCAACAAACCCGGACAATGCTGCCGCACCGTCTTTATCTTTCGACATACCGTAAGCAACACCGACTGCAAACAGCACCGCCATATGCTCGATAATAGCCGCGCCGGATTTGATCAACAGCGCGGCCAGCGCGCTTTCACTGCCCCAGCCAATCGGATCGATCCAATACCCCACCCCCATCAGGATGGCGGCCGCGGGCAATGTAGCGACAGGCACCATCAGCGCACGGCCCACTTTTTGTAAATAACCGAGTGTACTCACCTTCCCCTCTCTTTCCCTTTCGGGCAATAAAATTGTCTGTCAGCCTTGTCATCGAATCACCCGCCAGCCATGTGGGCCTGGTCAGAGTGCCAAAAAAATAATTCGCCACGCAAATTAATAGCAATGATTATGTGATAATTATCACCACAAAAGCACATACAAAAAGTTTATGCCGCGATATTAATACAACTTATTTTAAGGCTAAAAAAAACTTGCTACACTAGCTTCAGACTAAATATCAAAACACAGCGTTGGCATATTACCTGATAGCCGGTCTATCCGACTGCGTTTACCCGACGAATAATTGCCTTTGCTAACCGATTCCGAGGAGAACCTCATGAGACTAATTCCATTAACAACCCCCGCCGAAGTTGGCAAATGGGCCGCCCGCTATATTGCCGAGCGCATCAATGCTTTCAAACCAACGGCGGAGCGCCCGTTCATACTTGGCCTGCCAACCGGAAGTTCGCCGCTGGAAGCCTACAACGCCTTGATTGCGCTATACAATGCAGGACAAGTCAGCTTCAAACATGTCGTCACCTTCAATATGGACGAATACGTCGGGCTACCGGTAGACCACCCGGAAAGTTACCGTACCTTCATGTACCAGAATTTTTTCAACCACGTTGATATTCCGGAAGGAAACATTAACCTGTTGAATGGCAACGCGGAAGATATCGCCGCCGAGTGTCACCGTTATGAAGAAAAAATCAAGTCTTACGGCAAGATTCATCTGTTCATGGGCGGTGTCGGCAATGATGGCCACATCGCTTTCAACGAACCGGCGTCCTCTCTGGTGTCCCGCACACGTATCAAGACCTTGACGGAAGAGACACGCATCGCTAATTCTCGTTTCTTTGGCGGCGATGTTAGTCTGGTGCCGAAATATGCCCTGACGGTGGGCGTCGGTACGCTGCTGGATGCAGAAGAAGTGATGATTCTGGTCAGCGGTCGCCACAAGGCGCAAGCCCTTCAGGCTGCGGTGGAAGGCAACGTAAATCACATGTGGACCATCAGTTGCCTGCAGTTACACGCTAAAGCGCTGATGGTGTGCGATGAGCCTTCCACCATGGAATTAAAAGTGAAAACCGTGAAATATTTCCGCGAGTTGGAAGCTGAAAATATCAAAAACCTGTAATCGGTGAGCCAGGAGCTTATTTAGATGTACGCTTTAACCAATGGTCGTGTTTTTACCGGCCACCAGATCCTTGACGACCATGCAGTCGTCGTCGCCGATGGAATGATCGCGGCAGTCTGCCTGACACGCGATCTGCCTGACGATTTACCCCGGCGCGATCTCGCAGGCGCATTACTGGCCCCTGGCTTTATCGACCTGCAATTGAACGGCTGTGGCGGCGTGCAGTTCAACGACGCACTGAGCAGCCTTTCCGTCAAAACGCTGGAAACCATGCAGAAAGCCAACGAAAAATCCGGCTGTACCAGCTTTTTGCCGACGCTGATTACCTCTTCCGATGAATTTATGCGCCACAGCATCGACGTGATGCGCACCTGGCTCGCACAGCACCGTCATCAGGCACTGGGGTTGCATCTGGAAGGTCCCTGGCTCAACCCGGTGAAAAAAGGCACCCATGACGCAGCCTTTATCCGCCAGCCTGACGATCAACTGCTCGCCTATCTGTGTGACAACGCTGATGTGATAAGCAAAGTCACACTGGCACCGGAAATGGTGCCCGAACACGTGATAAGACAGCTGAGCAACGTCGGCATCGTGGTTTCCGCCGGTCACTCCCACGCCACCTGGGAACAAGCCAAACAGGGGTTTGCCGCCGGGATACGCTTCGCTACCCACCTGTTCAATGCCATGCCCCCCGTTACTGGTCGGGAACCCGGCCTGGTCGGTGCCGTCTATGATGCACCCGAAGTCTATTGCGGCATCATTGCCGATGGTCACCATGTCAGTTGGGCCACTATCCGCAACAGCAAACGCATCAAAGGCGACAAACTGGTGCTGGTCACCGATGCCACGGCACCGGCTGGCTCCAGCATCGACCAGTTCACATTTGCCGGTAAAACCATATACTACCGCGACGGCATTTGTGTGGACGATCACGGAACTCTGAGTGGTTCGGCACTTACCATGATTAATGCCGTGCGCAATTGCGTAGAACACGCGGGTATCGCTCTGGATGAAGCACTAAGAATGGCGACGCTCTACCCGGCGAGAGCCATCGGCGAAGAGCGCCGACTGGGAAGCATTGAAACAGGAAAAGTGGCGAACCTGACGGTATTTACCCGCGATTTTGACATCCTCAATACGTTTGTGAATGGTGAAGAAGTTTTTCATAAGCAGTAAAACGTATTGCATCGACACGAGTAATGCGTAATGACCACAGGCGGACAAACCCAGATAGGGAACATTGATCTGGTCAAACAACTCAACAGTGCGGTCGTGTACCGCCTGATTGATCAACAAGGCCCCATCTCTCGAATTCAGATTTCAGAACAGAGTCAACTTGCTCCCGCCAGCGTCACAAAAATTACCCGCCAGTTGCTGGAACGTGGTCTCATCAAAGAAGTGGATCAGCAGGCATCAACCGGCGGACGCCGCGCCATTTCAATTATCTCCGAAACACGGCCATTTCATACGGTGGCAGTCAGACTTGGCCGCTACGACGCCACCCTCGCCTTATACGACCTGCAAGGCAAACAGCTGGAAGAAGAACTCTGCAGTCTGCCAGAAAATACCCAGGACTCACTGGAAAGTGCGCTGTTCACTGTTATCGGTCAGTTCATCGACCGTCATCAACGCCGCATCCGTGAATTAATCGCCATTTCGGTGGTACTGCCAGGGCTGGTAGACCCTGCCGCCGGCATAGTGCGTTATATGCCACACATTAGCGTAGATAACTGGCCGCTGGTGAAAAATCTCGAACAACATTTCAAGGTGCACAGCTTTGTCGGTCACGATATTCGCAGTCTGGCACTGGCCGAACATTACTTTGGCGCCACCGGTGATTGTCAGGATTCACTGCTAATACGGGTTCATCGTGGCGTGGGCGCAGGCATTTTAGTCAATGGCAACATTTTTCTCGGCAGCAACAGCAATGTTGGGGAGATCGGTCATATCCAGGTTGACCCATTAGGCGACCGCTGTCACTGTGGCAACTTTGGTTGTCTGGAAACTGTGGTATCGAACGGTGCGCTGGAACAACGGGCGCGTCATTTGCTGCAGCAGGGATTTTCCAGCAAGCTGACGCTGGAGAACTGCCAGATAGATGCCATCTGTAAAGCAGCCATGAAAGGGGACCTGCTTGCCAGAGAGTTGATCGAAGCGGCTGGGCAGCCACTGGGTAAAGCGATTTCGATTGCCGTTAACCTGTTCAACCCGCAACGAGTGGTTATCGCCGGTGAAATTACGGCAGCGGACAAGATTCTGTTGCCCGCCATTCAGCGCTGCATCAATGCACAGGTACTGAAAGACTTTCGTCAAAACCTGCCTGTCGTCGTCTCAGAATTACAACATTTATCCGCCATCGGTGCTTTTGCGCTGGTAAAACGTGCGATGCTAAATGGTGTATTACTGCAACGTCTGCTTGAAAATCAGTAAGTTCAGTTTTCTACTATAAGGCCGGATTATGAGATCGCTAAAAATCCGGCCCACGCCTTCCATCATTTTGAACAAAAGCCAATAAATCACACCAAAAATTACGCATTCACCAGCGCAATGGCTTTTTTCATTAAATGATATTGAATTGATGTGCCATTTTGATGCTAAATCAGTGTTACCGATATGGCGGTGACCGACCCACAGTAGTACAACCCGGCAAGGAAAACCGCTGATTACCACCATACACTTTGACTGTTTTCACGTTGTGATGCGTGAATAAAGGGAGCCTTTGGTATGTGTTCTATTTTTGGTGTGCTTGATCTGAAAACCGACCCGGTTGAACTGCGCAAAAAAGCGCTGGAATTGTCCCGTCTGATGCGCCACCGCGGCCCAGACTGGTCCGGTGTTTACGCCAGCGACAAAGCCATTCTGGCGCATGAGCGTCTATCCATCGTTGACGTTAACACCGGTGCTCAACCGCTCTACAACCAGCCGCACACCCATGTTCTGGCCGTAAACGGCGAAATTTACAACCATCAGGCTCTGCGTCAGCAATATGGTGATCGTTACCAGTTCCAGACAGGTTCCGACTGTGAAGTGATTCTGGCGTTGTATCAGGAAAAAGGCCCGGAATTTCTGGACGAACTGCGCGGCATGTTCGCCTTCGCCCTGTATGACACTGAAAAAGACGCCTATCTGATTGGCCGCGACCACCTGGGCATCATCCCGCTCTATATGGGCTACGATGAACACGGTAACCTGTATGTCGCTTCTGAAATGAAAGCGCTGGTGCCGGTGTGCCGCACCATCAAAGAATTCCCGGCTGGCAGTTATCTGTGGAGTCAGGACGGCGAGATTCGTGAGTACTATCGTCGTGACTGGTTCGATTACGACCACGTTAAAGACAACGTCACCGATGCCGACGAACTGCGTGAAGCGCTGGAAGAATCGGTAAAAAGTCATCTGATGTCAGACGTTCCTTATGGCGTACTGCTGTCCGGCGGGTTGGATTCCTCTATCATCTCGGCTATTACCAAGAAATTCGCCGCCCGCCGCGTGGAAGACGACGAGCGCAGCGAAGCCTGGTGGCCGCAGCTTCACTCCTTCGCCGTTGGCCTGGAAGGCGCGCCTGACCTGAAAGCCGCGCGTGACGTCGCTGATCATCTGGGCACAGTGCATCACGAAATCCATTTCACGGTGCAGGAAGGTCTGGATGCTATCCGTGACGTGATTTATCACATCGAAACCTATGACGTCACCACTATCCGCGCCTCGACGCCGATGTATCTGATGTCCCGCAAAATCAAAGCAATGGGTATCAAAATGGTATTGTCCGGCGAAGGTTCGGACGAAGTATTCGGCGGCTATCTCTATTTTCACAAAGCGCCGAACGCGAAAGAATTCCATGAAGAAACCGTGCGTAAACTGCTGGCGCTGCACCAGTATGACTGCGCACGCGCCAATAAAGCGATGTCGGCCTGGGGCGTTGAAGCACGCGTACCGTTCCTGGACAAAAACTTCCTGGACGTAGCAATGCGCATCAACCCGAAAGACAAAATGTGCGGCAACGGCAAAATGGAAAAACACATCTTGCGTGAGTGCTTTGAATCTTACCTACCGCACAGCGTAGCCTGGCGTCAGAAAGAACAGTTCTCTGACGGCGTGGGTTACAGTTGGATCGATACCCTGAAAGAGGTTGCAGCCAGGCAGATTTCCGACCAGCAACTGGAAACCGCGCACTTCCGTTTCCCGTACAACACGCCAACCACCAAAGAAGGCTATTTGTACCGTGAAATTTTCGAAGAACTGTTCCCGGTTCCGAGCGCAGCCGAATGTGTTCCTGGCGGCCCTTCAGTAGCGTGTTCGTCTGCTAAAGCGATTGAATGGGATGAATCGTTCAAAAAGATGGATGACCCGTCAGGTCGTGCCGTCGGCGTGCATCAATCCGCCTACCAATAACCTGTTTTATTTTACTGTTTTAAACGGGCCGTTAGCGGCCCGTTTTTCTTATGGAATACCGTTAAAAGCCTGCTTTCTGACGCTTTTCTCACCAGACTGTTCATAACCCAAACAAACAGCGCGAATCCGCCGTTTTTAGGGAAAAAATGTGTTGACGCCAAAAGGCCAACTCCGCATAATGCGCCCCGCAACGCCGATGAAGGTGACGCGGAAAAGATGGCTACGTAGCTCAGCTGGTTAGAGCACAGCACTCATAATGCTGGGGTCACAGGTTCGATTCCCGTCGTAGCCACCACTTTTCTCTGCGGGAGTGGCGAAATTGGTAGACGCACCAGATTTAGGTTCTGGCGCCGCAAGGTGTGCGAGTTCAAGTCTCGCCTCCCGCACCATTTCCTTCATCAGGGTGAAAACCGAAGCGCAACTCGGATTGCAACAGTTTTATTGGGGTATCGCCAAGCGGTAAGGCAGCGGGTTTTGATCCCGCCACTCCCAGGTTCGAATCCTGGTACCCCAGCCATACATTACGTAAGACACATCAGATGATGTGCACCCTGTTGGGGTATCGCCAAGCGGTAAGGCAGCGGATTCTGATTCCGCCATTCCGAGGTTCGAATCCTCGTACCCCAGCCATTTTCAGTCATGAAGCTCTCGCTTCTGACCGTGCAGTAATTCGGCTACGTAGCTCAGCTGGTTAGAGCACAGCACTCATAATGCTGGGGTCACAGGTTCGATTCCCGTCGTAGCCACCATATTAATTGGGGTATCGCCAAGCGGTAAGGCAGCGGATTCTGATTCCGCCATTCCGAGGTTCGAATCCTCGTACCCCAGCCATACAGAAAAGCCCGTAAACCGGGCTTTTTCTTTTTTTACCATTTGCCGATTTCCTGGCTGTTTATCCAACAATCTCTCTGCATCAATATTGGTGTTAACCTGATGCCAGCACCGGATGGCTCAATGCGCAACAGAATTGGAAAACAGGTTTATCACTGCCACCCCTGCAATGATCAGCGCCATTCCCAGCACAGCCGGCCAGTCCAGCCGCTGGTCGTAAAAAATCCAGCTCACCGCTGCAATCAATACAATCCCGACGCCTGACCAAATAGCGTAAATCACGCCAGTCGGCAGCACCCGCATAGAAATGGTCAGGCAATAAAATGCGATAGCGTAAAACACCACCGTCACGACACTCGGCAATGGTCGGGTAAAACTCTCCGACAGCTTCAACGCCGTCGTCGCGATCACTTCTGACACAATCGCCAGACAAAGAAATAAATAGGTCATCAGTTTTATTACCAACGTATAAGAAATTTATCGATACAAATCACCGTATCATCAGGCACAGGGATTGCGTCAGCTGTCTTCTGACAAGTCGGCATCAATCTAATCACACGACATGAAAGCAACATGACGATGGTAAGATCATGATGAGAAATCGTAGCTGCCAAAAGCAGCTACGGCAGGTAATTACAATCCCAGTGCGTAACGCAATGCCTGCTGTTTAAGTTTTCCAGCGCGTTGCGCCGTCATCAATGCCAGATTGCGCGCCAGTTCCAGCGGTGGCAGACGATTACTAAACGCACCGTAAAACAGATCCATACCGCTTTGCATCAGCAGATTGTCTGGTTTGCGCTGCCGTTGATAACGCCGTAGCACCGATTCGTCATACCAGACAGCCCCTTCATCACGCGCCCGGATCACCACATCAAGTAATGTGGCAACATCCCGATACCCCAGATTTACACCCTGACCCGCCAGCGGGTTGATGGTATGCGCCGCATCACCAATCAGTGCCAACCCCGGCAATACGTACTGCTGCGCATGGCGACGCACCAGTGGAAACGCGCCAGCCGCAACAGCATTGACCGCACCCAGCCGCTCAGGAAACGTCTCAGCAATAGCCTTATTGAGTTGAGGAAGCGACATCGCCTGTAACTGGCGAATGCGCGACGGGCTGTCGTACCACACCAATGAGCACCAGCCATCAAACAGCGGCAGGAACGCACGCGGCCCGGATGGCGTGAAATGTTGCCAGGTTACATCCTGCTGGGGGCCAGCCATTTCAGCGCTGATCAACATGCAAGACTGGCGATATTGCCAGCCGGTGATACCAATGCCCGCCCACTGGCGAATTTTCGAATTGGCGCCATCAGCGCCAATCACCAGCGATGCCGATAAGCTATCGCCCTGTTCGCTACTCAGCAACCACTGTTCGCCTTCACGGCGCAGACGCTGCAATTGCCACGGACACAACAACGTCACCCCAGGCGTTCTTTCCAACCCTTGCCACAACGCCAGTTGCAGAATACGGTTTTCAACCATGAACCCCAGTTCAGATAACCCAAGGTCAGCCGCATCAAACACCACGTGCGCATTGTCCCATTCCCAGGTTTCGAGCCGTCGGTAAGGTACGCTACGCATCTGTTCAACCGCCTGCCACACACCCAACCGCTCCAGCAAGCGGACCGACGCCAGACCAATCGCCGATACGCGCACATCCGGCGCACCACCCGCAACAAACGGCGGCGGCGTTTCCTGCTCCAACACCGCAACCTGGAAACCACTCTGCGCCAGCCCCAACGCGACTGCGGCACCGACCATGCCACCGCCCACAATTACCGCATCATAGTGCATACCCGCCCCACTGTTTCTGCTGCGCAGTTCAGTCAAAGCACCTGCGCCAGAAAGACAAAAGATGCCGATAGTTTACTGGATTTCGACATCAATTTTTCAGAAAAGCGACACGCCTCATCGCAGGGCGTAGACTAACGCTTGATCTGGTCACCACGGCGGCAAAAGATTACAATACGTGCCCGCATGTACGCGCCCCACGAAGGTAAGCGTGTTTACCCGCACTGAGTAATGGCTAGTCGATGACGATGACAAAAAAACTGCATATCAAAACCTGGGGCTGTCAGATGAACGAATACGATTCATCGAAGATAGCCGATCTCCTGGAAAGTACGCACGGTTACCAGTTGACCGAAGTCGCTGAGGAAGCCGACATTCTGCTGCTGAATACCTGTTCGATCCGTGAAAAGGCGCAGGAAAAAGTGTTTCATCAGCTCGGTCGCTGGAAAACGCTCAAAGACACCAACCCGAATCTGATTATCGGTGTAGGCGGCTGCGTGGCGTCGCAGGAAGGTGAACACATTCGTGATCGCGCACATTACGTGGACGTAATTTTCGGGCCTCAGACGCTGCATCGCCTGCCGGAAATGATCAATCATGTGCAGGGTACCCGCAGCCCTATCGTGGATATCAGCTTCCCGGAAGTGGAAAAATTTGACCGTCTGCCGGAGCCACGCGCCGAAGGGCCGACTGCATTCGTCTCGATCATGGAAGGCTGCAACAAATATTGTACCTTCTGCGTAGTGCCTTATACCCGCGGTGAAGAAGTCAGCCGTCCGGTCGATGATGTGCTGTTTGAAATCGCCCAACTGGCGGCACAGGGTGTACGCGAAGTGAATCTGCTAGGCCAGAACGTGAACGCGTATCGCGGTGCCACGCATGATGACGATATTTGCAGCTTCGCCGAGTTGCTGCGCCTGGTCGCCGCAATCGACGGTATCGACCGTATCCGCTTTATCACCAGCCACCCGATTGAATTCACTGACGACATCATCAGCGTCTACGAAGATACGCCGGAACTGGTGAGCTTCCTGCATCTGCCGGTTCAGAGCGGCTCAGACCGCATTCTGACGATGATGAAACGTCGCCACACCGCGCTCGAATACAAGGCTATCATCCGCAAATTGCGTAAAGCCCGCCCGGCTATCCAGATCAGTTCCGATTTTATCGTCGGCTTCCCAGGCGAAACGCAGGACGATTTCGAGCAAACCATGCAACTGATTGCCGACGTCGATTTCGATATGAGCTTTAGCTTTATCTACTCGCCCCGCCCCGGCACGCCAGCTGCCGACATGGTGGACGACGTGACCGAAGAAGAGAAAAAACAGCGTTTGTACATTCTGCAAGAACGCATCAATCAGCAGGCGATGCAGTACAGCCGCCGGATGATGGGCACAGTGCAGCGTATTCTGGTAGAAGGGACGTCACGCAAAAGCGTGATGGAACTGTCTGGCCGTACCGAAAATAACCGCGTGGTTAACTTCGAAGGAACGCCTGATATGATCGGCAAATTCGTCGATGTAGAAATCGTTGACGTTTACCCGAATTCATTGCGCGGCGTCGTCGTTCGTACCGAAGATCAAATGGATCTCCGCGTCAGCGAATCACCGACATCAGTCATCGCCCGCACCCGTAAAGAAAACGAACTCGGCGTTGGCATCTATCAACCATAATAGACTCGACAGCCATAATAGATTCGGCGGACTGCCAAACAGTCCGCTTTTTTCTTTGTCTCCACGTCAAAAGCGAATTTATCTCCCCCACTGCTTTATATGCCGAATGTGACTTGCACACCGCGTGCTTCACGATAAATAATCAGGGTAATCTCTGCGCCATAGCCGAGCAGCTATCCTGCCGGTGGCACAGCGTCATTGCTCATTCTGCTTAACTCCAAGAGGAATAGTTTGAACGTAACGATAAAAGAAATTGCCCTCGAACCGGCGGACAACAAACGCCTGCTCAGTCTGTGCGGCCCATTTGATGACAACATCAAACAGCTGGAACGCCGCCTCGGCATAGAGATCAATCATCGCGACAATCACTTCAAGCTGGTAGGAAAAGACCTCTGCATCGACGCCGCTGCTGATATTCTGCGCCATCTTTATGTGGACACAGCCCCGGTGCGCGGCATTATTCCGGATATCGATCCAGAGCAGATTCACCTGGCAATCAAAGAATCGAGAGTGCTGGAGCAAACCGCCGACAGCGTGCCGGAATACGGCAAAGCGGTGAACATCCGCACCAAACGCGGCGTCATTAAACCTCGTACCCCCAATCAGGCGCAGTACGTCGCCCATATCCTCGATCACGACATTACCTTCGGCATTGGGCCAGCCGGGACCGGGAAAACTTATCTGGCGGTGGCTGCCGCCGTGGATGCGCTGGAGCGCCAGGAAATCCGCCGCATTCTGCTGACCCGTCCGGCGGTGGAAGCGGGTGAAAAACTGGGCTTTCTGCCAGGTGATTTGAGCCAGAAGGTGGACCCGTATCTGCGTCCGCTCTACGACGCGCTGTTTGAAATGCTGGGCTTCGAACGGGTGGAAAAGCTCATAGAACGCAACGTGATTGAAGTCGCTCCATTGGCCTATATGCGCGGGCGCACGTTAAACGATGCGTTTATCATTTTGGATGAAAGCCAGAACACCACCATCGAACAGATGAAGATGTTCCTGACCCGTATCGGATTTAACTCAAAAGCGGTCATCACTGGCGACGTCACCCAGATAGACCTGCCACGCAACCAGAAGTCCGGTCTGCGCCACGCTATTGAGGTGCTATCAGAGGTCGAAGAGATCAGTTTCAATTTTTTCCACAGCGAAGATGTCGTGCGCCACCCAGTGGTCGCCCGCATCGTTAATGCCTATGAAGCCTGGGAAAATGCCGATCAAAAACGCCGGGACGAACTGGCAGAACAGCGTAAACGTGATGCGCAAGCCGCCGTGCAGGAGCAAAAATGAGCCAGGTCATCCTTGATTTACAAATCGCCAGTGCAAATACCCACGGGCTACCGTCTGAGGCCGACTTCCGGCGCTGGCTGGAAGCAGTGCTGCCACAGTTTCAGGACGTGGCGGAAGTCACCATCCGGGTGGTGGATGAAGAGGAAAGCCATCACCTGAACCTGACCTACCGCGACAAAGACAAGCCGACCAATGTGCTGTCGTTCCCGTTCGAGGCACCACCGGAAGTAGAACTGCCGTTGCTGGGCGACCTTATCATCTGTCGGCAAGTTGTCGAGCAGGAAGCGGTCGAACAGGAGAAAAGCACGGAGGAACATTGGGCGCACATGGTTGTCCATGGCAGCTTGCATCTGTTAGGTTATGATCATATCGAAGACAGTGAGGCCGAAGAAATGGAAGCTCTGGAAACGGAAATCATGCAGAGTATGGGCTATGCCGACCCGTATCTGGCAGAAAAAGAAGATCTTACTGACAAGCCTTAAATCCGATATTCTAAGGACCTGACGCCAGCGGCGGTACATTTTTAGCATCATTCACCGCTGGTCATCATTTCTTAACAAGAGTGATATTAACTGACGCCATGAGCGACGACCATTCTACCAACAGCGATACCCCCAGTCCTAAAAAGGGATTTTTTTCTCTTTTTCTTAACCAGATTTTTCACGGCAAATCCAAAGAGCACGACGATCTGCTGGCGCTGATCCGTGATTCGGAACAGATTGACCCCGAAATCCGCGACATGCTGGAAGGGGTGATGGACATTGCCGAACAGCGAGTGCGTGACATCATGATCCCGCGTTCGCAAATGATTACGCTTAAACACAACCAGACGCTGGAAGAGTGTCTTGATGTGATCATCGAATCAGCCCACTCTCGCTTCCCGGTCATTAGCGAAGATAAGGACCATATCGAAGGCATTCTGATGGCCAAGGATCTGCTGCCATTCATGCGCAGCAATTCCGAACCGTTTAGCATGGAGAAAGTGTTACGGCCTGCCGTGGTGGTGCCAGAAAGCAAGCGAGTGGACCGGATGCTTAACGAATTCCGCTCCCTGCGCTACCACATGGCCATCGTCATCGACGAATTTGGCGGAGTCTCCGGGCTGGTGACGATTGAAGATATTCTGGAACTCATCGTCGGTGAAATCGAAGACGAATACGATGACGAGGAAGATCGCGATATCCGCCAGCTAAACCGTCAGACTTATACAGTACGTGCCCTGACGCCTATCGAAGACTTCAATAAGGTCTTTGCAACCCGATTCAGCGACGAAGAAGTGGACACCATCGGCGGTCTGGTGATGCAATCTTTCGGCCACCTGCCGGCACGTGGGGAAACCATCGACATAGACGGTTACCTGTTCAAAGTTGCCATGGCAGACAGTCGCCGTATTATTCAGGTTCATGTCAGAATCCCTGACGATGTTCCGCAACCGCAACTGGAAGATTAATTCATTCATGGCAGTCGCCTCATTATTGCAACGCCAGCAGGTTCGCCTCCTGCTGGCGCTTTTATTCGGTGCCTGCGGCACACTGGCGTTTTCTCCTTACGACTTCTGGCCTGCCGCTATTATTTCCCTGATGGGGCTACAAGGCCTGACGCTGAACCGACGCGTACGTCAGTCGGTCGCTATTGGCTTTTGCTGGGGGTTTGGCCTGTTCGGCATCGGTATCCACTGGGTTTACTACAGCATCGCTGATTTTGGTGGTATGCCTGGCCCGATAAATGTCGGTCTGGTGGTGCTGTTGGCGCTTTACCTGTCGCTGTATCCGATGCTGTTTGCCGGGCTGCTTACACGTTTGTGGCCACGAGCCACTGTCTGGCGGCTGGCACTGGCAGCCCCCGTCATGTGGCAGGTCACTGAGCTGTTGCGCGGCTGGGTGCTGACCGGCTTTCCCTGGCTGCAATTTGGCTACAGCCAGATTGATGGCCCGCTGAAAGGTATTGCACCAATAGCAGGAGTCGATACCCTCACCTTCCTGCTTATGGTTATCAGCGGTTTGCTGGTGCTGGGGCTGACACAACGCCGCTGGCAGCCCACGCTGATGGCGATTGCCTTATTGATGCTGCCATGGCCGCTACGCTCGCTTGAATGGTACAAACTGCAACCGGAGCGCACAGTCAACGTCGCCATGGTGCAAGGGAATATTCCACAGGCGCTGAAATGGGACCCGAACGAGCTGTTCAACACGCTGAAAATCTATTTCGACAACACCCTGTCAGTGATGGACAAAGCCCCGCTAGTAATTTGGCCCGAATCAGCTATTCCGGATGTCGAAATTCGCCAGCAGGATTACCTGACGCAACTGGACGCTATCCTGCGCGAACATCACAGCAGCCTGATTACCGGCATCGTCGATGCTCGCCGGGAAAATAATCGCACCGATTTCTATAACAGCATCATTGTGCTGGGCGATCAGCAACCGTATCGCTACCCTACCGCCAACCGTTACAGCAAACATCATCTGGTGCCGTTTGGCGAATTTGTGCCGCTGGAAACCCTGCTGCGCCCACTGGCTCCGTTCTTTGATCTGCCGATGTCCGCATTCAGCCGCGGCGATTATCGTCAGCCGCAGTTGATCGTCAACGGCTATCGGCTGACCGCCACTATCTGTTATGAGGTAATCCTGGGGCAACAGGTACGCGACAATTTCCGCGCCGACACCGATATGCTGTTGACCATTTCCAACGATGCCTGGTTCGGCAACTCAATTGGTCCCTGGCAACACTTTCAAATGGCACGGATGCGGGCGCTGGAACTGGGGCGCCCACTGTTGCGATCCACCAACAATGGGGTAACAGCGGTTATCGCGCCTGATGGCAGCATCAACGCCAGCCTGCCTCAGTTTACCCGAAGTGTGCTGGAAACGAACGTAACACCCGCAACCGGCATCACACCTTATGCCAGGTTCGGCTCCTGGCCGCTGTGGCTACTGGAAACGCTATTGGGACTCGCCGCGCTGGTACATCGCTCCCGTTCGCGCTGATGACAGCTTTTACTCTCCACCAGATACAAGACATGCTTAGACATGTCTTGTTTCGTTTTTGGCACATTACTTGCTAACTATTAAGATGAAACGCCTTGCGTTGTACATTTGCAGCCATTCTCAGTCCTGAAACAGCACAACATCAGGGCATGAACTGCACCAAACTAGTGCCATAAGTTTTTTATTGCAGCAATTTGGTGCGTGACGCCTCGCAAAAAACAAACATTCCCGTTTCAATATGTTTACAATCCGCTATTTTTAAATATGGCAGCGTTTTATTCGCTCTTTAGCGGTGCACAACATGGCTGGCCTGAACCCCAAGGCTACATCATCCATGATTGCCATCGTTCACAACAACAAAGGAGTTAAAACATGCAATTGCGTAAACTGGCACTGTCATTATTGTTGATCTCGGTAACCGGAAGTCTGGCCCATGCAGAAGAGCTGACGGGCACCCTGAAAAAAATCAAAGACAGTGGTGTTATCGTTCTTGGTCATCGTGAATCGTCAGTGCCGTTTTCCTACTATGACAACCAGCAGAAAGTGGTAGGCTATTCTCAGGCATACTCCGACAAAATTGTTGAAGCGGTCAGGAAAAAACTTGATGCGCCGAACCTGCAAGTAAAACTAATCCCCATTACCTCACAAAACCGTATCCCACTGCTGCAAAACGGCACCTATGATCTGGAATGCGGCTCCACCACCAACAACCTGGAACGCCAGCAGCAAGTCGCCTTCTCCGATACCATTTTTATCATCGGCACACGTCTTTTGACCAAAAAAGACTCTGGCATCAAAGATTTCAGCGATCTGGCAGGTAAAGCCGTCGTTGTCACGTCCGGCACCACGTCTGAAGTGCTGCTGAACAAGATGAACGAAGAGAAAAAGCTCAACATGCGCATCATCAGCGCCAAAGACCATGGCGACTCGTTCCGCACGCTGGAAAGTGGTCGCGCTGTAGCCTTCATGATGGACGATGCCTTGCTGGCAGGTGAGCGCGCCAAAGCCAAAGCTCCGGATGAATGGGTTATCACTGGTACACCGCAATCCCGTGAAGCCTACGGCTGTATGCTGCGTAAAGACGATGCTCAATTCAAACAACTGGTGGATGCGACCGTAAGCCAGATTCAGACCTCCGGCGAAGCTGAAAAATGGTTCGACACCTGGTTCAAAAAACCGATTCCACCGAAAAACCTGAACATGAACTTTGAGCTGTCCGATGACATGAAAGCTCTGTTCAAAGCACCGAACGATAAGGCGCTATAACCGAATTAATAATGACAATAAAGGGCAGTAATCTGCCTTCCGATTGCTGATTCGTGGCAAGACAGACAGGCGCAGCGTGGCCGTTCCCCATTCTGCGAATCCATGAGCCACTCACCAATCTTCGGGGTAGCGGACGCTACCCTTTTTTTACCGGAGTTCATTATGTCAATAGATTGGAACTGGGGTATTTTCCTGCAACCTGCTCCGTTCGGAAATACCACTTATCTGGGGTGGATTATTTCCGGCCTGCAGGTCACCGTGTCGCTTTCCTTGTGTGCCTGGGTCATCGCCTTCCTGTTGGGTTCACTGCTGGGTATTCTGCGTACCGTCCCGCATCGTCTGCTGGCTGGCATCGGCACCTGCTATGTGGAGATGTTTCGTAATGTACCGTTAATTGTACAGTTTTTTAGCTGGTATCTGGTGGTGCCGGAATTATTGCCAACCAAAATCGGCATGTGGTTTAAGGCTGAGCTGGACCCCAATATTCAGTTTTTCCTCTCTTCCATGTTTTGTCTGGGCATGTTCACCGCTGCGCGTGTGTGCGAGCAAGTGCGGGCAGGCATTCAGTCATTACCACGCGGCCAGAAGGCGGCTGGTCTGGCGATCGGCCTGACGCTTCCCCAAACCTACCGTTATGTCTTGTTACCCAACGCCTATCGGGTCATTGTGCCGCCACTGACCTCGGAAATGCTCAACCTGGTAAAAAACTCCGCCATCGCTTCCACCATTGGTCTGATGGATATGGCGGCTCAGGCTGGCAAACTGCTGGATTATTCTGCCCACGCCTACGAATCGTTCAGCGCAATTACGCTGGCCTATGTTGGCATCAACGTCATCATCATGCTGCTGATGCAGATTGTAGAGCGTAAAACCCGTTTGCCGGGCAACCTGGGGAGCAAATAAATGTATAACTTTGACTGGAGTTCAATTCCGCCCAGCCTGCCCTATTTGATCAATGGAATGGGCGTGACGCTGGAGATCACCCTAACCGCAGTGGTGGTGGGAATCATTTGGGGGACCGTGCTGGCGGTGATGCGCCTGTCGCCTGTCAAACCTATCAGTTGGTTTGCCACACTATACGTCAACCTGTTTCGCTCAGTACCGCTGGTCATGGTGCTGTTATGGTTCTACCTGATTGTACCGAGCTTATTACAAAATGTGCTTGGCCTGTCTGCGAAAACCGATATTCGGCTGGTGTCGGCTATGGTAGCCTTTTCGTTGTTCGAGGCGGCCTATTATTCCGAGATTATCCGCGCCGGTATCCAGAGCATTTCTCGCGGCCAGGCTTCAGCAGCGCTGGCGTTGGGAATGACCCACTGGCAATCCATGCAACTGGTGATTCTGCCTCAGGCGTTCCGGGCCATGATACCCTTACTGCTAACTCAGGGTATTGTGCTGTTTCAGGATACCTCGCTGGTGTATGTGCTGAGTCTGGCGGACTTTTTCCGTACCGCATCCACCATTGGCGAACGTGATGGCACTCAGGTAGAAATGATCCTGTTCGCCGGGTTTGTCTATTTTGTTATCAGCCTCTCGGCGTCGATGCTGGTCAATTATTTGAAGAGAAGGACGGTTTGATGATTTTCCTGAAAAATGTTTCTAAGTGGTATGGTCAATTTCAGGTGCTGACCGACTGCTCCACCGAGGTGAAAAAAGGTGAAGTGGTGGTGGTTTGCGGACCTTCCGGCTCCGGGAAATCGACCTTAATCAAAACCGTTAACGGCCTTGAGTCCATCCAGCAAGGTCAGATCGAAGTTAACGGCATCACTGTCAACGATAAACGCACCAATCTGGCACAATTACGCGCCAAAGTCGGTATGGTGTTCCAGCATTTCGAGCTATTCCCACACTTGTCTATCGTTGACAACCTCACACTGGCGCAGGTGAAGGTCCTAAAGCGCGACAAAGAGGCGGCCCGCGAGAAAGGATTGAAACTGCTGACGCGTGTCGGTCTGTCCGCCCATGCCAACAAATTCCCTGGGCAGTTGTCCGGCGGCCAGCAACAACGTGTGGCGATCGCTCGCGCCTTGTGTATGGACCCGGTAGCAATGCTATTTGACGAACCGACCTCGGCGCTCGACCCGGAAATGATCAACGAAGTGCTGGATGTGATGGTGGAACTGGCACAGGAAGGTATGACCATGATGGTGGTGACCCATGAGATGGGGTTCGCCCGCAAAGTGGCGCATCGCGTCATCTTCATGGACGAAGGCAAAATCATTGAAGACACCCGCAAAGAGGACTTCTTTGGTAACCCGCGTTCTGATCGCGCCAAAGATTTTCTGGCAAAAATTCTGCATTAATTTGCCTTGCTTCATTCAAAAACAAGGGTGCGTCGGCACCCTTGTTTTTCTACCCGACACTCAAGGCGAAAACGGCTGACGATGAAACTGGTCATGGCCGCATTTCGGGCATCGCGGCAGCACTTCAGGTGTATAAAAAGCAATGTGATGGTGACATTGTTCGCACACCAAATTACCGAGTCCGACGATTTCACCACTGCTATATACGCCGTGATGACTCACATCCTTGAACACTTCGCGCCACTCCAGTTGCGTCTTGTCGGTGATATCCGCCAGATTTTGCCACACACTTTCGCGAACAACACGCACGAACACACTGTCAGAAAAGGTATTCTGGCTCTCCTCGTAACTAATGGAGAACGCTTCCAGATCACGCTGGAGCGCCAGTATTACCTGTTCAATCTCCTTTTGTGTCAGCTCATTGGTTTCCTGCAACTGACGCCTGGCATCCGACATCAGTTTACCTATGTCCCGCTCGCCGCGACTTAACCATTCGGTAACGGCGGACATCAGCTCCCGGTAATACTGAACCACTTTGCTCATCGTAACTCCTTAGCCTGTAAAGCGCTTATCGACGGGCCTGCTCAGCCTGGACTACGTCCCGCAATAATGCGTAACACTGCCTAGTGTAGATGATTTTTCCGATGCCACCGGGAGCCGCTTCCCAATCCTTGGCATTCAGCCACGTCCCACAGCGTTCTTCGTTACCAAAGCCGTATAAATCAGCCACTGAGCGCCTCTAGCGGTTGTTGAGCCAGTCGCTTATCAGCTATGCTATGCGGATCTTTTAAAATGAAATAAAACATGCTACCGAGGTAGCAATTTTCACTAAGGACCACTGGCAGCCATGCAAGAGCAATACCGCCCAGAAGAGATCGAAGCACACGTCCAGCTTCACTGGCAAGAAAAACAGACTTTCAAAGTGACCGAAGAACCCGGCAAGGAAAAATACTATTGTCTTTCCATGCTGCCTTATCCTTCTGGCCGTCTACACATGGGCCATGTGCGTAACTACACCATCGGCGACGTGATCTCCCGCTACCAGCGTATGCTGGGCAAAAACGTGCTGCAGCCAATCGGCTGGGACGCCTTCGGCCTGCCAGCAGAAGGCGCGGCGGTGAAAAACAAGACGGCACCGGCGCCCTGGACCTACGCCAATATCGAATACATGAAAAACCAGCTGAAACTGCTGGGTTTCGGTTATGACTGGGATCGCGAAGTAGCAACGTGTAAGCCGGATTACTACCGTTGGGAACAGTGGTTTTTCACCAAATTGTACGAAAAAGGCTTGGTTTACAAAAAAACCTCAGCGGTAAACTGGTGCCCTAACGACCAGACCGTACTGGCCAACGAGCAGGTGATCGATGGTTGTTGCTGGCGTTGCGATACCAAAGTAGAACGCAAGGAAATCCCCCAGTGGTTTATCAAAATCACCGCTTATGCCGATGAGTTGCTCAACGAGCTCGATACGCTGGAAAGCTGGCCGGAGCAAGTCAAAACCATGCAGCGAAACTGGATTGGTCGCTCTGAAGGAGTGGAAATCACTTTCCGGATCGCGGACGGCGACGATACGCTGACGGTTTACACTACGCGTCCAGATACCTTCATGGGCGTAACCTATGTCGCCGTAGCGGCGGGTCACTCGCTGGCGTTAAAAGCGGCGGAAAACAATCCGACGCTGCAAGACTTCATCGCTGAATGCCGCAACACCAAAGTAGCGGAAGCCGACATGGCGACGATGGAGAAAAAAGGCGTCGCCACCGGTCTGTTCGCCATCCACCCGCTGACCGGCGAAAACGTACCGGTATGGGCCGCCAACTTCGTGCTGATGGAGTACGGCACCGGTGCGGTAATGGCAGTACCGGGGCATGACCAACGCGACTGGGAATTCGCCCACAAATATAACCTGCCGGTGAAACCGGTTATTCTGGCAACAGATGGCAGCGAGCCGGATCTGTCCGCTCAGGCGCAGACTGAAAAAGGTCGCTTGTTTAATTCCGGTGAATTTGACGGCCTGGATTTTGACGCCGCGTTCAACGCCATTGCCGACAAGCTCGTGTCGTTGGGTGTTGGCCAACGTAAGGTCAATTACCGTCTGCGTGACTGGGGCGTATCCCGTCAACGTTACTGGGGTGCGCCTATCCCGATGGTGACGCTGGAAGACGGCACGGTAATCCCAACACCGGAAGACCAGTTGCCGGTCATTCTGCCGGAAGACGTGGTCATGGACGGCATCACCAGCCCGATTAAAGCCGATCCTGAATGGGCCAAAACCACGGTCAACGGTCAGCCGGCACTGCGTGAAACCGACACCTTCGATACCTTTATGGAGTCGTCATGGTATTACGCACGTTATACCTGCCCACAATATGATCAAGGGATGCTCGATCCAACTGCTGCTAACTACTGGCTGCCGGTGGATCAGTATATAGGTGGTATCGAACACGCCATCATGCATCTGATGTATTTCCGCTTCTTTCACAAGCTGATGCGTGACGCTGGTCTGGTGAACTCCAATGAACCAGCGAAACGCCTGCTGTGCCAGGGAATGGTACTGGCCGATGCTTTCTATTATTCTGGCAATAACGGCGAGCGTATCTGGGTATCACCGGTCGACGTTACGCTGGAGCGCGATGATAAAGGCCGCATTATCAAGGCGTTCGACAACGAAGGTCGTGAACTGGTGTATGCCGGTATGAGCAAGATGTCGAAATCCAAAAACAACGGCATTGACCCTCAAGTCATGGTGGAACGCTACGGTGCCGACACCGTGCGCTTGTTCATGATGTTCGCGTCTCCGGCAGAAATGACGTTGGAGTGGCAGGAGTCCGGTGTTGAAGGGGCCAACCGTTTCCTGAAGCGCGTATGGAAACAAGTCTATGACCACACCGGAAAAGGCGCTACCCAACCACTGGATGCAGCGACACTGACAGAAGAGCAGAAAGCGCTGCGTCGAGACCTGCACAAAACCATCGCCAAGGTGACTGACGATATCGGTCGTCGCCAAACTTTCAACACCGCTATCGCAGCGATTATGGAGTTGATGAACAAGCTGGCTAAAGCGTCGCAAGAATCTGAACAGGATCGTGCGCTGACGCAGGAAACACTGCTGGCAGTGGTGCGGATGCTGTACCCGTTCACCCCGCACGCCTGTTTCGTGCTGTGGAATGAACTGAAAGGCGAAGGCGACATCGATCAGGCGCCCTGGCCGGTCGCAGACGAGCAGGCAATGGTCGAGGATTCTCGTCTGGTCGTGGTGCAGGTCAACGGTAAAGTCCGCGGCAAGATTACTGTGGCAGCCGATGCCACCGAACAGCAGGTTCGTGAGCGTGCAGCACAGGAACCGCTGGTGGCAAAATATCTGGATGGCGTGACTGTCCGCAAGGTGATTTTCGTTCCGGGCAAACTGCTTAACCTGGTTGTAGGTTAAGGCAAGGAGGTACTGTGCGACACCCGTTTCTAACGCTGGTGCTGGGGCTGGCGGTCTTAATGACCGCCAGTTGCGGTTTTCATCTACGCGGCACGACTCAACTCCCCACGCAGTTGCATAATCTGATTCTAGATAGCGGCGATCCCTATGGCCCGACGACCAGAGCTATTCGTGAGCAGTTGCGTCTTAACAATATCCAGGTGTCTGAAGACACCAAACGCAAGGACATTCCGTCACTGCGTTATCTGGGCGAAACCCTGTCACGCAGCACGGTCTCAATTTTCCAGGACGGAAAAACGGCAGAGTATCAATTTGTTATGGAGCTGAAAGCACAAGTGCTGATTCCAGGGGACGATATTTATCCACTGAATGTGACGGTTTTCCGTTCCTTCTTTGATAATCCACTCGCGGCCTTAGCTAAAGAGGCCGAACAGGAGATTATCCTGCAGGAAATGCGTCAACAGGCAGCTCAGCAACTGGTGCGTAAGCTATTGACCATCAAAGGCAGCCAGAACATAAAAAGCAATCAGCAAGCGACTGCTAAGAATGTGACTCCGGCGCACCAATGATTCGTCTCTATCCCGAACAACTCACCGCGCAGCTCCATGAGGGGCTGCGCGGTTGCTATCTGTTGTTTGGCAATGAACCGTTATTGCTGCAAGAAAGCCAGGATCAGATCCGTACTATCGCCCGTCAGCAGGATTTTCTGGAGCATTTCAGTTTCACGCTGGATAACAGCACCGACTGGGATGCCATTTTTTCTACCTGTCAGGCACTCAGTTTGTTCGCCTCCCGCCAGACCCTGTTATTGATACTGCCAGACACCGG
Organism: Dickeya poaceiphila; assembly: GCF_007858975.2. GTDB lineage: Bacteria > Pseudomonadota > Gammaproteobacteria > Enterobacterales > Enterobacteriaceae > Dickeya > Dickeya poaceiphila. Next base: position 2,899,456 of record NZ_CP042220.2, read on the forward strand.
TCCCGGCGCCCCTGCCAGCGAGCAACTGGTCAAGCTCTCCACATTGCTACATTCCGATATTCTGTTGATAGTAAGAGGCAGTAAGCTCTCTAAAGCACAGGAAAACAGCGCCTGGTTTAAAGCGTTGTCACAGCAGGGCGTGTACGTTCCTTGTATGACGCCCGAACAGGAACAGCTTCCCCGTTGGGTAGCGCAACGCGCTAAACACATGAAACTGGAACTGGATGACGCCGCCAGCCAGCTAATTTGCTACTGTTATGAAGGAAATATGCTGGCGTTAGTACAGGCGCTGGAGCGATTATCGCTGCTGTATCCGGACAGCAAACTGACGTTGCCGCGAGTCGAACAAGCAGTGAATGATGCTGCTCACTTTACGCCATTCCACTGGCTGGATGCGCTTCTCGGCGGCAAAAGCAAGCGAGCATGGCACATTTTGCAGCAATTACGTCTGGAAGATTGCGAACCGGTTATCCTGCTGCGCACCGTACAGCGGGAATTATTGCTGTTGCTACAGCTAAAACGGCACATGGCAACCACACCGTTGCGCACCCTGCTTGACCAGCACAAGATATGGCAAAACCGTCGGCCACTATTGACGCAGGCGTTGCAACGCCTGTCGTTGACGCAATTACAGCAAGCGATTACCCTGCTGAGCCGACTGGAGATCACTCTGAAGCAAAATTATGGGCAACCGGTCTGGGCCGAACTGGAAACGCTGTCGATGATATTGTGCGGTAAAGCGCTGCCTGACAGCCTGCTTGAGGTATAGCGATTTGTCGACATCCCCGGTTACCCTTCCTCTGACCGCCTACTTTGGCGGCACGTTTGACCCGATTCACTATGGACATCTGCGTCCAGCCGCTGCGCTGGCGCAGGAAACCGGCCTTCAGCATGTTATTCTGCTGCCTAATAACGTACCGCCACACCGAGAACAGCCAGAAGCCAGCGCGACCCAGCGCAAAACCATGGTCGAACTGGCGATACGCGGTAATCCGTTGTTTCAGGTCGATGATCGTGAATTGCAGCGCGCTACGCCGTCGTACACCATTGATACGCTGGAAACGCTGCGCGTTGAAAAAGGCGACAGTGCGCCTCTGGCATTCATTATTGGTCAGGACTCACTGCTGACGTTGCATCGCTGGCATCGCTGGCAGGAAATACTGGATTACTGTCATCTGCTGGTGTGTGCCCGCCCTGGCTATCGTCGGCCATTGGATACCGCCGAGCTAGAGTCCTGGCTGGCCGACCACCAGACCGATGATGCTAAACAGTTACACCGCCAGCGTCATGGGCTGATTTACCTCGCCCATACGCCGCTCGTGTCGATTTCGGCCACTGAAATCCGTCAGCGTCGGCAACAGGGCATCGACTGCCATGACCTGTTGCCTGAAAGTGTGCTGAAGTACATTGACACACAAGGACTCTACCTATAGCTACGCGTCGATACCACTCACTATAAGGCCGTGATATACTCCGCCGCTGGTTTCAGCCGCAGGAAAATCATCTGCCCTGCCGCCGCACTTTCATAGCGGAGAAACGGCTGTTCTCACTGATGCCACCAAGCCAGTCCGCGTAACCGGCTGATTAACCACTTATCAAAGGGGGAACCTTTGCAAGGCCAAGCACTCCAAGATTTCGTTATTGATAAACTAGACGATTTGAAAGGTCAGGATATCGTAACCCTTGATGTAAAAGGGAAATCCAATATCACTGACTGCATGATTATTTGCACTGGTACATCCAGCCGTCATGTCACCTCCATCGCCGATCATGTTGTGCAGGAATCCCGCGCTGCCGGGCTGATGCCACTGGGCGTTGAAGGCGAAAACGACGCCGATTGGGTAGTGGTAGACCTCGGTGATGTGATCGTACATGTGATGCAGGAAGAAAGCCGCCACCTGTACGAACTGGAAAAACTCTGGGGCTGATATGAAGCTGCAACTGGTCGCCGTCGGTACCAAGATGCCTGACTGGGTGCAGACAGGTTTTACCGATTATCTTCGCCGATTTCCTAAAGACATGCCGTTTGAACTAGTAGAGATTCCGGCAGGTAAGCGTGGGAAAAACGCAGATATCAAACGGATTCTGGAACGCGAAGGCGAATTGATGCTGGCAGCCGTAGGTAAAGGCAACCGTATCGTGACGCTGGATATTCCTGGCTCACGCTGGGAAACGCCACAGTTGGCGCAACAGCTGGAACGCTGGAAACAGGACGGACGCGACATCAGCCTGCTGATTGGCGGCCCGGAAGGGCTGGCACCTCAATGCAAGGCTGCTGCGGAGCAAAGTTGGTCGCTATCGCCACTCACGCTGCCGCATCCGCTGGTGCGCGTATTGGTGGCGGAAAGTTTGTACCGAGCCTGGAGCATTACCACTAATCATCCTTACCATCGGGAGTAAGGCAGATGACGAACCCTGTGAAGTAGCAATCGCTGGATGAACATAGAACGTAAACCCTTTCGTGACTATACGGCTGAAGCAGCCCTATTTGTACGCCGGGCGCTGGTCGCGTTCCTGGGTATTCTGCTGCTAAGCGGTATTCTGGTGGCTAACCTATACCACCTGCAGGTTTTACGTTTTGACGATTATCGTACCCGCTCGAACGAAAACCGTATCAAACTGGTGCCGATTGCCCCCAGCCGCGGCATCATCTATGACCGCAACGGCACCCCTCTGGCACTCAACCGCACCATCTACCAGTTGGAACTGATTCCCGAAAAGGTCAACAATCTGGAAGAGACCTTGCAGGCGCTCAAATCAGTCATCGACCTGACTGATGAAGATATTGATAACTTTAGAAAAGAGCGTAAGCGCTCACGCCGTTTCACTTCCATCCCGGTCAAAACCGGTCTGACCGAAGTGCAGGTGGCGAGCTTTGCCGTCAACCAGTACCGTTTCCCCGGTGTGGAAGTCAAAGGTTACCAACGCCGTTACTATCCTTACGGTGCTGCCCTGACCCATGTCATCGGCTATGTTTCCAAAATCAACGATAAAGATCTGGAACGGCTCGATCAGGAAGGTAAGCTGGCAGACTACGCAGCGACTCACGACATCGGCAAACTCGGCATCGAGCGCTATTACGAAGATGTGCTGCATGGCAAACCGGGCTATGAAGAAGTGGAAGTCAATAACCGTGGCCGCGTGATCCGTCAGTTGCACGAGCAGCCTCCACAGGCCGGTAAAGATATCACCCTGACGCTGGATCTCAATCTCCAGCTTTATATCGAAAAACTACTGACGGGCAGCCGTGCCGCTGTAGTAGTGACCGACCCGAAAGAGGCGTCTATTCTGGCAATGGTCTCTACACCCAGCTATGACCCGAACCTGTTTGTGGACGGCATTTCCAGTAAGACTTACCACGCCTTGCTAAATGATCCTAACCGCCCACTTATCAACCGCGCGACGCAAGGGGTTTATCCACCTGCTTCTACCGTCAAACCTTATATTGCCGTGTCTGCGCTCAGTTCCGGAGTCATCACTCCTTATACATCGCTATTCGACCCTGGTTGGTGGCAACTGCCTGGTTCAGAAAAACGTTTTCGTGACTGGAAAAAATGGGGACATGGCCGTTTAAACCTGACCAAATCACTGGAAGAGTCTGCTGATACCTTCTTCTATCAGGTTGCCTATGACATGGGGATTGACCGTTTGTCGGAATGGATGAACAAATTTGGTTACGGGCAGCGAACAGGGATTGATTTGTCTGACAAAGAAGAAAGTCCAGGCATCATGCCGACGCGTGAATGGAAAATGAAGCGTTATAAAAAACCCTGGTACCAAGGGGATACCATTCCTGTCGGCATCGGTCAGGGTTACTGGACCGCAACACCGATTCAAATGCTCAAGGCGCTGACTACGCTTATTAATGACGGTCAGGTGAAAACACCACACCTGCTCAACAGCACACAGGAAAATAATACTCAGGTGCCATACCGTCAATCGCAACACCAGCAAATCGGTGATATCCGCTCTGGTTACTGGGAGATTGTCAAAGACGGCATGTACGGCGTAGCCAACCGCCCTAACGGCACTGCCCACAAGTTCTTCGCTGACGCGCCATATAAGATTGCCGCCAAATCAGGTACGGCACAGGTCTTCGGCCTGAAGGAAAACGAAACCTATAACGCAAACCGGATTGCCGAGCGACTGCGCGACCACAAACTGATGGTGGCATTCGCCCCTTACAACAATCCGAAAGTCGCCATGTCCATCATTCTGGAAAACGGCGGTGCAGGGCCAGCCATCGGGACCATTGTGCGTCAGATCCTCGACCATATTATGCTGGGCGACAACAATACCAACCTGCCGGATGCGCCGCCGTCGCCGCCGGGCAGTGAAACCGAGTAGAGACACCATGACAGACAGTCAACAAAAAGGCTCAATCTGGACCAAAATGCACATTGACCTGCCTTTCCTTCTGTGTGTAATGGCGTTGCTGGGCTATAGCCTGTTCGTCATGTGGAGCGCCAGCGGACAGGACATCGGCATGATGGAGCGAAAAGCGGCCCAATGCGTGTTGGGGCTGGTCGTCATGATAGGCATGGCGCAAATTCCGCCGCGAGTCTATGAGAGCTGGGCACCTTACCTGTACATTTTCTGTTTTATTCTGTTGGTCATGGTGGATGTCTTTGGTCAGATCAGTAAAGGGGCGCAGCGCTGGCTCGACTTAGGCGTGGTGCGTTTCCAGCCATCGGAAATTGCCAAAATCGCCGTGCCGCTGATGGTAGCTCGCTACATCAACCGCGACATGTGCCCGCCGTCGCTAAAAAATACCGGTATCGCACTGGTGTTGACCTTCGCCCCTACCATGCTGGTAGCCGCACAACCAGACCTTGGCACCGCTATCCTGATTTGTGCGTCTGGTCTGTTCGTCCTGTTCCTTGCTGGCATGAGCTGGCGGTTGATAGCGATTGCCGCCATTTTGCTGGCCGCATTCATTCCCGTGCTCTGGTTCTTCCTGATGCATGATTATCAACGCGACCGTATCATGATGCTGCTTGATCCAGAAACCGACCCGCTCGGCGCAGGCTACCATATTATTCAGTCGAAGATTGCTATCGGCTCCGGAGGCCTCTCTGGCAAAGGCTGGCTGCAAGGAACTCAGTCGCAGTTAGAATTTTTGCCGGAACGTCATACCGATTTCATTTTTGCCGTGCTGGCAGAAGAGTTAGGACTTATCGGCGTGCTGATCCTGCTGGCGCTCTATCTGTTCCTGATCATGCGTGGACTGGTGATTGCCGCCAATGCCCAAACATCGTTTGGCCGGGTGATGGTCGGTGGCCTGATGCTGATCTTTTTCGTGTATGTGTTTGTTAACATCGGCATGGTGAGTGGTATTCTGCCGGTGGTCGGCGTGCCATTACCGCTGGTCAGTTATGGCGGGTCGGCGCTGGTGGTCTTGATGGCGGGATTCGGTATCGTGATGTCGATACACACTCACCGCAAAATGTTATCCAAGAATTTATAGAGGTGAGCAATGCGTAAGGATTGGGTTTGGATTGGTGCGATCAGCCTGGCTCTGGCAGGTTGTGCCGTGACGGAGCAACCTCAGACTCACTCACCGCAGGCCACGACATACAACGGCCCGGTGGAAGAAATCGGCGGCGTGGAGCCGCGTTACGAACCATTTAACCCCGCCAACATGCAGGATTACAGCATGAATGGCAAAACCTATCATATTGTCAAAAATCCGGAAAACTTCAGTGAAAGCGGGTTCGCCGCCTGGCATGATCGCGAGTCTGTCGGCAACCGCACAGCAACCGGTGAAGAATTTGATGTCAATGCCATGGCCGCCGCTCACCCTACCCTGCCAATCCCCAGTTATGTGCGTGTAACCAACCTCAGTAATGGCCGCCGACTGGTGGTTCGCATCAATGATCGTGGACCTTATACGCCGGGCAGAATCATCGATCTGACTAAAGGCGCGGCAGACCGCCTTAACTTGTCTAACAACACCAAGGTGAAAGTAGATTTCATCAACGTCGCGCCGGACGGCTCGCTTTCAGGACCAGGAACCATCGGCACCCGTGTTGCCAAACAGAGTTTTGCCTTACCGTCACGCCCGACGCTGGGTTCCAGCGGTCTGGGAACGCCGATGATGGAAAGCGCACCGCCAACCGCAGCCCCAGTGAAACCAATCAGTAATGCTACGTTGGCTCCATCATCAAATAGTGGCAACAGCATCGTTAGCGGCACTACGTCGGTCAATAGCGCTGGCTCATCGACCACAGGCAGTTTCCTCGGTGCGCCTAAGCCATTGCCCAGCGGCGTACTGGAAGGGTCGGAACCGGTCTCAACGCATTCAGCACCGGTTGCCGTAGCGCCGGTTGCCGCACCATCACGCCCATTGTCACAATCAGCCATCCCAGCCGGTTCCGGCAACATTGTGGTACAAGTCGGCGCACTGAGTGACCAACAACGAGCGCAAACCTGGCTCAAGAGCCTGAACGAACGTTTTCGCGTTCCCGGAAAAATCACTCTGAATAACGGCTTGTACCGAATTCAGTTAGGCCCATTCCAGAGCCGTCAGCAAGCTGTCGACCTGCAACAGCGCCTTTCCAGCGAAGCGCAGCAACCGTCATTTGTCACTACCGTGTCTGGTGCACAGTAACGAATTTACAGTCGAAAGAGGGATAAATTCCCTCTTTCTTTATCCACACAAGCGATAACCATGTCGCCTTCGGTGATCGGCAAAATCGCGTAACGCATTGTCTGGTGCCGCCCCGATTTTCATCTGCTATAGTGTGGCTCGTTTTTTAACTTATACCCACGGATGTTGTTGTTCCAATCATGAAAACAGTAATCACGTCTTGTTTTACCAAACGTATTGCGCTCGGCACCTTGCTCGCCATTAGTGCATCCACATTCGCCTACGCAGACGACATTAATCTGAAAACCATGATTCCTGCCGTCCCGGATATTGATGCCGAAGCGTACATCCTGATTGATTACAACTCAGGTAAAGTACTGGCGGAAAAGAACGCCGACACCCGTCGCAACCCTGCCAGCCTGACCAAAATGATGACCAGTTATGTAATCGGTCAGGCGATTAAATCCGGAAAAATCAGCCCGAACGACGTCGTAACGATTGGCAAAGATGCCTGGGCTACCGGCAACCCTGATTTTCAGGGTTCCTCACTGATGTTCCTCAAACCGGGTGATCGAGTGCCGGTTTATTTGCTGAACAAAGGGATTATTCTGCAATCCGGCAACGATGCCTGTGTAGCCATGGCAGATTACGTGGCAGGCAGTCAGGATGCGTTCGTCAACCTGATGAATGGTTACGTCAAGGCATTGGGATTGCAGAATACCAACTTCAAAACCGTTCATGGTCTGGATGCGGAAGGACAATTCAGTTCAGCCCGTGACATGGCACTGATTGGTCAGGCGTTGATTCGTGATGTACCGGACGAATACGCAACCTATAAAGAGAAAGAATTTACCTTCAACAATATCCGCCAGTTGAACCGCAATGGCCTGTTGTGGGATAGCAGCCTGGCTGTTGATGGCATCAAAACCGGCCACACGTCATCTGCCGGTTACAATCTGGTAGCCTCTGCAACCGAAGGCCAGATGCGCCTGATCTCCGCGGTTCTGGGAGGGCGTACTTTCAAAGGGCGTGAAGCAGAAAGTAAAAAACTACTGACCTGGGGTTTCCGCTTCTTTGAAACCGTAGCGCCGCTGAAAACCGGTAAAGAATTTGCATCCGAACCGGTCTGGTTCGGCAATAGTGATCGGGTATCGTTGGGTGTGGATAAAGATGTTTACATCACTATCCCACGCGGTCGCATGAAAGATCTGAAAGCCAGTTATGTTCTCACCAATACAGAGCTACATGCGCCACTGGCTAAAAACCAAGTGGTCGGTACTATTAACTTCCAACTGGATGGCAAGGTGATCGACCAGCGTCCACTGGTAGTGATGAACGAAGTCAAAGAAGGCGGTATCTTCGGACGTCTGTTCGATTACATCAAATTGATGTTCCACCGCTGGTTCAGTTGATCCCCCTTGAATCCTGAGCAATCACCCTTATGTTGCTCACTTAAGGATTGATCGACCATCTTTAAGTCATACTTAACACTCCCGCTTCGGCGGGAGTAATAATTTCTGTGTTAATGAATAACTCTGGAGTCACCATGAAAACCAAACTCAACGAATTGCTTGAATTTCCATGCTCATTTACCTACAAGGTCATGGGGCTGGCAAAACCGGAGCTGGTAGATCAGGTTGTGGAAGTGGTTCAGCGCCATGCTCCCGGTGACTACACCCCACAAGTTAAGCCCAGCACCAAAGGCAACTACCATTCAGTGTCGATCACTATCATCGCCACCCATATTGAGCAGGTTGAGACACTGTACGAAGAACTGGGAAATATTGATATCGTGCGTGTAGTACTGTAATGCGCCCGACTCTCCGACCTTGTCTCCTTTATCCGGAGACAAGTAAGGAAACCGCTATTCGCTCCAGCATCCCCCCGCTATAATTACGTTTATTTCTTCTTCACCCGACGATGACACTTTTGCAACAGGATACGATCATAGTACGTGACACGATCATCGTGCGCCAGTTGGGCGTACAGCCTTACGAACCGGTGTCGCAGGCTATGCACACTTTTACCGAGCAACGGGACAGCAACAGTCTTGATGAGTTATGGCTGGTGCAGCATCTGCCCGTTTTCACTCAGGGACAAGCGGGAAAAGCCGAACACGTGCTGATGCCCGGCAATATTCCGGTGATTCAGAGTGATCGCGGTGGCCAGGTTACGTATCACGGTCCAGGTCAACAGGTCATGTATGTGCTTGTTGATATCAAACGCCGTAAGGTTGGCGTACGCCAGTTGGTAACCGCTATCGAGAATACCGTCGTTAATACACTGGCACATTTTGCGATTGATGCGCACGCCCGTCCCGATGCTCCCGGCGTCTATGTCGGTGAGCGTAAAATTTGTTCACTGGGCTTACGTATCCGCCATGGTTGTTCATTCCATGGTCTGGCACTGAACATTGCCATGGACCTGTCTCCTTTCCTGCGCATCAATCCTTGTGGCTATGCCGGCATGAGCATGACCCAGCTCAGTGAACTGGCTCCCGACGCAACGTTGACTAACACGGCTCCAGTCATGGTGAAAGCGTTTATGGATCTGCTGGGCTACCAGCACCAGGAATGGTTGGACTGGAACTGGCCGCAGCAGGGAGAACCACACCCGCAAAGTACCGGGCATAGCGTAAGCTCAGGTCGTTAATTACATTTTATTTACATTGCTTCTGCATTTTGTTGCTCTGTGACTGCTCGCCAGAGCGCAAAGATGATATAATTTTGTGAGTTTTTTAAAAAAAATTTTAATAACTCACGTAATCCAATGAATTTTAGATAAATTCATAACAGCGATTCAGAACTGGAAATTACGCAACCATGAGTAAACCGATTCAGATCGAACGTGGCGTCAAATACCGCGATGCAGACAAAATGGCCCTGATCCCGGTGCGCACCGTCGCCACCGAGCGTCAGGAAATGCTCCGCAAACCAGAATGGATGAAGATAAAACTACCTGCGGATTCCAGCCGGATTCAGGGCATCAAGGACGCCATGCGCCGCAATGGTCTGCACTCGGTTTGCGAGGAAGCGTCCTGCCCTAACCTGGCGGAGTGTTTTAATCACGGTACCGCCACATTCATGATCCTTGGTGCCATTTGTACCCGCCGTTGTCCATTCTGCGATGTTGCCCATGGTCGCCCGCTGACACCCGATGCCAACGAGCCAGAAAAACTGGCTCAAACCATCCATGATATGGGGCTGCGCTACGTCGTCATCACATCGGTTGATCGCGACGATCTACGTGATGGCGGCGCTCAGCACTTTGCCGACTGCATCAGCGCGATACGTCGTAAAAACCCAAGCATCAGAATCGAAACGCTGGTGCCGGATTTTCGTGGTCGTATGGATCGTGCGTTGGATATTCTGACTACCACGCCGCCAGACGTGTTTAACCATAACCTTGAGAACGTGCCGCGCCTCTATCGTCAGGTTCGTCCAGGTGCCGATTATGAATGGTCGCTGAAATTATTGGAGAAATTCAAAGCAATCCATCCGACTATTCCGACCAAATCCGGCCTGATGGTAGGTCTGGGTGAAACCAATAATGAAATTCTGGACGTAATGCGCGATCTGCGTCGTCATGGTGTAACCATGTTAACGCTGGGGCAATACCTGCAACCGAGTCGTCACCATCTGCCAGTGCAGCGTTATGTGCCGCCGGAAGAATTTGAAGAAATGAAAGCAGAAGCTCTGGCAATGGGCTTTACCCATGCGGCCTGCGGCCCATTCGTTCGTTCTTCTTATCATGCGGATCTGCAAGCCAAAGGGATTGAAGTGAAATAGTGGGCTATCGTCTACAACGCTTGTCTTACCAAAATCATAAAAGACACAAAAAGCGGATGGGCAAAACCCTCCGCTTTTTGTTTGGTACCTGTCAGCGTACGCGATTATTCTTTAGGGCGATTTTCGCTGATAGCAGTATGATGTTCATCCTGAGCGGAAGATTTCGCCGCTGGCTGATCATCATTCATAGCTTTCTTAAAGCCTTTGATAGCCGCTCCCAGATCACCACCCAGACTGCGCAGTTTATTGGTGCCGAACAACAGAACAATCAAGGCGCCAATTACTAAAAGCTTGGCAATACTGATACCTTCCATACATACCTACCTGATAATGTGAACTGAAAAAGCCAAGTTGCGCTTTAATTCATTTCTTTGTAAATCGATCTACCGGATAAGACAATGGTACTTTGTAACAAAGTAAGATGCCATCATCAGTCGCTGCTTTTTATCCGATACCAATAATACCAATAAATAGCCTTGCTGTTATCTTAATACAGGCGGCTTGAAGCGATTGTGATGTAGAACAGGTAACTGGTGACGAACAGCTTGAATACGCTCCAGCGTCAACTCCGCCAACAACAATTCAGGTTGCTCGGCAGCCTGAGCAATGATGATGCCCATTGGGTCCACCACCATGCTATTGCCAATATTCCTGTCGCTACACTCTCCTGTTGCCACCAGATAACAGGTATTCTCCAACGCCCGCGTTCGAGCCAGCAACGCCCAGTGCGACTCCTTGTGCGGACCTTTCACCCAGGCAGCCGGCACCACCAGTACATCGGCACCGCTGACCGCCAGTTGGCGCGCCATCTCGGCAAAACGGATGTCGTAGCATACCATTAACCCGACACGCATTCCCGCAATCTCTACCACTGGTGGTAACGATATGCCCGGCGTCACCCGGCGGGATTCTTGTACCGTAAAAGCGTCATATAAATGCAGCTTATGGTAATGAGCCAGGATTTCGCCGCGTCGAATAACCAGCAATGTATTGTGCACACGACCATCTGCAGCCGGGGTATGCAGGGTAAATACCATGCTGAGATCCAGCGACTGGCTGGCAGCCAGCAGTTGACTAACAAAAGGGCCGTTTATCGGCTGAGCGCACCCCACGCCCCATTCCGGGTCCGAATTATCACGAGCCAACACTGCTTCTGGCAGCACCAGCAAATCAGCCCCTGCGGACACAGCCTGATCCATTAATGTTATGCAGATCTGGGCATTGTCTTGCCATAGACGCTGTACTGCAAATTGGCCGAGCGCTACTTTCATATCATGCTCCTTCATAACCAGCAGATACATTTAGTAAAACTACCACCGCTACAAAAAACACCAGCATGTGGGTAAACTCTTGTCGCCAGTAACGGAGATGACATTCCTCCATAACCGCCCTTTCGGCTGATGATGTCTGCAAATTCACTCAATCGGCATCGCACATGCCCTTTCGAGAGTAGCCTAACTTACCCCTGAATGAAAAGGTGACTATGTACAGTACGTTACTTGCTGTTTTTATTGGTGGTGGCATTGGCAGCGTTGCACGCTGGCAATTAAGCGTACGCTTTAATACGTTGTTTCCCCAGATCCCCGCCGGCACATTGCTGGCAAACCTGCTCGGCGCCTTCATTATTGGTGCGGCTATGGGGTATTTCGTGCGCCAACCTGACCTCCCTCCCCACTGGAAGCTGTTACTCACAACCGGTTTCTGCGGTGGTCTGACAACGTTCTCTACGTTTTCCTACGAGATGGTGACGTTGCTGCAAAGTGGCGAATGGGCCGCAGCACTGTTCAATTTACTGATAAATGTGCTTGGCTCACTGATGATGACGGCGCTGGCGTTTGCGCTTATGGGCTGGCTGAGTGCCCACTGAGGAAGGTAGATAAATACAAAATAAAAACCCGCCATAAGGCGGGTTTTTTAGGAAATCGGTATAATTAAATAGCGATAACGTTAGCAGCAGAAGGTCCTTTAGCGCCGCTGGTGATTTCAAACTCTACACGCTGACCTTCAGCCAAGGTTTTGAAACCGTTGCTCTGGATAGCAGAAAAGTGAACGAACACGTCTTTGCTGCCATCTTCCGGAGTAATGAAACCGAATCCTTTGGACTCATTAAACCACTTAACGCTACCTTTAATCTTAGACATCAAACTTACCTTTACATGAATGAACGACACAAAATCTGTGTCAAATACAGTACAGCAAGTAGCGGCGCATTTGTCCAGCCGAACATCATCAAAAAGTGATAAAACATGATAAAAAAGCGAACTGACTCCATTCACCCCACAGATTTATCAGTCTCGACCACATTTTAACATTCAGGATCTATCAGAATAGTTGCAATTAGCTCAGCCAGCAGGAACACGGGAAGTCCGACAACCACTATGCAACGTATGTTAGAAGGGCAACACAATAGATTCCCTATAGGTGAGCACAGCGATTAGACCAAAGCGTAACGAATCGTGGGGATAGTAGGTACTGCCTATGTTCAAAATGACAGGAAAAATACTGGAGAGACAGTTTCCAGATCATACCTGTACAAGTAACAACCAATACGAATAATAGCCTCTTTTATTTATTCAGGTTTCCTCATTTAACCATCAGTCTCCACGCTGGCGGTCAGAAAAACATGAGAAAAAAATAGCGACACTCATCACAAAAATGAGAAGAAAAAAACAGGGTAAAATGCGGGAATGTACGTATAACACAACCACCTTAAGCAAAAATTAATTTTTAAAAATCAGGCCATTAAAAACATAACGAGCAACATAAAAAAAGCAGCAACCCGTAGGTTGCTGCTTTGGCGGTGCTCAATAAGGGACCTGGTGACTAATGACAGTAAATAAATTTGTACTAGTCTAAATACATCAGCAATTACTTACGCAGCATTGCGTCGATGAAGCTTTTCCAGTTGTTGAGTTCAATCTCGATCATGATAGTAACCTCGTAAGCTTTTTGTTGTCTTGCAGGGTTATTATACGCTTCTTTTTTGACCAAGATAAAGGCCTTGGGGCGCAGAAATGTGCTCTCCTTCGCATTTCTGCAATATCACCAATCAATCCAACCCTATGATTTCTTAAGATAATTTTAATAAAATGCCGTATATCGCCTTTATAAGGTATGCTTTTTTTCCTTAAAACATGAAAAATAACGGATTTAAAACATATGGCCATCATCCTGTACGGCATTAAGAATTGCGATACCATAAAAAAGGCGCGACGTTGGTTGGAAGACCATAAAATCGATTACCGTTTTCATGATTACCGCATAGATGGGTTGAACATAGAGCGCTTGCAATCCTTTATTGATGCCATTGGCTGGCAACCCTTGCTGAATACCCGCGGCACCACCTGGCGCAAACTGGAAGAGACGTATCGTAACACCATCACCAACGAAGCAGCGGCAAAAACTGTTATGCTGGAGCAACCCGCGTTGATCAAACGCCCATTGCTGGTAACCGATGACGGAAAAACGATGATCGGTTTCAGCGATGACAGCTATCAGCACTTTTTTACGGAGAACACCTCACATGTCCTGCCCGGTAATTGAACTGGCCCAGCAACTCATCAAACGCCCGTCCCTCAGCCCCGATGACGCCGGTTGTCAGGCGCTGATGATCGAACGTCTGCAAGCCATTGGTTTTAGCATCGAAAAGATGGACTTCGGCGATACCCAAAACTTCTGGGCCTGGCGTGGTCAGGGAAAGACACTGGCGTTTGCCGGTCACACCGATGTCGTGCCTGTTGGTAATCAAAGCCAATGGCAGACCCCACCGTTTGAACCCACTATCCGTGACGGCATGTTGTATGGTCGTGGTGCAGCAGACATGAAAGGCTCGTTGGCGGCAATGGTCGTAGCGGCGGAACGGTTTGTCGCGGCGCACCCTAATCATCAGGGACGCCTGGCATTTCTCATCACCTCTGACGAAGAAGCCAGTGCCGTCAACGGTACTGTCAAGGTTGTGGAAGCATTGATGGCGCGTCAGGAACGGCTGGACTACTGTCTGGTAGGCGAGCCGTCCAGTACCGAACGGGTTGGTGATGTGGTGAAAAATGGCCGGCGTGGTTCGATCACTGCCAATCTGCGGGTTCATGGCGTTCAGGGGCATGTCGCTTACCCGCATCTGGCAGACAATCCTGTGCACCGTGCTATGCCCGCACTGAATGAACTGGTGGAAACGGTCTGGGATCAGGGCAACGAATTTTTCCCACCTACCAGTATGCAGATAGCTAATATCAACGCAGGCACGGGGAGTAATAACGTGATTCCCGGCGAACTGTATGTCCAGTTCAATTTCCGTTTTAGCACTGAGCTGACCGATGAACTTATTAAAGCGCAGGTCAAAGCCTTGCTGGATCGCCACCAGCTCAACTACACGCTGGAATGGCAGTTGTCCGGTCATCCATTTTTGACAGGTCGCGGTGAACTGGTGGATGCAGTGGTCAACGCCGTTGAGCACTACAGTGAAATCACTCCGCAGCTCCTGACTACCGGTGGAACCTCTGATGGCCGATTTATCGCCCGTATGGGTTCGCAAGTGGTGGAACTGGGACCGGTCAATGCCACTATTCATAAAGTTGACGAGTGCGTCAGCGCTGCCGATCTGCAACTACTAAGCCGTATGTACCAACGCATTATGGAGCAATTGGTCGCATGATGTCCCCCGCCTGCCTGACTGGCAAAAGCGACAGCCATCTGGTGGTGCTAAGCAAATCGCATCGCCTGCAACCTGAAGCGGTCGCAGCGTTTACTGCCATGCAGCAGGCGGCGCGACAAGATGGCTTCAATCTACAACCTGCCAGTACATTTCGGGATTTCGAACGTCAACGTCACATCTGGAACGGCAAGTTCACCGGCCTGCGCCCACTGCTAGATCAGCACAGCCAGCCGATAGACGCGCTCACGCTGGACGAAGGCACGCGTTGCGAGGCAATCCTGCGTTGGTCGGCGTTACCGGGCAGCAGCCGTCACCACTGGGGCAGCGATCTGGATATCTATGACCCTGACCAATTGCCCGTCGGCCAAAAACTGCAACTGGAACCATGGGAATACCAGGCTGGTGGTTATTTTGCCGAACTTAGCGACTGGCTGACCGGGCACATGGCCGCTTTCGGCTTTTACCGCCCATTCGCTCAGGATAATGGCGGCGTAGCCATAGAACCCTGGCATCTCAGCTACGCGCCTCTGGCCCGGCTCGCCATGTCTCAGCTAACGCCTGAATGCATCTTACAAGCCTGGCAAGGGGAAGATATTGCTGGTCGACGCTGGCTGGAGCCAAACCTACCGATGTTGTTCCAGCGCTTTATACTGTCTGTTGATACGCAATGCATCCGCTGATACTGACTATCTGAATATAATGAGGAACGACCATGGGATGGCTGGCTGATTACTGGTGGGTGATACTGCTGGTACTACTGGGGATGCTGGTTAACGGCATCAAGGAACTGCGCCGTCTTGATCATAAGCGTTTTCTGCATAACAAACCACCGTTACCGCCGCACCGTGACAATAATGCACAGTGGGACGAAGACGACGATTGGCCGCAGAAAAAACCCTGACTCCGTCCCCTGAAAATATAGAAGGCCGGGAAACCTGAAGGTAACCCGGCCTTGTTATTTATGGCATTCGCCTTGTTGAGAGCTACAACCCCCGCTGTCAGTCCCTTAACGGAATGCCACCAGTTCACCGCGAGCGCCCATCACTGCCTCATCCCAGAAGCGTTTCGGGATGTAATGATGCAGCCGATCCAGTGCGCATTCCATCATGCGATTATCAATGGCGTGTCCCAGTTGCGGCACCAGATCCAGCGTAAAATCTGAGCCTTGCGCTCGCAAACTCTGTGCCGCCTGACGGGCATGATCCACTGTAATTACCGGATCTTCCTCGCCATGAATCAGGTGAACGACGATGTCATAAAACGGCTGATCCGGCAGAGCAGCAAAACGACCACTGAATGCGACAACTCGCCCGGCCAGATTCTTCTCCGCTTTCAGCGCTTCAAGGATCATAATCGTTCCTTGAGAAAAACCGATCAGCGCCGTGTGGGAATAGTCGATTCCCATCGTTTTCTGCCAGTAGCGTACAGTCTCGATAAAACGCGGCATAGCGGCGTTAACGCGGCGACCACGATTATCTTCTGTAACGTCTTGTACCGAAAACCACTGCCGTCCTTCGCCTAGCCCTACTGCTTCCGGGCCACCAACGCTGATAACCTGTGCCATAGGGAACGAGTCAGCAAAATAACGGCCAATTTGCCCCATGGAAACCGGATTGTCGCCTACGCCATGAAATAGTAAAAACAACTGCTTAGGTGCAGGTGGATTTTGCACCACAAAATAGTCATGCTTCATATCGCCTCTCCTGCGGTTACCTTCAGGGGAAACCGGCTATTTTCAAACGTGTTCAGTTGTCACTATACGCTCCTCGATAGCGGGTCAATATTGAGGTTTATTGAACAGGTTATTCCATTATCCTGTATCAGGATCAGTGTATATGAACGCAGAAAATCAGCTGGCCAAACCACAAATCGAACTACAAAATTGTGATCGCTACCACTTGAAATAAATTAGGAAAAGAAAACCACTTATTTCGATATAAAGAAATATCATTATAAAATAATATTATAATGAAGTAATATCATGGTAAGAGAATGTCATGCCAGTGTTGCCATGCAGCGTCGTCTATCTGACGCAGCGCCTGAGCTGTTTCGGTACGCCAGCGCTGGAGCAGCGCTTTTTTCCCCGCCAGTTGGAGCTGGAGCACACACTCCGCCATGCTTTGCCCTTGCTCAAGCCACAACCTCAGCGCGGTCAATGCCATCGGCGAATGCATTATCAGGCGAGATAATGCCCCCTGGCAGGCTTCTGGTGGGCGGTGGGCCAAAGCAAACCCTGCCAGATTGCGCCAGTCATCCCCAGTGAGCACCTGCTCTGCCACCAACGGCAAATCCAATGCTAACGGAATATTATGTCGCAACCAGAACCAATCCCGGAGCAGCTCCCGATGTGCGGACACTGCCAACGCGCTCCCCTCATCACTGAGCGGCAACAATGCCATCGCGCTATAGCACCCACTGCTGGCCTCCATGTGGCTACCAATACGCACCAACTGGAACCCACAACGCTGCCAGAACCGCCACAGCTCAGGTTGAAAACCGAAACTGACTGACAGAAAATCCAGCCGCTCCTGCCGAGCCTGTTGCTGTTGATCACGTACCAGTGCCTGCCCGATACCTTGACCTCGATGCAATGCCAGCACCGCGATGCGGCTAATGCGGCGCGATCGCAGCACCGGTGCCCGCCACTGGTTGCCGTGAGCCGCCAGCGACTGCGCCACCAGATTGCCTCTCGGACGTCGTCGCCCAGCCCAGACATCCTGCGCCAGCGTCTCCGGCAAACCGCCTTCATCCACCAGCCAGATAACGCCTCCCACCCTCGCATCCACACAAGCGCTGGCGACATACATGCCGGGAGCATCCAGCAAGCGGCGTAAATCCAGTGGTGAGGTACGATAATGGGCGCTGCAGAGCAGCCCATAGCAGCCTTCCAGACGCTCAGGCTGACTCAGCCAGTCATCGCGTTGCTCATGTCGAATCTCAAAGGAGACGCCACATAGCCGTTCTGGCACCTGTTTTTCCGCATCAAACAGCATCATCCTATCCACTATCTTCTCCAGTGGATCTTGCTGTGCCCAGCGCAGCGGTTCCGTCAGTTCGATAGCCCGCCAGTCCGGTAGTGACGCACAAAACTTAAGCAGAAAACCCCGCCCTGTTCCTTCATACCCTTGCACCGTAGTCGTCATCACCAACCGACGGAAAAACGGCAGCAATGCTTGCAATATCGGTGCAGGAATAGCCGCCGCTTCATCGATCAACAGCCAGTCCACCGGCAGCGTGTCATGCTGCTGACAGAACGCCAATAGCGCATCCGGCGCCCAAAACGTCGCGGCTTCCCCTGCCTGCCGCAGCAAAATCTCGCCTGCAGCACGCGAGGGGGCACTTACCCAGCAACCACCCTGACACTGACTTGCCAGCATACCTGCCAGCGTCGATTTGCCGCGACCACGCGGCGCGATAATCACAGATACCGCACAGGTGGTGTGAAGCAATTGCTGCACTACAGTGTGCTGGCTGAATGTCGGCTCGCCAGTAGCAGGTAGCCAATCTGGGCGACAACCGGGGGGCATGATTACCGGCTCGGCATCCTGCTGACGCCACAGTACAACATCGTCATCAGCCATAAGTTGACGCTGTACGTGTCGGATAAACCGGGGCGTAGCAATCGGTTCTGGTTGCTCACTCCAGCGCAGACTGTCAGTATCCGGATAATCGGGCCAATGGTTCCATTGCGGAGATAACAGGATCAACCAACTGCCGGCCTTGAGCGCACCAGCCAGTATCGCAAGCGCTTGTGCATCCAGACCGTCACGAGCATCAAATACCGCATGTAAAAATTCCCGGCCCAGCACGCCACGCACATTCGAAGCCGACAGTGCAGTCACACCTTTGGGCGTCGATGCGCTTATCCACAGCCAGTCGCCCGGCAACAGACTACTCAGGCGCTGGGCCTGAGCACCGCACCAGTCAGAACGACCGCTCAGCACCAACAACCGGCGAATGCCATAACGCTGCTGGTATTGCTGGCTGACAACAAAAGACTCCACGCCGCGCCCCAAAGAAAACCTAGCCTTTACCGACCAACAGCGACAGCAACCCCGCAGCAATCAGCGGCCCTACCGGCACGCCACGGAACAGCGCCACCCCCATCACCGTACCGACCAACAGGCCAGCCACGACCGAGGGCTGATTGCTCATCAGCACAACGCCACGCCCGCCCAGCCAGGAAACAGCGATACCGATCACCACAGCCAGCAGAGATCTCCAGTGTAAAAAAGAAGAGAACACATCGCTGGCAGAAATTTTGCCGCTGGCAATCGGTGCCATGACTCCGATAGTCAGTACCAGCACGCCAAACGACAGGCCATATTTTTCCACCCATGGGAAATAGTGATTTAATGGCGTAATGCGCACCACGAGTAGAAGCAGAATAGCCAGAGTAACAGTCATGTTCTGACTGATGATGCCAAGAGCGGCCAGAGCCAGTAAAATAAGCAACGTTGGGTCAAAAAAGGCCATAAAAAACCTATCCTTGCCGGAATCAGCCAATACACAGGCGGAGAATAATAGCACTCATTGAACAGAGACAGCAGAAAGAGTGCAACGCAGCCAGAAACAGGCTGGAGATAGGGTGTTTGGACAAACTCACCGTCTGACGTTATCAGACAGCGTCAATTAAACGATAATATCGTTCTGGCAACCGGAAACAGAAGCTGGTCGCCAGAACGTAAACGATTGCGCTGTTAGTCTAATTTAACACCCAGACGGTGTGCGACTTCCTCGTAGGCTTCAATCAGCCCACCCAGGCTCTGACGGAAACGGTCTTTATCCATTTTGTTCAGGGTTTCTTTGTCCCACAGGCGGCTACCGTCCGGCGAGAACTCATCACCCAGCACCACTTCACCTTTAAAAAGACCGAACTCCAGCTTAAAGTCCACCAAAATCAGACCCGCATCACCAAACAGCTTGCTCAGCACCTCATTGGCTTTGTAGCTCAGTTCCTTCATACGTGCCAAATTTTCTTCACTGACCCAACCGAAGGTTTTACAGTAGGACTCATTCACCATCGGGTCATGCATGGCATCGTTTTTCAAAAACAGGTCGAACAACGGAGGATTGAGAATTTCACCTTCCGTGATACCCAGACGCTTAACCAACGACCCCGCAGCACGGTTACGCACCACACACTCGACTGGCACCATCTCCAGCTTCTTCACCAGCACTTCAGTATCAGACAGCAGACGCACCATCTGGGTCGGGATACCGGCCTCTTCCAGCCTGGTCATGATGAAGTGGTTGAACTTGTTATTCACCATCCCTTTGCGATCAAACTGCTCAATGCGAGCACCATCCCCTGCTGACGTATCATTGCGGAATTCCAGCACCAGCAGATCCGGATCGTCCGTGGTGTAGACCGTTTTCGCTTTTCCGCGATACAACTCAGCTAGCTTTTGCATCTTTAATTACTCCACACAAGTAAGGGCCACCTGCACCGGTGCCCGTTAATTGAACGTGTTGATAAACCCATCACGTTGATGACTAAATGAAGAAGGGCCGGAGAACCCGACCCTTATACCCGTCATACTTCAAGTTGCATGTGCGTTGGCTTTCCTCGTTCACCCCAGTCACTTACTTAAGTAAGCTCCTGGGGATTCGCTGCGTCGCCGCCTGCCTGCAACTCGAATTATTTAGGGTATATATTCTTGCGTTTTACGATTTGCTAAACGCGGCCTGGAACACCGCGATCAGCGCGTCATTTTGCGACTGGCTTAGCGTATGTCCTTTCGAGTCGATAAATTGCAACGTACTGCGATTGCCCAAATCACCGACCTGCAGTTTGTAATCGCCGTTCGGCAATGACGGATCGTGCGCGCCCAACTCATTCCAGGTGCCGCTGCCCGGCGCCTTATAGCTGACTGATATTGACCCTTGCGGACGGCTGCGATCACTCACAGTCATGCCGATCTTCTCCAGCGCTTTCGGCAGGCGATCCCATACCTGATTGTAGGGACCACGTACCACCAGCAACGGCAAACCGGAGTCATCAGCACCGCTCTGAACATTCAGTTGCTGGCTATTACGACTGGCCTGCGCGCTGTCATTCTCGTTCAGGCGTTTATCCAGTTCATCAGATAGCGTATTGAGCATCAGCGCGGCATAACGCTGAATTTCGCTGCGTTCCGTTACAGGGCTGGTGTTCTGCTGCAGATCCAGCAACTTCACTGTCAGAGCCAACTGATACCCCTGAGTCTGCAGGGTTATCTGATAACGCGCCTGATGCGCCACGTCTTCATCTTCACGCTTCCAGTTGATCCAATCGGTGGTCAGCGTTCGGCTGGCATCCTGACGGCTGGCAATCGTATAACCTTTTGACTGAAGAACCTGCGTCAACACTGCCCACAGGCTACTGTTGCGCGCATTATTTTCCAGTAACAACGTAGCGGTATTACCCGAAACCTGACCGCGGGAACCATTTAACAAAGCCAATGGCTGCATTGGCGGACGAATATCCAACGCTTTGCCTACCGGCCCATTCTGGTTGACCGGAGGAATATCAAAATCCCCATTCTGCAACGGCAGAATCAAACCGGGCGGCACATTCAGTGCCCGGTGTTCAGGGGTTTTCAGATAGGATTCATCGCCGTTGACCTGACGCTTGTAGCGTTGATCGCTGGAACAAGCGGCCAGCAACATGATCAGCGAAACACCGACAACCTTTGCCACCATCGACTTTTGCAATGAAGAACTCATCAAATCTCCCTAACGGTTACAGCAGACCCGCCTGCTTCATAGCCTGCGCCATCACGTCACGACCAGCATCGGTCAGCGGCGTCATCGGCAGACGAAGCGTATCGGTCGCCATCAATCCCAATGCCTTACAGGCCCATTTCACCGGAATCGGATTGGGTTCAACAAACAGTTTCTGATGCAGCGGCATCAGACGTTGATTCAGGCGGCGGGCTTCGACGAAATTCCCCTGTGCCGCCAGCTCGCATAACGCCGCCATTTCGCGGGCTGCGATGTTAGCTGTGACGGAAATTACGCCATTACCACCCAGTTGCATAAAGTCCAGCGAGCTGGCGTCATCGCCGCTCAGCAGAATGAAACTTTCATGAACCAGCTCTTGGATCTGGCTAACCCGGCTTAAGTTCCCAGTCGCTTCTTTGATGGCAACAATATTTTTGATTTCTGACAGACGGGCGACGGTTTCCGGCAACATGTCACAACCAGTACGGGACGGCACGTTGTAGAGGATCTGCGGCAGGTCAGTGTGCTCGGCAATCGCCTTAAAATGCAGAAACAAACCGTTCTGGGTCGGTTTGTTGTAATACGGCGTCACGGTAAGGCACCCGGCAACACCTGTATCGTTAAAACGCTGGGTAAGGGAAATCGCCTCAGCGGTCGAATTGGCACCGGTACCGGCAATAACCGGGATACGGCCATCGCTCAATTCCAGCGTCAGCATCACCACATCGCCATGCTCATCGTGACTCAAGGTGGCGGACTCGCCGGTGGTACCCACCGACACAATCGCAGACGTGCCGCTAGCGACATGATAATCAATCAGTTTTTTCAGGCTCGCGCGATCAACAGCACCCTTGTCGTCCATCGGCGTCACCAGAGCAACAATACTACCCGTAAACATTAGCCATCCCCTCCACAAACAAGTGCTTCATGGTACTTTTGACCTCTATGCAAAAGCAAGCTTGCAACCACGGTTGTCAGCGCTTGGCAGGTGGTTTTTTTTATGTTTACCATGTTACTTCCAACATTTTGTACAGGAAGCACAATTTTGCCGCGCTCACAAGAACACTATCTGGTCATTACCGCGTTGGGGACTGATCGTCCCGGTATCGTGAATACGATTACCCGTCACGTCAGTAGCTGTGGCTGCAACATCGAAGATAGCCGACTTGCGATGCTAGGCACGGAATTCACTTTTATCATGCTGCTGTCCGGCAGTTGGAATGCGATTACGCTCATCGAATCCACCCTGCCGCAAAAGGGTGCAGAACTGGATTTGCTGATTGTGATGAAACGCACTGAATCGCAGTCGCGCCCGCCAATGCCGGCTACCGTGTGGGTCAAAGTGGATGTTGCTGACTCCCCACACATCATTGAACGCTTTACTGATCTGTTTGATTCCCATCAAATGAACATCGCCGGGCTGGTATCCAAAACCCGTCCCGCCGATGGCGATACGCCGCCGCAACTGTACATCCAGATTACGGCGCACAGCCCGACTGCACTGGCTGGTTCAATTATTGAGCCAGCCTTTCATCAGCTATGTACAGAACTGCACGCGCAAGGCAGTATTAGCGTTGTGACCTATCCACAGCACGAAGAGAAAGATGGAGAGTAGTGATGACCACACTGAAAGCCGGTGATATTGCACCGAAATTTAGCTTGCCCGACCAGGATGGCGAACAAGTTAATTTGGCCGACTTCCAGGGCCAACGGGTGTTGGTGTATTTCTATCCCAAGGCCATGACGCCAGGTTGCACCGTGCAAGCCTGTGGGCTTCGCGATAACATGGACGAGCTGAAGAAATTCGGCGTTGAGGTTCTGGGTATCAGCACCGATAAGCCGGAGAAATTGTCCCGCTTTACGGAAAAAGAGCTGCTGAACTTTACCCTGCTGGCTGATGAAGACCATCAGGTAGCTGAACAGTTCGGCGTATGGGGTGAAAAAACCTTTATGGGGAAAACCTATGACGGTATTCACCGGGTCAGTTTTCTGATCAACGCGGAAGGCAACATCGAAAAAGTATTCGATGACTTCAAGACCAGTAATCACCACGATATCGTACTGAATTACTTAAAAGGTGCCTGAGCCTTTTTCTTTCTTGATTATTCTGCTCCTGATTATTGCCGACGCAGTATTCGGTGCGTCGGCAAACCACAGACCACCACGCATTTCCCATTTTTTACACCGCCTTTTTCCCTATTCATGTTTCATTGTTTGCCACTGCTGGCTAAGATGATGACCATTCTTTCAGGTTGTTCGAAAGGTTGTCTTCGTTATGTCCTATCGGTTCAAACAGACGGTCATCGCCATACTGGCAGGCGCGTTACTAAGCGCAAGCCCGCTGATGGTCACAGCCACGACACAGGACACGCTGCCGGATATCGGCACCACCGCCGGTGGAACGCTCAGCATCAATCAGGAACTGGTCATGGGGGATTTTTACCTGCGCCAGTTACGCGCCGGCGCACCGCTGATTAACGACCCGCTGTTGCTGCAATATATCAATCAGTTGGGTGGGCGACTGGTCAAGTCAGCCGATTCCGTACGCACCCCGTTTCATTTCTTCCTGGTCAATAATGACGAAATCAACGCTTTTGCCTTCTTTGGCGGTAATGTGGTGTTGCACTCCGGGCTGTTCCGCTATGTGGAAAGTGAAAGTGAGCTAGCCTCGGTACTGGCGCACGAAATCTCCCACGTAACCCAGCGGCATCTGGCACGCGCCATGGAGGCTCAGAAAGCCAGTGCACCGCTGGCCTGGGCAGGCGCGTTCGGCTCACTGCTGCTGGCGATGGCAAACCCACAGGCCGGGTTCGCCGCACTGAGCGGCACGCTGGCAGGCGCGCAGCAAAGCATCATCAGTTTTACCCAGGCGAATGAACAGGAAGCGGATCGTATCGGGATTCAGGTATTGCAACGCGCCGGATTCGACCCTCAGGCGATGCCCAATTTCCTGCAACGGCTGGCGGATATGTCTCGCTATGCCACCAAACCGCCGGAAATGCTGCTGACGCACCCGCTACCGGAAAGCCGACTGTCAGACGCGCGTAACCGTGCTAACCAAATGAAATCAACCCCGGTGCACTCTTCTCAGGATTTCCTGTTCGCCAAGGCGCGTGTGCTGGGAATGTACGGATCGCAGGACAACCCGTATGGCGCCGCCCTGTTGGATAACTGGGCTAAAGGCAATGCGCGCGAACAGCAAGCTGCTCAGTATGGCCGCGCCATTCATGCCTATCAGGCCAAGAAGTACGATGAAGCACGCGCCACACTGCAACCGTTGCTGGACAAATCGCCGTCAAACCCCTGGTTTCTTGATTTGATGACCGATATCGATATCGGCCAGCAACGCGCCGACCTGGCGGTTGCTCGCCTGCAGAAAGTGCCGGACGTGCAAGACAACCCGGTATTGCAGCTCAACCTGGCTAACGCGATGGTGGAAAGCCACAAATCAGCCGACGCTATCCGTATTCTGCGCAAATACACTTATTCCCATCCCGACGATCCAAATGGCTGGGACTTACTGGCGCAAGCTTCCGCAGCGCAGAATATGCGCGGCGATGAATTGGCATCCCGTGCGGAAAGCCTGGCATTGAACGGCAAGCTGGATCAGGCGATTCGTTTGCTGAGCAACGCCAGCTCGCAAAGCAAACTCGGCAGTCTCGATCAGGCACGCTACGATGCCCGCATCGATCAGTTACGTGCGCTACAGCAACGCTTTCGTCCTTATGAAAAATCCTGAAAAAGGTGAGTGGAATGAGTAAACCGGTGACCATTTATCATAATCCCCGTTGCACCAAGAGCCGTGAAACATTGGCGTTGCTGCAGCAACAAGGCATTGAACCGGACGTCGTGTTGTATCTCGACACACCGCCGGATGCCGCCACACTGGGTAAGCTGATTAAACAATTGGATTTTGCCAGTGCACGCGAATTGATGCGCCGAAAAGAAGATCTGTACCGTGAGCTGAATCTGGCCGACGACAGCCTGACGGAAACGCAATTGATTGAGGCGATGGTCACTCACCCGAAACTGATCGAACGCCCGATTGTGATAGCCAACGGTAAAGCTAAACTTGGCCGTCCGCCGGAGCAGGTGCTGGATATACTGTAACAGGCAACATTACAAGCCGAGAATCTCTTTGACGAAAGGGATCGTCAGCTTACGCTGGGCGGTGATAGAGGCATGATCCAATTGATCCAGCGTCATGAACAGGGTACGCATCTCTCGATCCAGCCGTTTCAGCAGAAAACGGCTGACGTCTTCCGGCAGTTCAAAACCACGCAACCGTGCACGTAACTTCAGCGCTTCGCCTTTCTCTTCATCCGACAGCGGTTGTAACCGGTAGATTTGCCCCCAGTCGAGACGCGAGGCAAGATCTGCCAGTTGCAGGTTGATTTGGCGCGGTGGGCGATCACCGGTTATCAGTAACCGGGTACGCCCACCTTCCTGAATGCGGTTATACAGATTAAACAGCGCCATTTCCCACGCGTCATCGCCAGCAATCGACTCAATATTATCGATGCACACCAACGCCAGTTGCTCCATCCCCTCCAGTACATCCGGTACGAAATAGGCGCGCTTATCCAGCGGCACATAACCGACCGCACGACCAAGACGGGATAACTCCGCACAGGCGGCATGTAGCAGGTGACTACGCCCCCCACCCTCACGCGACCAGAAATAGATATAACTGCCATGTTCCTGATCCAGCGTTGTGTGGATGGCAGCCAGCAGAGATGTATTCTCTCCCGGATAGAAACTGGCAAAGGTTTCGTCATCGGGTAAATAGAGTGGCAATGATAACTGTGCCGGTGTGTTCAGAAGCACCTCAAACCAAACGGGCAGGAAAACAAATTAAGTTTAGCATAGAAACCTTTGGCGATTGAACCGGCATCCGGCCGGTTCACCGCATTACCCATCGGAATGCCGACGGGCCGGGAGATTAGTGATCAGATGACTTGCTGTCCTCTTCGTCGATCACCTCTTCCTCTTTACGAACCATGCTGATAACACGGAACAGCACGCTCAGAAACACGCCTACCACGGTGGCCAGTGCCATGCCTTTCAGCTCCACCGCACCCAGGTGGATCTTCGCGCCGCTGACGCCGATGATCAGGATAACTGAGGTCAGGATCAGGTTCTGCGCTTTGTTGTAATCCACTTTGGACTCAATCAACACCCGGATACCAGACGCGCCGATCACACCGTACAGCAGCAGCGACACGCCGCCCATCACCGGTACCGGCACTGCCTGAATTGCTGCGGCCAGTTTGCCAACGCAGGAGAGCAGAATCGCAATCACCGCCGCCCCGCCAATCACCCAGGTACTGTACACTTTGGTAATCGCCAGTACGCCGATATTCTCACCATAGGTGGTATTTGGCGTGGAACCAAAGAAACCGGACAACATGGTAGATACGCCGTTAGCGAACAAAGAACGATGCAAGCCTGGCTCGCGCATCAAATCCTTTTTCACGATATTGGCGGTCACCACCAGATGACCAACGTGCTCGGCTACCACCACCAGTGCGGCTGGCAACACCGTCAACATCGCCACCCACTCAAAGCGCGGTGTATAGAAGGTGGGTAAAGCGAACCAGTGCGCCTGAGCGATAGGAGCCAAATCCACCATGCCCATAGCAAAAGAAAGTGCATACCCCACCAATACGCCGATCAGGATTGGGATAATAGCCAGGAAACCGCGGAACAGCACAGAACCCAGCACGGTTACCGCCAGCGTTACCAGCGATACCGCCACGGTCTTGCCGTCCATTTCCGCACCCGCTGCCGGCAGTAACCCTGCCATGTTGGCAGCCACGCCAGCCAATTCCAGACCAATGACTGCAACAATCGCCCCCATCGCTGCCGGCGGGAAAATCACGTCCAGCCAGCCGGTCCCGGCTTTTTTCACCAACAATGCCACCAGACAAAACAGTGCGCCGCACAGGATAAAGCCACCCAGCGCCACTTCATATCCCTGCGGCAACAGCAGAAATACCGGTGAGAGAAATGCAAAGCTGGAACCCAGATACGCCGGTATTTTACCTTTGCAGATAAACAGATAGAGCAGCGTGCCGATGCCGTTAAACAGCAATACCGTCGCCGGATTGATCTTAAACAGAATCGGCACCAGTACGGTGGCACCGAACATCGCAAACAGATGCTGGAAACTCAGCGGTATCGTTTGCAAAAGTGGGGGGCGTTCACTGACGCCGATGGCGCGACGAGTCATCTTGTTTTCCTCTGTGTCTCAGACTGAAAAATACCGGGGAACCCGGCAGAAAGTTCAGCGCCGGCAAACACCGACGCTGAAAAAATGTCGCCATCCATGGAATGCACAGGGACAATCCGTTACGTCAGAAACGGGCAGCCCATACGCAAAAAAAAGCCGACTCTACAGTCGGCTGGCTATCACTTAGTACCAAACAGCTTGTCGCCTGCATCGCCCAGACCCGGCATGATGTAACCGTGTTCGTTGAGGCCCTTGTCAATCGAGGCGGTGTACAGTTCCACATCCGGATGCACTTTCTCCAGCGCGGCGATGCCTTCCGGCGCTGCTACCAGTACCAACACTTTAATGCTGCGGCAACCGGCTTTTTTCAGCAGGTCGATGGTTGCGATCATCGAACCGCCTGTCGCCAGCATCGGGTCTACTACCAACGCCATGCGCTCATCGATATTGGAAGCCAGTTTCTGAAAATAGGGTACCGGCTCCAGCGTCTGTTCGTCGCGGTACATCCCCACCACGCTGATACGCGCGCTCGGAACGTTTTCCAGCACCCCTTCCATCATGCCAAGGCCGGCACGCAGGATCGGCACAACAGTAATTTTCTTACCTTTGATTTGGTCAACTTCAACCGGACCGCACCAGCCTTCGATGGTCACTTTTTCCGTCGCCAAATCGGCAGTGGCTTCATAGGTCAGCAAACTACCGACTTCAGACGCCAGTTCACGGAAACGCTTGGTACTGATATCGTGCTCGCGCATCAGACCCAGTTTATGTTTGACGAGCGGGTGTTTCACCTCGACGATTTTCATTACTTTTTACTCCCCATCGGCAGTGGACGGCCAAAAAAATCGCGGGATTATACCGCTTTTTCCAATCTACGCCATAGATTCAAGTCTGATCCAAATCAAGCAGAAACGGAAATTATCGCCGCTGGCCGACAAAGACCGTTATGTTGACCTGCCGAAACCACCACACCGCAAAGACACCGCTCGCAAACGTTTGCTTACGCTGTTAGAATTAGCGCGCTCCATTTTTTAAACCAATCGTAACCTCCGTGGGGACTCCGCAGTGACCGATAAAACCTCTCTCAGCTATAAAGACGCAGGCGTGGATATTGATGCTGGCAATGCATTGGTAGACCGTATCAAAGGTGTAGTGAAACAGACCCGTCGCCCGGAAGTCATGGGAGGATTGGGCGGTTTCGGTGCCCTGTGCGCCTTACCGCAAAAATACCGCGAACCGGTACTGGTTTCCGGCACCGATGGGGTTGGCACCAAGCTGCGTCTGGCGATGGACCTGCAGCGTCACGATACGATTGGTATCGACCTGGTGGCGATGTGTGTTAACGATCTGGTGGTACAGGGCGCCGAGCCGCTGTTCTTCCTCGATTATTACGCTACCGGCAAGCTGGATGTGGATACTGCAACCCGCGTTATCACCGGTATCGCCGAAGGCTGCAAACAGTCCGGCTGTGCGCTGGTAGGTGGTGAAACCGCCGAAATGCCCGGCATGTACCACGGCGATGACTACGATGTAGCCGGTTTCTGCGTTGGCGTGGTTGAAAAAGCCGAGATTATCGACGGCAGTAAAGTACGCGAAGGCGACGCACTGATAGCCCTGGCCTCAAGCGGACCGCATTCCAACGGCTACTCATTGATCCGCAAGATCCTTGAAGTCAGCGGCGCCAACCCGGAACAGGTCCAACTGGATGGCAAACCGCTGGCAGACCATCTGCTGGCCCCGACTAAAATTTACGTGAAATCCGTGCTGTCACTGATTGAAAACATCGACGTACACGCCATTTCCCACCTGACCGGCGGCGGCTTCTGGGAAAACATTCCGCGCGTACTGCCGGAAGGTATGCAGGCGACGATCGAAGAATCCAGCTGGCAGTGGCCGCCGGTGTTCCAGTGGCTGCAGCAAAATGGCAACGTCAGCCGTCACGAAATGTATCGCACCTTTAACTGTGGCGTGGGCATGATCATCGCCCTGCCAGCCGAACAGGCGGACAAGGCTATCGCTCACCTCAACAGCAACGGCGAAACAGCCTGGAAAATCGGTGTCATTACCCGTACCGATGGCGGAGAAACCGTGGTCATCCAGTGATGAAAAACATCGTTGTCCTGATTTCAGGTCAGGGAAGCAATCTGCAGGCGTTAATTGACGCCTGCCAGCATGGTCGCATTGCCGGGCGAATTACCGCAGTATTCAGTAATAATCCGGATGCCTTCGGCCTGGAGCGAGCGCGTGACGCCGGAATCGCCGCCCACGCACTCTTGCCGGGTGACTATGCCAGCCGTGCCGATTTCGATGAAGCGCTGGCAGCAGAAATCGAAACATATCAGCCGGATGTGGTGGTATTAGCCGGGTATATGCGTATCCTCAGCGCCGGATTCGTCGCTCGTTTTCTCGGCAGGATGTTGAACATTCATCCATCACTGTTGCCGAAATATCCCGGTTTACATACTCACCGCAAAGCGCTGGAAAACGGCGACAGCGAACACGGCACTTCAGTGCATTTCGTGACCGAAGAGCTGGACGGTGGTCCGATTATTCTGCAAGCCAGGGTGCCGATATTCCCCGACGACACCGAGCAAGACATTCAGGAACGGGTGCAAACACAGGAACACAGCATTTATCCGCTGGTGGTAAGCTGGTTTCTGTCCGGGCGACTGACGCTGCGCGATAATCAGGCCTGGCTCGACGGCGAGGTCGTTCCCACCAGTGGCTACGCTGCCGATTAAACCTATTTCTTTCCTTTTGCCCTGGCGCACTGCCGGGGCATTTACCCTGAGTGATATTCCCCCTCAAACATTGCCACGCCGGAATATTGCTGCTGTCTTTATGTTCAGATAATGACATTCGTCACAAAGGTTACGGAATTGTATGTAACCGCTTTCATCAGTGTGACCTGATTCACGTAGTCTGGTGATAACGCCTGACAGAATAGGCCAGGATAGCTTGAGTGTCAGGGCAACCCTCGTGAACTTTTTCCTCTGTGGTGAGTATGAATGATTACCATCCGTGATGTCGCACGTCAGGCGGGCGTTTCCATCGCTACCGTTTCCCGTGTGCTCAATAACAACAGCGCGGTCACCCAGCAAACGCGCGAGCTGGTGTTGCTGACGGTTGAGCAGTTAGGTTACCGACCTAACGCCAATGCGCAGGCGTTGGCTTCTCAGGTCAGCGACACTATCGGCGTGGTGGTGATGGATGTGTCAGACCCGTTCTTCGGCGCGATGGTCAAAGCCGTCGATACCGTAGCGCAGCGCCTGCAAAAACATGTGCTGATTAACAACTCCTATCACCAGGAAGAAAAAGAACGACACGCTATTGAAGTACTGATTCGCCAGCGCTGCAACGCGCTAATCGTACATGCCAAAGCCTTATCCGATGAGGAACTGGCGGAGTTCATGGATCAGGTACCCGGAATGGTATTGATCAACCGGTTGCTGCCTGACTACCCACACCGCTGCGTCTGCCTCGATAACGTCAGCGGCGCCATGATGGCGACCCGAATGCTGTTACAACAAGGGCATCAGCGCATTGGCTATCTGCGCTCCAGCCATCCGATAGAGGACGTCATGGAGCGCCTTACCGGCTGGCGGCAGGCGTTGCAGGAACACGGTATCGAGCCGCCGAATGAGTGGATAGCCAGCGGCGAGCCGGACTTGCAAGGCGGTGAAACGGCAATGGTGGAATTGCTGGGGCACAACCAGCAGCTCACGGCAGTATTCACCTACAACGATGGCATGGCGGCTGGCGCACTGATGGCACTAAAAGATAACGGTATTCCGGTACCGGAACGGTTCTCAGTGGTCGGCTTCGATGATATCCCCATTTCCCGTTACACCGACCCGCGACTGACAACCATCCGTTACCCTATTGTTTCCATGGCGAAAATCGCTACCGAACTGGCGCTAAAAGGCGCAGCCGGGCTGTTGGCCCCCACAGACAGACACTGCTTCATGCCGACGCTGGTAAAGCGACACTCGGTAGCCACATGTGAAAATGTGGATACGGTCACTAAATCTTTTAAATCACCGATGTAACCGCTTTCAATTTGTGAGTAAATTCACAGTTAATTAACATTGCGCTCTCTATCATGATGGCGTACTGCGTAGGCCGGACGCCTTGCAACACGGTCGCCCAGTCAGTTGAATCGTTAGCGGCCGCCACGGCGAAAACGTTCACAATACCGATTTCAGGACGCTATCTGTTTCAGGATGCATATCAGGCCGCGCCGCCGAGCAGGCGAGCACGGTCTGAAAACAGGGAAGTCAGGCTTTAAGCGGGCCATGCCTGCAATCTCCGTCAGCCCGGCGCTATTACACCATGCTGACGATAACTAACTGACTGCCGTACTACGTCTATCCTGCGTCGTATGGCCGGACTGAGAACTACCCTGCATAAACCCGGAGATATCATGAATAAGAAGGTTTTCACTCTCACTGCCCTGGTTGCCAGCATGATGTTCGGAGCCACTGCCCATGCTGCAGACACCCGTATCGGCGTCACCATCTACAAATACGACGATAACTTCATGTCGATGGTGCGCAAAGATATTGAAAAAGAAGCTAAAGCTCTGGGTGGCGTCGAACTACTGATGAACGACTCACAAAACGACCAATCCAAACAGAACGATCAGGTAGACGTGCTGCTGGCTAAAGGCGTGAAAGCACTGGCTATCAACCTGGTTGACCCGGCAGCTGCTGCCATAGTGGTGCAAAAAGCGAAAGCCGCCGATGTACCGGTCGTGTTCTTTAACAAAGAACCGAATGCCAAAGTACTGGCCAGCTACGACAAAGCCTACTACGTCGGTACTGACTCCAAAGAGTCCGGTATCATTCAGGGCCAGTTGATCGCCAAGCACTGGAAAGCGAATCCGGCCTGGGATCTTAACAAAGACGGCACCATCCAATACGCACTGCTGAAAGGTGAGCCGGGCCATCCGGATGCCGAGGCCCGTACTAAATATGTGGTTGACACCCTTACCAAAGAAGGCATGAAAGTCCAGCAGTTGCAGATGGATACCGCCATGTGGGACACCGCGATGGCTAAAGACAAGGTTGACGCCTGGATGTCCGGTCCCAACGCCAACAAAATTGAAGTGCTGATTGCCAACAACGACGCCATGGCCATGGGTGCAGTAGAAGCGCTGAAAGCCCACAACAAGAGCAGCATTCCAGTGTTCGGCGTTGACGCCCTGCCAGAAGCGCTGTCGCTGATCAAATCCGGCGCACTGGCTGGTACCGTGCTGAACGACGCAGACAACCAGGCCAAGGCGACGATTGATCTGGCGAAAAACCTGGCACTGGGTAAACCGGCAGGTGAAGGCACCAACTTCAAGATTGAAAACAAGGTAGTTCGCGTACCGTACGTACCGGTTGACAAAGAAAACCTGTCACAGTTCCTGAAGTAATCTCGTCGGGGCGCAGTAACCGCTGCGCCCCTACTGTTTGAAAGCATGATTTTCTCAGCCAGGCAGTCATGTTCAAGCCCGGCAACCTTTCAGCCAGGTAATTATTTTGACCAGGTAAAATATGACCAGCGACACTCTAACCACTCAGCGCGAATTCCTACTGGAGATGACCACTATCAGCAAGTCGTTTCCCGGTGTAAAGGCATTGGATAATGTCAACCTGAAGGTACGACCGCATTCTATCCATGCCCTGATGGGAGAAAACGGCGCAGGAAAATCGACTCTGCTGAAATGTCTGTTCGGCATTTATCAAAAAGACTCAGGTAGCATTCAATTTCAGGGACAGGAAATCGATTTCAAAAGCGCCAAAGAAGCGCTGGAGAATGGCGTATCCATGGTGCATCAGGAATTGAATCTGGTTTTGCAACGTTCAGTCATGGATAACATGTGGCTTGGCCGTTACCCGAAAAAAGGGTTGTTCGTCGATCAGGAAAAAATGTATCGCGATACCAAAGCGATTTTCGATGAACTGGATATCGATATCGACCCGCGCGACAAAGTGGCTACCTTGTCCGTGTCGCAAATGCAGATGATCGAAATTGCCAAGGCATTTTCCTACAACGCCAAAATCGTCATCATGGACGAACCCACCTCATCACTGACGGAAAAAGAGGTGAACCACCTGTTCACTATCATCCGTAAGTTGAAAGACCGGGGCTGCGGTATCGTTTACATCTCCCACAAGATGGAAGAGATCTTCCAGTTGTGTGATGAAATCACCGTATTGCGTGATGGTCAGTGGGTCGCCACCCAACCGCTGGAAGGGCTGAATATGGACCAGATCATCGCTATGATGGTTGGCCGCTCCCTCAATCAGCGTTTTCCGGACAAAACCAACACCCCAGGCGAGGTGATGCTGGAAGTGCGTGGCCTGACCTCAATGCGCCAGCCGTCAATACGCGATGTGTCGTTTGACCTGCGTGAGGGTGAGATTCTGGGAATTGCCGGTCTGGTCGGCGCCAAACGCACCGATATCGTCGAAACCCTGTTCGGTATCCGTGAAAAACTCGGCGGCACCATCAAGCTGCATGGCAAAGACATCCACAACCATACCGCCAACGAAGCTATCAACAACGGTTTCGCGCTGGTCACCGAAGAGCGGCGATCTACCGGTATCTATGCCTATCTGGACGTCGGCTTCAACTCGCTGATTTCCAACATCCACAAATACAAGAACAGCCTCGGCCTGCTGGACAACAAGCGCATGAAAAGCGATGTGCAGTGGGTTATCGACTCTATGCGGGTGAAAACCCCCGGCCACCACACGTCTATCGGCTCGCTGTCCGGCGGTAACCAGCAGAAAGTGATCATCGGACGCTGGCTGCTGACTCAACCGGAAATTCTGATGCTGGATGAACCAACCCGCGGCATCGACGTAGGCGCCAAATTCGAAATTTATCAGCTCATTTCAGAGCTGGCGAAAAAGGGCAAGGGAATCATCATCATTTCTTCTGAAATGCCGGAATTGCTGGGCATCACCGACCGCATTCTGGTAATGAGTAATGGCCTCGTCGCAGGCATTGTCGAAACCAAGAACACCACGCAGAACGAGATCCTCCGTTTAGCGTCGTTACACCTTTAATGATGCAAGGGCTGTTATCATGAAAGCTACAACTAAAAAAAGTGCGCTCACCTGGCTGAAAGACAGCGGCATCTACGCCGTGCTGTTAGTATTGCTGGTGATTATTATTCTCCAGGACCCCACCTTCCTCAGTTTTACCAACCTGAGTAACATTCTGACCCAGTCATCCGTGCGTGTGATCATCGCGCTCGGCGTAGCAGGGCTTATCGTCACTCAGGGTACAGACCTGTCGGCTGGTCGTCAGGTCGGCCTCGCCGCGGTCGTCGCCGCCACGCTGTTACAGGCGATGGACAACAGCAACAAGGTGTTCCCACATCTGGAAACCATGCCGATTCCGGTAGTAATTCTGATCGTCTGCGCCATCGGTGCGGTGATCGGCCTGGTTAACGGTATTATCATCGCTTACCTGAAAGTGACGCCGTTCATCACGACATTAGGTACGATGATCATCGTTTACGGTATCAACTCACTGTACTACGACATCGTGGGCGCTTCCCCGATCGCCGGCTTTGACGACCGTTTCTCTACCTTCACCCAAGGTTTCATTCGTCTCGGCGACTTCAAGCTGTCGTACATCACGTTCTATGCGGCAATTGCGTCGTTGTTCGTGTGGATTCTGTGGAACAAGACCCGTTTTGGCAAAAACATCTTCGCTATCGGTGGTAACCCGGAAGCCGCCAAAGTCTCCGGCGTGAACGTGTCGCTGAACCTGATCCTGGTGTACATGCTGTCAGGTGTGTTCTATGCTTTCGGCGGTATGCTGGAAGCAGGCCGTATCGGTAGTGCCACCAACAACCTGGGCTTCATGTACGAACTCGACGCCATCGCGGCGTGCGTGGTCGGCGGCGTGTCGTTTGCCGGTGGTGTGGGTACGGTCGCAGGCGTCGTGACCGGGGTTATCATCTTCACCCTCATCAACTACGGCCTGACTTATATCGGCGTTAGCCCTTACTGGCAGTACATCATCAAAGGCGGCATCATCATATTCGCCGTCGCGCTGGACTCGCTGAAGTACGCCCGCAAAAAATAACGCAAACCGTTTCTCACACTGTCAAACAAACCTGCCACTTCGGTGGCAGGTTTGTTTTTATCGGGCTTATTTATTGGGACTATGAGATGCCGCCAGTCACCGATGCTTATGCCCAGCCTTCCAATCGCGCGGCAAAGACCGTATTTTGCACACGCCCACGGCTGCTATAAGATAGAGCCTTTGTGATTTCACTGACGGGACGCGGCCACTCGCCCCGCGTTAATCGCTGTGATGCTCGCTTGTAGGGAAAATAGATGAAAAAACGTCTCGCACTAATGGCGCTAGGTCTAAGCGCCTGTTTCATATTCAGCGCTGCACAAGCCGGCAGCACGCTGGACCGGGTAAAACAGACCGGCGTAGTCCGTAACGTGCTGTTCAATGACTATCCGCCATTTAGCTACCTCGACGATAAAAACCAATTGGTTGGATTCGATGTAGACGTTGCTAATGCCGTAGCGAAGAAACTGGGAGCAAAGCTGGAACTGGCGACGCCGGGCTGGGAAACCATCGTCGGCGGCAAATGGCAGGGCCGCTGGGACATGTGCATTTGCTCCATGACGCCAAACGCCGAACGCGCCAAAGTACTGGATTTCGCTACCCCTTACTACAGCACCTTTGCCGTGCTGATCGTTCATAAAGATGAAAAAAACATCCACTCCGCCGCCGACCTGAGCAACAAGAAAGTGGGGTTGGGCCTGGGTTCCAGCTACGAGAATTACCTGAACAAAAGCCTAGTGATCCCCGGCGGCAAGCCAATCGTCTATCCATTCGATCACGTGCAGGCAGTGCCCACCGACGAAGAAATGGCGTTCCGCAATCTGGCGCTGGGTCCAGGTAAAAGACTGGATGCAGTAATTTCTGATCGCATTACGGCCAAACCACGCCTCGAAAAACTGCCGCAACTGCGCATCCTGCAAGAGCTGTACGCCGAACCAAACTGGATTGCCGTTGATAAAGGCGACCCGCAATGGAGCCAAACTGTGGCCGACGCCATCACCGCACTGCGTGCCGACGGCACCCTGAAAGCCATCTCTATGAAATGGTTTGGTGAAGACATCACCGGGGTCACCCCGTAATGTCGCGTTCGTCCGCAAAAACCCCGCCCCACATGCCACCGGTACCTGAGCGAGCCGGATTGGGTTTTCGTCTGCGTACCGGTCTGACCTGGCTGGTGCTGCTCAGCCTGCTGCTGTGGCTGTTTTCGTCTATGGATCTGGATACTAACCTGATTCGGCAGAAACTGCCTTCCATGCTGGGAATGCACCTCTCGCCAGATGGTTTTATTCAGGGTGCAGTGCTGAGCGTCGTCATCACCATTATATCCATGCTGTTTTGTACCCTGCTGGCGGCGCTCACCGCCGCTGGGCGCCTCTCCTCCAGTGCAATCGCCTTCGGTTGCGCCACGTTTTATGTCTCGCTATTTCGCGGCACTCCTTTGCTGGTTCAGGTGCTGATTATCTACCTCGCCCTGCCACAGGTCGGTATCGTGATGAGTGCCTTTACCTCCGGTATCATTGCGTTGTCATTAAACTATGGCGCCTATCTGGCAGAAACCATCCGCAGCGGCGTCCTCGCGGTTCCTCGTGGTCAAAAAGAAGCCGCCATGGCGCTGGGCCTGTCGCGTTGGGTGATTACCACCCACGTGGTGGCGCCACAGGCACTGCGTATCATTATTCCGCCAGCCGGTTCCCAGTTCATTTCGATGATCAAAGATTCTTCGCTGGTGTCGCTGATGGGGCTGTGGGAACTGAACTTTCTGGCTCAGTCCTATGGCCGCAGCACCTATCACTACATGGAAATGCTGACTACCGCCGCCGTCATTTACTGGCTGCTCTCCATCGGGCTGGAATTGCTGCAAGGCCGTCTGGAACGCTACTTTAGCCGTGGCTACGAACACCACGACAGTAAACAGTAAACCCCCTCCCCCAGAGCGACACTGCGTCGCTCTACCCCAGTGACTTTAATTATTTACATAATTCCCCTCATCAATTTGAAATATAATAGTTTTTTCTTTTTTATTCTCATTTCTTCTTGGTTTTTGTTGCAAATGAAAACAATTGTTATTATTTTTCCCCGCCTTATTACTACGAGAAAAAAACATGCGCATCATTTTTCTCCTCTTCACCCTACTCAGCTTCAGTCCACTGACGCAGGCCAAAACCGTCACCGACATCAGTGGCCGTCAGGTCACTATTCCTGATAACCCGCAACGCATCGTACTAGGCGAAAGCCGTATGCTGTATACGCTGGCCCTGCTGGAACCGGGGAACCCGGCGCAGCGCGTGGTGGGGTGGCCGGGCGACATGGCGCGTTACGATGCCCAAAGCTGGGACCGCTACACCACGACATTTCCTGATATCGCCCGTATCCCGCAGTTGGGTAACGGCACTCTCAACAGCGTCAACGCAGAGATGCTATTGCCGCTGAAACCCGATCTGGTGATCCTGCCCAGGCTGGCCAAAGGCGCCGACAATGAACAACGTATCCAGCAGGCGTTAACGCAGGCGGGTATTCCCTATATCTATGTTGATTTACGTATCGACCTGCTGAAAAACACCGTACCCAGCTTGCGTCTGTTGGGCGACGTGCTCAATCAACAGTCTCGCGCCGATGCCTTTATCGTCTTCTACCAGCAGCACATGGACGCCATAAAAACGCGACTGGCGCACTATCAGGGCCGCAAGGCCACAGTAATGCTGCATCTACATCTTGGACGCCGCGACACCTGCTGTACCACTGCGGTTAACGGTAATCTTGGCGAGCTACTGGCCTTCGCCGGCGGCGATAACATCGCGGCAGGCAAGGTGAAAGGCGTATACGGCGAACTGAGTCCAGAACAAGCGTTGGCCGCCAAACCGGATGTCTACATCGCTACCGGCATGGCGGGGCCGGACGGCAAACGCCTTTCCGATCTGATGCTCGGCCCGGACGTGACGCCCCGGCAGGCCAGCGACAGTTTTCGCACCCTGCTGATGCAGGAGCCGCTGCTCTCGCACCTGAGCGCCGTCAGCACTGGCCGCGCCTGGAGCATGTGGCACAACTTTTATCTCAGCCCCTATCACGTAGTGATGGTGGAAATGTTCGCCAAAGCCCTTTATCCGACACTGTTTGGCGACATCGACCCGCAACACACCTTACAACAACTCTATCAACAATTTTTACCGATCGATTTTTCAGGGACCTATTGGAGTCAGTTAACACATGAATAACCGTCACTGGCAAAAAGGCTGGCCGCTACTGGCTTTGCTGCCGTTCAGTCTTCAGGCCGCCACCACATCAACCGACAACGACACAGCCGCAAAAACGACGAAAAAGCAGGAAGACACCATAGTGGTGACTGCCAGCACGCCGACACATGGCACCGGGGACACCGGCTACCAGCCGCATAACGCCGTCACAGGTACCCGCACCGACAGTCGTCTGCTGGATATTCCGCAAGCTGTCAATGTGGTGCCACAGCAGGTACTGGAGGATCAGGCAGTCAGAAACCTTGACGACGCGTTGTACAACGTCAGCGGCATCACCCAGGCCAACACGCTGGGCGGAACGCAGGACGCCGTGATGAAACGTGGCTTCGGCGATAACCGTGACGGTTCCATCCTGCGCGATGGCGTACGTTCGATTCAGGCACGCAACGTCACCCCGACGACCGAGCGAGTAGAAGTCCTGAAAGGGCCGGCATCGATGCTGTACGGCTGGGGCGATCCCGGCGGGATGATCAATATCATCAGCAAAAAACCGGAACTGGTGCAGAAAACCCACGTTGAAGGCTGGAACAGCAGCTATAACGGCGGCGGCGGCCAGTTGGATGTCACCGGCCCGCTCGGCACCTCTGGCCTGGCTTATCGCATGATTGTCGATCACGATGAAACCGACTACTGGCGTAATTTTGGCCGCAACCGTCAAACCACTATCGCGCCGTCGCTGATGTGGTACGGCGACAATACCACGGTGCGGGTCTCTTACGAGCACATGGAATACCTGACGCCGTTTGATCGCGGCACCGTGATCGACAGCCGCACCGGCAAACCGGTCGCCACGCCGCGCGAACGCCGGTTTGATGAAGCGTACAACGCCACCCGCGGCGATCAAGACACGCTGACGTTCCAGATGGAAAATACGCTGAACGAGCGCTGGAAAAGCAAACTGAATTACGCCTATAGCCGCAATACCTATAACGACAATCAGGCGCGAGCCATGTCGCTTAATCCGAAAACCGGATTTCTGACACGCCGGGCTGATGCGACTCAGGATGCGCACAGTCAGTCACAAAATGTGCAACTGACGTTAAATGGCGATATCGACTGGGGCAACATCAACCACCAGTTGTTATTCGGTTTCGATCATGAAGCTGACCGTACCCATCGCGGCAATATGATTCGCAGCAAGAACAACAGCAGTTTCAATATCTATAACCCGGTATACGGCCTCTTCCCGGCATCCAACGACATTATCGCGGCTGAGAGCGACCAGAAAGAAGATGTCGATAGCACCGGCGTTTTCATGCAGGACGCCATACGACTGGATGAACACTGGATGCTGTTAGGCGGTGTGCGCTATGACCGCTTCGATGTCATGTCAGGCAAAGGACGTCCCTTTGTGACCAATACCGACAGGTCAGACAGCCGACTGGTGCCACGCGCGGGTGTCGTGTACAACCTCACGTCTTACGCCTCGTTGTACACCAGTTATAGCGAATCCTTTAAGCCTAACTCGGCCGTCAACAAAGCAATCGGGGCGACGATGGAGCCGGAAGTCGGGCGCTCCTACGAGATTGGTGCCAAGCTGGATCTCCCCAATCGTATTACCGCCAACCTGGCGTTATTCGATATTCAAAAGCGCAACGTGATGGTGGATGAGCTGCAAACCATTAACGGCATCAGCGAAACGGTTACCCGCACCGCCGGTAAGGTACGTTCACAAGGGGTAGAAGTGGATGTCGCGGGCAAACTGACCGACAGCCTGAGCCTGATTGGTGCCTACGCCTTTACCGATGCACGTGTCACCGCAGACCCAACGAATCAGGGCAATGAAATGGCTAACGTGGCGCGCCACACCGCCTCATTGTTCCTGACCAATGACTTCGGCACGCTGGGCCTGCACGCCGGCGATGATCTACGCGCC
The DNA here is from genome assembly GCF_007858975.2 of Dickeya poaceiphila. Lineage (GTDB taxonomy): Bacteria > Pseudomonadota > Gammaproteobacteria > Enterobacterales > Enterobacteriaceae > Dickeya > Dickeya poaceiphila. Next base: position 2,940,636 of record NZ_CP042220.2, read on the forward strand.
GGTATTGGCGCTCGTTATGTGGGCCGTCGCCCCGGTGATGCCGCCAATAGTTTCTTCCTTGACGACTACACCGTAGCGGATGCTTTTATCGCCTATAACGTGCCGATCAACGGTTACAAGGTGAAATGGCAACTGAACATCAAAAACCTGTTCGACAAGACCTACTACCCTTCCAGCGGCAGCAGCCAATATGTAGCGATTGGCGACCCGCGTGAAGTGGTGTTGCGCGCCAGCGTTGATTTCTAACTCATCTGAACTGCGCGGCCTTAAACACAGGCCGCGCCTCTTCCAATACTTTCATCGCCAGCCGATTGACCCCATCCCGCAAGCTGGTTAACGTCACGTCATCACCCACCATCAGGATGGTTTATGTCAGACATCCATGAAGTCGTACGTCTGCGTCCGCTGGAGCGCGACGATCTCACTTTCGTTCATCAACTGGATAACAATGCCAGCGTCATGCGTTATTGGTTCGAAGAGCCTTATGAAGCGTTTGTCGAACTGAGTGATCTGTACGACAAACACATTCACGACCAAAGCGAACGCCGCTTTATCATTGAGCACGACACCATCAAAGTCGGGCTGGTGGAACTGGTAGACATCAACCACATCCACCGCCGTGCCGAATTTCAGATAATCATCGATCCGGCTCATCAGGGGCGCGGCTATGCCAGCGCCGCTGCACTGCTGGCAATGGATTACGGTTTTTCGATTCTCAATCTCTACAAGCTGTACCTGATCGTAGACAAAGAGAACCAGAAAGCCATCCACATCTACACTAAGCTGGGATTTGAAGTAGAAGGCGAATTAATCCACGAATTTTTCATCAACGGCGAATATCGCAACACTATTCGTATGTGCATCTTCCAGCATCAGTATCTGGCGAAACACAAAAACTCCACCAGCAAAAATGCCTGAGGCTAACTCAGGCATGATAACGCCGGAACAATGCATTCCCCCTTAGCAAACGCAGCCCCAGCCAACTGCCGTACAACGACAACAGCAACGCCGCCACGACCGGCAAGCCGCCCCACAGCCACGGGTTCGGTTGCCATGGGAAATCGAACACCTTACGTTGCAGCAACCACAACGCCGCTTCCGCCCCCAACGCCGCCGCCACGCCTGCAGACAACCCCAGCACCGCGAATTCCCACCACAGTGTGGCACGCAGCAAACGCCGACCAGCGCCTAATGTACGATAGACCATCAGTTCCTGGCGTCGCTGCCCCATGCCAACCTGAATCTGCGCCAGTAGCAACAGCGCGCCGCAGAACAGCACCAGCACTACCATGACTTCCAGCGCTAACCCCACCTGCTGCAACACCGTGCCGATTTGCTTGAGAATGGCGCCGACATCCAGCACCGTCAGCGTCGGAAACTGGCGGTTGAATTGGGTTACCAACGTACCGCCGCCGTCATAGCGGAAACTGGTCAACCATGACTGCGGCTGGCTATCCAGCGCACCGGGCGGAAAAATGAAAAAGAAATTTGGCCGCAGGCTTTCCCAGTTCACCTGCCGCAGGCTGCTGATGGTGGCCTGAAACGGCTGGGTATCACCGGTAAACGTCAGCGTATCGCCGATTTTCACCCCAAGACGCTGCGCTACGCCTTGTTCTATCGACACTTCGCCCGCTTTCGGCGGCCACTGCCCGGCCACCAGCGAATTATGCTCTGGCCGTTGCGCCTGCCAGGTCAAATTCAGTTCCCGGTTGACGGTTTCCCCGCCGGGGTCATCCTCACGTATCAAATCAGTGGCGCGCAGTCCGTTGATTTGCGTCAGGCGGGCACGAATAATCGGGTAGAAGGTTTCCGATTTCACCTGATGCTGAGCCAGAAAGTCCGTCACCTGCGGCACCTGATCGACGCTGATGTTCAGCACAAAGTAATTAGGACTGCCAGGCGGCAACTGCTGCTGCCAGCGATCCAGCAAATCGCCACGCAACAACAGCAACAATGCCAGCAGCATGAAAGACAGCGAAAATGCCGCCAGTTGGCCCAGCGTTACCCATGGCTGACGCAACAAGCGGTTAATGGCAAGGCGCAACGACAACGTTTTCAGCGTCAGGCGGCGCAGCAATAACAAGCTTCCCCAGCCAATTCCGCCTAGCAACAGCGCCAATATCAGCACCCCGCCCAGCAAAGACCATAACAGCACACCGCCGCCAGACACCACCACCAGCAAACCCATCACCACCGCTCCGACTACCGGCAGGTAGTAACGCAACGGCCAGACATTCGCCACCACGTTCTGACGCAACACCCGCAGCGGCTGGGTCGCCAGCAATTGCCGGTAGGGGCGAATGCCCACCAGCAACGAAATCAACACCAGTGTTCCCAGCGCCCAGCACCATGGCCATAGCCCGGCTGTGGGCAATTCGCCTGGCAGCACTGATGCTAACGCACGCATCAGCAGAGCCTCAAAACCCACCCCTAACAGGCTGCCGCCCAACGCCGACAACGCCAGCACCGCTACCCACTGCCCGATAATCAACCGGCGCAACGCCTGCCGCCCGGCACCCAGCGTTTTCAGTACCGCCACCAGATCGTAGCGACTGCGACAGTAATGCCCCATCGCTACCGCTACTGCCGCCACTGACAGCAGCAACGTCAACAATGCCGATAGCAGCAGGAACTGCTGGGAGCGTTGCAGCGATTTACCCAGCGCGCTCTGCGAATCCTCCATACCATACCAGCGTTGATCCGGTTTCAGCTGGGGTTTGATAATCTCGCTAAAACGGGCGATTTGCGACGGGGAGCCAGCAAACATATAGCGCCAGGTAATGCGTCCACCGGGCTGAATCGCGCCGGTTTTCTCCACGTCCGCCAGATTCATCAGCACCCGCGGCGCCATCTCGAACGGATTAAACCCCGCGTCCGGCTCTTGCAGCAATTCCCCAGCGACGGTCAAGGTGGTATCGCCGACATCCAACTTATCGCCCACTTTTATTCCCAGTAACGCCAGCAGACGCGGTGCGGCCAGCACCGTACCCGGCGCTACCCGTATCCCAACCGGCTGGGTTTTCAGTTCGCCATACAGCGGATAACGCTCATCAGTCGCTTTGACCTGCGCCAGTTGCGCGTTGTCGCCTGCGTAGGTCATGGTCATGAACGATACCTGCCGACTTGGCGTCAACCCCTGCTGCTGCGCCTGTTGCAGCCAGCGCTCATCCACCGGGCGAGACGCCTGCAACACGCGATCACCAGCCAGAAAATCCCGGCTCTGCTGGCTTAGCCCTTTCTCCATGCGATCACTGATAGAGCCGAGCGCCAGCACGCAGGCTACCGACAGCGTTAACGCCAGCCATACAATCAGCAACGACGGCGATCGCCACTCCCGCCAAAACCAACGCCAAATCATGCATCCTCCCACAGTTTGCCGTCGCGCAGCCGCAGGCAACGTTCACAACGCGCCGCCAGTTGCTCGTCATGTGTCACCAGTATCAGTGTGGTCGCAGAGTCACGGTTGAGAGAAAACAGCAGGTTAGCGATGCGCTCGCCGGTCTGACGGTCGAGATTACCGGTTGGCTCATCGGCGAACAGTACCTTCGGGTGACCACTGAAAGCACGCGCCAACGCCACACGCTGTTGTTCGCCGCCGGAAAGCTGTGCAGGCAGGTGATGTAACCGCGCGCCCAGACCGAGTTGCTGCAACAGTTGCTCCGCCTGCTGGCGGCTGTGGCGATCACTCTCACCACGCAGTAATGCCGGTAACTGTACGTTTTCCAGCGCGGTCAGGGTGGGCACCAGCATAAAAGACTGGAACACGAACCCCACGTCCTGTGCCCGCAACGCCGCTCTGCCTTCTTCATCCAGACGGTCCAGCCGCTGACCAAGCAGTGACACCTGTCCGCTGCTGCCGTCATCCAGACCAGCCAAAATCCCCAACAGGGTGGATTTTCCCGATCCGGACTCCCCCACCAGCGCAATGGTCTGAGCAGGTTTGACAACCAGCTCAACTCCGGTGAGGATGGAAAGCTGATGTTCTCCCTGACCAACGTGCTTACTAAGATGATGAACCTCAAGAATGTTTTCCGCTGGCATGTCGTTATCCTTCTATTTTGGGGCCTGTTCAGTCTGCGCGCTTTGGCGACGGATACGCTGTTAGTGTTGGGCGACAGCCTGAGCGCCGGCTATCGCATGGCGGCGAATCAAGCCTGGCCTGCGTTGCTGGATGCCGCCTGGCAGTCCCGTTCTCCCGCCGTTCCGGTTCGGGTAGTGAACGCCAGCATCAGCGGCGACACCGCAACGCAGGGGCTGGCACGCCTTCCCGCCTTGCTGCAACAGCACCAGCCACGCTGGGTGTTGGTAGAGTTGGGCGGCAATGACGGCCTGCGTGGTTTTCCCCCCCAGAACATAGAGCAGGATCTCGCTGGCGTCATTACCCAGGTCAAAGCGGCCAACGCTCAGCCATTGCTGATGCAAATCCGCCTGCCGACCAACTATGGGCGACGCTATACCGAATCGTTCAGCGCCGTTTATCCGCGTCTTGCCAAAACGTTTGCTATTCCACTGCTGCCATTTTTCATGGAACAGGTTTATCTCAAACCGGAATGGATGCAGGATGACGGCATCCACCCAAACCGCGATGCTCAGCCGTTTATCGCCAATTGGATGGCAACACAGCTCGACGCCGTTATTAATCAGCACTGAGTCTATAAAGATTAACAGTTAACCACTACTCTTGATATTTAAGCGTTTTCTTTAGGTAAAGTTATGCAAAAAGCGGTTTTAATTACCGGTTGCTCCAGCGGCATTGGCTTGATTGCCGCTCAATGTTTGCAACAACGCGGTTATCGCGTACTGGCGGCCTGCCGCCGTCATCAGGACGTAGCACGCATGAATTCGCTGGGTTTTGAAGGGATCGATCTGGATCTCGACAGCAGCGCCAGCGTCAGACAGGCCGCCGATATCGTGATCGCGCTGACCGGTAACCGGCTCTATGGTTTATTCAACAATGCGGGTTACGGGTTATACGGGCCACTCAACACCATTTCCCGCCAGCAACTGGAACAGCAGTTTTCCAGCAACCTGTTCGGCACACATCAGCTAACACAGTTATTGCTGCCTGCCATGTTGCCGCATGGCGAAGGGCGAATTATCCAGACCAGTTCGGTCATGGGGCTTATCTCCACGCCAGGACGCGGCGCTTACGCGGCCAGCAAATACGCGCTGGAAGCCTGGTCCGACGCATTGCGTATGGAACTGCACGGCAGTGGTTTGCACGTATCGCTGATCGAACCCGGTCCCATCAGTACGCGCTTCACCGACAATGTAGCTCAGACGCAGCAGGACCAACCGGTCACTAATCCCGGCATCGCCAGCCGCTTCACGCTGCCGCCGCAGGCGGTGCTGCCTAAATTGATTCATGCGCTGGAAAGCCCGCGTCCGAAATTGCGCTATCCGGTGACGCTGCTCGCCCACGGCATCACCGTACTACGCCGGTTGCTGCCGGGCCGCGTGCTTGATCACCTGCTGCGGACAAAATCCTGATTCGGGGTTGAAGTGGCGGACATCACCCCCATAATGGCTAAAAAGTTTGAGAGAGAATGATATGTTTGAACAACACGCCAACGTGATTGATATCAACGAAACCAACCTGCATCAGGTACTGGAACAGTCCATGAGTGCGCCGGTGCTGTTCTATTTCTGGTCTGATCGCAGCACCCATTGCCAGCAACTGGGTCCGGTGCTGGACAAACTGGCAGCAGAATACGCCGGCCAGTTTATTCTGGCTAAAGTGGACTGCGACGCCGAGCAACGCGTGGCGGCGCAGTTCGGCCTGCGCGCCATCCCAACCGTGTATCTGTTCAAAGACGGTCAGCCGGTTGACGGTTTCCAGGGACCACAGCCCGAAGAAGTCATCCGTGACCTGCTGCAACGTGTGCTGCCGAAAGCCGAAGACCTGAAACTGGCACAGGCTCAGCAATTGATTCAGGAAAATCAGTTGAAAGAAGCCGCCGTATTACTGAAAGATGCGTGGCAACTGGATACTAAACGCAGCGATATCGCGCTGCTGCTGGCGGAAGTACAGATCCAACTCAACCGCAGTGATGACGCACAAGCGGTGTTGGATACCATTCCGCTACAGGATCAGGATACCCGCTATCACGGGCTGGTAGCGCAAATCGAACTAATGAAACAGGCGGCGGATACACCGGAAATTCAGCAATTACAGCAGCAACTGGCCGCCTCGCCAGATAATCAGGAACTGGCGGTGCAGCTCAGCCTGCAACTGCATCAGGTAGGGCGTAACGAAGAAGCGCTGGAACTGCTGATGGGGATGTTGAAGAAGGACCTGACTGCTGCCGGCGGCAATGCCCGCAAAACGCTGATGGATATTATGGCCGCACTCGGTACCGGCGATGCCCTGGCGGCCCGTTACCGCCGTCAGCTGTATTCGCTATTGTACTGATTCCTGAGCGTTAACGGCGGGGGCAACTGCCCCCGCACGCGCCATTTCCCGGCGACGACTTACAACGTCTCCAGCACGCTGATCCAGCCATGACCGCCATACACCGGCCAGCCATTGAGCCAGCGGCGCAGCATGTTCATCGCCAGCATCGCCACCACATCCTGATGCGTCTTACGGCTATAACGTCTCACATTCACCTGAATCGTCTGGGCGAAAGTCCCTTCCGGGGTATGCAGTGCCAGCATCAGAACGCCATCATCAGAGCGGCCAACATACAGCGCTAATTCCGCCTGATGGCGCTGTGCCAGCGCCTGAGTTTCCCCGGCAGCGGCAGCCAACGCCAACACTCCGTTTTCCACCCGCAATTCGCCGCCGGATAACGGCACATCCGCTTCACGCAGTTGCCAGTTGAGCAAACCGGCGGTGAAGTCTTCAGCCACGGTCAGGCGCAGCCCACGCTCAGTGAGACGACGCGCCAGCTGGGCTGGAAGCCCTTGCGTACCTTCGAAAATCGTATTTTCGCCAGCGACATCACGCACCCTTTGCCACGCGGCTTCCATCTCCTCACGCCGTGTCGCCGGGCCGGTCAGTTTTAGTTCGATAATCGGTACGGAGGAGCGATACCCCAGAACGACTTCCGGCGGCAGCGGCAGGCTGTCGAGTTGGCTGGCAAGATCGCTTTCGGAGCGGCCAAACGTGGTCAGTCTCAGACACAGCGGCGGTTCGGCAATAACAAAACGTTGACGCAGTCGCGGCAGAATCTGTTGTTCCACCATCACCTTGAATTCAGACGGCACACCGGGGGTGAAAAACATCAGGCACGTGTTTAGTTGCATCACAAAACCGCAGGCAGTACCCACCGGGTTATCAACCAATTCAGCGCTGGCGGGCAATTGCGCCTGTTTGCGATTGCTGTCGGCCATAACCCGTCCACGCTCGGTGAAAAACGCTTCCATACGCGCAATCCATTCAGGATGCTCAACCAGTGTTTCTCCGGCTGCCGTGGCCGCTGCCAGCGAACTGAGATCATCGCTGGTTGGCCCCAGCCCACCATTGACGATTAGCACATCGGCAATCTGGCTGCGCTCAGTCAGCGCCGTCACCAGTTCTTCCAGCTTATCGCCCACCGTCATGCGGCTGGTCATCGGCACACCTTGTGAAAACAGATAATCCGCCAGCCAGGCGGCATTGGTATCCACAATCTGCCCGTGCAGCACTTCATCACCGGTACATAACATCTCGACCCTAAGCATCCGCGGCACTCCTTATGATGGTTTCACACCACTGTAGAAACTCGACGCCATAAACACAATGGCGCTTTCTGCCTGACAGAAAGCGCCATCTGATAAAAAGGCAAAGGCGTGACTCAGCACGCCTTTTGTCTGCCAACCGATACGGGGAAATCAGAAATTCAGTCCAACACCAACGTAAGCCGTATCCGCTACCCGGTTGTCTTTGCCGGCTTCACCGGCAGCCATATTGATATAGCGATAACCAACATCCAGCGATAACGGACGGAATGGCTGCCAACGCACGCCACCACGGGCTTCCACATAGTGATCAACGTGGCTTGAAAACGCGTCCGGCGAGTAATAACCTTCGCCGTACAGGGACACGGAATTGGCCAACGGCACCTGTAGTCCGCCGCCCAGCGCAACGCCATAGCCATCGTCGAAATGGTTCTGGTTCAGATAAAGACCTTTGGCGCCCACACTGAGTGACGCGTTGCTCAACGCGAAGGTATAATCCACACCAGCGCTGTAAACGTTATTGTTGTGTTTGTCATCATGATTCCAACCCACATTGCCCGACACGCCAGGTATCCCCAAGCCGAAACCAGCGCCGACACCCGTGTAGTCACGCCCAGCTTCTCCAGAAATACTAATGGCATGAGCGGAAACGGTCGCCAGCAACAGACTGCCCGCACAAGCAATAGCCCACTTTTTCATGTCTATAATCCTTAAAACAATACGTTAAACGCGCACAATACCGCGATGCCAACACGCATTTTACCCAAATATTCAGCAGTCAAAAGCGTAAATAACCGCAAGCGTAGTAAGATTTTGATGAAAAACAGAGACATCATTCTCTTTCAGATTAGCCGAAACGACAACCAGCCCGTACTGCGATAAACCATGTCGGCCCGTCATACCGTGCAACGTGGTTGCTGTTCAACCCAATTTTTCACCTGCTGGCGAGATATTTTAATTCCGCCGCTGTTCAGCTCAGCAGGTAGCAGATAACACGCCACCGGGCGCTGGAATCCAGCCAGTCGAGGTTGCCACCAGGCAATTAGCTGCGACAGCGGTAAGCCATTTTCTACCTCAACAACCGCCACCGGTCGCTGACCAAACTCCGGATCATCTATCGGCACCACACAAGCATAAGTCACATCCGGATGCTGTAGCAAAACGGCTTCCACATCTTCCGGTTGAATCCCCTCGCCGCCGCTGAAGAACTGATTATCCAGACGCCCCAGAATTTGCCACTCACGGCCATCCCACTGACCACGATCCCTGGTATGAAACCAGCCTTGTGCGTCAGTAAGCGGGATCAAGCGCCCATCACGCCAGTAACCTTCCGCCAGACAAGGGCCACGCAGCAGAATTTCTTCACCGTCCAGTTTTATCTCACGCCCCGCCAACGGCAGCCCAACCCCAGCATGAGCATCGGCACGCTTGGCACACACCGTGGAACCCAGTTCAGTCATACCATAACCGCACCAGCAACGAATACCCCGTGCTTCCGCTTGTTGTGTCAGCCCTGCCGGAATCGCCGCACCGCCCAGCAATACCGCCCGCAAGCTTACCGGCGCGTGACTCTGCGACAAAAGCCGCCAGAGTTGGGTGGGAACTAACGAAGCATGGGTACACACCCGCAAGGCAACATCCAATGGCTGATTTGGTCTGAGGACCAGCGACGCCCCGGCAACCAGCCAACGCCAGACGACTCCCTGCCCGGAGACATGAAACAGCGGCAGTGACAACAACCAGCGATCACCTGCGCTGAACGCCATCAATGCCGTCACACCTTCGGCGCTAACCAGATGAGCATCATAGGTATGCACAGCTGCTTTCGGCATTCCGCTGGAACCGGACGTCAACGTCATGGTCGCCAGTCGTTGCACGGCCCATGGCAATAACGGCACCGTATCAGCCGACGGCACTGGCTGGCTCAGTGGTCTGACACTCTGCGGCCAGCGATGCTCGCCAAGACACAAGCCATACTCGATATTCAGCGAGGGCAACAACGCATCCAGCAGCGTATCCGGCAGTTGAGGGTTAAGCGGCAACAAACGCGCGCCACACTGCAACAACGCCAGATAACAACACAGCATATCAGTACTGTTTTTACCACGCAGCGCTACCCCCATCCCTGGCTTCACCCCCTGGCGAACGAACCCGCTTGCCAATTGTTCAAGGTGAGTCGCCAGTTGCTGCCAGGTCCAGATTCCGCTGTCGTCTATCAGCGCCGGCGCCATCGGCTGGGCGGAAGCCCAATTCCGCCAAGGCCAGTCGGTCAGGATTGCCATACCTGCTCCAGTCCGTCCGCGGCTATCAACGGCAACGTACTGTCAGGCCAGGTACGCACCACCTGCGCCTGCATCAGATCCAACGTGTCCAGCCCCGGCAGTACGCCCGGCGTCAGCCAACGCGCCAGCCGCGCCAGTTGAGTCAACCCAAGGCTGGACTCGATGCTGGAACTGATTACCGCCGTCAGGCCGGCCTGATGCGCCTGCGCCACCAGTTGACGGCAACGGTTCAGACTGCCGGTCAGCGACGGTTTGATAATAATCGCCGCCACACCCGGCTCCGCTTCAACCCGAAATCCCGGCTCACGCACGCTTTCGTCCCAGGCGATGGCGATACCGGTAGCCTGGGCGAAATCACGCGACTCATCACGGGTTTTACACGGCTCTTCCAGAAAAGCGATGCGAGAGCGATAGTCTGGCGCCACATAACGGGCAAACCCGTCGGCTTTGGCGCGTGTCCAACTGCGATTGGCGTCCAGACGTAACTGTAGATTGGGCAGTGCTTCCAACAACAGATTCACGATCATGCCGTCACGCACCGCCTCGTACAGCCCGACTTTCACCTTCGCCAACGGTTCAGGCAGGTGTTGCAGCATGGCGAACAGCTCATCCGGATCGCCACTGCACAATGGCGCCTTGCGGTAGTCCGCCGCATCAGGCAGTTCGCCGGTGAGTTCCGCCAGTGCACAACTGAGGCCGAAATCAACCGAGGGCAACCCGCATTCATCCGGCACTGGCCCCATCAACCAGGTTTGCAACTGTGCCTGCGCGGCGCCGAGCGCCTCCGCCAGCGTTTCCACGCTGAACTGCGGCAGCGGCGCTATCTCTCCCCACCCCTCACGCTCACCATCACGCAGGCGAAGCAACAATCCATCGCGGGTTTTCAGGCGCTGATTACGCAATACAACCCCGGCGTCCATCGGCACGCTGTAACGATAGAGGATAGCCTCACGCATCAGGGGTTCCGCTTGAATTTGCTGAAGTCAGGCTGGCGTTTTTCATTAAAGGCATTGCGGCCCTCCTGCCCTTCTTCCGTCATGTAGAACAGCATGGTGGCGTTGCCTGCCAGCTCCTGCAACCCGGACTGACCATCACAGTCGGCATTCAACGCAGCTTTCAGGCAACGCAACGCCATCGGGCTGTTTTGCAACATTTCACGACACCAGCGCACCGTTTCGCGCTCCAGTTCCGCCAGCGGCACCACCGTGTTGACCAGGCCCATATCCAGCGCCTGTTGAGCGTCATACTGACGGCACAGGAACCAGATTTCACGGGCTTTTTTCTGCCCCACGATACGCGCCATGTAGGATGCGCCCCATCCGCCGTCAAAGGAGCCTACACGTGGCCCGGTCTGACCGAAAATGGCATTTTCCGCTGCGATGGTCAGATCGCACATCATATGCAACACATGACCGCCGCCAATCGAATACCCGGCGACCATCGCCACCACGGGTTTCGGACAGGTACGAATCTGGCGCTGAAAATCCAGTACGTTGAGGTGATGAACGCCACTGTCGTCTTTATAGCCGCCGTAATCGCCGCGTACTTTCTGGTCACCGCCGGAGCAAAACGCTTTTTCACCGGCACCGGTCAGGATAATTACGCCGATACCGTCGTCATGGCGGGCGTTATCCAACGCCTGAATCATCTCTTTTACCGTTTGCGGGCGGAACGCATTGCGCACCTGAGGACGATTGATAGTGATTTTGGCGATGCCATCGGCCGACTTATGATAGAGGATATCGACAAAATCCCCGCTGCAATCGTGCCATTCTACCGGTGCGTAAAGCAGTTCTTCACTGGGATAAAGCATATTGAATCTTCCTTTCGGGATGCGAAATAAACTGACGGACCCGTTCGGCATAACCTGACGGATTCGCCTGATGAGCGTTGTGCCCGGCGCCATCCACACTCAGCAACGGCAAACGATGCTGTGCGGCCAGCGCCTGGAATTTTGTGTCCTGACTGCCACAGAGGTAACCAAATGGAATCTGTAGCTGGTGTAATGCCTCAATCAGATAAGGCTGACGAGACAGAGATGTCGCTTCCAGCATATCAGCGATGGCAGGCCCGTGATTGCCGCTGCGCAATACTATCAACGACTCGCGCTGCGTGGGCGACAAGCGAGCAAAAACCGGCTGCCGATACCAGTCCGGTAGCACACTCTTCAGCGGTTCGTGACGAAAACGCCGCGCCCAGTCGGCATCATGCTGGCGTCGCGCCTCACGTTCTTCTGCCGACGCCAGCCCCGGATGTCCGCCTTCCACCAGCAACCCTTGCAAACCGGCAACGCTGCCCTGACAGGCGTGGTACATAGCAATGCGTCCGCCCAGCGAATATCCCAGCAGCCAGTAATCCGTCACCGCATGTTGCGCCAGCAACGTGGCCAGTTGTCGGCTTACGTCAGCGAAATCAACCACCTGCAACGACCGAGACTCGCCGTGCCCCGGTAAATCCACCAGTAACAGCGGCCAGTCAGCCAAATACGGCAATATCGGTTGCCAGTCTTCGCCGCTGCCAAGCAGCCCATGAAGCACTACCAGCCAGGGTTTTCCCGGCTGTGGCTGCCCCAGACAACGGCAATGCATCACCACAATGGTACCTCAGCCAGTAACTGTTGCAGTGTTTCAGCGCCCGCTTTAGGTGCCACCACGACTTCCAGTAGCGTCGTCCCCCCCAACCGCCACCCGGCGCTGACTGCGTCCTGAACCTCAGACCATTGCTGCGCACGCGCATAACGCAGCCCAAACAACGCCGCCGCATGGCGAAAATCTACCTGCTGCGGCATACAGTAAAAGGCTTCACGCTGTGCTTCCGGTGTCGGCAGTAACGAGAAAATCTGCCCACCATCGTTGTTTACCACCACCAGCACCAGCGGCGCAGGTGGTTGACGCAGTAACGCTAGCCCGTTGAGGTCATACAGCGCCGACAGGTCGCCGACAATAGCGAGCATTGGCCTGGCATTGGCGCGCTGTACGCCCGCCAACGTCGATAACAAGCCATCAATGCCGCTGGCGCCACGATTGGCATATACCGGATATCCAGCCGGCAGGCGAGCAAAGGCATCTACCAGCCTCACCGTCAGGCTATTGCCGACGAAAAACTGCCCTTCTGACGGTAGCAATTCGGTAACGCGATGCGCCAGTTGCGCCTCGCCGAAGCCACCGGACAAGCGTGCGGCCACCTGCCGGGCAACCCGTGCCGCACAGGACTCCACCTCCGGCGCCCAGGCCGGTTGGGCCACTGCCGGATGCGCCGCCAGCCAGTCGGTAATGTCGGCTACCAACCGGCGGCCACGATGCTGTGCAGGGTCAAGCCGCCCCGGCAAGCCGTCTACCAGCCAGTACTGTTCAGGTGCTGCCGTTGCCTGCCACTGCAACAGACGTTTACCCGTCAGGCTGGCGCCAAACTGAACGACTATCTCAGCCTGACGCAACGTTTTCGCCTGCGGATGCTGAAGCCACAAATCGGCACAGGCCAGCGGTTGACCGGTTTGCGATAACACATCGCCGATAAGCGGCCAGCCGAGCTGGTGCGCCCAGGCCGCGATTTTCTCCCCAGCCTGCAACGGCACCCGTCCGGCGATCACCACGCCACGTCGCTGCCGCCATTGCGGCCAGTCTGGCTGCATCAGCGCCATCGGCAACGCACGCTCATTCTGCAGCCAAGGCTGCGGCTGACGCCACCAGTCACCCAGCGACTGTAACCAATCCTGAAACGCCGTTGGATCGTCTTCGCCATATAACGGCTCGGCGAACGGACAGTTGATATGCAATGCGCCGTGGCGCAGTTCGCCCAATGCATGATCGAGCGCAGAAACCAGCCAGCGAGCCGGAATATCCGGGGTAGGACGCGGCAAATCCAGCGTTAGCGTCGGATGCGATGCAAACATACCGGGTTGCCGAATCGCCTGATTAGCACCACAGTCGATCAGTTCCGGCGGGCGATCCGCCGTCAGTATGACCAGTCGCTCGCCGGTCAGCCCGGCTTCAATAATAGCGGGATAAAGATTGGCCGCCGCCGTGCCGGAAGTCACCACCACGGCCACGGCTTCGCCAGAGGCTTTGGCTAGCCCCAGCGCCAAATGACCAAGACCACGTTCGTCAAAATGGGTATGGCATACCAACGCAGGATGCGAAGCAGCCGCCAATGTCAACGGCGTAGAACGCGATCCCGGAGCAATGCAGACATGGCGCACGCCCTGACGGCTGAGCGCCTCAAAAACTACCGTAGCCCAGCGACGGTTAAAAATATGTGTGGACATGATCGACTCAACAACTCCGGTTGCGGGTTGTGGCAATAATTATATTTTTTTTCATCCGGCCAACTTTGATATAAGCCAGTAACAGGCAATAAATCGCGCTATGAAATAGCCTCTTCCAGCAACGATTTCAGTCCAGCAGCTTTGTTTTCCAGTTCCTGCCATTCTTGTTCTGGATCAGATCCCGCCACAATTCCTGCACCGGCATAGAGCGTCAGTTGCCTCTCCGCCACGCTGGCAGAGCGCAACGCCACACTAAATTCAGACTGTTGGCGAGACAGATATCCCGCCGAACCGGCGTACCAGCCACGATGAAACGGCTCATGCCGGGAAAGAAACTCCCGCGCTACAGCACGCGGCAAACCAGCTACCGCAGCGGTCGGCTGCAGTAAATGCAGACATTCGCTATCCACTCCGCTGCGCAAGGTTGCCTGAATCGTTCGCCGTAAATGCTGCACCTTGCGCAGGCGAACAATCTCCGGCGGCATCACATCCATCGTCAATGCAGACTGATGCAAACGCTGGCAGATATCGTCCACCACCAGCATGTTTTCACACTGGTTCTTTACATCGTTCATCAGCCAGTTTGCCAGCTCAGCGGCTTTTTCGTCATTAGGGTCACTCGCCACTGTGCCGGCTAGCGCTTCCGTTTCCAGACGAGTATGCCGCCGCCGATAGAGCCGTTCGGGGCTGGAGCCGAGAAATGCCTGATACGGCGCGAACGCCAGCATAAAATGATAGCAGCGGTAATTAGCCGCACGACTGGCCGCCATCAAGGTAGTCGCTCGTAATGGCTGGTCAAGCGATAAAACCGTAGCTCGCGCTGGCACCACCTTTTCCATCCGCCCGGCGGCGATATCCGCCAGCGCCTGATGCAATAGCGTGATCCATTGCTGACGATCCGGACAATGGCAGGTGGCTTCAATACGGGTATGTAAAGTCGGCAACGGTTGCAGCGGCAACAACTGGCTCAGAAAGTCCTGCGCATGACGAGCCTCATCGCGCAACGACATATCACTGAACAGATTGACCCTCAACCGCAGACGTTGTCCTTGCCGTAACAAGGCGACGCGTGGCAGAAACAGAAACGCGGCAGTATGCGCCTCTGACGGGCGCGAGCGTTGTTCAAACGCATTCAGCCCCCACAGACGCACGCTGTCATCCACATCATCACGTTGCAAGAATGCCTCGGCGTGCGCGATATCCTCAAACACACGTACCTGACCACACACTACCGCTTCTTCGTCGTCCTGACGATGCTGCCAGTAAAACTGCGGATAGAGCGGCTGTGAGGCCAGCCACGCCAGCAACTGCGAGCTGTCCTGCAACGACATGGTCAGCGTAACTGCATGAAATCCTGCCTTCTCCGGCAAGGGTTCGTTGAGCGCCTGATGCATCTGGCGCAGCAGGTCAGAGAATTGCTGCACATTCACCCCGTCACCTAACTGAAAGTGGAGAATTATACGGGCCTATCCCTACAAAAAAAAAGTCATTAGCTTGGTTCCTACCACGTAATAACCTGCTTATACCCGTCATACTTCAACGTTGCGGTGTGCTGGCTTTATTACCCGGCCCATCCCTAAGCCTCGCACCTGTGGGTCCGCTGCCAACCGCGTTACAAGGCCTAATGAGCCTTGTCCTAAAGGGCCACACGCGTTGCGTTGTTCAACACGCGAGCGTGTTGTCCTGCAACTCAAACTATTTTAGGCATACCTACCCGTCACGCCAGTGTTTGAGTCTTTCATCGTCTGCCACCTGCGGGCCTGACACCTCACCATGGATACTATTACCACAGGCGGTTGGTACACATTATCCACTTGCCTATGGCACTGGCAGCACAACAGCAGCAAGAAACCCTAAAATCATTTTTCAACCATTCCGCTTCAATACTGCAAAATATTACAAAATAAAACATTAACTTTATCCATGTAAAACGCGCGGTTATATTATTTTTTTACCTTTTTATCTGCCGTCTTATAAAAAATTTTTACCAGATATATCCAGCATAACCGAAGCTGCCAGTACGCCAGTTTTCCCCGCCACCCAAATCATTTACTGAATAGCCTGCTGATAACTCGCCGCCCCATCACCGTATTGACTTAAAATTGCAACGCTTTCAGGGTATAAAATATTTTGTCACGTTTTATTTTCTTATTTAGTGGAATAACACATCAGGTCAAATTTCCATTATTTGGAAACACGACCCAATCAGGTGGGAACTACGTGCTACTTAGCCAGATCTGAAGATAAAAAGCGCATGAAAAGCGAATACACTCGCATCTGGTAATATATCTTCACTAACGATAATCTCATCCTGGTTATATTTTCCGCCTCACCACCGCACAGAATGAAAAAGCCGATCAGCATAATAAGCATTAAGTGACAAAATTCTTACACCCGACAATTCTAGAATTATCTCGCTATCATCACATTCTTTACTCCGCTTTATTGTAAATTATCTTCATATTGCCGGGCTTGTCCCGGCATTTTTTATCTCCGCGCGGATTATGGAATCCTTCCCGCATTTTCTGCCAACGAAACATATCCCCTTTCGATAAAACGTCGTAGTTGTGGTAAAAATATCCCTCTGCCAGATTCAGCGACGATAGTTATTCAACAATGACAACCTTAATCCCCTCAGCACTAAGCCAGTCACAGCGATTGGATGACAAACCGGTACAATTTGCCACACGAGCGGTATTTTTCATCACCGGGACGGTAATATCGGCCTGGGCACCGCTGGTGCCTTACGCCAAGTCCCGTCTTGATATCAACGATGCATCGTTAGGCATGTTGCTGCTGATGATTGCTATCGGTTCGCTAACTGCAATGCCGCTGGCAGGCATTGTTAGCGCCCGTGTGGGATGCCGCCGGGTCATGCTGTCTGCGGCAGTTCCGCTGTTTATCCTGCTGCCGACGCTGACGCAGATCTCCACCCTGCCTGCCATGGCGGTATTGCTATTCCTGTTTGGCACCGCCATTGGGTTGCTGGACGTCACCATGAATATTCAGGCGGTGGTGGTCGAGAAAGCCAGTGAAAGGGCAATGATGTCCGGATTTCACAGCTTTTACAGCGTCGGGGGCATTGCTGGCGCAGGCGGCGTCAGCAGCCTGCTGTGGCTCGGTTGTCCACCATTGTGGGCGACAATCATCATGATGTTACTACTCGGTATGTTGCTGTTATGCGGCACCCATCGTCATTTGTTGCATGGTTCAGGTCATGCAGAACGGACTCCGCTATTTGTCCGACCACGCGGCGTGGTGATAACCATCGGTACGCTTTGCTTCGTTATGTTTCTGGCGGAAGGCGCAATACTGGACTGGAGCGCCCTGTTTCTTAGTGCCGAACGTGGACTTGATTCCCGACTGGCAGGCGTTGGTTATGCTGCATTTTCCATCGCCATGACGCTGGGGCGACTCAATGGCGACAGGTTGACGCAAAAGCTGGGACGTTACGTTATGGCTGCCGGCGGCAGTTTATGCGCCTCACTGGGCCTGTTGCTGGCAATTGCACTGGATAATCCGATTACCGCGATAGCAGGATTTACTCTGGTCGGCCTCGGAACCTCCAATGTAGTGCCGATTCTGTTTTCTGCTGCAGGCCGCCAACAGGTCATGCCCGTCGGACTGGCGATTGCATCAGTAAGTACGCTCGGTTATACCGGTATTTTAACCGGCCCGGCACTGCTCGGTTTCATCGCCGAATGGAGCAGTCTCTGTGTGGCGCTGGCTGTTGTCGCAGTGCTATTACTCGCAGCCAGCCTCAACATCCGCCCTCTTACTCGTTCACCAGGAGCCTGATTTCATGCCTGCGGCTATCATGCGCTTTTTTCTGCTGTTTATCCTGTTACTGCTGCTGACGACCGGCACCTACAGCTATAACTACATCAACTGTTGGATGACGGAGAAAAAATCCACCGTGGCGAACATTGCAGAAGGAATGCAAAGACGCATTGATGCTTACCGCTTTTTTACTGATCAAATCTACAAAAATTTGCCCAATGATCCGACACAGCACGATCCCCTCAACATCAATCTGATTACGCTGATGCCAAACGTGTTTTACGTTGAGAAAAGCGGTCACAAAACAGATGCATTGATTTTCGGGCCATATGACAAAGCCACCGTTGACGTAATGTACCGAATCTCACAATACCTGGACGTATTGTGGGGCGCGAAAACAGGTATTTATTCAATGTACTACCTCAATGGCCTGGACAATAGTCTGACGATGGTATCCACCCAGCCGTTGAAGGACATCTCGTCGCAACTTCGTGGCAGTTATCTTTCATCCATGGTGGAGTCGCGTAAAACCGAGATGCTGCAACAGGCCAATACACTGGATGAACGGGAAAGCTTTTCTCCGTTGCGAAAACTGCGTTTTTACAACGATTACTATTTTACCCTGCGCACGACGTTCAATCAGCCTGGTCATCTGGCTACGGTCATTGCTTTCGATCTGTCCATCAACGATCTGATTCCGCACACCATGTCGCGGGATAACTTCATGCTGCGCAAGCAAACGCCACCGATCAATGCCGACGTCAGCTCAGACAACGAGATTCCCACCGACATTCGCCGCGAAGGCACCCTGCTGGAAGTCACCGCCCAGTTAATGAACTCACCTATCAAGCTGGTCTATGCTATTCCTCTGAGTTGGCTCGTTGCCGACACGCTGCGCAACAATATCTGGGTAATTGCTCTCAACCTGGCGTTGCTGTTTATTTCACTATCGGGGCTTTATGTTTTACGGCGTTACTCTGCCCGTCCCAAAGATGACCAGTCCCATCACCTGCAAGAACAACAACGGATGTACAGTGAGATAGTCAGCCGCATCCCAATCGGGGTGCTGGTTTACGATTTCAGCAACAATAAAGTGATGGTGGCAAACACGCTGGCAGAAAGGCTATATCCACACCTTAGCCTGAAGAAAATCTCCACGCTTGCAGAAGAACACCACGGTGTTATTCAAGCCACAGTGGACAACGAAATGTACGAGGTACGCGTTTTCCACAGCCAACATACGCCGTCACTATGCCTGTTCCTACTACGCGAGCAGGATCAGGAAATATTGGTTACCAAAAAACTGCAACTGGCGCAGCAGGAATTCGATAAAAATGTCTCGGTTCGCAAGCGTCTGTTTCGCAACCTGAGCCAGGAGTTCAAGCAACCACTGTCTGCCGTGCACCAGTTGGCGCTGGCGCTACACAAAACCGACACTTCACCGGAACAGCAGAAAACGCTTCAGGCGCTGCTCGCCGAAACCAGCAGCGCCATCCGGTTGATGGAAAACATCGCCCTGCAGGCAAAGCTGGAAACAATGGAATGGCATCTGGTACATGACTCGTTTTCACCGTTGACACTGATAGACGATTTGATTTTAGAGCTACTGCCGCGTATCCAGCAAAAGGGACTTAAGCTGTTCAATCACTACAAACTCGACCCGCGCCAGACCTATTCAGGCGACAGCGAGTTACTCAAGAAAACCCTGTCGCTGCTGCTGGATTACTCCATCACCAATACCGACTACGGTAAAATCACCTTGTCCTTCGAGCCTTCAGCACATTCTACCGAGCAGTTGCTGATCCGCATCAGTGATACCGGCACGAATATCTCCGGCATGGAGCGGGATAATCTGATGCATCCGTTTGCCACTACGCCACAATCTGATCACTTCCGGCACAATTCCGGATTAACCCTATTCCTATGTAATCAACTCTGCAACAAATTGGGAGGTCAACTGCAAATCAATAGTCGGCCGGGGCTTGGAACCCAGTATGTACTGACATTGAAAATGCAGCCGGACCCACTACCTTCGGAAGAAGATGAGAAATTATTGGACGACATCACGTTGCTCCTGAACATCACCTCGGACGAGGTTCGTACCATCGTTAGCCGTATAGTAAGCAGTTGGGGTGCGGATGTGGTGGTATATGACGAGCGGCTGGTGAATCAGGATGCGGAAATAACCATTACCGACGACCCCAACAGAGTAACCAACGATACCTTGCTGGTAACCAGTGATGATACTCAGTTGGTGCCGCTGGGTCAGCGTCGTATGCGCACCAACTACAATATCAGCCAACTGCTGCAGGATGGCCTGCTAAAACTGATTGAACAACATTTGGAGATAAATCAGGACGATGACCAATCTGAAGAACAGGACGACATTGGTTTCTATGTCCGCCAGTTACGCAACAGTGACTACTATTCCCTGTTTGTTGATACAGTACCGGAGGACATAAAGAGACTATATACTGAGGCCCAAAATGGCGACTTTTTGTCACTCGCGCAAACCGCACACCGCCTGAAGGGTGTCTTTGCTATGCTGAATCTTCACCCCGGCAAGCAGTTATGTGAAGCGCTGGAAAAGCTTATTACCACCCAGGATCGCGCTCAGATAGAACCCCAACTTCAACAGATTGAAGGGTTCGTCGTAGCATTGCTGCAGCCCGGTGGCCAACAATATGAGTAAAAAACAATGAGCAATCTAAATGTAATTATTGCAGACGATCATCCTATCGTTTTGTTTGGCATTAAAAAATCGCTGGAGCAAATCGAATGGGTTAACGTCGTGGGTGAATTCGAAGACTCGACAGCCCTGATTAATAATCTTCCCAAACTGGATGCTAATGTTCTGATCACTGATTTATCGATGCCAGGAGATAAATACGGTGACGGTATTACCTTGATCAAATATATCAAGCGTCACTTCCCTAATTTGTCGATCATTGTACTAACCATGAACAATAATCCGGCTATTCTCAGTGCCGTACTGGAACTGGATATCGAAGGGATTGTGTTAAAACAAGGCGCGCCAACCGACTTGCCCAAAGCGCTGGCTGCATTACAGAAAGGCAAGAAATTCACGCCGGAAAGCGTTAGTAAGGTTCTGGAAAAAATCAGCGCCAGCGGTTATGGCGATAAACGCCTTTCACCAAAGGAAAGCGAAGTGTTGCGCCTGTTCGCCGAAGGGTTCCTGGTCACCGAAATTGCCCGAAAACTCAACCGCAGCATAAAAACCATCAGCAGTCAGAAGAAATCAGCCATGACCAAACTCGGTGTGGACAACGATATTGCACTGTTAAACTATCTCTCCTCAGTTGGCGTATCGCCGTCAGACAAAGAGTAATTCTGTTGCCAGCGAACGGGGAACCGGCTCGCTGGCACATTATTATCCAGCCGCATTAACATTACGCGATAGGTTCTGCGCATTCTGCCTGACCAGATTACTGTAATATGACAGTGACTGCTGTAGCGTATCCAGCGTCACCGGTTTAGACAAACAGTTATCCATCCCGGCTTGTAAACAGCGTTGCCGCTCTTCTGCCAATGCGTTGGCGGTTACGCCAATCACGGGGAATGTCTGCCCCATTTCACGCAGCCGCTGGGCAAAACGGTAACCGTCCATATTCGGCATGTTGACGTCAGTAAGAACAATGTCTATCGAATTCTTCGCCAGAACGTCCAGCGCATCCAATCCGTCATTAGCCGTGATCACCTGATACCCCAACGAACCGAGTTGATCGGCCAGCAAACGGCGGTTAATCGGGTGGTCATCCACCACCAGAAGGCAAATATCGCCATTTTCAGTACGGCTGTAACTGACTGTCGGCAAGGATAGCATCGCCGTCGACAAATCATCCTCACCCCGATAAATACGCTGCAGCAACACCGGCAATTCGTGCAGTACCGCCGTACTGAATAACCAATACCCTGCCTGGTTTTCCTGAGCGGCACCCGCGTGCGTACCACTAATCTCCACACAAGCATAGGCTCTTGGTTCACTATCTGACATATGATCAATAATCATAACGTCATCATTACCAACAATTTGCCCTTCTTCGTACCGCTGTGCGTACAGACCGCAAGCGGTGAGCAAGTCCAGCAAATAGCGCTCCATCAGTGCATTACGAATGTTCAACCAGCAGGTTTTCCCCTGTAAATCAGGCAACTGCAACGACTGCGGATAATGGGCACGATAAAGTGGAATACGGATGCCGAACTCGCTGCCAAGCCCCGGCTCAGATTCAATTGTAATGTCGCCATCCATCAGGTTGACCAGCTTTTCACAAATCGCCAGCCCCAGTCCAGTCCCCTGAAAGTGGCGCTGGACTCCACTCCCAGCCTGAAAGAATGGGTCAAACAGTTTCATCACCGCGCGGGTATCGATCCCAACGCCGGTATCCCGCACCTTGAACACCAGATAGCCCTCATCACTGCACGCTACCTGAAACACGATACAGCCGGTATCGGTAAACTTAATCGCATTACTGAGCAGATTACTTAATACCTGCTGCAATCTCACCGCATCCCCCGTCAATTGCAAGGGAACGTGGGGGTCAATATAGCAATACAGCTCCAGGCGTTTTTTTACCACCAGCGGCAGGTAGTTGCCCACGATATGATTTATCACTTCACGCGGTGCAAATTCGCTGTGCTCAATCTTCAACTGTTCCGATTCGATCTTGGAGAAATCGAGAATGTCGCTGATGATCTTCAGCAACAGTTCAGAAGAATTTTGCATTGCGGTTACCAGCCGGTTGGCATCCGACGGCAGTGATTTTGTCTGCAGCAAGTCCAGATTGCCGATAATCCCATACAGCGGCGTACGCAATTCATGACTGACCGTCGCCAGGAACATCGATTTAGACTGGCTGGCCTGTTCAGCAGCGTTAGCCATCTCCTGCAATGATTCTTCCATTCGCACTCGTGCGCTAACATCAAGCAGCACACAAATAGCTACGTTCTCATTGCGATAGCGAGAATGCACAAAACTGATTTGCAGATGATGATTACGCCCAGTCACCACATCGAGCGATTTGGATTGCTGTTCGCAGATAATGCGCACGATACGCACCCGGTCTTCGTACGTCAGCAGGCTAAGATAGTTATGCGCCAGCTCGTTGCTGAGAATATTGGTACCGTCGCTGATCCTTAAAATACAAATACCTACTGGAGCAGAAGCGACGATTTTACGGTTAAATTGTTCATTTTCTTCTAACAGGAAGGCATTGCGCTCTGCGGGCAGAAAGATCTTACGCTCAAACACACGGGTAAACAGAAACAGACAGATGGCCGATACCAGATTCAGCAACGCCATGTTGATAATCAGCGTATTGAGCGAAACCAAAATCACTTCCAAAGGGAGCGAATACACCACTGTCATTGATGTAGGCGACAACGCCTTTTTCATCAACAAGGCTCCATAGCCGTCGCTGTAGCCGAAGTAGTTGTTCGAATCCGGATAATGACTGAAGTTATTGCTGCCGGACTGATTATCAGTGAACTGCAACAGTACCCGGTCATTTTGATCCAATAGCCTGACGCTAAACGGCAAATCGCCATTCAATATAAAGTCATCTGCCCTGATGGTCTGCTCAATCCCCATCATGGCCACCAGGCGGTTATCCACATACACCGGCGTCAGCGCGTAGAGATAGCCAGCATCCGGCGTCAAGCCGGACGTCACCCAAAACAGGCTCTCCTCACGGCGGTTTTCTATCCGATTGGATTTCTGGTTCTGTAACTGTTCCTGCACACTTTTCAACAGGCTGTAGCTATCTGACGATTGATTGCGGATACCAAAATCAACGACACATTGCTGGCTGCTGTCGACAAAAAAGATGCGGTTAAGGTCATAAACCGATGAGAAATCATCATGCCATTGTTCAAAAAAACCTCTCAGCAACTGCAACTGAGCAGGGTTTTTCTCATACTGCCCAGTACAATTAAACGTAGACGACAGCGGGTAAATGGAGAATGGTGTCTTTTTCGCAGCAGCAGCACGCTCTCGCAACCTGGCAGGATCACTAAATCGGTTAGCAGCAATGTAGCGCAACTCACGCGTCATATCGGTGGTATGGCGAATATACCCCAGCGATTGTTCGAAATTGAGTGAGAAAATCTGTCGCAGATGTGATTCCCGTTGATTCAGTTCCTTATTCACGAAAAAAACCGAAATCAGCGCACCCAGAACCCACAGTGTGATCGCTAGCGCCCGGAACATATACCGGGAAACTTTAAGTGGGGTCTGAAACGAAGCGATAACTTTCAAAGTCATACCGTAAAGGTTGTCAGCAGGGAAAACGCGGCCAGGACCAGCCGATACAGTACCGATCCTACATAAAAAAAGCCAGCGCATCAGGCGCTGGCTCTTGTGGGGTTATCATCAGCAGGTGAAAAAATTACTCATCGTCCAGCGGTGAATCATCATCACTTTCCGTATCGTCGATATCCTCTTCCAGCAGTTCGCCATCTACCGGCACTACACTGTCGAGTTCATCATCTTCCACCGGCTCGGCCACACGCTGTAGGCCAACGACATGCTCGTCATCAGCGGTACGGATAAGCGTTACGCCCTGAGTATTACGGCCCACGATGCTGACCTCGGATACCCTGGTGCGCACCAGTGTGCCCGCATCGGTAATCATCATGATCTGGTCAGCGGAATCGACCTGCACTGCACCAACGACTTTACCGTTACGCTCACTGACCTTGATGGAAATCACGCCCTTGGTAGCACGAGATTTCACCGGATACTCGGTAACGGCGGTACGCTTGCCAAAGCCGTTCTGCGTTACCGTCAGAATATCGCCGTCGCCACGCGGCACAATCAGCGACACCACGCGATCATCATCCTGCAGATTGATACCGCGTACCCCGGTAGCAGTACGTCCCATGGTCCGCACGGCTGATTCAGAGAAACGCACCACTTTGCCTTCAGCGGAGAACAACATCACTTCGTTGCTGCCGTCAGTCAGGTCAACGCCAATCAGCTCATCGCCGTCATTCAGATTAACCGCGATAATACCTGCACTGCGTGGACGGCTAAATTCCGTCAACGCTGTTTTCTTCACAGTACCGCTGGCCGTCGCCATGAACACGTTCATTCCTTCTTCGTATTCGCGTACCGGCAAAATAGCAGTAATGCGTTCGTCTTGTTCCAGCGGCAACAGGTTAATGATCGGGCGACCACGGGCGCTACGGCTTGCTTCAGGCAGTTGATAGACCTTCAGCCAATAGAGGCGACCACGGCTGGAGAAACACAGGATAGTATCGTGGGTATTCGCCACCAGCAGCCGGTCAATAAAGTCCTCTTCCTTGATACGGGCGGCGGATTTACCCTTGCCACCACGGCGCTGAGCTTCATAGTCGGTCAACGGCTGGTACTTCACGTACCCCTGATGCGACAAGGTCACGACTACATTCTCTTCAGAGATGAGATCTTCAATATTGATGTCGGCGCTATTGTGGGTGATCTCAGTGCGGCGGGCATCGTTATACTGCTCGCGTATCGCCACCAGTTCCTCACGGATCACTTCCATCAGCCGCTCAGGGCTGCACAGGATGAACAGCAACTCGGCGATCTGCGCCAGCAGTTCTTTGTATTCGTCCAGCAGCTTTTCATGTTCCAGACCGGTCAGTTTCTGCAAACGCAGATCCAAAATCGCCTGCGCCTGCTGCTCAGTCAGATGATACTTGCCCTCGTGAATGCCGAACTCCGGCTCCAGCCATTCCGGGCGGGCGGCGTCATCACCGGCACGCTCCAGCATCGCGGCCACGCTGCCCAGCTCCCACGCCTGCGCCACCAGCGCGGCTTTAGCATCAGCCGGGGTCGAGGCATGGCGAATCAGTTCGATAATCGGGTCGATATTAGCCAGCGCAATTGCCAGCCCTTCCAGAATATGCGCTCGTTCACGCGCCTTGCGCAGTTCGAAAATGGTACGGCGCGTCACCACTTCGCGGCGGTGACGGACAAATGCCGCCAGAATTTCCTTGAGGGTCATCAACTTCGGCTGGCCCTGATGCAACGCCACCATGTTGATGCCGAACGACACCTGCATCTGAGTCTGGGAATACAGATGGTTAAGCACCACCTCGCCCACGGCATCGCGCTTGATCTCAATCACGATGCGCATACCGTCCTTATCGGACTCATCGCGCAACGCGCTGATGCCTTCAATGCGCTTTTCTTTTACCAGTTCGGCGATCTTTTCAATCAACCGTGCCTTGTTCACCTGATAAGGGATTTCATGCACGATGATGGTTTCACGGCCAGATTTGGCATCGGCTTCCACTTCGGCGCGTGCGCGGATATACACCTTGCCACGGCCAGTTCGGTAGGCTTCTTCAATCCCGCGTTTGCCGTTAATGATGGCGGCGGTCGGGAAGTCCGGCCCCGGAATATGGGCCATCAACCCTTCGACACTGATGTTTTCGTCATCAATGTAAGCCAGACAGCCGTTAATGACTTCAGACAGGTTATGGGGCGGAATGTTGGTCGCCATCCCCACGGCAATCCCCGAAGAACCGTTGACCAACAGGTTGGGGATACGGGTGGGCATCACGTCTGGGATCTGTTCTGTGCCGTCGTAGTTAGGCACAAAATCTACTGTCTCTTTATCCAGATCGGAAAGCAGTTCATGGGCGATTTTCGACATGCGAACTTCGGTATAACGCATCGCTGCGGCGGAGTCGCCGTCGATGGAACCGAAGTTGCCCTGGCCGTCCACCAGCATGTACCGCAGCGAGAATGGCTGAGCCATACGCACAATGGTGTCGTACACCGCGCTATCACCATGCGGGTGATATTTACCGATAACGTCCCCGACCACACGGGCCGATTTTTTATAAGGCTTGTTCCAGTCGTTACCCAGCACACTCATTGCGTACAGCACGCGGCGGTGTACCGGCTTAAGACCATCGCGAACGTCCGGCAACGCACGCCCGACGATGACGGACATGGCGTAATCCAGATATGAACTTTTCAGCTCTTCCTCGATGTTGACCGGTGTAATTTCTCTGGCAAGGTCGCTCATGGAGCCGCTATCCCTCTATTCACATCTACCCGATTTTAAAAGGTGGAAAATCATATCATAAACCGGGGTTTTAGGGGAAACTTCGCGCCGGTTTACTGGTGCTTCTTTGCGGGGCGCTGCGCGTTTCGTTACTGCGATGTTATCGCCGTCACAAGATGCAGGCACCGCGAAGCCGCGGCGGGCGACTACAACAACCGTCGTCTGCTCGCTATACTCGGCCTCAGTCAATATTGATGAAAGGTGATCACTTTCCATGAACACAGACAGCATAAACGCAGGCGCCACAGGCCCCGATCCCCTGAAAGCCGCTGCGCGCACCCCGAATGTCGACCTTGATGAAATTGCCAAGTTTGAGGCCGTTGCCTCACGCTGGTGGGATCTGGAGGGGGAATTCAAACCGCTGCACCGCATCAACCCATTGCGTCTGAATTACATCATCGAACGCGC
The DNA here is from genome assembly GCF_007858975.2 of Dickeya poaceiphila. Lineage (GTDB taxonomy): Bacteria > Pseudomonadota > Gammaproteobacteria > Enterobacterales > Enterobacteriaceae > Dickeya > Dickeya poaceiphila. Next base: position 2,968,109 of record NZ_CP042220.2, read on the forward strand.
CGACGGCATTTTCGGCAAGCAGGTACTGGATGTCGGCTGCGGCGGCGGCATTCTGGCCGAAAGCATGGCGCGCGAAGGCGCGCGCGTTACCGGTCTGGATATGGGAGCCGAGCCCTTGCAGGTAGCAAGGCTACATGCATTAGAAAGCGGCATTAGCGTCAATTACCTACAAGAAACGGTGGAAGCACACGCCGATGCCCATGCCGGCACCTACGACGTAGTGACCTGTATGGAGATGCTGGAACACGTACCGGACCCGAATTCGGTGGTACGAGCCTGCGCCCGGCTGGTCAAACCGGGCGGACATGTTTTTTTCTCTACCATCAATCGTAATGCCAAAGCCTGGTTGATGCTGATTGTCGGTGCCGAATACCTGACCAACATGGTGCCGCGAGGTACACACGACATCAAAAAATTCATCCGCCCGGCGGAATTGCTGCACTGGGTAGACCAAACGCCACTACGCGAACGCCACATGACCGGTCTGCACTACAATCCGCTGCTGGACCGCTTCCGGCTCGGCGCGAACGTCGATGTTAATTATATGATCCACACAACGCATCTCGGCTGACCGCGCCGGGCGACGGGCTGAGTCCTTCAATACCCCCTGCCGGTGTTACATCCACCGGCTTTTTTATCGCTGAAGAATAAGTTTTCAGGCATAAACCACGCCTGATCAACTATTGGACGACAGAACAAACTCAGATTATTCCCAATAACTGTTTGAAACACGGTTTTAGTCATAGCCTGAGCATTGCGACAGGGTAAGAAACCGGCGATTGATCAATTTTTTTATTTTTTCTCACCTGAGGTTGACAAAATAAGTAAGCCGCACGGTAGCTGGGATTTAGCGTGCTTGTAACATTTACTCCCTATAGTTATCCACAAGAGAGAACCCTTTTGCTCACTTGCAATACGCTACTTTTCACATTATCTTGTTATCAAAAGATGGTACAACCCCTATATATAGTGTTTACTTCTGACAGAAAACACTATTTTTTTATTTGCATTTTTTGTGAATGAGAAAACGGTAAGACCATAAAAAACAAAACTCGTGTCAAAAAACAGGTGCTACGCCACATGAATCAGAGTCTGCTTGTTACCAAACGCGATGGCAGTAAAGAGCGCATCAATCTGGACAAAATCCACAGGGTGATTACCTGGGCAGCAGAAGGGTTACACAATGTCTCTGTTTCTCAGGTTGAACTACGTTCCCATATCCAATTCTACGATGGCATCAAGACTGCCGATATCCATGAAACCATCATCAAGGCCGCCGCTGACCTGATCTCCCGCGAAAGCCCGGACTATCAGTATCTGGCTGCGCGTCTGGCTATTTTTCATCTGCGTAAAAAAGCCTATGGTCAGTTCGAACCGCCGAAGCTGTACGATCACGTGGTGAAAATGGTCGAAATGGGCAAATATGACCGCCATTTGCTGGAAGACTACACGGAAGAAGAATTCGCTCACATGGACGCTTTCATCGATCACTGGCGTGACATGAATTTCTCCTATGCAGCCGTAAAACAGCTGGAAGGGAAATATCTGGTCCAAAACCGCGTGACCGGTGACATCTACGAAAGCGCCCAGTTCCTGTACATTCTGGTCGCCGCCTGCCTGTTTTCCGGCTACCCGCGTGAAACTCGTCTGGATTACGTCAAGCGCTTCTACGACGCGGTATCGACATTCAAAATTTCTCTGCCGACACCGATCATGTCCGGCGTGCGTACCCCGACTCGCCAGTTCAGCTCCTGCGTGCTGATCGAGTGCGGCGACAGTCTGGACTCCATCAACGCCACCTCCAGCGCCATCGTGAAATACGTTTCCCAGCGCGCCGGCATTGGCATCAATGCCGGGCGTATTCGCGCGCTGGGCAGCCCGATCCGGGGCGGTGAAGCATTTCATACCGGTTGTATTCCGTTCTACAAACATTTCCAGACCGCGGTGAAATCCTGCTCGCAGGGTGGCGTGCGCGGCGGTGCGGCCACCCTGTTCTACCCGCTGTGGCATCTGGAAGTGGAAAGCTTGCTGGTGTTGAAAAATAACCGCGGCGTGGAAGGCAACCGCGTACGTCATCTTGACTACGGCGTACAGCTCAACAAATTGATGTACCAGCGTCTGGTCAAAGGCGGCGACATCACGCTGTTCAGCCCATCCGACGTGCCGGGGCTATACGATGCTTTCTTCAACAATCAGGATGAGTTTGAACGCTTGTATGTGAAATACGAGCAGGACGACAGCATTCGTAAGAAGCAGCTCAAAGCAGCGGAGCTGTTCTCGCTGATGATGCAAGAGCGTGCCTCCACGGGTCGTATCTATATCCAGAATATCGACCACTGCAACACACACAGTCCGTTTGACCCACAGGTTGCACCGGTGCGTCAGTCCAACCTGTGTCTGGAAATCGCATTGCCGACCAAACCGCTGGAAGACGTCAACGACGAAAACGGCGAAATCGCGCTTTGTACTCTGTCAGCCTTTAATCTGGGTGCCATCAGCTCACTGCACGAACTGGAAGAACTGGCGACATTAGCGGTACGTGCGCTGGATGCCCTGCTTGACTATCAGGACTACCCGATTCCGGCAGCCAAACGCGGCGCAATGGGCCGCCGTACCCTGGGCATCGGTGTTATTAACTTCGCCTACTATCTGGCAAAACACGGCGTGCGCTACTCCGACGGTAGCGCCAATAACCTGACGCACCGCACTTTCGAAGCAATTCAGTACTATCTGCTGAAAGCCTCGAACCAATTAGCACGTGAGCAAGGCGCCTGCCCGTGGTTCAACGAAACCACCTATTCGCAGGGCATTTTGCCAATCGATACCTACAAGCGTGATCTGGACGGCATTTGCAGTGAACCTCTGCACCATGACTGGGAAACGCTGCGTAAAGATATTCAGACCTATGGTCTGCGTAACTCCACGCTGTCTGCACTGATGCCGTCTGAAACCTCGTCGCAGATTTCCAATGCCACCAACGGCATTGAGCCGCCGCGCGGTCATATCAGCGTCAAAGCATCAAAAGACGGTATCCTGCGCCAGGTGGTGCCTGAGTACGAAACGCTGAAAGACGCCTACGAGTTGCTATGGGATATGCCGTCTAATGATGGCTACCTGCAGTTGGTCGGTTTGATGCAGAAATTCGTCGATCAAGCGATTTCCGCCAACACCAACTACGATCCGGCGCGTTTCCCGTCAGGAAAAGTGCCGATGACCCAGTTGCTTAAAGATCTGCTCACGGCGTATAAGTTCGGGTTGAAAACCCTCTACTATCAAAACACCCGCGATGGTGCCGAAGATGCGCAGGACGACCTGCTGGATACCGCACCGCAGGATGACGGCTGCGAAAGCGGCGCCTGTAAAATCTAAGCACGGTGCCGGGGACTTCCGTAACACGGGATATCCCCGGAATGACGATATTCCTCATCTCGTCGCGGCTGCTCGCTTCGGTAGAGCCGCGACACATGCCGAGGTTTAACAGCGCCGCCCTCAGGCAGCGCTGTTGGCTTGTTTGGAGAGACTATGGCCTATACCACTTTTTCACAGAATAAAAACGATCAGTTGCTGGAGCCGATGTTTTTCGGTCAGCCAGTTAACGTGGCACGCTACGATCAGCAAAAATATGAAATTTTCGAAAAGCTGATCGAAAAACAACTTTCGTTCTTCTGGCGTCCGGAAGAGGTTGACGTCTCTCGTGATCGCATCGACTATCAAGGGTTGCCGGAACACGAAAAACACATATTTATCAGCAACCTGAAATACCAGACGCTACTGGACTCGATTCAGGGCCGCAGCCCTAACGTGGCGCTGCTACCGCTCATCTCCATCCCGGAACTGGAAACCTGGGTGGAAACCTGGGCCTTCTCGGAAACGATCCACTCGCGCTCCTATACCCACATTATCCGCAATATCGTCAACGATCCGTCGGTTGTGTTCGACGATATCGTCACCAATGAGGAAATTCTCAAGCGAGCCAAAGACATCTCCGGTTTCTATGATGAACTGATTGAACTGACCAGCTACTATCACCTGCTGGGAGAAGGCACCCATCAGGTCAACGGCAAGACCGTGAACATCAACCTCTACGAACTAAAGAAAAAACTCTACCTGTGCCTGATGAGCGTCAACGCGCTGGAAGCCATCCGTTTCTATGTCAGCTTCGCCTGCTCTTTCGCTTTCGCCGAACGCGAGCTAATGGAAGGCAATGCCAAGATCATCAAACTGATTGCCCGCGACGAAGCGCTGCATCTTACCGGCACCCAGCATATGCTCAACCTGATGCGTGCAGGCCAGGACGACCCGGAAATGGCGCAGGTGGCGGAAGAGTGTCAACAGCAATGCTACGATCTGTTCCTGCTGGCGGCTCAGCAGGAAAAAGAGTGGGCAGAGTACCTGTTCCGCGACGGCTCGATGATTGGCCTGAACAAGGACATCCTGTGCCAGTATGTTGAATATATCACCAACATCCGTATGCAGGCGGTAGGGTTGCCGTTGCCGTTTGAAACCCGCACTAACCCGATTCCCTGGATCAACGCCTGGCTGGTATCAGACAACGTACAGGTGGCACCGCAAGAGGTAGAAGTCAGCTCCTATCTGGTCGGCCAGATTGACTCGGAAATTAACACCGACGATCTAAGCGACTTCCAGCTTTAACCTACAATGACGACGCCCACTATCACGCTGCGCCTCTCCGGGGCGCGGTTATTATGCACCGATGCACATGGCTCCCTGCTGGAAGCGCTTGAATCTCAGCAGGTACCGGTCGAGTATCAGTGTCGCTCCGGTTATTGCGGCGCTTGCCGGTTACGGCTCATCAAAGGCAAGGTCGCCTACCGGGAAACCCCGCTTGCCTGCCTGCAACGAGGCGAAATTCTGCCCTGCTGCTGTATGCCGCTAAACGACATCGAACTGGATATGTAACCCACGCCATATCATTGCAGCCTGCTTTTCATGCAGGCTCGCATAATCCCTTGTTCGCACGTAACGTTACTACGCCAGTTGCGCTATCCTGCATTACACTTCTCACAGAAAAAAACCATGGAGAGCAGAGTACATGCTGACATTTATCCCGGTTCTGATTGTCGTTGCGCTGGTGATTGTCTGGTCCGGCATCAAAATCGTGCCGCAAGGCTACCAGTGGACGGTGGAACGTTTTGGCCGCTACACCCGTACCCTGATGCCCGGCCTGAATCTGATGGTGCCGTTTATGGATCGCATCGGGCGTAAAATCAACATGATGGAGCAGGTGCTGGATATTCCCTCACAGGAAATCATCTCCAAAGACAACGCCAACGTGACTATCGATGCCGTCTGCTTTATTCAGGTGGTGGATGCTTCCCGTGCTGCCTATGAAGTCAGCAATCTGGAACTGGCCATTATTAACCTGACCATGACCAACATTCGTACCGTTCTCGGCTCGATGGAACTTGATGAAATGCTTTCCCAACGCGACAGCATCAACACCCGGTTGCTGCATATCGTGGACGAAGCCACCAACCCATGGGGCATCAAAGTCACTCGTATCGAAATCCGCGATGTGCGCCCGCCTGCTGAACTGATCGCCTCGATGAACGCCCAGATGAAAGCGGAACGGACCAAACGCGCTGAAATTCTGGAGGCAGAAGGGGTCAGGCAAGCCGCCATCCTGAAAGCCGAAGGGGAAAAACAGGCGCAAATTCTTAAAGCTGAAGGGGAACGGCAATCCGCCTTCCTTGAAGCAGAAGCCCGCGAACGCGCAGCAGAAGCTGAAGCTCGCGCCACCCAAATGGTGTCTGAGGCCATTGCTGCCGGGAACATCCAGGCAATCAACTACTTTGTGGCGCAGAAATACACCGACGCACTGCAAACCATTGGTGCCGCCAACAACAGCAAAGTCATCATGATGCCTCTGGATGCCAGCAACCTGATGGGCACCATTGGCGGCATCAGTGAACTGATCAAAGAGAGCCAGACGGACCGGAGAAAATAATCATGATGGCGCTGGTGCTGGAAAACGCCCATTGGTTTTGGTTGTCGCTCGGAGGGCTGCTGCTGGCCGCTGAAATGCTGGGTGCGGGCGGCTATCTGTTATGGAGCGGCATCGCCGCGCTGCTTACCGGGATTCTCGCCTGGCTGTTGCCACTGAGCTGGACATGGCAATGCATTGCCTTTGCCGTACTGACGGTCGCGGCAGCACTGCTATGGTGGCAATGGCTGCGCCGTCGCCTCGAAAAGCAACCCCCGCCGGTGCTCAATCAACGTGGACAACAATTGATTGGCCTGCATACCACGTTGACCGAACCACTAATAAATGGTCTCGGTCGGGTCAACATTGGCGACAGCAGTTGGCGCGTACAGGCAGAGCAGGATCTGTCCGCCGGAACCGTGGTGGAAGTTACCGCTGTGGAAGGTATTACGCTACATGTGCGACCACGCCTCTGAGGGTGCAACCGGCCCGGTCAGTTAGTGCTGCCGCATCGCCATTATTATCTGCGTCACATGTTATGACGTCTGATGTTTTCCTCCTGATGTTGCGTGGCAGCACCCCGCCAGCTGGGTAATAATCGGGCATTCAGCGCTACTGTCGCCGGGACAGGACTCTGCCAGCGACACCAGGCGCTGACGCATCACTTTGAGTTCTTCGATTTGCTGCTCAATATCCTGCACTTTCTGTAATGTGCGAGCCTTAACATCGGCGCTATGTCGCATCGGATCATTGAATAGGGTCACCAGTTCTCGGCATTCCTCCAGCGTGAATCCCACCTGACGAGCCTGACGCAATAGCGTCAGCTCTTCGATATGGTGAAGATTATAACTGCGGTAACCATTTTCGCATCGCAGTGGCGCCGTCATCAGCCCTTTTTCTTCATAGAAACGTATGGTCTTGCTGGTCAGCCCGGTTTTTTTTGCCACATCACTGATATTCATATTCCCCCCTTGACCCTTCCCTTGCTGGAAGGTTTACGCTTCAGGCAGTGTTTAGAACTAATCAAAATCACGTTTGTGGTCAATGTCTTTGACGTTTGGTCGTGATCACCAAGGAGTATTATTATGTCGCAAACTATACTGCTTTCATTGCAGGGACTATCCTGCGAACACTGTGTCGGTAGGGTAAAAAAAGCGCTGGAATCCCGGTCGGATGTAGAACTGGCCGAGGTATCGCTGAAATACGCCAAAATCACTGGCGAAGCCGACAAACAGTCGCTGGTAGCCGCCATTGAAGCAGCAGGCTACGAAGCCAGCCCAGCTGTCGCGCCGACTGTCACCCTGCAACTCTCCGGTCTCAACTGCCAGCACTGCGTGGCCTCAACCCGCAAAGCGCTGGAAGCCATACAGGGCGTAGTGGCAACAGACGTGACCCTGCAACAGGCGGCAGTTTATGGCGAGGTTGAACCGCAGGTGCTGGTGACTGCGGTTGAGCAGGCCGGTTTTCATGCCACGCTGGCACAGGAGAACACCCTCCCAAAATCTGAGCCGCTGACACCCCACGCCTCCTCGCCGGACAGGCTGTCAGCGGCTTTCAATCACGTTCCGGCACACACCCCACCTGCTAACGACGTTATCCATAATGATGACAGCGTCCAGCTATTGCTGAGTGGCATGAGTTGCGCCAGCTGCGTCAGCCGGGTACAACGAGCACTACAAAGCGTTCCCGGCGTTACGCAGGCACGCGTCAACCTGGCTGAACGTAGCGCGCTGGTCAACGGCAGCACGTCACATCAGGCGCTAATCGCTGCCGTACAAAACGCAGGCTATGGTGCGGAAATCATTCTTGATGAGGCTGAACGGCGTGCCCGGCAGGAGCAGACATCGCGTCAGGCTATTCGGCGTTTTCGCTGGCAGGCTGCTTTGGCGCTGGCGCTCGGCATCCCGCTGATGGTCTGGGGAATGATCGGCGATAATATGATGCTCACCGACAACAACCGCTCTGGCTGGTTGCTGGTCGGGACCGGAACGCTGATGGTTATGATCGCCGCCGGCGGGCATTTTTATCGTAATGCCTGGCGCAGCCTGATAAACGGCAGCGCTACTATGGATACGCTAGTGGCGCTCGGCACCGGCTCAGCCTGGCTTTACTCTATTACTGTCAACCTGTGGCCGACAGCATTTCCGATAGAAGCACGCCATCTTTATTACGAAGCCAGCGCCATGATTATTGGCCTGATCAATCTCGGCCATGCGCTGGAACAACGCGCCCGCCAACGTTCATCACAGGCGTTAGAACGCTTGCTGGACTTAACGCCGCCAACAGCGCGTGTGGTCACCCCGCAAGGTGACCGCGTGATCCCGCTGGCAGAGGTACAAACGGGCATGACGCTGCGCCTGACCACCGGTGACCGCGTTCCGGTGGACGGTCTGCTTGAGCAAGGAGAACTGTGGATTGACGAAGCCATGCTCACTGGCGAGCCGATCCCGCAACAAAAGGCGGCAGGCGACAAGGTGCACGCCGGTACCCTGGTACAGGATGGCAGCGCTACGTTGCACGCGGGGGCTATCGGTAACCAGACCACGCTGGCGCGCATCATCCATCTGGTGCGTCAGGCTCAGAGCAGCAAACCCGCAATAGGCCAGTTGACTGACCGAATTTCTGCCGTCTTTGTACCGGCCGTGGTAGCGATAGCGTTGTTAAGCGGCGCCATCTGGTACGTTGTTGGTCCAGCCCCTCATATCGTGTACACGCTGGTGATTGTGACCACGGTACTGATCATCGCCTGCCCCTGCGCACTGGGGCTGGCGACGCCGATGTCGATTATCTCCGGTGTCGGGCGGGCTGCCGAGCTGGGCATTCTGGTACGGGATGCCGATGCGCTGCAACAAGCCAGCCAGCTTGATGTATTGGTGTTCGATAAAACCGGAACGTTGACGCAAGGCAAACCACGCGTGGTGGCAATTCACACTTTTGGCGAGATCAGCAAATCGCAGGCGTTGCGCTGGGCTGCGTCGCTGGAACACGGCGCTAGTCATCCGCTGGCCCAGTCCATCATCGAGTGTGCTGACGGTGTAACGCTGAGCACAGTCACGCAATTTCGCACCCTGCCCGGTCTGGGCGTCAGTGGGCTGGTCGAAGGCACGCCGTTGCTGCTCGGCAATCCGGCCCTGCTGGCAGCGCATCAGATCTCACTGGCTGACGGTGAAAACTCACCCCGTGACTGGCTGGAAAAACAGTCAGCGCTCGGCATGACACCGGTGTTGTTGGCGGCGAACGGTCAGGTGGCGGCGCTGTTTTCGGTACAGGATACCCTGCGTCAGGACAGCGTTAGTGCGTTGCAGCGACTCCATCGTCAAGGCTATCAGTTGGTGATGCTGACTGGCGATAATGCAGCGACTGCACAGGTTATTGCCCACGAAGTCGGCATCGAACAGGTTATCGCCGGAATATTGCCGGACGGCAAAGCCGAGGCTATTCGCCACCTGCAGTCGCAGGGGAAAAAAGTCGCCATGATTGGTGATGGCATCAACGACGCACCCGCGTTGGCGCAAGCCGACGTGGGGATAGCCATGGGCGGCGGCAGCGATATCGCGGTCGAAACCGCCGCTATGACGCTGATGCGCCACAGCCTGCACGGCGTCGCCGATGCACTGGCGCTTTCCAAAGCAACATTGGGCAACATGAAACAGAACCTGCTGGGCGCTTTTATCTATAACACGCTGGGTATTCCGATTGCCGCCGGCATACTCTATCCATTAACCGGAACCCTGCTAAGCCCGGTCGTCGCCGGTGCGGCGATGGCGCTCTCATCCATTACCGTGGTCAGCAACGCCAACCGGCTACTACGTTTCACCCCGCCTGACGCACCAGTCAGGAATGACTAAATCGGAAAACCGCCCAGGCGCGATGCTTTTTGCCAGCTCGCGCCAGGTTCCACAGCAGAATTCCCTGTTATGCTCCCCAGCACATGCCGAATTAGCGATACAACTTGCTGGCTGAACCGTTTAGCATAGAAACCTGACGATGCTAAAGCGCACGTCCTGCAACAGCGTGATGCCTGATTACAGGATAACGTCCTGAGTCGCCACTACCGGAGATGTCGATATGAAACGGCTGATACACCAGATTGCCTCGTTCCTCGGCCTTCTCTCGCCCACAGGTTACCGTTACCCAGCGCTGGATATCGAAATCGTCAACCAGCGCCAGTTCCATTTGGTAGGCAGTATTCACATGGGCACAGTGGATATGTTTCCCCTGCCGCCTGAATTACTGATGCGACTTGAGCAGGCAACAGCGCTCATCGTGGAAGCGGATATTTCCGGCAGCGACTCGCCGTTTGATTCGGTAGGCGCGGAGCCGCCACTGGCAGAACGTCTGGACGCAGACACGTTGCGGCGTTTACAGCAGTTATGCCGCGAATTGTCGTTCAACTACGACAGCCTTGACCGGGTGCCTGCCTGGCAGGCGGCGCTGATGTTACAGGCGCGTCAGGCGATGATGTTGGGGTTACGTCCAGACTATGGCATTGATTACCAGTTGATTAACGCCGCCCGCAATAAAGGGGTAAACATCATTGAGCTGGAAGGCCAACAGACGCAGATCGATCTGTTGCTGCAATTGCCACAAGGCGGCCTGCCGTTGCTGGAAGATACGCTGACCCACTGGCATACCAACGCACGTTTGCTACAAACCATGGTCAGTTGGTGGATGAACCACAAACCCACCTGGTCAGACAACATGCCGCCCACGTTCAGCAACGAGATCACAGAAATGCTGATGAATCATCGCAATCAACGCTGGCAACAACAACTGACCGCGCTGCCGCAGGGAAATTACGTTGTGTCTGTCGGCGCCCTGCATTTGTACGGCGAAAACAACCTGCCCGATTTATTACAGGCCCATGCGGCTACCTTTTGAAGTAAGGACAGTACACTATGACGCCCGCAGTAAAGCTGCTTGAGAAACAAAACATCACGTTTACGCTTCACAGCTACCATCATGATGCTGATGAAACCAATTTTGGCGAAGAAGCCGCCCGCAAGCTGGGACTCGATAAACAGCAGGTTTACAAAACGCTGCTGGTATCGCTCAACGGCGATGCCAAACAACTGGCGGTAGCGGTGACCCCGGTCGCCAGTCAGTTGGACCTGAAAAAAGTGGCCAAAGCGCTGGCAGCCAAAAAAGCGGATATGGCAGACCCACAAATCGCCCAACGCGTAACAGGCTATCTGGTAGGTGGTATCAGCCCCTTGGGGCAGAAAAAGCTGCTACCCACGGTGATCGACAACGGAGCGCAGCAATTCGGCACGATTTTTATCTCCGGTGGCAAGCGTGGGTTGGACATCGAGCTGGCCGCAACTGACCTGGCTGGCGTACTGAAAGCGCAGTTTGCCGACATCGCCAAAAGTGACTCACTGTAATCCATTAAAAATGAAAGCGGCAGATAACTCTCTGCCGCCCCGCTTAATTGTTACTCGCTTACTTCACCTACTCACTTCTACCCGTTTCTCGGCATTACCGTGTATGCCCAAGATGCAGTGTATCCTGACCCGAATAGCTATGTTCAGTCCTGAAATAGGCAACCGAGGCTTTCAACCGATGCGCTTGTGCTTCCAGTTCATTTGCTGAGGCAACAGCCCGTTGAGCCAGAGCCGTGTTCTGCTGGGTGATTGAATCAATTTGAACAATTGACTCGTTAATATAGCTAATGCCTTTCCCCTGCTCACTCGTCGCCGTTGCAATCTCCGAGACAATATCAGCGACATGCTGCACCGAACTGACCACATCTCTGATGCTGCTATCCGCCAGTTTTATCTTCGCAGAACCACTATTCACGCGAGAAACCGACTCTTCTATCAGGCTTTTTATCTCTCCTGCCGCTTGCGCACTACGTAAAGCCAGACTGCGCACTTCACCAGCCACAACGGCAAAACCACGCCCTTGTTCACCGGCACGTGCGGCTTCTACGGCGGCGTTCAGAGCCAGAATATTGGTCTGAAAAGCAATGTTATTCACTACCTCGGTAATATTGGCGATTTTGTCAGAGCTTTCAGAAATCCCATCCATGGTATCGTTAACTTCCCGCATCACTTCACCGCCTCTGGAAGCGACCTTGAGTGCAGAGTGTGCCAGTTGACGAGCCTGCTCCGTATTTTCAGCATTCTGTTTAACCGTGGAAGTAATCTCCTCCATGCTCGCCGATGTTTTCTCCAGCGCCGCAGCCTGCCGTTCCGTATAGGATGACAAATCACTGTTGCCGGCAATCACTTCACTGCTACTGGCATCAATCACCTCAGCGCCAGAGCGAATGTCTTCGATAACAGTAATCAACTGTTTGCGCATCATCTCCATTCCATGCAGCAAGCTGACCTTGTCGCTGGGTAACGTTGTGACTGGATAAGATAAATCGCCAGCGGCAATACGTTCCGTCACTTCCGCGGCATAAGACGGCTCGCCCCCCAAGACACGCAAAATACTGCGATTTATCCAATACACCAGCGATGAAAGCAGAACGCTAATTAATATAAAAACGATGCCATTGTGATATAGTGAATGAATAAATGCCTCATTAATATCATCAATATAAAGCCCGGTAGTGATTATCCAATCCCAAGGGGCGTAGAGTAAATTATAAGCGGATTTAGGTTGTGCAACCGTAGAACCAGGCCGGGGAAACGCGTAAGCCGTATAACCTGCTTGATTGTTTCTTGTGACGGCGACCATATCCCGGTAAATAAAATTGCCGTTGGCATCTTTTACATCCGGTCCTTGACCAACCATCTTTTCATTAACGGGATGCATTAAGACCTGCGGTTGGGAATTGAGGATAGTGAAATACCCTGAATCACCATAACGCAAATCCTTTATCCCTTTCATTGCACGCTTTTGTGCCTCTTCCAAAGAAATCGAACCCGTGCTGGCTAGCTCTGCATTGGTTTTGACAATCCCCAATGCCAACTGCGTCACATGCATTAATTCCATTTCTCTGAGCGATAATTGATCTTGCTTAATTTTTATCGAGCCATAAAGTAGTGTCCCCGCCAGACACAGCAAGCTAATAATAAGTGGAAGCCAAAGCTTCCTGGCAAGAGATATTTTCATTTTTTTAACACCTTTCAGGAGGTTGTGTTATTAATTTGTTATTTCACACTTACCATTCACAACACTATTTCAAATAAATCAGCATCCCCTTTCTTAATAGCAGAAGGCATAAAAATCACTCATATATTTTTTAATCATAAAAAAGATTATTTATCAATAAATCTGGTTTACTCCTTACATGGCATAGCAACCCCTGCATACATAAGCAAACCCCAGTGCTGTGAAAAGTGCGCTCCTCAAGCACTATGGCCCAACAGTACCATAGCGTTACGTGTATATTCCCGGATAACATGGTAAAAATGATGCCAACGTCACTGATTTTTAAAAAATAATAAAACGTATTCTACAACGCGCTAAAAAAGATAATTTTAACAGAGTCACATGTAATAAATTTATCTTATCTCTCTGCATAATCAGCATTATTAAATAGGGTAACAATAAACAATGTAAGTAATCGTCTTCAGGACGTTACTATCGGCATTTTGTGGTCGAATAACAGAGGGATAGCAGTGCCGCTCTGTAAGGAAATAAGAATCTATCCCAATAGACCTAATTAGTCTCACTCGTTTGAGCACAAATAATTGCATGAATACGTTTTTCAACTAAGAAAGGCGGAATCTATTCTCAATAGCAGAACAGATTCCACCGTACAGATTAATTAATTATAAACAATCTCACCTTTCGGCTCATAGTCTGCCGCCTGTAATGGAGAGTGCTTTTCGACATACTGGCGCAACACGTCTGCATCCACAAAGCCAGTATTGACGTAACCCGGCAAGTCGCTCAGTTTCGGGTAGCTATCGCCGCCGTTGGCGTTAAAGCTCAGGGTGGCAATACGGTAAACCTTGTCTGCCTGCAGCGGTTCTCCCTTGATCTTCACATTCTTCACGCCAGTACCGTCTGCTTCCAGACTAACATTCAGGAACTGAGCATAGGAGCCGGAATCCACCTTCTTGTTGGCGACTACCGTCAGGTACTTTTCTACCTCGCTGCCTTTCAGGTCAACGTATACCAGTGTATTGCCAAATGGTTGCACCTTGAGCAACGTCTTGTAGGTAATATCCCCGGCATCAATCGAATCCCGAACACCACCCCCACTCATTACCGCGAAATCCGCTTTGGCTCGTTCCAGTTGTGCAGACAGCAATACGCGCGACAGGTTAGTCTGTACAAACCGAACCTTATTACGGTCACCTTCTAAGCGACCATTCACGCTACCGACTTTTACCTCCAACTGCGCCTTGCCCTTTTCCTGAAATGGCGTTAGCAGTTTCATCATATCCGGGTTCTGGCTGATTTCCTGGGTGTAATACACACGCTCGCTGGTGCCATCCGCTTTCTCAACCTTTTTCTTTAGGTTGACGGGAATCAGCTGGTAGTGCTCCAGCGTCAACGTGCCGTTACGGAAAGTAAAATCAGCCCGGCCAACATACTTTCCCCACTCATGCGCCTGCACAATCCAGGTGCCGTTCTGGCGATCCGGTGCACAGGGTGTACCGGGCACATAATCTACCTGTTTTTTATTCTCACGGGCCATGCACACCGGGTCCTGCGAATGGCCGCCGACGATCATAGCAAGATATCCTGCAGGCAGGCTGCGCGCCATTTCCACGTCACCCGGCGCGTTAGAGCCGTGATCGCCATTATCGTAGTGCCCCATGTGAGTAGCGGCGATAATGACATCCGGTTGCTCTTTTTTGCGTAGCTGTTCCACCACCTTTTTTGCCTCATCGGCTGGCTTACGGAACTCAATATCGTGGAAGTACTCTGGATTACCGATCTTGGCCGTGTCGTCAGTCGTCAGGCCGATAACAGCAATCTTGATCCCCTGACGATCAAACAACGCATAAGGCTTGAACAATCGCTTTTTGGTACCTTTCTGATAAATGTTGGCGGAAAGTAACGGGAAATGCGCCCATTTTTCCTGTTGACGCAATACGGTGAGCGGATTATCGAATTCATGGTTGCCGACAGCCATCGCGTCATAACCGACCAGATTCATGCCGCGAAAATCCGGCTCGGCATCCTGTAAGTCTGATTCCGGCACACCGGTGTTAATATCGCCCCCCGACAGCAGCAGCACACTACCACCGTTGCCTGCAACATCCTGACGAATCTGATCTACCAGCGTTTTTTGCGCCGCCAGACCGTATTCGCCGTAATCGTTATGCCAGAAATGACCATGATGATCATTAGTGTGCAAAATCGTAATGTTGTAAGTTTTATCTTTTTCCCATGCCAGTGCAGCGGACGACGACAACCCCAGTGTTACCGCTATCAGGCATCCCAGATTTTTGACAAAAAAACGCATAGCCACTCTCCGCAATAAAATTCCTTGTAGAATTGTCACAGTAAACTTGCAGCATCGCGCACAAATTTAGCACGAACCTGGGGCAGGATAGCTGACGTTATGATGATCCTAAAGCGCCTTGCGCCATTACAACACCATCAACGTTATCAAGCTGATAATCCGTCAATTGGATAGCGACAGGGAGGTGATGATAAGGTAACCGATGGCATTTCTCTGTAATAAGAGAAACTGAATTAGCTCTATATATCAATGATAAAAGCAACAAATTAACTAAAAATTTATGTTACACTATATAAACAAGTGAAAGACATCATTTATGCATCAGTCAGCACGATTTCATGACGCTTTTCTCCTGCAAACGTTGCACAACACCATCGATATGCAGATAGGAAATCGTCTGAAACGGCAGATATAGATAAGCATTCAGGAGCCACCACCTACTAACGGCTCAGGAATATCCGCTCATTCTCGTTACGCATGGCAAAGGAGTCGGAATGCATGATAACACCCCCCCCTTAATATCCACGATGTCCGTCGGTCTGGTGCTGGCCTTTCTGCTGGGCATTCTGGCTAACCGGTTGCGTATATCCCCTTTGGTCGGGTATCTGGTGGCGGGTGTGCTGGTCGGCCCCTTTACGCCGGGTTTTGTCGCCGACACCCAACTAGCGCCGGAAATTGCCGAATTAGGTGTGATTTTGCTGATGTTTGGCGTCGGACTGCATTTTTCATTGCGAGATTTAATGGCGGTAAAGTCGATTGCCATTCCCGGTGCTGTGGCGCAAATCGTGATGGCAACCCTGCTGGGTGCCGGGTTGTCATCGTTGCTGGGCTGGAGCCTGCCGGAGGGGTTGGTATTTGGTTTGTGTCTGTCCACCGCCAGTACCGTGGTGCTGCTACGCGCGCTGGAAGAACGCCAGTTGATTGACAGTCAGCGCGGGCAAATCGCTATTGGCTGGTTGATTGTTGAAGATTTGGCGATGGTGCTGACGCTGGTGTTGTTACCCGCTTTTGCCGACATGTTGAAAACTGATAATGCCAATACCGCCAGGTTATTGCAGGACCTGGCGATTACGCTAGGCAAAGTGGTGGCGTTCATCACGCTGATGGTGGTGGTAGGCAGGCGCGTGGTGCCGTGGGTATTGGCAAAAAGCGCCAGCACCGGTTCGCGCGAATTATTTACGCTGGCCGTGCTGGCGATGGCGCTCGGCATCGCATTCGGTGCGGTAAAACTGTTTGATGTCTCGTTCGCGTTGGGCGCATTTTTTGCCGGCATGGTGCTGAACGAATCAGAACTCAGCCAGCGTGCCGCTCACGATACACTGCCACTGCGCGATGCATTCGCCGTACTGTTCTTCGTTTCAGTCGGTATGTTGTTCGACCCGATGATTCTGGTACGTGAACCGCTGGCAGTACTGGCAACGCTGCTGATTATCGTGATAGGCAAATCAATGGCCGCCTTCCTGCTGGTACACCTGTTTGGGCACTCAAGACGTACGGCGCTGACTATTTCCGCCAGTCTGGCGCAGATTGGCGAATTCGCTTTTATTCTGGCGGGTCTGGGCATTTCACTCGGCATATTGTCAGAAAATGGCCGTAATTTAGTGCTGGCCGGCGCTATTTTGTCGATTATGCTCAACCCGCTGCTGTTTACACTGCTGGAGCGCTATCTGGCCAGACACGAAACCATTGAAGAACAAATCGTTGAAGAAGTGATCGAAGAAGAAAAGCAGATTCCGATTGAGCTGTGCAACCATGCGTTACTGATAGGCTATGGCCGCGTAGGCAGCCTGATCGGCGCCCAGTTGCATCAGGCCGGCATACCCATGGTGGTGATTGAAACCTCACGCGCACGCGTTGATGCATTGCGGGAACAAGGCCTCAAAACGGTGCTGGGCAACGCCACCCGGCCCGATATCATGGATATTGCCCGCCTTGATTGCGCCAGTTGGCTGTTGCTGACTATTCCCAACGGCTACGAAGCTGGAGAAATCGTAGCGGCGGCGAGAGCACGGCGTCCTGACCTGAAAATCATCGCCAGAGCGCACTATGACGATGAAGTCACCTATATCACCGATCATGGTGCTGATCATGTCGTTATGGGCGAGCGGGAAATCGCCGAAACTATGATAGCCATGTTGAACATCGACGAAATAGCCACCGCCAAAGCCTGCTCTCTCTAATGCCATCGTTGTCAGGCGCTCGGTGGCGCCTGACATCACCAGCAGGCTTCGCTGCGTAGTACCCTATCGCTCATTCACCAACTGCGTTAGCAAAGCAATGTGCAGCGGGTCGTCGTTCAACGCCGGAATATACTGAAAAGACTCACCGCCGGCATGTAGAAATAACTCCCGATTCTGTTCTTTGATCTCTTCCAGCGTTTCCAGGCAATCCGCCGCAAAACCGGGACAAATCACCTGAATTCGCTTGATGCCTTGCTTCGGCAATGCCTGCATCGTTTCATCGGTGTAAGGCGTCAGCCAGGCTTCACGACCAAAACGCGATTGGAAGGTTATCATTACCTGTTCCGGTGATAGTCCAAGCGCAACAGTGAGCGCCTGTGCCGTAGCAGCACAGCGTTTAGGATAATCATCGCCTTCATCAGCATAGCGCTGCGGAATGCCGTGAAATGAAATAATCAGCTTATCCGGCACGCCATGTTCCGCAAATGATTGCTCAACACGATGCTTCAGCGCGGCGATATAAGTCGGATGCTCAGCATAATCACGGATAAAACGGATACCCGGCACCTGGCGCTGCCTGCTCAGCAGCTTCGCCAGGCCATCCCACACGGCAGCGCTAGTGGAACAGGAGTATTGCGGGTACATCGGTAATACCGTCACCTCGGTAACGCCCTGCGCCAATAGTGCATCCAGCGCGGATTGCAAACTCGGCGAACCATAGCTCATGCCGAGTGCCACAGGGACATCAGGCAGGCTTGCTGCCAGCGCCTGTTGCTGCCGACGGCTGTAAACCAACAGTGGTGAGCCTTCCTCCATCCACACCGACTGATAAAGTTTTGCTACCCGCGGCGAACGGATCGGCAGAATAATGCCATGCAGCAATGGGCACCATAACCATCGACTCAGGTCAACCACTCGTTTGTCATGCAGGAATTCGGCCAGATAACGTTTTACCGCCTGCGGCGTCGGCGCATCCGGCGTGCCCAGATTCACCATCAACACACCGCGTTTTTCTTTTTTCATCAACGTTTTCCTCTGCTGCCGCGTCGGCATCATCGTTTAGATGGGAATGGAATAGCATTGTAGCGGAAACATCGCAGTGAGAAACCGGCAGCCACGCAGTTAAGGCCGATACCAGCAATTGTCGGGAGCAATAGAGCGAAGAGAGCACAACAACAACAGGAGAATAACCGGATAACGAGGGAACAAGCGCCATCAAATACTAATGGCGCTGCCCAAAAACAGGATCAGCCAAGAATACGGGCCAGCTCTGCGCTGACTTCGCTGACCGGACTGGTACCGTCAATTTTGTGGTAACGAGTACGGTTAGCCGCCGCTTCCTGCTGATAGTAATTCACCAGCGGCGCGGTCTGCTTGTGATATTCCACCAGACGCTGACGCACCGTGTCTTCCTGATCATCTTTACGGATGGTCAGATCTTCACCGGTGACATCATCCTTACCTTCCACTTTGGGCGGATTGAACTTCACGTGGTATACGCGACCGGAAGCGGCATGTACGCGGCGGCCAATGATACGTTCAACGATCAGCTCATCAGGCACGTCGAATTCAATAACATGATCAACATTAATACCGGCATCTTTCATCGCATCAGCCTGAGGAATGGTACGCGGGAAACCATCCAGCAGGAAACCATTGCGGCAGTCATCCTGTGTGATACGCTCTTTAACCAGGGCGATCACCAGCTCGTCTGTCACCAGTTTACCCGCATCCATGATCTCTTTTGCCTGCTTGCCCAGTTCGCTACCGGCTTTTACCGCCGCACGCAACATATCACCGGTGGAAATTTGCGGAATGCCATATTTCTCCGTGATGAACTGAGCCTGAGTACCTTTGCCTGCGCCTGGAGCGCCCAGCAGAATAATACGCATTGCGTAATTCCCCTTGCTATGTAGTTTTTTAAAAAAAATTTGAAAAACGATAAACCATACCATTCCAGAGGCGCTTCCTCAAGGAACGGGCACGCTTCAGCCGGCGCGGTAAAACTAAAATTCGTGATGGCGTATAACTTTTCACCCAGTTTTGAGAGTGTAGACGACAGAGAGTCAGGCGGGAAATGGTCTTCACATTCGAGGCGGCAAGCGGAAAAAAAGCGCCCCGGCTAACCGGAGCGCCACATCGATTTACTCACTGGAATACGAATCAGGCGATCAGCAACTGATTCATACGGCGGATGAACTGGTTAGGATCTTCCAGTGTACCGCGCTCGGCAAACAGCGCCTGATCCAGCAGCAGCTCAACCCACTCACCGAACTGCGCCTGATCCTGCGTGTCGGCAGCGCGTTTCACCAGCGCATGTTCCGGATTCAATTCAAAGATGTACTTCACTTCCGGCGCCTGCTGGCCTGCGGCAGCAAACAACTTCGCCATCTGAGTGCTCATCTCGTTAGCATCGGTGGTGACAATCGCCGGAGTATCGGTCAGACGGTGAGTCAGGCGCACCTCTTTCACACGCTCGCCAAGCAGTGTCTTGACGCGCTCGACAAACGGCTCCAGCGCTTTTTCCGCTTCTTTCTGCGACTCGTTAGCTTCATCGGCCAGTTTGTCCAGTGACTTGTCAGCCTTGCTGACCGACTGGAACGATTTACCGTCAAACTCGGTCAGGTAGCTCATCATCCATTCGTCGATGCGATCAGAGAGCAGCAGTACTTCAATGCCTTTCTTGCGGAACAGTTCCAGATGCGGGCTGCTCTTAGCAGCGGCGTAGCTGTCGGCGGTGATGTAATAGATCTTGTCCTGACCTTCCACCATGCGGCTGATGTAGTCGTCGAGCGACACGGTCTGGGCATCACTATCATTATGAGTGGTGGCAAAACGCAGCAGTTTGGCGATAGCTTCACGATTACCACCATCTTCAGCCGGGCCTTCTTTCAGCACCAGGCCGAACTGACGCCAGAATGTCTGGTATTTTTCGCTATCATCTTTGGCCAGTTTTTCCAGCATCTGCAGTACACGCTTGGTCAGCGCAGTACGCAGGCTCTGCGTGACGCGGTTATCTTGCAGAATTTCGCGCGATACGTTGAGCGGCAGGTCGTTGGAGTCGATCAGTCCACGCACAAAACGCAGGTAGTTCGGCATGAACTGTTCAGCATCGTCCATAATGAACACACGCTGCACATACAATTTCAGTCCATGTTTGTGATCACGATTCCACATGTCCCAAGGGGCCTGTGAAGGAATATAGAGCAGGCTGGTGTATTCCTGCTTCCCTTCTACCCGGTTGTGGCTCCAGCTCAACGGGTTGGTGAAGTCATGGGCGATGTGCTTATAGAACTCGTTGTACTCATCATCGCTGATTTCAGACTTGCTTCGGGTCCACAGTGCCTGGGCTTTGTTGATTTTTTCCCAGGTGACGGTTTCTTCACCGCCCTCTTCTTCGCTTTCAGTACGGGATTCAATTTCCACCGGCAACGCGATATGGTCGGAATACTTGCTGATTACCGAACGTACGCGCCAGTTGTCGAGAAACTCATCTTCGCCTTCCCGCAGGTGCAGGGTAATTTCTGTACCGCGTTCCGCTCTGGCAATATCAGCAATGGTGTATTCACCTTCACCAGCAGATTCCCAGAACACCCCCTGTTCGGCGCTGGCGCCCGCGACACGGGTTTTCACCGTCACCTTATCGGCAACGATAAATGCGGAATAGAAACCGACCCCAAACTGGCCTATCAACTGACTATCTTTAGCCTGATCAGAGCCAAGAGACTCCAGAAACGCTTTGGTGCCGGATTTGGCAATAGTCCCCAGGTTGTCAATAACGTCATCGCGGCTCATGCCGATACCGTTGTCGCTAATGGTCAGGGTCCGTTTTTCCTTATCGATGGACACCCGAACACGCAACTCCCCATCACCTTCATACAGCTCCGACGCAGACAGCGCGCGAAAGCGCAATTTATCCGCCGCATCGGATGCGTTGGAGATCAATTCGCGCAGAAACACTTCTTTATTGGAATACAACGAATGGATCATCAGGTGCAGCAGTTGCTTTACTTCTGACTGGAAGCCACGGGTCTCTTGGCCTTTCATACTCATTATTACTTACCTCAATATGTATTTATTCAGGCTGACTTAACGGGGTATAAGCAACAAATGGGGATAAACCGATAAGGTTTCAAGAGGCAGCCTGCAATTGACGGTACGGACAGCACCGGGAGAGACAGAGGCCGCCGACCGACGGCCAGAGAAATCAGAAACGAATGGGATGACGCCCGGCCAGCGAGTGAGACAAGGTGGTGCCATCCACCATTTCCAGCTCGCCACCTACCGGTACGCCATGGGCGATACGGCTGGCCATGACGCCATGTTCGGCGCACAACTCGGCAATATAATTAGCTGTTGCATCACCTTCCACCGTCGGATTGGTCGCCAAAATCACTTCACTGATGGTTTCCGTCGCCAGACGTTCTTCCAGTCTATCCAGACCAATATCGCCGGGACCGATACCATCGAGCGGCGACAGATGCCCCATCAGCACAAAGTAGCGCCCGGCAAACTGCCCGGTCTGCTCAATGGCATGAATATCCGCCGGACTTTCCACTACACAAATCTGACCATTTTGCTGACGGCGTGGGTTGGCGCAAATAGTGCAAACGTCCTGCTCGGTAAAAGTCCGGCAGTCGGCGCAATGACCAATCTCTGACATGGCGCGGGTAAGCGCCTGCGCCAGACGCATACCGCCGCTGCGATCACGCTGCAACAGATGAAACGCCATGCGTTGCGCCGATTTTGGCCCCACGCCGGGTAAACAGCGCAGCGCCTCCATCAACGCCTCAAGAAGCGGGCTGGTTTGCATCAGAACGGCATCTTGAAGCCGGGCGGCAGCGGAATACCGCTGGAAACCGACGCCATTTTTTCCTGTTGGACTTCAGCGATACGGCGGGCCGCATCATTGAAGGCCGCAGCAATCAGGTCTTCCAACATCTCTTTATCGTCTTCCATCAGACTGGGGTCGATTTCAACGCGACGGCAGTTGTGAGCGCCATTAATCGTCACTTTCACCAGCCCAGCGCCCGACTCCCCGGTCACTTCCAGATTGGCGATCTCTTCCTGCGCTTTCTGCATTTTTTCCTGCATCTGCTGAGCTTGCTTCATCAGATTGCCTAAACCGCCTTTACCAAACATATCGCTCTCTCTACTACTTCGTGCTGCCGACAGGCAGCGGGGTTAAACAGGGCGGATACTCTCTTCATCCAGTTCCGCATCAAAGAAACGCCGTAGCGTTTGAATATTAGCATCAGCCATTATGGACTGGCGCGCCTGCGCCAGCTTCTCTTCATAAATGACCTGTCGCCACTCCAGCGGCGTACGGACCGCTGGCGTATCATCTTCAGTAATCGTCAGGCTGATAGCTCGACCATAGTGCGCTGCCAGCGCCTCCGACAGCGTTTTCTGCGCCGCCGCCGAATTCAGATGACGTTGCGAAGAGCGCAAGTGCAAGTGAATCACCCCCTCCTCCGGCATCTCTTTAAACGCATTAAGCGCCAGTTGCTGCACCAGTTTAGGCAGCGTCAAACGATCAATTTCCGCTGCCCAAGGATCACGCTCAATGGCTTCCACCGCCAGTCGCGCCGCCAGTTCCGGCGTTTTTTCATATTCCAGCGCCGAGCGCAACGCCTTAGGCGTGGTCACCGGTGTAACGTCAACTTGCTCAGTTTTCTTCTGTGCCCGCCAGCGGTAAGCCTCTTGCTTTTTCTGCTCTTCCTGTGCAACGGCTTTCGCCGCCATTTGCTGCTGACCACGCTCCGTCACTGAAGCCAGCCTCTCCAGTGCCGAGTTGACCGGCCGCGTTTTTCCTGACGCCGCCGGTTCAGTCTTTTTTGCGGGAGTATTTCCCTGCCGGTTCAACAACTGACTACGCGCCTGAAGCAGTTGCGCGGTCGCATCCGGCAAATTGTTCTCTGCTGCTGACGGTGCCGCCGGTTCGCTGTCCGTCGTCGGCGCACGATTGGCCACGGACTCACCACCGGATGCGGCTGGCATCATCCCAGCGGTTCGAACCGGTGACTGTGCAGGCGCCGCGTCACTGACTAGCGGAGTCTCGCTCATAGGTGCAGTGAGCGGCGCGCCAACCGGAACCGGCTCGGCGATCACCTGACCTGGATGAAACGCCAGCGCCCGCAACAGCGTCATTTCTACGCCCATTCGGCGATCCGGTGCGTACGGCAGCTCCTTACGCCCGACTAACAACGTCTGGTAATAGAGTTGTACCTCGGCAGGCGGGATCACCCGCGCCAACTCACGCAACCGGGGCGCGACCTGATTGTATTCGTCCCCCAACGCGGAAGGCAGCAACTGCAGCATGGCAATGCGATGCAGTAGCGTCAGGGTTTCCACCAACAACGCTTCCCAGTCAACGCCGCGTGCCGCCGCCTGCTCCATCTGCGCCATCACCCCAGCGCCATCGCCTTTCACCAGCGATTCGATCAACGCCAGCGGCTGCTCATCATCCAATGAACCCAGCATCTGGCTGACGGCAGCGGCGGTGACCTGACCTTGCCCCATAGCAATGGCCTGATCAGTCAGGCTTAGCGCATCACGCAAGCTGCCATCGGCAGCACGAGCCAGCAACTGCAATGCACGCGGCTCCGTAGCCAACTGTTCCTGCTCCAGCACATGCTGCAAATGTTGGCGAATCTGCTCGGCATCAAGCGCTTTAAGATGAAACTGTAGGCAGCGGGACAAAATAGTCACCGGCAGTTTTTGCGGATCGGTCGTTGCCAGCAGGAATTTCACGTGCGGCGGCGGCTCTTCCAACGTTTTCAACAATGCGTTGAAACTGTGGCGGGAGAGCATGTGCACTTCGTCGATCAGGTAAACCTTGAAGCGGCCACGAGCCGGAGCATATTGCACGTTATCCAGCAGATCACGGGTATCTTCCACTTTAGTGCGGGACGCCGCGTCAATCTCAATCAGATCGACAAAACGCCCTTGTTCTATTTCCCGGCAGGTATCGCACTGGCCGCAAGGCGTCGCCGTCACCCCCGTTTCGCAATTCAGCCCCTTCGCCAGCAAACGGGCGATAGTGGTCTTACCTACGCCCCGTGTACCGGAAAACAGGTAGGCATGGTGGATGCGGCCTAACGAAAGACCATTGGCCAACGCGGTCAGGACATGTTCCTGCCCTACAACATCAGCAAAGGTTTGGGGACGCCACTTACGGGCAAGAACCTGATAGCTCATCAATACCGCAACAGTTGAGTTATTGAGGAGGTGATGCTAACACAGTCTCGCCGCCATCGGCGAGACTGCCGTCATCAATGGCCGGGGAAATCGACCAGGCTGTAGCAGGTGATGCCCATGTTCTCAAGGCGCTGCTGTCCACCCAAGTCAAACAGATTGATAATAAAAGCGGCATCGGAAACCTGACCACTGAGGCGGCGAATCAATTTGACCGTCGCTTCGATCGTGCCGCCGGTCGCCAGCAGATCGTCTACCACCAACACCTTGTCGCTGGCGGTAATGGAATCGGCGTGAATTTCCAGCGTATCGCTGCCGTATTCCAGTTCGTAGCTTTCGCTCAACGTCGCACGCGGCAGTTTACCCGGTTTACGTACCGGAACAAAACCGACGCCCAGCGCCAATGCCACCGGCGCACCAAACAGGAAACCACGCGCTTCGGTACCGACGACTTTGGTAATGCCAGTGCCCTGATAGCGTTTAACCAGCATGTCGATGCTTGCCGCATAGGCCTGAGGATTCTCCAGCAGGCTGGTCACATCACGAAACAGTATGCCCGGTTTGGGATAATCCGGAATACTCTTGATACTGTTTTTAATCAATTCTGGCTGCTGAGTTGCGGTCATAATGTTGTGCCTGATAAAACCTTATATTCACTGAACACCGCCACGGCCTTTAACCATGCCGCCCGCTGGCGTTAACGGTTAACGATAAAAATACGGTGGCGGCTCGCGCACGAAAACGCTCAAATCTAGTCAAACTGACGGGCAAATGCAACTGGCCTGCACAGTTCTGCGCATTTTTATCGCGGGCTATTGCTTCGGATCAATAACCGGCAAACGCAGCATAAACGTCAGCAACACGGCCAGAATCACCAGCAACAGCCCCCGAACCCAGCTCACTTCCACCATCCACAATGACAAGGCGAAGGTAGCGACAATCACCAACACCGCTTTGGTTTTCACCCCCGGCGGCAATGCGCGATGCCGCTGCCAGTGACGCAAATAACTGCCAAACCAGGAACGGTACAGCAACCAGTCATGGAAACGCGGCGACGAGCGGGCAAAACACCATGCCGCCAACAACAAAAACGGCGTAGTCGGCAGCAACGGCAATACCACGCCCAGTGCCGCCAGCACCACCGCCAACCACCCCACGGTTATCAACACGACCCGATACATATCGTCTCCTTGTCTTCCCGGCCCTCATCAGCCTCCGGCAGCACAGCCCGGTTGACCCGATCACAATCCACATGAACCGTTGTATCATACCGCCACGTTAACTCAACCCGTCTCCGTACATGTTTGATCATTCCATCCTCGACCCGATTCATGCTTTTCTTCGCGCTGCCACACCAGATGAATGGATTAATGAAGCGCGCAAACCGGGAAACCTGCCCATACTGCTGCGCGATCACCTGCTGTGCGAATTGAAAGCAGCCCAGAGCGCCTTGTTTCTGCTCCGACGTTATGCGGTGGATCAGGAAATCCGGCACCAATTACAGGACTGGATTGCCCCGTATGAGAATTTCGCCTACCGGGGAGTGGGTGACATAAAGACACTCAAAGCGAGCGGACTGATTTCCCGCCAGATTACTGCACGCGCTGACTGCCACTATAGTCAGGACATGATCGATAAACTGGTGCTGTTGATCCGTGAAGAACTGCACCACTTTTATCAGGTGCTGGAAGTAATGGCGCAAAAAGGCATCGCCTATCAGAGCGTACCCGCCAGTCGTTATGCCAGCGGTATGACACAACACATGAAAACACATGAGCCGGATGCGCTGGTAGACAAGTTGATTATCGGCGCTTTTATCGAAGCGCGCTCCTGTGAACGCTTTGCCAGACTGGCACCATATCTGGAAGAATACGTACGCAAGTTCTATATTTCCCTGCTGCGCTCTGAATCACGCCACTATCAGGATTATCTGGCGCTGGCGGAACAGATTGCCGGTAAAGATATTCGCGCACGCATCGCTTTTTTTGCGCAAACAGAAGCGCTGTTGATTACCAGTCCGGATAACGATTTCAAATTCCACAGCGGCAAACCGGCGCACTGAACCGGCCCGTGTTCCACCTGCTGCGGTTTACGGATACCGCAGTCGACCTGATGGAGGAAACACCATGGAAACCCAGGCATTGCTAGCCGCACTGGCGCGCCAGATTGATACGCTGGCACAACATGTCGAACCGATCGCCGCGCGACAAGCGCCGCGATCACGTTTTGACCGCCAGTTATTCAGTTGTTACGGCACCCGGTTAGGCGATTATTTCGACGAGATTCGTCTTAACTACCAGCATTTGCAGCAATATGTACAGGAACAACGTCTGGATCGGGTCACGTTTATGGCAGAAAAATTGCTGGCGCAAATAACAGCCTTACAGCGGGAACTGGCGACTCAACCGTTGCGGGAACAAGAGCCTTCAATGCCGGCACCACAGGATCGATATCAGAAACTGGCGGAATATCAGGGCTATGAGCGTCGCCTGCTGGCAATGATTCAGGACAGGGAAAGCCTGCTGGCGTCCCAGAGCCAACTCAGCGAGCAGCAACGTTTGCAACGCGAGCTGGCTGCGCTGGAAGGCCGGCTGGCACGTTGCCGTCAGGCGCTCTCAAAACTGGAGCGCCAGATTGAACGTCAGGAACAGGGTTTTTAACCTTTCGTAACCCTCGTTCACTATTCTCTGCTATGTTTTAGAAAAAACGAAGCAGGCTCGGAGTGAGGTAGCAACATCATGTCTCTGGAAAATGAAACGCCAGACGTTAAGCTGGCGGTCGATCTCATTATGCTACTGGAAGAAAATCAGATTGCACCGGAGGTCGTGCTGGCGGCGCTGGAAATAGTGCGTCGGGATTACCAGCTAAAAGCTGACTCGCGCCCCCAACAAGCCTCAGTATGACGCTGGAGCAGCCTTCACGCTCCGGCGTCTGTTCTTTTACCCAATAACGTTGACAACGTTAGTTTTACCACGACGTTAATTATCAGGCTGCACCTCATTTCGCGGCTGAGCCAGCACGCGAGAGACTTCCTGTACTTCCTTGCCCTGCGGGTTATGCAGATAAACTTCCAGTTGGTTGAAAGCAATATCGATATTATTTTCACGACATAAGTGATCAATAGTGCGGTTCAACTCATCAACGGTATAGCTGCGATCACGCAGTTCACGTACATACAGACGCAGTTCATGCTCCAGCGAGCTCGCACCAAACGACAGGAAAAACACCTGTGGCTCAGGATCGATCATGACACGCGGGTTATCACGCGCAGCCTGCAACAATATCTCTTTGACCTTGTCCAGATCGGAACCATAGGCGACGCCAATACGGATCAATACACGCGTGATGGTATCTGACAGCGACCAGTTAATCAGTCGCTCGGTGACAAATGCCTTGTTGGGAATGATCACTTCTTTACGGTCAAAATCAGTAATTGTAGTGGCACGAATACGGATCTTGCTGACTGAACCGGAGAACGTGCCAATGGTAATGGTATCACCGATGCGCACTGGCCGTTCGAACAGGATAATCAAGCCCGACACAAAGTTGGCGAAAATCTCCTGCAAACCAAATCCCAACCCTACGGATAATGCCGCGACCAGCCATTGCAGCTTGTCCCAGGAAACGCCGAGCGAACTGAGCGACGTAACCGCACCGACAGTAGTAATCAAATAGGTCAGCACCGTGGTAATGGCATAAGAAGTGCCCTGCCGCAGTTGCAAACGCGAAAGCACCAGAACCTCCAGCAACCCCGGCAGGTTGCGGGTCATCACATAAGCCACGCCGCCAATCACCAACGCCACCAGCAGATTACCCAAGGTTACCGGTTGCAATACCGTGCCGCTGGCATTCGCCGTGCTGTAATGCCACAGCGTAATACTGTCCAGATAGGAGAATACCGTCACCAGGTCGGCCCAGATCCAGTAAAACGCACCGGAGAACGCCAAAAACAGCACCATCGTTGTCAGCCGCAAAGACTGCTGGCTGATCTGTTCTAACGCCAGCGGCGCTTCCGGCATCGGTTCACTGCCTTCCGCCCCTTCCTTGACCAGACTCTGGCGTCGCGCCACCGCACGGCGATAAGCCAGACGGCGTGCCGCAACGCTTAATCCACGGATAGTAGCGAAATAAACGATATTCCAGACGATCAGCAAATACAGGCTGTCAATCCAACGGCCAGCCAACCGTAGCGAAGTATAGAAAAACCCGTTCAGCATTAACCCGATCAGAAATAGCGGCATGGCAGCCATCATCGTCACCACGATCAGCTGCACCGTATGACGTTCTTTTTCTCGCCAGCAGTCACGACATACCGGAAATACCAGAATGGTCAGCAGCAACAGGTTACAAACGATAATTATCTGCCCAATGGCATCGTCCACCAGATATAACGGTGCTTTCTCACCTACCACCGACCAGAACATCAGCGGCAGCAGCGCACCACCAAGTCGCAGCGTCTGACGCTGATAATGTGCGCAACGGGATGCCGGAATATTGAAGTGGCGCTCGCTCAGGCTCCCAGGTTTGAGGCTAAACCAGGCGGTGGCGAAAACGGCCCAGAACAATGCCAGATGTTCACTTAACAGCCAGGCAAAATTACTGATTTGACTATCGGCCCGTTTCAGCCATAACCCCAACGACAGTATTACCAGCACGCCCGGTAAGGTGTTCAAAATCAACAACAGAATGGCTTTTGGTGTGTGTAACTGGCTATCGCGCTTGAGTTGCCCGACATCTTCCGCCAGTTTCCCCATATAAGTATCGATACTTTTACGCCGCCACCGCAGCAGACCGACAATCAACAGCGTCGGAATGATCAGCACCAGCGAATCCATGAATCCCTGACGTAACTGCCCGCCTTTCAGATTGAAATGCAGGTTTTTTACCTGCTGTTTCAAGGTCGATGGCAGCTCTTTCAGCCAGTTCCAATCCATCGGTTTATTACTGCTAACCCAGAAAATCTGCTGGGTCAGAGTACGTTGCAGCGAATCGTTCACGCTCATCAGTTGCTGGCGGCTTATTTGCAGGTTGATAGCCAGCATCAGTTGGTTACCGAGTTGTTTATTAAGCTGATCGAGCAATTCACGGCGCATATCCAGAATCTGCTCCAGCGCATCAGTCACCTCGGCATCTACTTTGGCATTGCTGCGCGTGACCAGTTGCTGAATATATTCATCACCACGAAACAGCACATCACGTTGCTGGTTAATATCGAACTGCTCCAGACGCAGATCGGCGATCTGCGTACTGATATTGCCCATCGCGTCAGCCGATGGCAGGTTTTGCTGTTGCTGGTAAAGAATACGCGACAACAACAAGCTGCCTTTTAACACCGTAATCTGCTCTTTCAGGTTGCGTTCTGACTGTGTGGCCCGATCCAGCCAGTTTTTTACCTGAATGCTCTCCTGAACCAGTGTATTACCAGCTTCCGTCGCCTTGATTAAACGCTGGCTGAGTTGACGATTCGTCTCCATTTCCGCTTTAACCAGCGGGTTTTCCTGAATACGCTGTAACTCATCCGAATTTTGCGCCTCTTTGGCCGTTTTTTCCGATAGATTCAGACGTTTGTTGTTAATTATTCCTTGCAACGTCTGCACCATGTGTTCCAGTTGGCCTATCTGTGCAGCGGTATAATCACGCTGTTTTTGCAACAGATCCTGCAAGGTGGTATTCACTTCCAGGCTTTTACGCTGTTGCTCCATTTGCAGCCCGACCAGCGTCTGCTCCGCCTGCAACATTATCTGCTGGCTTGGCCGTAACGGCTCCAGTGACGGGTCAAGTCCGCTGAGCTGGGTGCGCAGTTGCTGACTGCGCTGAGAAGCAGAATATAACGCGCTCTGTACCCGTTCAGGCTGAGTTTGGAGTGAAATCAACTGGCTATTGTAAGTAGACAGGTTTTCCTGTGCGGACTGCAGGTCGTCCAGCGCTTCATTAAGGCGGGCTTCCAGTTGTTTTAGTGATAGCGATTCCAGCGCTTGCTGAGACACCTGTGCCGCCCCACCCAATGACACCAGATCTTCATTTACCTGCTTGAGTTTGGCCGGTGCCTGCGCCGCCTGCTGCTTCAGTTGGTTGGTTTCCTGCCGGACGCGATCAATAGAATCCAGTACATCCAGAGTCTGAGTGAGATCCTGCTGGGTCAGTTTATCTACCGAGGTCAGGCTCTTCTGCCTGTTGAGGGTATCAAGACGATTTTGGATCTCAGCGCGGGTCGGCAAATCGTTGCCAGCGGCAAACGTAGACCATAACGGCGCCATTCCAAACAAAAACACCCAGACGTAAGGCAAGCGGCAGCGAACACATTTATCAAGAAAAGAACGAAAAAGAACGGCAAACAAACCAGAAACGGTGAAACAGCGGCTCATAATGCATCATCAGTTTTACAAAGATGGCGCAGTCTATCATGTCTGCTGAAAGACAAGGTATGTCAGGCTGTATTTCTGCGTATCGAATGTTGAGCCTTACTTACAGTGCTCATACACTCGTGTATCAATCACTTTGGCGTAAGGCCGGGCTGGTACGCAACATATCGATAAGTCCGTCAACCAGATACGGCGCTTCATTTTGCAGGTCAAAGCTTTCCGGCAGGAACAACCAGTTTTCCATAATCCCCGACAGATAAGCACGCATAACTACTGCTGCGCGCCGTGGATTAACGTCCATCGGCAGCATCCCTTTCTGAATACAGTTTGTCAGCGAGGTTTCTATTTTATCGTAGCAATCAAAGTACAAATCTTTGCGGGCATTGAAGGTTGGCAGTAATTCGCCAACAAACTCACACTTATGGAAAATGATCTCCATCATCGAGCGCCACTCGGCATCGAATTCGGTCAATTTCAGCATATAAATTAGCAATTCTCTGAGCACATGCAGTGGATCATCAGGAAATTTTGCCTGATACTCAGCTTCGAAATCAGAAATTTTGGCTTCTGATCTCGCCCATATCTCATCAAATAGTTCAGCTTTGTTTTTAAAGTGCCAATAAATAGCACCTCGAGTCACGCCGGCAGCAACCGCAATATCGGACAATGATGTTGAGAAAACACCACGCTCGGAGAATAGACGCATTGCCGCGTCCATAATCTGGCATTTGGTCTCATGAGCCTGTTGTTTGGTTTTTCGTGCCATAGCGCTGACTTTCAAGAGATGTGAGATTTACATACATTCACGGATGTATGTAACATAGCACGAACCTGAATTTATCGCAGCAATGGGTTTAATAGCGTGTGATCCATTGGTCAATTAAAAATCGGATACTTGGGGTTTATCTATGAATAAAAACAGAAGGCTTACGCCTCTGGCAACAATGCTGATGCTTTCTGGCGGCCTCGTACTCACAGGATGTGACAATCAGGCCTCTCAAGGGGGTGCCCATCAGGGGGGCGCACCGGAAGTCGGCATCGTTACGATAAAATCACAAACTCTGAATATCACCACGGAACTGCCGGGACGCACCAGCGCCTATCGTATTGCCGAAGTACGCCCTCAGGTAAATGGTATTATTCTGAAGCGTAACTTTGTTGAAGGCAGCGATGTCAAAGTGGGTACATCGCTGTATCAGATCGATCCGGCAACCTACCAGGCCCAGTACAACAACGCCAAGGCTGCCCTGTCTCAGGCTCAGGCGAATGCTGAAATTGCACAGTTGACGGTTAATCGCTACAAACCGCTGCTCGGCACTAATTACGTCAGTAAGCAGGATTACGATCAGGCCGTTGCGACGGCACGTCAGACTGAAGCCTCAGTCGCAGCCGCCAAAGCCACACTCGACAGCGCCCAGATCAACCTGAACTATACGCGCGTAACAGCCCCTATTACCGGTCGGGTAGGAAAATCCACCGTGACAGAAGGGGCGCTGGTGGCTAATGGGCAGACGACAGCGATGACGACAATCCAGCAGTTGGACCCGATCTATGTCGATGTCACTCAGTCCAGTAACGATTTCCTGCGTCTGAAAAAAGAACTGGAAAACGGTACCCTGCAACAAACCAATGGCAAAGCCAACGTCCAGTTGACGATGGATAACGGTACCCATTACAACCAGACCGGGACGCTGGAATTCTCCGACGTCACTGTCGATGAAACCACAGGCTCCATTACACTGCGTGCCGTATTCCCGAACCCGGATCACAACCTGCTGCCAGGTATGTTTGTTCGTGCACAGATAGATTCAGGTGTGAATCCCAACGCAATTCTGGTGCCACAGCTGGGAGTCAGCCGCACACCACGTGGCGATGCCACTGTGATGGTGGTCGGAGCTGGCGACAAGGTAGAGGTCCATCCTATTACTACCGGCCAGGCTATCGGCGACCAATGGCTGGTAACCTCAGGCGTTAAGCCGGGTGACCGCATCATCGTGACAGGCCTGCAAAAAGTCAGACCGGGTATGCAGGTAAAAGTGCAGGAAGCGACCGCAGGCAATGCGCAACAGCCGCAACCGCAGTCCCAACCCGCTAAGTCTTAACAGGGAGCCGGTAATCCATGGCCAAGTTTTTCATAGATCGCCCGATTTTTGCCTGGGTCATCGCCATTATGGTGATGCTCACCGGGACACTGGCAATCCTGAAGTTGCCTATTGCGCAGTACCCGACGATAGCTCCACCTGCGGTTCAGATCACCGCAAACTATCCAGGCGCTGATGCGAAAACCCTGCAGGATACCGTCACACAGGTGATCGAGCAGAACATGAACGGGATCGACAAGTTACTGTATATGTCTTCTAACAGTGACTCGTCCGGCACCGTACAGATCACACTGACGTTTGATGCTGACGCCAACCCAGACATCGCGCAGGTACAAGTACAGAACAAACTGCAACTGGCAATGCCGCTGTTGCCGCAGGAAGTGCAGCAACAAGGCGTTAGCGTGCAAAAATCCAGCAGCAGTTTCCTGATGGTGCTTGGTTTTGTCAGCGATAACAATAACGTGACCCAGCAGGATATCGCGGACTTTGTCGGCGCCAGCATCAAAGATCCTATCAGTCGCGTACGTGGTGTAGGCGACACGCAGTTGTTTGGTGCGCAATACGCCATGCGCATCTGGCTGGACCCAGACAAACTGAACAATTACCAGCTGACCACCAGCGATGTTATCTCAGCGATTCAGGTACAGAATAACCAGATTGCTGCTGGTCAGTTGGGCGGTACACCACCGGTTCCCGGCCAGAAACTGAATGCGTCCATTATTGCGCAGACCCGACTGAATTCGCCGGAGCAGTTCGGTAAGATTCTGTTGAAAGTTAATCAGGACGGCTCGCAAGTTCGCCTGAATAACGTTGCCCGCATCGAACTTGGCGGTGAAAGCTACAACGTTATTGCACGTTATAATGGCCGCCCTGCTGCTGGCCTGGGGATTAAACTTGCCACAGGCGCCAATGCGTTAGATACCGCGGCAGCGCTAAAAGCAGAAATCGCCAAACTGGAACCGACGTTCCCGGCCGGGCTGAAGGTGGTGTATCCGTATGACACGACGCCGTTCGTAAAAATCTCCATTTACGAGGTGGTGAAAACACTGCTGGAAGCCATCGTGCTGGTGTTCGTGGTGATGTATCTGTTCTTGCAGAATTTCCGTGCCACGCTGATTCCCACTATTGCCGTCCCCGTGGTACTGCTTGGAACCTTCGCTATTCTGTCCGCCTTCGGCTATTCGATTAACACCTTGACCATGTTCGCTATGGTACTGGCCATCGGCCTATTGGTGGATGATGCCATCGTCGTAGTGGAAAACGTGGAACGTGTCATGGCGGAAGAAGGATTGCCGCCCAAAGAAGCCACACGTAAATCCATGGGACAGATTCAGGGCGCGCTGGTCGGTATCGCGCTGGTGCTGTCCGCAGTATTCATACCCATGGCGTTTTCCGGCGGTTCAACCGGCGCTATCTACCGCCAGTTTTCCGTCACCATCGTGTCTTCCATGGTGCTGTCGGTACTGGTTGCATTGATCCTGACGCCGGCGCTGTGTGCAACTATCCTGAAACCTATCGCTAACCATGGCGAGAAAAAAGGTGTTTTCGGATGGTTCAACCGCCTGTTCGACAAGAGCACCCATCACTACACCAGCAGTGTTGCGAATATCCTGCGCAGCACTGGCCGCTACGTCGTGTTATATCTGATTATTGTTCTGGTTCTGGCTTTTGGATTTACCCGTGTGCCAAGCTCCTTCCTGCCTCAGGAGGATCAGGGCGTATTGCTGACAATGGTGCAACTGCCGGTAGGATCCACCCAGGAAAGCACGCAGAAAGTGCTTGATAAGGTGAATGATTACTACCTGAAAAACGAAAAAGAAAACGTTAAATCGGTCTTTACCGTTAACGGCTTCGGCTTCGCTGGTCGCGGCCAGAACATGGGTATCGCTTTCGCCAGCCTGAAAGACTGGGATGAACGAAGCGGTGCTGCCAATAAAGTCGATGCGATTATCGGTCGTGCTTTTGGCGCCCTCTCCCAAATCAAGGAAGCGATAGTTATCCCGTTCAACATACCAGCAATCGTTGAACTCGGTACTGCTAGTGGTTTTGACTTTGAACTGATCGATCAAAACAACCTCGGCCACGATAAGCTAATGGCTGCTCGTAACCAACTGCTGGGAATGATCGCTCAACATCCCGATACGCTGGTACGTGTCCGTCCCAACGGGATGGAAGATATGCCGCAATACCGGCTTGAGATCGATCAGGAAAAAGCACAATCGCTCGGTGTATCGATTTCGACTATTAATGCCACACTCACTACTGCGCTTGGAGGTTCTTACGTCAATGACTTCATTGATCGCGGCAGGGTGAAAAAAGTATACGTTCAGGCTGAAGCCAAATTCCGTATGCTGCCCAGCGATATCCAAAAATGGTATGTCCGTGGCGCCTCAGGTCAGATGGTCCCGTTCTCGGCTTTTGCTTCTGCACGTTGGGAATACGGTTCGCCACGCCTGGAGCGTTATAACGGTCTACCGGCAGTAGAACTGGTGGGTGAAGCAGCTCCCGGTAAGAGTACGGGTGAAGCCATGGCGCTGATGGAACAACTGGCGTCTCAATTACCGCCGGGGATCGGATTCGACTGGACTGGCATGTCCTATCAGGAACGACTGGCAGGTAACCAGGCACCGGCGCTGATTATTATCTCCGCCATTGTGGTATTCCTGTGTCTGGCTGCACTTTATGAAAGCTGGTCAATCCCCTTCTCTGTTATGCTGGTTGTCCCACTCGGCGTGTTTGGCGCGGTGATGGCAGCAGGCATACGTGGTATGGAAAATGACGTCTACTTCAAGGTAGGTCTGCTGACAACCATCGGCTTATCCGCCAAGAACGCTATCTTGATCGTCGAGTTCGCTAAGGATTTGATGGAAAAAGAAGGAAAAGGCTTGGTCGAGGCCACGCTGGATGCCGTGCGTATGCGTTTGCGACCAATTCTGATGACATCACTGGCGTTCATTCTGGGCGTGGTGCCGCTGGTTATCAGCAGTGGTGCAGGCTCTGGCGCGCAGAACGCGGTTGGTACCGGTGTAATGGGCGGGATGATTACCGCTACCGTACTGGCTATCTACTTCGTACCAGTGTTCTTTGTGGTGGTACGTCGCCGCTTCAGCAAAAAGAAAGAAACGGACGAATCACACCGCGAGCACTCGCAGCCCAATCACTAACACATTACTTTTCTTCAAAAGGCCGCTTTGCGGCCTTTTTTTTCAAGCGTTTTTTCAGATGTCAGGCACGCCCCTTGCAATTTCACTCACCTTACATCTCCTTGCAAACCATAGCGTTGATTATCACGCTAAAAAAGCGCACAATTAAGTTATGTTATAACATAACAAATGAGGCGATTATGAAAGCGAACATTCATCCTCACTACCGTCCTGTTCTGTTTCACGATACGAGTGAGAATGTGTTTTATAAAATTGGGTCTACGATCAAAACTGATAGAACCTACGAGTACGAAGGCGAAATCTACCCTTACGTCACTATCGACGTCTCTTCTGCCTCTCATCCTTATTATACCGGCAAACAAAAAGAATACGCCAAAGAGGGGAGCGCAGCGCGTTTCCAACAGCGTTTCGGTCGCTTTCTGAAATCATAATATGAGGAATTATTCATGCAGGTATTAAGCTCTCTGCGCAGCGCCAAAACACGTCACAAAGACTGCATCGTGGTCAAACGACGGGGTCGTGTCTATGTCATCTGTAAAACCAATCCACGTTTCAATGCCGTGCAGGGCAGGAAAAAGAAAAAACGTTAATTATTATTAGAAGAAAAATTATTGGAAGGTGCGCATTACCGCACCTTCCTTAACCAAAAAACAAAATCCCCTTTAAAAACAAAATGATAAAATAATTACTTTCTCATCCATCCAGAATCTTTACAAATAAAGACAAACCAGAAAGATTAATTAACACAGTGATTCTTGCTAACGCCAAAAAAAATTAAATATACTTGTGTCAAATGTCGATAAATATATCAAGGCTCACTGGAAGCAGCCCATCAATGGCAGCTATCGTCATAAAAATGGTTCGACCACACCGTAAACGTTGGCTTTTTTGCTATAATGAATTCAGAATGATTGATAACAGTGATGTTGCGTCATTCCCTGACATTCACCGTGTTACCCCTGTTCGTCTTAAGATTAAGGGACATTGAGGCATACTGAGGGGGCATTCTATCTTCTGCACTTCATTACACCACCAGTCTGGCAACGTGGTGACCCTAAGTGAAACTGAATCGTAGCTTACGGAGGGATAGAAATGGATGAGTATACACCCCAACATTATGATATTGCCCAACTCAGATTCTTATGTGAAAATCTGCACGATGAAAGTATTGCTACATTAGGTGACAGTAACCGTGGATGGGTGAATGATCCGACCTCTGCGGTTAATCTTCAACTAAACGAACTTATCGAACACATTGCAGCATTTGTTGTTACCTACAAAATAAAATACCCGCATGAAGCGGCGTTATGTGAACGAGTTGAGAAATATCTAGACGATACTTATATTCTTTTCAGCAACTACGGTATAAATGATGCAGAGTTGCGGAAATGGCAAAAATCCAAGTCACAATTATTCAGAATGTTCTCAGAAAAGAGCATCTGTACGGTAGTAAAAACTTAAGTAATAATTTATCTAAGTCTTAATTTGAATCCAGGAAAACTAATAAGGTCACTATGAAAAAAATCGACTATCTAATGCGTTTGCGTAAATGCACAACCATCGATACGCTTGAGCGTGTTATAGAAAAAAACAAGTACGAGCTTTCTAACGATGAACTTGAAATGTTCTATTCAGCCGCAGACCACCGTCTTGCAGAGTTAACGATGAATAAACTTTACGACAAAGTACCAACTGCTGTGTG
This sequence comes from Dickeya poaceiphila, assembly GCF_007858975.2. Taxonomy (GTDB): domain Bacteria; phylum Pseudomonadota; class Gammaproteobacteria; order Enterobacterales; family Enterobacteriaceae; genus Dickeya; species Dickeya poaceiphila. Next base: position 3,006,136 of record NZ_CP042220.2, read on the forward strand.
GAAATATGTTCGATAAGTAGTAAAAACAGCAGCTCAATGCATAAACATAAAGACACTGTGCCGATATGCCGTCGGCCTTTGTTTTTTAGCAGCAAGAAAAAATCGCCCGTTTGTAACAAAAATTGTTCACTGCAACTTTTTTCATCACTACCTAAAGTTCTCTTTATTGATTGCCCTGATACTCAGAATTAAATTTAATTGTCTTACTAAAAATTCTTGCTGCTGTCCCGCTCATCTAAAAAGCGCCATTATTGCACTAATGAGTGTCAGGAGATTAAATAGTTGACATGGCATCAACGCCATCAAAGGAAAGTTTGAGAAGATGAAGTGGTGGAGACCCCGCCAGCTACATCCCGGCACACACGTCGCCTGCTGCGGCTGCTTCCTTCCGGACCTGACCGGGTCCACAGGTTAGTGTTGCGGGAGAACCAACAGGGCCTCCATTGACAGCCCCACTGTCGTGGAGCGGAGGGCATTATCGGTGATGGACTGAGCAATTGCAAGAAAACGGCGCTTAATCGCTGTTTTCTTACTCATCATCAGCTTTTATACTGCTGGTATTGGTCATTTTTCTATCCGTTTCCAACACGTTGACCCCATACATGACTACTGAGGTGGATAATTTTCGACAGCGCGTCATCCACGTTATCGCCGCAATTCCTTACGGATGTGTTGTTACCTATGGCGATGTTGCACTCCTTGCCGGTTCATCGCGCGCAGCACGGCAAGTTGGCGGTATATTACGGGGCTTACCCGCTGGCAGCGAGTTACCCTGGTACCGGGTAATTAACCGGAAAGGTGAGATTTCACTTACAGGTCCAGATTTTCAGCGGCAAAAATCAGCCCTTCAATCTGAAGGAATAATATTGAATTCGGAAGGGAAGATCGATCTGGACAAATTCCGCTGGCGGTACATGCAAGGCCGTTAATACTGACCGCCAGCGAGAGAAGACATTAATAAGATTGCAATAATAAACCAGAACTATCACCCGATGTCTCCGGCTCATTAGGTGTTAAAAACCCAGCAGGTTTCGCAGGTACCGGCACGGCTGGCACCGGTATCAAGGTCAGATCGGCATTATTCACCCCATTGCTGACCACTGGCATCACATGTTCAGTAATCAGTGTCACCCGGTTGTTAATAGCAACAGCGGCGCTTAGCAGAATTCGGGCATCAGGCCGAATTTCTGACGGGTTATAAGGCAGTACAAACCGGAATGGTGCCTGCTGGCCTTCAGTTCGGATAACCCGCTGGGAGATAACTTTTGAGGGTACATCTGGAATAGACGCATCAGATACCGTTACCGTCAGCACCGAATCTGGTGGCAACGCGATTTTTTGGCGAATATTGATTGTGCCAGTCACAGTGGGCATTCCGCTAACAGGTTGGGAAAGCCTCTGAACCTGCCCTATTGCCGGTGCAGCCGCCTCAGAAACAGTACTATGGTTATTCACGCATCCGGAAAGTGCGGACAATACCGTAATACCGCCAAAGATATGCCATAATCTCATAGGCTAAGCCTCCTTAATATTATTCTATTCAAGATGACGGTCAGCTAATACCGCATCTGTTAATAAGTATGAACCAACCAGCATGACAATTATGGTGGAAAATTCCGATAGTTATGGCGCTGTCCATTACTATCTCAATTTGCTGCTCAGGCTCTGCCAAGGTGTTTTGACGAAAACCGGTTTCTTATTGCGGTAAATTAGTTACGTAATCACATTACTCTAAAGGCTGAACTATGGGTCAGGCATTACAAAATCTTCTCGATCTGCTGAATCTGGAAAAACTGGAAGAAGGACTATTCCGTGGTCAAAGTCAGGATCTGGGATTACGTCAGGTATTTGGTGGACAGGTAGTCGGCCAGGCATTGTCAGCTGCCAGACAAACCGTACCCGCAGAGCGCTTCGTCCACTCGTTTCACAGCTACTTTCTGCTCCCTGGCGATAGCCAGAAACCGATTATTTATGATGTAGAGACACTGCGAGACGGTAACAGCTTTAGTGCCAGACGCGTCAGTGCCATTCAGAATGGCCGTTCGATTTTTTACATGACAGCCTCTTTTCAGACTCGTCAAAGCGGCTTTGAACATCAAAATGAGATGCCACAAGTAATACCACCTGAAGAACTCCCATCTGAACAGGATATTGCCCGTAGCATGGAACATTTGATTCCGCCGGCTATGCGACAAATTTTTACTGCTGACAGACCGATTGAGATTCGTCCGGTAACATTCCATAACCCATTAAAAGGCGAAGTTTCTCCTCCAGTCAGGCAAGTATGGTTTCGTGCCAATGGCACCATGCCTGATGACGAGAGAACACACCAATATCTGCTCGGCTATACCTCCGATTGCCACTTCCTGCTTACGGCGCTGCAACCGCATGGCGTAGGATTCCTTGAGCAAGGTATGCAAGTCGCCACCATTGACCATGCCATGTGGTTCCACCGACCGTTCCGTCTGGATGATTGGCTGCTTTACACCGTTGAAAGCCCCTCAGCCTCTGGTGCTCGCGGATTTGTACGCGGCCATTTCTACACCCGTGAAGGTGTGCTGGTGGCCTCCAGTGCACAGGAAGGCGTCATCCGGCGGCATGGACAATAATCGCTAATTTGAGATGTAAAAAAACCACCTTTTTCAAGGTGGTTTTTTTGAGTTCATTAGGGTAACAGTGATATCCGTTACCGAACGAGAAAAATTATTGGTTGTACGCGTTTTCGCCGTGGCTGTTGACGTCCAATCCCTCGCGCTCTTGTTCTTCCGGTACACGCAGACCAACCGCAATATCCGCAACCTTGAAAGAGATGAACGCAGCAACACCAGACCATACGATAGCAACAATCACGCTAAACAGCTGAACCCATACCTGATGAGCCATGGTCACACCCTGAGCATAACCAGTACCACCCAGTGATGAAGCAGTAAACACGCCAGTCAGCAAGCATCCGACGATACCACACACGCCATGCACACCGAACACATCACAAGGATCGTCAACACGCAGCCATTTCTTCAGCACGGTCACGCCCCACAGGCCAGCAAAGCCACCAGCAAAGCCGATCACCATTGCGCCACCGATACCCACAGTACCCGCTGCTGGTGTAATGGCAACCAAGCCCGCGATACAACCGGAACAGGCACCCAACAGAGAGGGTTTGCCACGAGTAACCCACTCACCCAGCACCCATGCCAGGATTGCAGCGGCAGTAGCCACCACAGTGGTCAGGAACGCCAGACCAGCAATATTGTTAGCGGCGGCAGCAGAACCCGCGTTAAAACCGAACCAGCCGATATACAGGATCGCGGTACCTAAAAACACTGTCGGCAGATTGTGTGGTTTGAACGCCTCTTTACCGAAACCGACACGTTTGCCCAACAGTAATGCGCCAACCAGACCAGCCACTGCAGCATTGATATGCACCACCGTACCACCGGCGAAGTCCAGCGCACCATCTGCCGCCAGATAACCTCCACCCCATACCATATGAGTCATCGGCAAATAAGACAACGTGAACCACAGTGCAGAGAAGATCAACACAGCAGAGAAACGCACGCGTTCACCCAAAGCACCAAGCACCAAGCCTACTGTGATACAAGCAAAGGACGCCTGATACGCCACATGAATAAACTGGTAAAAAGTACCGCTGACTGAGTTGATATCAATGCCATTCAGCATGAAGTTAGTCAGACCACCAAAGAACGGGCTGCCGGTGCTAAATGCCACACTGTAGCCATAAATCACCCACAAGATACAGACCAGGGCAAAAGCTACTGTTATTTGGGTCAGCATAGACAGCACGTTTTTGCTGCGAATCAAACCACCGTAGAACAACGCCAGACCAGGAAGCGTCATGAACAGTACCAATGCCGTACAAATCATCATGAACGCGTTGTCCGCCTTATCCACTACAGGTGCCGGCGTATCCGCCATAGCCCATGCTGGAAGCATGGCTGCCGCCCCTAAACCTAACGACAAGGAAAATTTCTTCATTTTTTCATTCATCCCTATTTAATAAGGCTAAATCAGGTAATAGTTATAGTGCGGCTTCATCAGTTTCGCCGGTACGGATACGGATGACACGCTGCAGTTCCGCAACAAAAATTTTGCCATCGCCAATCTTACCCGTGTAAGCGGCTTTGCTGATCACATCAATAACTTCATCCAGTTGGTCATCAGCGATCGCAATATCGATCTTCACCTTTGGCAAAAAATTAACGCTGTACTCTGCGCCGCGATACAATTCTGCGTGCCCTTTCTGGCGCCCAAACCCTTTCACCTCAGTGACGGTAAGCCCCTGGATGCCCACAGAAGACAGTGCTTCACGTACATCTTCCAGCTTGAACGGTTTAATTACCACAGTAACCAGTTTCATCCTCATCCCCCTAACCATGTAAGTTCAGGCTATTGCCCGTCACTCTCAATATCTCCACGCATCACTTAAAGCAAATCGTGTGCCACAAATCCCACACCGATATAAAAGCGATGAAACGTGATGCTTTAAAGACAGAAAAGAAGATGACTGGATGAAGTATGAACACTAAATGGGAAAAACAGGAGCGCGTGACGCACAAAAATAGTGCATCACGCTTAGTTTCAGTGCAACACACTGTACAACAAGGAATGATCTGCCAAATTATGGTGCGAAATGCTGCACTGCGTTGGCAGTCATGGTGCCTGAGAGATCAGTGCGACGGAGTCATGTGGCTGCGAAAAAGTTAATTCCTTGCCCGCCTGCTGCAGTTGATACATCTGATAGTATCGGCCTTCCTTTGCCAGCAATTGTTCGTGCGTTCCCTGCTCCACCGTTCTGCCATGATGCAGCACCAGAATATTGTCTGCTTCGACAATAGTAGACAAACGATGCGCAATCACCACCAATGTTGTATAGGAACGCACCAGCCGCAACGCTCGCTGGATAGCCTGTTCAGTACCGGAATCGATATTGGCGGTCGCTTCATCCAGAATTAAAATTCTTGGCGTCGCCACCAGCACCCTGGCCAGCGCCAGCAGTTGCTTTTGCCCAACGGACAGGTTATTGCCCTGCTCGCCAATCCGACTATGAATGCCTTCCGGCATGTTACGCACCAGCGATGCCAGTTGCACCATCTCCAGCGCCTGCCAAACTATTTCCTCACTGATGTCACGCCCCAGTGTGACATTCGCGTACATAGAATCGGCCAACACCACTGGATCCTGCTGCACCATCGCCACATGCTGGCGCAATACCTGATGCGATAAGCTCGGCAACAGACGATTATCCAGACGAATTTCCCCGCTATCTGGTGCGTAATACCCCATCAGCAGGTTTGCCAGCGTACTTTTACCACTCCCGGTATGCCCAACTAACGCGACAAATCCCCGATCCGGCACATGCAGCTCAATGTGATGCAACACCGGCCTGTCTTTATGATAAGAAAACGTCACTTTATTGATATCAATGCGCCCACTCTCTAACGCACGAATATCATCACCGTATTGCTGACAGGCACCATCCATCAATTCAAAAATACGCTCTCCGGCTACAACGGCCTGCTGCAACATCGATTGCTGGGTGGTCAATTCAATCAGTGGCTCATTCAACCGGCCTAAATAGTTGATAAAGGCATACAACACCCCAACGCCTACAGAACCGACAGCACTAAACCCAAATTGTAGCAACAGACCGCACATCACCAGTGCCGAAAACAGGCTTAGCAGTGGGCGCAACAGGAACCCATCCAACCTCAGTGTCTGCATACGCGTGTCATAATGCGACCAACTGGCGACGCTAAGCTTTTTACCAAACCTTATCTGTTGACGAAACTGTTGGATAATATTCATGCCACTGATGGATTCGTTGAAGCCATCATTGATATCCGCCAGGTAACTACGCATCCGGCGAACGACAGGCGTGCTGTAGCGTTGATAAATCGCCATAACAATTGCTACTGCCGGAAAAATTGTGGTGGCCACCAGCGCCATACGCCAGTCCAGGCTGAACATGGCAATCAGCATCGCCCCAATTAGCGCGGCGCTGCGCAGTACACTGCCCACCACCATCACGTACAGATCCCGAACCACTTCCGTATCATTAGTCACGCGGGAAATTAACTGCCCGACGGGTTGGGTGTCAAACACCGACAAGGGTTGACGCAAAGCGGCATCCATTACATCAATGCGCAACTGCTGCACGACACCAACCGCAACACGATTGAACATCAACGCCTGAATATAGTGCAACAGCGCCGCCATGATCTGTAACAGGACATATACTGTCGCCAGACTGGCCGCAATCAGCAATGGAAACTCGCCTTTACTCACCACATGATCAATGAAATAACTGACCAGCACCGGACCTGCGACTTCTGCTCCAGCCGCTACCCATAATAGCAACACACCGGTTCCGAGCGTTTTCTTCCACGGCAGCCCGTAAGCCAATAGCCGTCTCAGTGTCGGCCATAACGCACGGGGATTATTCATTCGATTGTTCCTCACAGGGTGAATCATCCAGCGCGGCTTCCAGTTGCTGATAGCGGAACATATCACGATACCATCCAGCCTGCTGCGACAGGTACGCATGATCGCCACGCTGCGCCACATATCCTTGCTGCAACACCAGAATTTCATCGGCATCTACCAGTGCCGACAAGCGATGTGCACTGATAATCAGGGTCCGTTTCTGCCCCCACTGGCGCAAGTTGCTCAAAATCTGGTGTTCCGTGCGTCCATCTACCGCTGACAATGCATCATCCAGCACCAGCACTTCAGCTTCCAGCAACAGCGCGCGAGCAATGGCAATGCGTTGTTTTTGACCACCAGACAGCATGACTCCCCGTTCACCCACCTCAGTTTGGTATCCCTGCGGCAGGCGAAGGATGTCATCATGTACATTTGCCAACCGCGCCGCTTCTTCTATTTGTTGTTGGGAAGCATCAGGGCGGCCCAGCGCGATGTTATTAGCTACTGAATCCGAAAACAGGAACGGCGTCTGACTCACTACCGCAAAGCGGCTGCGCAGTGCATCCAACTGAATGTGGTGCAATGGTTGCTGATGATAGGTAATCTGCCCTTGCTCAACATCAAAATAACGCAGAAGCAATGCCAGCAACGTACTCTTGCCAGAACCGGTTGGACCGCAAAGCCCCAGCGTTTTTCCCGGCGCCAATGTAAAGCGAACATCATTGAGCACCAACGCCGCACTCCCCGGATAGTGGAATGCGTCAATCCTTGCAACCAACGTTCCAGAGTCAGCGGGTAATGCCTGAAAACCATCTACCACTACCGGCTCTTCAGACAATAATTGACGGATTCGACCGTAAGCAGCGCTACCTCGCTCAACAATATTAAACATCCAGGCTAACGCCAGCATCGGCCAAATCATCAACCCCAGATACATCACAAAGCTGGTTAATGCCCCCAGAGTCAGGGCACCATTAATCACCATCCAGCTACCGCCACCGACGGCCAGCAAATTAGAAATCGCTACCGCGATATAAATGGTCGGGTCGAAACGCGCATCTATACGCGCCACTCGCATATTTTTTTGTCCGGCGTCAGCAGCGACCTGAGCAAAACGACCCGACTGATGATCTTCTAGTCCAAAGGCTTTGATCATGCGAATACTGATAAGGCTCTCCTGAGCATGGTCATTGAGTGAGGAAAAAGCAGCCTGTGCGTCCTTGAAACGTTGATGCAACTGGGTGCCATAACGCTTAATGATCACAGCCATCAATGGCATTGGCACCAGCGCTATTAGCGTCAACTGCCAACTCAGTTGGGTACACATCACTACCAGTACCGCACATCCCATCACCATGGAATCAACCAGCGTTAACACCCCTTCACCGGCGGCAAACACAACCCGATCCACGTCATTGGTGGCACGGGCAAGCAAGTCTCCAGTACGGTGGCGAAGATAAAAGGCAGGATGCTGCCGACTCAGTTGGCGATAGAAATCTTCACGCAGTTCAACGGCCAATTGATAGGCTGCACCAAACAGCCATATACGCCAGAAATAGCGCAATAGATAGGTCAATAAGGCGACCAGCAGAATTCCGCCAATCCACCACAGCACCGAGGATGTGGCCATTTGATGCTGTGTTACGCCATCAACAATAATGCCAACCAGTCTGGGCGGCAGCAATTGCAGGATAGCAATCACAATCAACAGGATTACCGCCCCCATATAGCGCTTCCATTCACGGCGGAAATACCATCCCAGTTGAACAAAGAGTCTCACGCGTTTTCAGTCCATCAGCTACATAGCAAAGTAGAATGCAGTAAACAGGTCATTATACATAAAGTGAATAGTGAATTAATTTTATACCTGCAGGGGCAAGGCTGTTGTTTGTTTAATACACTCCATGGCGAAACTGGAGGTGACATCAACCAGCCCCGGTATACCATTGACCAAACGTTTGTAAAAAGCATCGTAGCTTTTCATATCAGCTACCTGAACCTGCATCAGATAGTCGTATTCTCCCGCCATGCGATAAAACGCCAGCACCTCAGGCATATCGGAAACAAAACGGGAAAATTCACGATACCAGGCGCTGTTATGTTGCTGTGTCTTCAATAACACAAATGCCGTTAGCCCCAACCCCAATTTTTCGTTATCCAGCAACGCAACGCGCGACTTGATATATCCCTCATCCTCCAGCCGTTTAAGCCGTTTCCAGCACGGGGTGGAAGTCAGGTTCACTGCCTCAGCCAACGCCTGCAGTGAAAGAGTGCAATCCTGCTGTAGCAATGACAGCAAAATACGATCAGTTTTATCCAGCATAGTGATATAAAAGAGAAAAATTTTCTCTAGTTAGCACTCTTTACAGACAAAAAAGCAATCTTTTTTTCTGTAAAAACCGATACGCTAAATCATATCCCTCCAAGCTCATGTACGTACTACATCAGTTGGTGGAACACCGCGTGAGAATATGACTATTTTTCAGCAGGACAACTAACATGACCAGCACCTGGGTACGTGATGCCGTCAGTGCAATTGAGGCCGACTTTCAACGCTCAGCAGATACTCATCTGATTCGTCTGACTCTGCCGGACTATCCCGGTATTTACTTTTACCTTAAAGACGAGAGCACACACCCTAGCGGTAGTCTCAAGCATCGCCTTGCTCGGTCCCTATTTCTGTACGGTCTTTGCAATGGCTGGATTAACGAAGGTACACCAATTATTGAAGCGTCATCCGGCAGTACAGCTGTATCGGAAGCCTATTTCGCCCGCCTGCTAGGACTACCGTTCATTGCCGTGATGCCATCCTGTACAGCCAGACGAAAAATTGAACAGATCACGTTCTACGGCGGGAATTGCCATTTCGTCGAACAATCCGGCCAGATTTACGCGGCCTCCGAAGAACTGGCCAAAGAATTGCACGGCCACTACATGGATCAGTTCACTTATGCAGAACGTGCCACCGATTGGCGCGGCAATAATAACATTGCAGACAGCATCTACCGACAAATGGAGCGCGAACCATTCCCAACACCAGATTATCTGGTGATGAGCGCTGGTACAGGCGGCACCTCCGCTACGCTGGGGCGCTATATCCGTTACAAAGGACTGGATACGCAACTGGTGGTGGTAGACCCGGAAAACTCGGTATTCTACGATTGCTATCGTCAGCAGGATCGCACACTCACCGGAAAATGCGGCAGTCTTATTGAAGGCATTGGTCGCCCGCGAGCCGAGCCATCGTTTATTCCTGGCGTTATCGACGACATGATAAAAGTACCTGATGCCGCCAGTATTGCTACCTTGTACTGGCTGGAACAGATTCTGGGGCGCAAGGTCGGACCGTCCACAGGGACTAACGTCTGGGGTATGCTGCAACTGGCCGCAAAAATGGTGGCAGAAGGACGACGTGGGGCAATCGTTACCTTGCTGTGCGACAGTGGTGAGCGCTATCTTGATACTTATTACAATCAGGATTGGGTAAAAAGCCACATCGGTGATGTCATGCCCTATCTCCAGCAACTGACCGAAAAATATCGCCTTCCATGATGGCATCCTGAGCGGCTGCACGCTCCTTGCACTGAACCGCACCGGGATTTCAGGTACCATAAGCGCCAGAATAGGTTTGACGAACAGCGGCCAACTGGCGGCTCCCACGCATGAGGGTAAACAAGAATGACAAGCGCAGTTGTAGTTTTCAGCGGTGGTCAGGACTCTACCACCTGTCTGATACAAGCATTGCAGCAGTACGATGACGTCCATTGCGTCACTTTTGACTATGGGCAGCGCCACCGCGCTGAAATCGATGTTGCCGCTGAACTGGCGCAAATGCTGGGAGCAAAAGCGCATAAAGTGCTGAACGTCAGTTTGCTCAACGAACTGGCGGTCAGCAGCCTGACCCGCGACAATATCCCTGTGCCCGAATTTGACGCTACGAGTGATGGTTTGCCGAGTACCTTTGTTCCCGGTCGAAATATCCTCTTTCTGACACTGGCTTCGATTTATGCCTATCAGGTGGGAGCCAATACTGTTATTACCGGCGTCTGTGAAACCGATTTTTCCGGCTATCCTGATTGCCGCGATGAATTCGTCAAGGCATTGAATCAGGCAGTAGCGTTGGGGTTGGCTAAAGACATTCGCTTCGTGACGCCGCTGATGTGGCTCAATAAAGCTGAAACCTGGGCGCTGGCGGACTACTATCAACAGCTTGATATCGTCAAAAACCATACACTCACCTGTTACAACGGCATCAAAGGAACGGGGTGTGGGCAATGTGCTGCGTGTCATCTGCGGGCAAAAGGGCTGGCGGAGTACCAGCATAATCCATCAGCCGTAATGGCTTCGTTGAAACACAAAACCGGGCTGAAGTAGACCCACCGGGTACCAGACAAGACAATGCTTGTCTGGTACTGGCCTTTCACATTTGATCCTGCCTGCCGCTGTGGAATGGCATTCTCGCCAGCTTTCCCCAACGATAAAACGAGTTACAGACGCAAGCGGGACTGATTGCGTTCGATCAGCGCACTGCCAATTCCCGGAACCTCCTGTAGCTGATCGATCTGGGTAAACGGACCATTTTGCTCACGATAAGACACTATCGCCTGAGCCTTTTTTAGCCCAACGCCATTAAGTGCTGCAGCCAGTTGTTCTGCCGTTGCGGTGTTAATGCTCACTTCCTCTTCATCTGACGTTGTAGCGGGCTTAGCCGATTTTTCAGTTTTCTGCTCCGGCGAAGAGGGTTTCACTGCAGTTGCCGCGGTTTTCTCCGGCGTGGTAGTGCCGGGCGAGGCATGAAGCCACGTTGAGACACCGGAGAGACTCATCCCGACAATCAGACATAACGCTTTGATTCCTGAGTTTTTCATGCTGTTTCCTCCTTGTGTTTGACAGCACAGCTACAATGCCTGAGCACTAGACACACGACAAACAGCAAACTGAAAATGTGGAAAAGGCCGCGAAAGCGGCCTTTAAATATTGCAGTGATTTGCAAAACTCTGCGAGGGTTATTGCACTTCTTGTGCAGCGTTACCGAACTTAATCTTCGCCTGACTACGCAAGCTGGTCAGCAAAGTATCAAACAACGCCCCCACAGAGCTTTGCTCAATCTGGGTTCCGAACTGTTTCTTCTGCTCATCAGACAAGGTATGTGGCTTCACAGCATCCAATGCAACCAGAACGATATTACCAGCCTGATCCTGAGCCACTGCGTAAGACGGTTGGTCTTTCTTCGGCTGCGGCATCGCAAACACCGTTTCCGCCAGCGCATCAGTCTGACCAACAGAGGACATCTCTTTCGCTGCACTAAAACTCAGGCCAGCGGTTTTCATGCTGTCGGTTTTACCCTGATGGAGATCAGCGAGAATCTTTTCAGCGTCAACTCTGGCTTGTTGCTCTGCGTTTTGACGTTTCAACGCCTGAACGACCTGCTCGCGCACCTGATCCAACGGTTGAGTCGTTTCCGGCTTGTGGTCAGTCACGCGCAATACGAACGCACGATCACCTTCGACGCTGATCACATCTGAATTGTTACCCGGCGTGCCATTCTCACCAACCAGCGAACCACCCAAAATAGCCTGAGTCACCGGTTGGAAGTTCAATGCGGCAGGTACGTTGTCACGCGTGAACCAGTCTGTCTGAACTGCCTTGACGTTGGCGACTTTCTCAGCAGAAATCAACGATTCATTATCATTGCTGGCCGCTTCACTCACCTTCTGCTGTAAAGCGTAAAACGCATCCAGCGATTTCTCACGTTTTACCTTTTCAGCCAAATCAGCACGAACCTCATCCAACGCTTTAACACGCTGAGCCTGAATATCATCCAGTCGAATAATCAGGTAACCTACCGAAGATTTAACAACATCAGACAATTGGCCTTTCTGCTTCAGACCAGCCTGTTTGATTTCATCGACTGTAGAGCCATCATCCATCCAACCCAAGTCACCGCCATTACGACGGGAAACAATATCAGTAGATTTTTCCTTAGCCAGCGCCGCAAAATCAGCGCCTTTCTTCAACTGCTCCAGTACTGCTTTAGCATCCGCCTCAGTTTTTAACTGAATGACGCTGTATTTTTTGCGTTCCGGCTGGGTGAACTCACTCTTATGCTGCTCGTAGTACGCGGCGATATCACTACTATCCACCTTGGTTTTGTCCATGATGGCAGCCGCATCCAGCATAATATAGCTGACTTTGAACTGCTCTGGCGCCAGATAACGGCCCTTGTTCTGATCGTAGAAGTTTTTCACTTCCTCATCAGAAACCGTCTGATTCCTGGCTCTGGCATTGAGATCGATAGTTGCCGTACGAATGGTGCGATCTTGTGCTGCCATCGCCACCAGATTATTAAGCTCCTGCGGCAATACGAAGTCAGTGTTACCTAACCCGCGAATCAATTGTTGAGTCAACAATTGCTTACGCAGAAATTGCACATAAGCATCTGTCGTCAGCCCCAGTTGACGCACCTGTGACAAGTATTTGTCATTATCGAAACGGTTATTGGTCTGAAATTCAGGCACAACGAAAATCGCCTGTTTGACCTGATCGTCGCTGATACTCAGCCCCAAGGTATGGGCATACTGCACAACCAGCGTTTCATCAATGAGCTGTGACAGCACCTGCTTGCGCAACTGCTGCATATACCCCTCATTAGCGGCCAGTGCAGAGAAATTATCTCCCAACATCTCCTGCTGGCGACTACGCTCATTCTGAACCCCTTGCTCAAGCTGGGACCGGGTAATCTCCTGGCCATTTACCTTGGCCGCGTAATCACCTGAACCTCGTATCAGGTAATCTCCCACACCGGTCAACACGAATGAACCAATAATCAAGGCAAGAATAATTTTCAGCACGACGTTGTTAGCGGCCGCGCGTAAATTGTCCATCATAATGTGACAACACTCCGCTGTAGAATGGATAACACTTCCCCTGCGCAGGCCGTAGCCATACTTCCCTGCTATTGCTATAGCCGTCTTCGGCTAGGGCGCATTCAAGTATTTGCCTGATAACAGTAATCTCAATTAGCTGTAAAAAAAGGCACATCATGCCATGATGCGCCTCATATCTTACCTTACCCATCACATTGAGTCAGGTAGTGTTTGGACTGGAAAGTCGTCCCGACTCAGATTTTGCTAATTAATCATCAATTCACTGAATCTTTCAGTGCTTTACCAGCGCGAAAACCCGGCACTTTAGCGGCAGGAATATTGATTTCCTTCCCGGTTTGCGGGTTACGGCCAGTACGCGCCGCACGCTCACGAACAGAAAACGTACCAAAACCAACTAAAGCAACGTCATCCCCTGCTTTCAGAGATTCGGTAACAGACCCAATAATTGCATCCAACACACGCCCTGCTGCCGCTTTGGAAATATCAGCATCTGCGGCAATTTTGTCGATCAATTGTGACTTGTTCACACTATCATCCCCTCTGAAATACTGTCATTACGCTAGGGTGTCCAGCGCAGCATGTAGCTTTATTAATTCAGTCAAAACCCCGGTTACCGGCCTGCAGTCTCGACAGTGCTCTAACTTAGCGGCACGAAAAAAGGCTGGCAAGCACCAATTTACTTACCAACCCTTATTTTCTCAGTGGTTTTTGCTATAGGTCACTATTTTTTAGCCACCGACTTTACCACATCCATGCCATAAGGTGAGTTCTGCAAGGCCAGAGTAAGCACTTCCTCAATGCGTTTGACTGGGTGAATGTCCAAATCGGCAATCACATTCTGCGGAATTTCTTCCAGATCGCGCTTGTTCTCTTCCGGAATCAGCACGGTCTTGATCCCGCCGCGGTGTGCAGCCAGCAATTTTTCTTTTAACCCGCCAATTGGCAACACCAGCCCACGCAGCGTGATTTCCCCCGTCATCGCTACATCAGCACGCACCGGGTTACCGGTTAAACAAGACACCAATGCGGTACACATTGCAATACCGGCACTCGGACCATCTTTCGGTGTCGCCCCTTCCGGCACATGAACGTGAATATCACGTTTTTCATAGAAGTCGGAATTAATTCCCAGCTTTTCAGCTCTGGCTCGTACCACAGTCAGTGCAGCCTGAATCGACTCCTGCATAACTTCACCCAGAGAACCGGTGTAAGTCAGCTTACCTTTGCCCGGTACGCTGGCAGTTTCTATCGTCAACAGATCGCCACCGACTTCCGTCCAGGCAAGCCCCGTTACCTGACCAACACGATTCTCTTCGTCTGCACGACCATAGTCGTGGCGTTGAACGCCGAGATACTCCTTCAGATTGTCGCCAGTAATAAGGATATGCTTGATAGCCTTATCCATCATGAGCGCTTTTACCGCCTTACGGCACAGCTTGGAGATTTCACGCTCCAGACTACGCACCCCAGCTTCGCGGGTGTAATAGCGAATGATGCCGATAATGGCACTATCTTCGACCGTCAGCTCACCTTTTTTCAGGGCATTACGCTCAATTTGCTTCGGCAGCAAGTGCTGACGCGCAATATTGAGTTTTTCATCCTCGGTATAGCCGGACAGCCTGATCACTTCCATACGATCCAGCAGCGGTGCCGGAATGTTCATGGAGTTGGACGTTGCCACAAACATGACGTCGGACAGGTCGTAATCCACTTCCAGATAATGATCGTTAAATGCCACGTTCTGTTCCGGGTCCAGTACTTCCAACAGGGCAGAAGCAGGATCGCCGCGCATATCGGAAGACATCTTATCGATCTCATCCAATAAGAATAACGGGTTTTTTACGCCCACCTTCGCCATCTTCTGAATCAGTTTGCCCGGCATGGAACCGATATAGGTGCGACGATGACCGCGGATTTCCGCTTCATCGCGTACGCCGCCCAGCGCCATACGGACATACTTGCGACCGGTAGCTTTGGCAATCGACTGACCCAGAGAGGTTTTACCTACCCCCGGCGGACCAACCAGACACAAAATCGGCCCTCTTATCTTGCTTACCCGGCTCTGTACCGCCAGATATTCAAGGATGCGTTCCTTGACTCGTTCCAGTCCATAGTGGTCGCTGTCCAGCATTTCCTGGGCTTTGACCAGATCTTTCTTCACTTTGCTACGCGCCTGCCACGGCACTTGCACCATCCAGTCGATGTAACTGCGTACCACGGTCGCTTCCGCCGACATCGGTGACATCATGCGCAGTTTCTGCAACTCCGCTTCGGCTTTTTCGCGCGCGTCTTTCGGCATGTTCGCAGAATCGATTTTACGTTTCAGCGCTTCCTGCTCGTCAGGTGCATCATCCATTTCGCCCAGCTCTTTCTGAATGGCCTTCATCTGTTCATTCAGGTAATACTCACGCTGGCTTTTTTCCATCTGCTTTTTGACACGACTACGGATACGTTTTTCCACCTGTAGCAGATCAATCTCGGATTCCATCATCGCCATCAGGTATTCCAGACGCTCGGTTACGTCGGACATTTCCAGTACCGATTGTTTATCCGCCAGCTTCAGTGGCATGTGCGCAGCAATGGTATCGGCAAGACGTGCGGCATCATCAATACTGTTAAGCGATGTTAATACTTCAGGGGGAATTTTCTTGTTCAGTTTGATGTAGCCTTCAAACTGATTAATAGCCGTGCGCATGAGCACTTCCTGCTCACGCTCTTCAATTGCCGGCGACTCCAGGTATTCGGCCTGAGCCGCAAAATGCTCTCCGCTGTCAGAGAGTGTCGTGATGCGTGCTCGCTGCAAGCCTTCCACCAGCACCTTAACGGTGCCATCAGGCAGTTTCAGCATTTGAAGAATAGAGGCGACCGTCCCTACCGAGAAAAGATCGTTAACACCAGGCTCATCCGTTGAGGCTTCTTTCTGTGCCACCAGCATGATCTTTTTATCGTGATCCATAGCCGCTTCAAGGCACCGAATTGATTTCTCCCGCCCAACAAACAACGGAATGACCATGTGCGGATAAACCACCACATCGCGCAACGGCAATACGGGGATTTCTATGCGTTCGGAACGCTCAGGGTTCATAGAGCTCTCTCTTAGTTTCGTTTCCGCCAGGTTAAGGGAATCCGTGAAACGCGGGCATCACGGTTTTCGCCTATAGGTAATCGAGTATATGGGGATAAATACCTCACATTCAACGACTGAACGTGTGTAAAAAAAAATGGGGGGCTAAAACCCCCCACTTTGTCGTTTACCGTTGTTTTTTAGGCTAATTATTCACCAGATGCTTGCTGTGCTTCGGGCTTACCGTAAATCAGCAGCGGTTCGGTTTGCCCCGAAATAACAGACTCATCGATCACCACTTTATCCACGTTTTCCAGTGAAGGCAGATCGTACATCGTTTCCAACAACGCCGCTTCCACGATAGAGCGCAAACCACGCGCACCAGTCTTGCGTGCCATCGCTTTTTTAGCAATGGCGGTCAACGCTTCGTCACGGAATTCCAATTCCGCACCTTCCAGTTTGAAAAGTGCCTGATATTGCTTGGTCAGTGCATTCTTCGGCTCACGCAAGATCTGGATCAAGGCTTCTTCATCCAGCTCTTTGAGCGTGGCTACTACCGGCAAACGACCAATAAACTCTGGGATAAGACCAAATTTGATCAAATCGCCCGGTTCCACCTGCCCCAGCAACTCGCCTTCTGTCGCTTTCTGAGACAAACCTTTGACTGTCGCATTGAAGCCAATACCACGACCGGTATCCGTACGCTGCTCAATAACTTTGTCCAGCCCGGCAAATGCACCACCACAGATAAACAGGATCTTGGAGGTATCAACTTGCAGAAATTCCTGCTGCGGATGCTTACGGCCACCTTGCGGCGGAACAGCGGCGATCGTGCCTTCAATCAACTTCAGTAACGCCTGCTGAACACCTTCGCCAGACACATCACGAGTGATGGACGGATTGTCGGATTTACGGGAAATCTTGTCGATTTCATCAATATAGACAATACCGCGCTGCGCTTTCTGCACATCGTAATCGCACTTTTGCAACAGCTTCTGAATGATATTCTCAACGTCTTCGCCAACGTAACCCGCTTCGGTCAATGTAGTGGCATCAGCCATGGTGAAAGGGACATCCAGGAAACGGGCCAGGGTTTCCGCCAGCAATGTTTTCCCACTACCGGTCGGCCCAATCAGCAGGATATTGCTTTTGCCCAGTTCGACACCACTATTACTGTCACCGTTACGCAGACGTTTGTAGTGATTATAAACCGCAACCGCCAACACCTTTTTCGCCTGCTCCTGGCCGATGACATAATCATCAAGATGACGGCGGATTTCGTGTGGCGTCGGTAACGCACTGCGCTCACGGTGTGGCGCAACCTCTTTAATTTCTTCGCGAATAATGTCGTTACACAAGTCAACACATTCATCGCAGATATACACTGACGGCCCGGCAATCAGCTTACGAACCTCGTGCTGGCTTTTGCCGCAGAAAGAACAGTACAGCAGCTTCCCTGAACCGTCTTTGCGCTTATCTGTCATGAGTCAAACCTCTTCTCTAGTCTCTTGCCCGCAGGCCAACCACATAGCAATAGCGCCACAACAAAACCAGCCTACTGCCATATGGCCGGCAACCCGCGTCATCGGGCTATCTCGTATCTACGGCGTTATTCACGATGGGTGAGTATGGAATCCACTAACCCATAGTCTACTGCCTCGGCAGCAGAGAGGAAACGGTCACGCTCCGTGTCCCTTTCTATCGCTTCAAGAGGCTGACCAGTATGTTTGGCCATCAACTCGTTCATTCGAGCTTTCACCTTGAGGATCTCTTTGGCATGAATCTCAATATCCGTTGCTTGCCCCTGGAACCCACCCAATGGCTGATGAATCATCACTCTGGAATTCGGCAGACAGAAACGCTTACCTTTAGTACCTGCGGTCAGCAGGAACGCTCCCATTGACGCTGCCTGTCCCATACAAATGGTACTGACATCCGGCTTAATAAATTGCATGGTGTCGTAAATCGACATACCGGCGGTAATCACGCCCCCCGGAGAGTTAATATACAGGTAGATATCTTTCTCAGGGTTTTCGGCTTCCAGAAACAACATCTGCGCCACAATCAGGTTAGCCATATGATCTTCTACCTGACCGGTCAGAAAGATCACTCGCTCCTTCAGAAGCCGGGAATAGATATCGTAAGAACGCTCCCCACGCGAAGTCTGCTCAACCACCATCGGCACCAAAGCCATGTGCGGGGCCAATTTTTCTTGTTCGCCACTGTATGACATTAACGTCTCCTAGATAAAATGCATTTGGCGCATAAGGCCTGATTCTACTTGAGATAGAAAGTGATGACCATGCTCTGACACGCAGTTAGCCATCTCGCCGTTGTCGGAATCAGGCGAATTTCCCTGACGATGCAATCTACGCGGTTATTTAACCAGTTGGGGACCGATGCATCTTCTTTCAAGCTTACACCAGCGATTCATGTCGGTTAAAGCGATATCCTGCACCGAAAGCCGGTTGGATTACACTCTGATTAATTTAACGGCTATCACGCATTAATCGTTATTAATCATAGTGCAGATTTGGCAGAAGCTCGCTAGCGATACGCTGAGCAATTCGCCGTCTCAGGGAACAAAAAACCCACAGCGCAAGCTGTGGGCTTTTGAAGAGACGACTTTAGATAAAAATCGGGATTAGGCAGTCGCAGTCTGGTTCATCAGCTCGTTAAAGCTAACCGCTTTCTCTACCACTTTCGCCTTGGACAACAAAGCTTCAATCGCCTGCTCTTCCAGCGCGACGTTACGCATGTTGTTCATCATCTCTTTGTTTTTCTTGTAATACTCAACCACTTCACGCGGATCTTCATACGCAGATGCGATTTCATCGATCAATGTGTTGACGCGATCTTCGTCAGCTTTCAGCTCGTTAGATTCAATCACTTCGCCCAGTAGCAGACCAACCACTACACGACGTTTAGCCTGCTCTTCGAACAGTTCACGCGGCAATTCCAGAGCTTGTTTTTCGTTGCCGCCGAAACGCTGAGCCGCCTGACGGCGCAGAACGTCAACTTCGTTGTCGATCAATGCAGCCGGCACGTCAATCTCGTTGGCCTTCACCAGACCATCGATAACCTGAGATTTCACACGGTTGCGAATCGCACCTTTCAGTTCACGCTCCATGTTTTTGCGCACTTCAGCACGCAGGCCTTCCAGAGAACCGTCTTCAACGCCGAAACGCTTGATGAAATCGGCAGTCAGTTCCGGCAGCTCACGCTCTTCCACTTTCTTCAGTACGATAGCGAACCTGGCGTCCTGACCTTTCAGGTTTTCAGCGTGGTAGTCTTCCGGGAATTTCACATCAATAGTGAACTCATCACCCGCTTTGTGGCCAACAATTCCATCCTCAAAACCAGGGATCATACGGCCCTGACCCATAGCCAGAACGAAATCGGAAGCTTTACCGCCTTCGAACTCTTCACCGCCAACAGAACCGTTGAAATCGATGGTTACGCGATCTTCAGTTGCCGCAGCGCGATCAGTTTCTTTCCAGGTTGCCTGCTGCTTGCGCAGAGTATCCAGCATACCGTCCACATCAACGTCAGATACGTCTACCAACGGTTTTTCAACTTCGATGGTATCCAGACCTTTCAGTTCAACTTCCGGATAAACTTCGAACTCTACAGTGTAAGTAAAATCGCCACCGATCTGGTATTCGCCCGGAACATAGTTCGGCGCGCCAGCCGGGTTGATTTTTTCTTTGATGATGGCATCAACGAAGTGACGCTGCATCAGATCGCCCAACACGTCCTGACGGACGGAGGCGCCATAACGCTGTTCAACAATTTTCGCCGGCACTTTGCCTTTGCGGAAACCATCGATACGAACTTTTTTAGCCACACTGACCAATTCGCTCTTAACAGCATTCTCAATGCTGTCAGCAGCAACGGTAATCGTTACGCGGCGCCCAAGGCCTTGAGTGGTTTCAACTGAAACTTGCATCTTGTTACCTCAAAAAATCACAGTGCTCGGTCAACCCCAGAGGCCGTGTTCATAAAGCGCCCAGGGGCAACCTTGTTGATCACAGTCTCACAGAACCAGGATGGCCACTTTACCGGACCAGTTCCCTATAGTTAGTCAGAAGCGTCCCGAATACATTCCGGAAAATAAGACGCGGCATTATAGCGGCATCAATAGAGCGAGTCGAGGAGAGTAACCAGACTATTGGCGGAGGACTTTCACACTTTCTGTCTTCAATCACCGCAGGTCACCTGTAAATCGCCGCAAATGCTGTGAGTGAGTATATTCAGCATTCAGAGCTGTAGCCCCGCACCGCCGCAGGGAGGAGACAAGGGCGCCGTCATTTGCAAATCCAGCCACTCTTTCGGCGTATAAGTATGCAACGCCAGTGCATGTACTGTCCCAGCCAGCTCATCAGCTAACACGCGATAAATCGCGCGATGACGACTGATAGCCCGTTCACCAGAAAAATGCTCGCTAACCAACACCACCTTGAAATGGCTCTCAGAACCGACCGGTACATTGTGGCGATGACTTTCATCAGTAACTTCAAGGTGTTGCGGTTCGAATTCAGCACGCAACTTAGTTTCTATCTTTTCACGAATCATAGGGTTACCTTTTCAGAGATTAGTGAAATTAATCTCAACAAAACGGTTTTTATCATGAGTTGCGCGCTTATCCACTTCAATTTTAGTCATTTTTTGATTATTAATGGAGAAGAACTGATTGTCAGGATACGCGGCGACGGCAGAGACGTCACTCCAGTACGACATTATCCGATTTCAGACCGCATTCACGCCAGATTCAATGGAAAAAATGAATGCAGCTCAGCAGGATACTGACTACTTTCTGCTCTTTCCCTTGTCCAAGACAATGTTATTATACTGCCCTATGTTTATCAGCCAACCACCGTTTTATGACGAGAAGACACACATGTTAAAAAAATTTATTTTCCCGTTGTTCGCCGCACTCGTGCTGGCGGGATGCGCCAGTAAAAGCAACACGCTGGATGTCACGCCAAAAATAACACTGCCGTCGCAGGACCCAACCTTAATGGGCGTGACCATTAGCATCAATGGCGTAGACCAGCGTGCCGACCAGTCACTGGCACGAGTCAACCGAGATGGTCAACTGGTTACCCTGACACCATCGCGCGATCTGCGATTCCTGCTGCAAGAGGTGCTGGAGAAACAGATGTCTGCCAGAGGTTATATGATTGGCACTGGTGGTCCAGTCGCGCTGCAGGTGGTGGTTAACACGCTGTATGCCGATGTCGCCGAAGGCAATTTGCGCTACAACATTACCACCAAAGCGGATATCTCCATCATCGCACAGGCAGCCAACGGCAATAAGCAAATCAAAAACTACCGCGCCAGCTATAATGTACAAGGCGCACTTACCGCCACCAACAGCAAGATTACCGAGTCGGTTAATCAGGTGCTGAGTGATGTTATCAATGATATGGCCCAGGACACCAGCATCAGCACATTCATCAAAACTAACTCTCGCTAACGGTATATTCTGCCGTACCTCCCTTGCCCTCCACAGGGCAAGGGAACAAGGACCTCATATGCTCAGCCGCTTTTTTTCGCCTTTCCGTGAACGCAACCGCGCCATTCTTCTGATTCTGGGTTTTGCCTCAGGCTTACCGCTGGCACTGACCTCCGGTACGTTGCAGGCATGGATGACCGTGGAAAATGTGGATCTGAAAACCATCGGATTCTTTTCTCTGGTAGGGCAGGCTTATGTTTTCAAATTTCTGTGGTCACCACTGATGGATCGCTACACGCCGCCATTTATGGGGCGTCGCCGCGGCTGGCTCTTAGTAACGCAATTGTTGCTGGTGGCAGCCATTGCCTTTATCGGCACGTTGGATCCATCTCAACATCTATGGTGGCTGGCGCTGTTGGCTGTCATCATTGCGTTCTGCTCTGCCTCACAAGACATTGTATTTGACGCGTACAAAACCGATTTATTGCCACCTGAAGAACGAGGCAACGGCGCCGCCATTTCTGTTCTGGGTTATCGCCTGGCCATGCTGGTTTCCGGCGGTCTGGCATTATGGATTGCTGATCGTTTTCTCGGCTGGCACGCTACGTATTGGCTGATGGCCAGTCTTTTATTGCTGTGCACAATAGCGACCTTGCTTTCACCAGAACCCATCGTCAGCGAACCGGCACCGCGCACCCTTGAACAGGCGGTCCTCGCACCATTGAAAGATTTTTTCAGCCGCAACAATGCCTGGCTGATTCTGATGCTGATTGTATTGTACAAGCTGGGAGATGCGTTTGCCGTCAGCCTCAGCACCACTTTTTTGATTCGGGGAGTCGGCTTCAATCCAGGTGAGGTAGGGTTAGTCAACAAGACGCTGGGGTTGTTCGCCACAATTATCGGTGCGTTGTACGGCGGAGTGTTGATGCAACGCTGGACGCTGTTCCGGTCTCTGATGGTGTTCGGCCTGCTCCAAGCAGTATCGAATGCCGGTTACTGGTTACTGGCTATCACAGACAAACAGTTGCTCACCATGGCATCAGCGGTATTTCTGGAAAACCTATGTGGCGGCATGGGAACCACTGCCTTTGTGGCATTATTGATGACACTTTGTAACAAGTCATTTTCAGCAACCCAATTTGCTCTGTTATCCGCACTTTCAGCCGTAGGACGCGTTTATGTCGGCCCAATTGCCGGCTGGTTTGTGGAACTGTACGGATGGGCATGGTTTTACCTGTCGTCTATCATCATCGCCATTCCGGGGTTGCTTGTGCTGAACATTTGCCGATCATCGCTGGAACTGGCGCAATCGGGCAGCACTTTTCCGCATCGACATGCCTATCCGCATCTTTATGCGTTGGCTTCCAGGTTGTTTTTTGTCGGTTGTATTTTGTTTGCTGGCGGCCTGCTTTTCTGGGGAATGCTGGGTCTGGGCTGGCTAGAAAATACCCATCTAAAAAACATACTGATGACTGCAGGAGTGACACTTGCAACAATAGCGATTTTGCTTGGCGGTCTGCTTGACTATCTGTCTTGGCATCGCCATTAAATCCGATGGTTTAACTCAATTAAAACAAGCTATCGATAAAAAACGTAGCCTCGTCATTTATTATCACTTTATTAAATTATTTTTCTTCCCAATCCCTAAATAGCTTCGCCAAATAGTAGATCACTTGAAGGGAACTCAGTCCGAGTTGAGCGATCTGATCAATCGCCAAACATCACAAACCACCAACCGGACTGAGCGATGCCGATCATAGCAGCAATCCCTGATGAAGAACGACAACTGATGTGCAAAGAAGCCCAACAAACACGCGATAAAAATTATGCCAGACGACTCATTGCCATGCTGATGTTGCATCGGGGAATGACCGTCACCGAGGTTGCCAGACTGCTCTGTGCTGCGCGTTCATCCGTCGGAAGATGGATAAACTGGTTTACTTTACAGGGTGTTGAAGGACTCAAGAGCCTCAGACCCGGTCGTGCGCCTTGCTGGCCGGTCGCCGATATCCAGCGTGTGCTTCCCTTGCTGGTTCAACGTTCGCCGAAGGATTTCGGCTGGCTGCGCTCCCGTTGGAGTACGGAGTTACTGACCCGTATCGTCAACCGGCTTTTTGACGTGGCACTTCACCGTTCCACCCTGTACCGATACCTCAAACAGGCCGGTATGGTCTGGCGCAGAGCCGCACCGACGCTGAAAATCAGGGACCCGTATTATGATGAAAAGCGGCTTGCCATCGAGCAGGCGCTGGCTCAGGGCTCAGCGGCTAATCCTGTGTTTTATCAGGATGAAGTTGATATCGACCTGAACCCGAAAATCGGTGCCGACTGGATGCCCAAAGGGCAGCAGAAGCGTATCGCCACGCCGGGACAGAACCAGAAACATTATCTGGCTGGCGCACTGCATTCGGTGACGGGCAGAGTCTCCTACGTTAGTGGCAACAGCAAGAGTTCTGATTTATTTATCAAACTGTTAGAGGTATTACGACGCATATACCGGCGGGCAAAAACCATTACGTTGGTGGTTGATAACTACATCATCCATAAAAGCCACAAAGTGGAGCGCTGGCTGGCGGAGAACAGCAAGTTCCGGCTGCTGTTTCTGCCGACCTATTCGCCGTGGCTGAATCCGATAGAGCGATTGTGGCTGTCGTTACACGAAACGATAACGCGAAACCATCAGTGCCGGTACCTGTGGCAGTTACTGAAACAGGTAACGCAATTTATGAATGCAGCTTCACCGTTTCCCGGCAACCAACCTGGCCTGGCTAAAGTGGAGCGGTAATATGAGAAGCTATTTAGTGATTCAGAAACATTTATTTTATTGCCTTTAATAATTCAGTCCAATTACGTTAATTCATGCAACGTTACAGAAACCAAGCATTAACACAAAACAAAATAGTGTTCAGAAATAGTTGTAATTCCTGAAAAGCGATACATACTTTTTTATAGACGGTTTACCCACTGTTTTTAAAAGTAATTTTAAGAAATGCATCTCAAATGTGATATGTCAGGCAAAAGCTGTAAACAACAGACTGACATCTCTTTAATGATGTTTACAGTGTGGTAACCTTCCCGTAAAATGCCCGCTCGCATGAAATGACAATAGAGCCCTTGTAATTGAGGTCGCTAGATGAGACTCAGGAAATACAATAAAATTTTTGGGATGTTGTCTTTAATCGCCGCCACACTGCTTCTCAGTGGTTGCGATATGGCATTGATGAACCCCAAAGGACAAGTCGGGTTAGAGCAACGTTCGTTGATACTGACAGCACTCGGTTTGATGCTGATCGTTGTTATCCCGGTGATCATTATGACGATTGCCTTCGCCTGGAAGTTCAGAGCCTCCAACGAAAAAGCGAAGTACACGCCAAACTGGTCGCACTCTAACAAAATCGAAGCCGTTGTCTGGACGGTTCCCATCATCATTATCCTCATCCTTGGGACAATCACTTGGAAAACCACCCATTCGCTTGATCCTTACAAGCCTTTGGACTCCAATGTCAAACCCATCAATGTTGAAGTGGTGTCTCTTGACTGGAAATGGCTGTTCATCTACCCGGATCTTGGCATTGCCACGGTTAATGAACTGGCATTCCCGACCAACGTTCCGGTCAACTTCAAGATTACGTCCGATACGGTGATGAACTCCTTCTTTATTCCACGTCTTGGTGGTCAGATTTACGCCATGGCAGGGATGCAGACGCAGTTACACTTAATCGCCAACGAACCTGGCAAGTATGACGGTATCTCCGGCGGCTATAGCGGTAAAGGGTTCTCTGGCATGAAATTCACCGCCATTGCGACCCCGAATCAGCAAGCGTTTGACCAATGGGTTGAGAATGTACGCAAGTCATCCAAGACGCTGAGTACGATGAATGACTTTAACAAACTGGCGCAACCTACCGAGTACCATCCGGTAGAGTACTACTCTCAGGTTCAACCTGAACTGTTTAGCCAGATCATTACCAAGTTCATTGGCAACAACATGAACATGCAGCACGGTGCAGAAAGCGAGCCTAAAAAAGTAGAAGGTATGCAGAACCACCAAGGCATGAACATGAGCGAGCACTCCTCTCATTAAAAGGAGCCGAGGGATAAACGATGTTCGGAAAATTAACTCTTGATGCGATCCCCTACCATGAACCGATTATCATGGTCACGGTGGCAGCAATCATTCTAGGCGGATTAGCGCTGCTGGCTGCCGTTACCTACTTTGGTAAATGGAAATGGCTATGGTCCGAATGGTTCACCTCGGTGGACCACAAGAAAATCGGTATCATGTATATCATCGTCGGTCTGGTGATGATGTTGCGTGGCTTCGCCGATGCCGTCATGATGCGTGGACAGCAGGTACTGGCTTCTGCCGGTGAGGCAGGTTTTCTTAACCCTCACCATTATGACCAGATCTTCACCGCGCATGGCGTAATTATGATCTTCTTCGTGGCAACGCCGTTCGTGGTTGGCCTGATGAACATAGCGGTTCCACTGCAGATCGGCGCACGCGATGTTGCCTTCCCCTTCCTGAACTCACTGAGCTTCTGGCTGTTTGTTGCCGGCGTTATCCTGATCAACCTGTCGTTGGGGATCGGGGAATTCGCCCAGACCGGTTGGGTGGCCTATCCGCCGTTGTCAGGTAAGGAGTACAGTCCCGGTGTGGGGGTAGACTACTGGATATGGAGTCTCCAGATTTCCGGCGTAGGTACCACGCTGACTGGTGTTAACTTCTTCGCCACTATCATGAAAATGCGCGCGCCTGGCATGAGCCTGATGAAAATGCCGGTGTTTACCTGGACGGCGCTGTGCACCAACATACTGATTATTGTTGCGTTCCCGATTCTGACGGTGACCATTGCGTTACTGACGCTGGACCGTTACCTCGGCACCCATTTCTTTACCAATGATATGGGTGGCAACATGATGATGTACATCAATCTGATTTGGGCTTGGGGCCATCCGGAAGTGTACATTCTGGTTCTGCCGGTCTTCGGTATTTACTCCGAAGTGGTGGCGACCTTCTGTAAGAAACGTCTGTTTGGTTATACCTCGCTGGTATGGGCAACTATCGCCATTACCGTTTTGTCGTTCATCGTCTGGCTGCACCACTTCTTCACTATGGGATCAGGAGCCAACGTCAACGCCTTCTTCGGTATAGCGACGATGATTATTTCAATCCCGACCGGGGTTAAAATCTTCAACTGGCTGTTCACCATGTATCAGGGGCGCATTCAACCGCACTCCGCCATGCTGTGGACGACAGGCTTCATCATCACCTTCTCCATCGGTGGTATGACTGGGGTACTGCTGGCTGTGCCGGGCGCCAACTTTGTGCTGCATAACAGTTTGTTCCTAATCGCCCACTTCCATAACGTCATCATCGGCGGCGTAGTATTTGGCTGCTTTGCCGGTATCACTTACTGGTTCCCGAAAGCGTTTGGCTTCAAGCTGAATGAAACCTGGGGTAAGCGTGCCTTCTGGTGCTGGCTCATTGGTTTCTTCGTTGCCTTTATGCCGCTGTATGCACTGGGTTTCATGGGAATGACCCGCCGTCTGAGCCAGCAGATCAACCCGGAATTCCATCCACTGTTAGTCGTGGCCTCTATTGGTGCTGGCCTGATTGCACTGGGAGTGGTATGCCAGGTTATCCAGTTTGCCGTCAGTATCCGCGACCGTAACCAGAACCGCGATCTGACCGGCGATCCGTGGGATGCTCGTACTCTTGAATGGGCAACCTCCTCGCCGCCGCCGTTCTACAACTTTGCTATCGTGCCACATGTTCAGGAACGTGATGCATTCTGGGAAACCAAGGAAAAAGGCGAAGCCTATCGGAAACCGACAAAATATGAAGAAATTCATATGCCGAAAAATACCGGTGCCGGTGTGATCATCTCGGCGTTCAGCCTGGTGTTTGGCTTCGCTATGATCTGGTACATCTGGTGGCTGGCAATTATCGGTTTTGTGGGCATGATTGCGACCTGGATCGTCCACAGCTTTAATCAGGACGTGGATTACTACGTGCCGGTTAACGAGGTCGAACACATCGAAAATCAAAACTTCGATAAACTCAGCAAGGCAGGCGTGAAAAATGTCCACTGATACGTTAACTCATCACAATGCAGCCCATGCAGAGCATGGGCATCACGACACCGGTGCTAATAAAGTCTTCGGTTTCTGGATTTACCTGATGAGCGACTGCATCCTGTTCGGGATGTTGTTCGCGACCTACTCCGTTCTGGTGAGCGGCACGGCTGGTGGCCCGACTGGCAAGGAACTTTTCGATCTGAAGTTCGTGCTGGTAGAAACTTTCGCCCTGCTGTTCAGTAGTATTACTTACGGTATGGCGATGATTGCCATGAACAAAGGTAACAAGAGCCAGGTTAACGCCTGGCTGGGTCTTACCTTCCTGTTCGGACTGGTGTTTATCGGGATGGAAGTCTATGAATTCCATCACCTGATCGTAGAAGGTGCAGGCCCTGACCGCAGTGCATTCCTGTCTTCCTTCTTTGCGCTGGTTGGTACTCACGGTATCCACGTGACTTCCGGCCTTATCTGGATCGCCATCATGATGATTCAGGTAACAAAATACGGCCTGACCAGTACCAATAAAACCCGTCTGATGTGCCTGAGCTTGTTCTGGCACTTCCTTGATGTGGTATGGATTTGTGTCTTCACTGTAGTTTATCTGATGGGGGCGATGTAATGAGTCATTCCACACACGATCATGCAGGCGCCAGCCACGGTAGTGTGAAGTCCTATCTGATTGGTTTCGTCCTGTCCATCATCCTGACCGTCATTCCATTCGGTCTGGTGATGAACGGTTCGGCGTCCCATAGCGCCATTCTGTTAACTGTGCTGGGTTGCGCTGTTATCCAGATTCTGGTTCATCTGGTGTACTTCCTGCATCTCAACACCTCATCAGAAGAGCGATGGAATCTGGTAGCCATTGTGTTTACCGCCCTGATTATCGCAATTGTGGTGGTGGGATCCCTATGGATCATGATGAACGCGCACCACAATATGATGATTCAGTAACCGAGCCTTTTACATGATGATTAAGCAATACCTGCAGGTCACCAAACCCGGCATCATTTTTGGCAACCTGATTTCCGTTATCGGTGGATTTTTACTGGCAGCCAAAGGCGCCATTAACTATCCACTGTTTGCCGCGACCCTTATCGGAGTGTCGCTGGTCGTTGCATCGGGTTGCGTCTTTAACAACGTTATTGATCGCGACATCGACAAAAAAATGGAGAGGACCAAGAATCGGGTTCTGGTTAAGGGGCTGATTCCGCTGAAAAATACGCTGATTTACGCGTCGCTGTTGGGTATTGCTGGCTTTGCGTTATTGTATCTCGCGGCAAACCCGCTGGCCATGTGGCTGGCGGTGATGGGATTTGTGGTATACGTCGGCGTTTACAGCCTGTACATGAAGCGCCATTCGGTCTATGGCACCTTGATTGGCAGTCTGTCCGGTGCGGCACCGCCGGTTATCGGCTACTGTGCTGTGAGTAATCAGTTTGACGCTGGTGCGCTGATCCTGTTGCTGATTTTCAGCCTGTGGCAAATGCCGCACTCCTACGCTATCGCGATTTTCCGCTTTAAGGATTATCAGGCCGCCAATATTCCAGTGTTGCCGGTCGTGAAAGGCATTTCTGTGGCGAAACATCATATTACGCTGTATATACTGGCGTTTATGATCGCTACTCTGATGCTGTCTCTGGGTGGTTACGCTGGGTACAAATACCTGGTGGTAGCGGCGGCAGTCAGCGTGTGGTGGCTCGGCATGGCTTTGTCCGGTTACAAACGCCCAAATGATGACCGCGTATGGGCAAAAAAACTGTTCTTATTTTCCATCGTCGCCATAACCTCTCTGAGTGTAATGATGTCGATAGACTCAATGGCACCGGTACAGGACACCCTACTGACTTACCTGCACTGATCTCATCAATGTATACGACCAGACAGACGGGCTTGCTCGTCTGTTTTTTTATTCCCTCCCCTGCTTACCAAATTAAATACAGAAACAAACCTATCGTTTACGCCTTTTGGCGCGGGCACTAAAATAGCGCTAACGAAATATCAGAGGTAGCAATGAGCGATAATCACATGACCCCTGTTGAACAGAAGGCGACATGGGGACTGGGTCTGGTTTTTTCACTTCGTATGCTGGGCATGTTCATGGTGCTCCCGGTGTTAACTACCTATGGAATGGCTCTGCAAGGTGCCAGCGAATCACTGATTGGCGTTGCCATAGGAATTTATGGCTTGATGCAGGCTATCTTCCAAATCCCATTCGGACTTATGTCTGACCGTATCGGACGCAAGCCACTCATTGTTGGTGGGCTACTGATATTTGTGTTGGGTAGTGTCATCGCTGCACTCAGCCATTCCATTTGGGGGATTATTCTGGGTCGTGCTTTGCAGGGTTCCGGGGCGATTTCTGCTGCGGTCATGGCGCTGCTGTCAGACTTAACACGTGAACAAAACCGCACCAAAGCCATGGCATTTATCGGCGTCAGCTTCGGCATTACGTTTGCTATCGCCATGGTAGTCGGCCCGATTGTTACCCATGCGTTAGGGCTGAATGCGCTGTTTTGGGGAATTGCGCTGCTGGCGCTGCTGGCTATCGTCATCACGCTGGCAGTCATTCCCTCTGCCCCTTCCCATGTGCTCAACCGTGAATCTGCCATCGTGCGTGGCGGTGTCGCCAAAGTGCTGGCCAATTCTCGCTTGTTAAAACTCAACTTCAGCATCATGTGCCTGCACATCCTGCTGATGTCGAGCTTTGTCGCCTTACCGAGAGGCATGGAACAAGCAGGTCTGGCACCGCAGGACCACTGGAAAGTCTATCTGACAACGATGCTGATATCGTTCGCTGCCGTGGTGCCATTCGTCATCTACGCAGAAGTTAAACGCCGCATGAAGCAGGTGTTCATTGTCTGCGTGATGATAATCACTGCCGCAGAGCTGGTTTTGCTGCAAGCAGGCAACCACGCGCTGTGGCAATTCTTTATCGGCATTCAGCTGTTCTTTCTGGGCTTCAATGTCATGGAAGCATTGTTGCCATCCCTTATCAGCAAAGAGTCACCAGCAGGTTACAAAGGTACCGCGATGGGCGTTTACTCCACTACACAATTTATTGGCGTGGCGATTGGTGGCAGTCTCGGCGGCGCGCTGTATGACCTGCACGGTGCCTCACTGGTATTTAGCACGGGTGCACTGCTGGGGGTAGTATGGCTGTTGGTCAGTTTCACCATGCAAGAACCGCCTTATCTAAGCAGTCTGCGTATTACCTTGCCAAATGAAGCACTGCGGGATAGCCAGCTGTCCGATAAACTACAGCAACATCCTGGGGTAGCAGATGTGGTGATAATACCGGATGAATTCAGCGCCTATGTGAAAATTGATCGCAACAAGACCAGCAGACAGCAACTGGAGAAGTTAATCAGCCAGACAGCGGGTTAACAATCCGGAAAGCATGGCTGCTATCACACATCACCGCCTGCACTCAAAACCAACCGCAGGTCACCCCGTAAATTGAAATGTATAAGGCACCTGTCGGTGCCTTATACTATGTAGCTGACGATTGTCGTATCTATAGTCAGTTCAATCTCGAAAGTTATTAAACTGAAAGGGTTGACCCAGCTCAGCACCACGCACCAGCGCAATTACGCCTTGCAGATCGTCGCGGGATTTCCCGGTAACGCGTACCTGCTCACCCTGAATCTGAGCCTGAACCTTGAGCTTGTTGTCTTTAATCAGTTTAACGATTTTCTTCGCCAACGTAGCTTCGATACCCTGCTTCAGCTTCGCTTCCACACTATAAGTCTTGCCGCTGTGTTCCATATCTTCAGGGATTTCCAGTGAACCGCCTTCAATTCCACGTTTTGCCAGTTTTTCTCTCAGAATTTCAATTAACTGCTTAACCTGAAAATCCGATTCGCTGGTCGCTTTGATAGTCTGTGCTTTTTCATTCAGCTCAAAGCTGGCAGGCACATTACGAAAATCCCAGCGGGTGCCCAGTTCACGAGTAGCGTTTTCCACCGCGTTGCGAACTTCCTGCATGTCGATTTCCGAAACAATATCGAAAGATGGCATAATTTTTTCTCCTGACAATAGCCGCCGAGCATGATAACCGTTCACGCCAAATAAGCAAAATTCACCCGGCTTACCGCCTTCCAGCAACAAGCGACGGGCAGACGACAGCGGAATACTTTATGATACGCCGGATAAACACAAAATGGCCTCGACAAAGGAAATCGCGGATGAAAATTACGGTTCTTGGCTGTGGCGCCATCGGCCAACTCTGGCTCAATGCGTTACATCGGCAAGGGCACGATGTACAAGGCTGGCTACGTATCCCTCAGGTATCATGCCAGATTAACGTTACGATGCTCTCCGGTGAGCGTTGTAACCTTAATCTGACAGCCAATAATACCGAACATCTGACACAAAGTGAGTTGTTGGTGGTTACCCTGAAGGCCTGGCAGGTATCTGATGCAATTTCCACTCTGCTACCTCGGTTGCGCTCTGATTGCATCATTCTGCTGCTGCATAACGGGATGGGAACCTGGGAAGAATTACCGGCAATCAGCCAGCCGCTGTTATTGGGCGTCACCACTCATGCTGCACGGCGCGACCCATCAACGGTGGTACATATCGCCGCGGGCATCACGCATATTGGTACGCTCAACCGGTCAACACACCGAGAAGAAGAACAAAACCGGTTGGCTGAAACGCTGCATCAGGCTCTGCCCGATGTCGCCTGGCATAATCACATTAACGCCACCTGCTGGTTAAAACTGGCCGCCAATTGCGTTATCAATCCGCTGAGCGTGTTGCACCAATGCACCAACGGCGAATTACAGTCTTATCCGGAACAGATTGAAGTGCTTTGTCAGGAAGTCGCGCGGGTCATGGACCGTGAAGGTTTTCATACCTCAACGGAAAACTTGCTGCTCTATGTGAATCAAATCATCCAGAACACCGCCGCCAACACGTCGTCAATGCGTCAGGATGTGCTGGCGCAGCGCCATACGGAAATCGACTACATCACCGGTTAC